>NZ_JBEPDN010000001.1:0-707625 GCF_040300365.1 Streptomyces sp. NPDC000404 | reverse complement strand
ATTACCACAAAACCACGCAATACCTGAAACGCTTTTGTTTTCCTGTTGTTCTGAGTGGTGCTTTTCGGTCGGGGGTGGTGTTACGGACTGCTCCGCTTTACGTCCGTAACACCACCCCCGAACCCACCACCTCTGCGTGTCGCAGGGGTTGCGGTCGGCTGTGGCTGGTGTTCGTCCGGGGCTTGGCTCGGGGCGGGGGCTGTCGGCAGGCCCCCTGCCCGCCTGCTGGTGCTCGCCTGGTGGCGAGCCCGGCCTCCGGCCTGCCCCTCCCGGCCCTTCCCGCGGCCGTGCGAAGCTGGGCCGGAAGCAGCGTGCGGCAAGGGGGATCCGACATCACCAGCGGGATGGGCGAACAGCGGACGGGCGGGGGGCCGGCCCGCCCGGTACCCGCCGTACGGACACCAATGGATGAGGGGGATGCCTCGGGGGCGGGGGAGCGGAACGGGGCAGTGCCCGAGGGGGCGTCTGGGGAGTCGCCCGGGGAGCTGTTCCGCGCCGCGGCCGGTGAGGCGTTCGGCGGAGTGTCC
Organism: Streptomyces sp. NPDC000404; assembly: GCF_040300365.1. Lineage (NCBI taxonomy): Bacteria > Bacillati > Actinomycetota > Actinomycetes > Kitasatosporales > Streptomycetaceae > Streptomyces > Streptomyces sp. NPDC000404. The sequence goes on along the minus strand of NZ_JBEPDN010000001.1, from coordinate 707,098 downwards.
GGCAATGCATCCCGTGAGGCATCCGGCGGTGGGGCCGATGACATGCCCGTTCTTGATGAAGCCCGGCCTTGTGGGCTGCTGGATCTGCGGGCCGTGGATGTCGTGCCCGGTGTCCTTCGGTATCCGCGTGATGCCGTCGTCGTGGTTGCGGGGCTGCCGGGCAGCGGTAAGAGCACCCTGCTGGGGCGTTGGTCGGACCGGAGGGACGAGGCCGGTGGGGCGTCCGCGGCGCGGGTGATCGATCCGCGCGCCGTGCATCTCGCCTGCGAGGCGGTGATGCCGCACTGGCTGCCGTACCCGGTCTACCGGCCGTGGGCGCGCTGGCGGCTGCTGCGGGAGGTGGTGGCCGCGCTGCGCGGGCCGGGGCCGGTGCTGGTTCACGACTGCGGGAGCCGGGCCTGGCTGCGGCGGTTGCTGGCGCGCGGGGCCGCGCGCCACGGCCGGACGCTGCATCTGGTCCTGCTGGACGTCGGCGCCGCCACCGCGCTCTCCGGGCAGCGGGCCCGCGCCCGCTGGGTGCGCCGCCGCGTCTTCGCCCGCCACTGCCGCGGCCTGGACCGGCTGCTGCGCACCCTGGACCGTCCCACCGGGGGGCCTTCGGCGGAGCTGCCCGACGCGCTCGCCGAGGTGACCTCGCTGGTGGCGCTGGACGCCCGTACCCGGGAGCGGGTGGCGGCCGTCCGCTTCGATGCCGCACCGCAGCGGCGGGGCGCGGACGGCGCCGGAACCCCGCCGCCCCGCGGGACCGCCGGGCCCGGCCCCCGCATATGCTCGCCCGTATGAGCGAAGCCGCACCGCTGGACCCCGAAGACCGCAAGATCATCACGCTCGCGCGTTCGGCGCGGGCCCGTAACGGCGTGCCCGAGGGCGCCGCCGTACGCGACGAGACCGGCCGCACCTACGTCGCCGGGACCGTGGCCCTGGACTCGCTGAAGCTCAGCGCGCTGCAGACCGCCGTGGCGATGGCCGTGGCCAGCGGCGCGCGGTCGCTGGAGGCCGCCGCCGTGGTCACCGAGGCGGAGCACGCCGCCGACGCGGACCGCGCGGCCGTCGCGGACCTGGGCGGCCCGGCCACCCCGGTGCTCGTGGCGGGCCCCGACGGCACCCTGCGGGTCACCGCCCCGGCGGGCGACGCCCAGGCCTGAGCCCTGGCGGGCGGCGTCCGGGCCTGAGCCCTGGCGGGCGGCGTCCGCGCCCGGGGGCGGCGAGGCGGCGTCCGGGCCGGAGCGCGGCGCCCCGCCCGCCGTCGGCGGACCCCGTCCGGCGGGCCGGGCCACGGCGCCGCCGTCCGCAGTGCCCGGCCCGCTCCCGGGCCGTTCGCCGTGGTCGCCGGACCGCCGCCGGCCGGGCGTCCGCCGTCCGCCGGGGCGGCCGGTGGTCGGTCGCGCCGCGGGGATCGGGGACAATGGGCGCCATGAGCGCTCGTACAGACTCCTCCGCCCCGCACCGCGCGGGCTTCGCCTGCTTCGTCGGCCGCCCCAACGCGGGCAAGTCCACCCTGACGAACGCTCTGGTCGGCACGAAGGTGGCCATCACCTCCAACCGTCCGCAGACCACCCGCCACACCGTCCGCGGCATCGTGCACCGCCCCGAGGCGCAGCTCGTGCTCGTCGACACCCCGGGGCTGCACAAGCCGCGCACCCTGCTCGGCGAGCGGCTCAACGACGTGGTCCGCACCACCTGGGCCGAGGTCGACGTGATCGGCTTCTGCCTCCCCGCCGACCAGAAGCTCGGCCCGGGCGATCGCTACATCGCCTCCGAGCTGGCCGGTATCAAGAAGACCCCGAAGATCGCCGTCGTCACCAAGACGGACCTGGTGGACTCCAAGACGCTGGCCGCGCAGCTGCTCGCCGTCGACCGCCTCGGCAAGGAGCTGGGCATCGAGTGGGCCGAGATCGTGCCCGTCTCCGCCGTCGGTGACGCGCAGGTGGGCCTGCTCGCCGATCTGCTGGTGCCGCTGCTGCCGGAGAGCCCGCCGCTCTACCCCGAGGGCGACCTCACCGACGAGCCCGAGCAGGTCATGGTCGCCGAGCTGATCCGCGAGGCGGCGCTGGAGGGCGTACGCGACGAGCTGCCGCACTCCATCGCCGTGGTCGTCGAGGAGATGCTGCCGCGCGAGGGCCGGCCCGCGGAGAAGCCGCTGCTGGACATCCACGCCAACGTCTACATCGAGCGCCCCAGCCAGAAGGGCATCATCATCGGCCCCAAGGGCAAGCGGTTGAAGGAGGTCGGAACCAAGTCGCGCAAGCACATCGAGGCGCTGCTCGGCACGCCGGTCTTCCTCGATCTGCACGTCAAGGTCGCCAAGGACTGGCAGCGCGACCCGAAGCAGCTGCGCAAGCTGGGCTTCTAGGACCTCAGGGCCCACGCCGCCCGGCCCGTGCCGCCGTCGCACGCACGCCGGACGGGCGGCTACCCGGCCATCCGCTCCGCCAGGGTGTGCGCGACGAGGGCGTTGGCATGGCCGTGGCCCAGCCCGTGCTCCTCCTTGAGCCAGGTGACCAGCTCCTTGTGCCGGGTCAGCGGCGAGGCGCGGATGAGGCCTTGCCAGTGGCCGACGGGACGGCCGTACTTCTTCTCGATCGACGGGAAGTAACTCGCGGGGCCCTGCACGGTTTCGGTCATGCCCTCAGCGTCTCACCCACCACTGACAACGGCCCGGCCCGCGCGGCCCGGCGGACGCCGCAACCCCCGCCCGGCGCCCGGCCGTTCACGCCACCCCTCGTATCCGCCGTACCGGCACCGCGCCCGGCACCGGGGCGATGACCTGGGGGAGCGCAGGGGCGATGTGGAGGACGCCGAGGTCCTTGCCCGCCCCGGCGCCCGTCACCCACGCCGGCACCGGCTCCTTCGCCACGCCGGGCGGCGCCACCGCCGCCGCTCGCACGGCGCGCAGGATCTGCAGCGGCCCGTATCAGCCCACCCGGATCGCGCCGTTGGCCGGCGACAGCGCTGTCGTCCACCCGCGGCCGGCTGGCCGGCGGCGCCGGTGTCCGCGGCGGAGGCGGAGACGCCCCAGAGAAAGCCGTCGGGGAAGAGGGGGAGCGGGAGGAGGGATCCGGCGCCGTCGTCACGGCGGGATCGGCCCGGCGGGACGGACGGAGGGCGGCGTGGCCCACCGGCCGCGTCGCCCTCCGTCCGTCAACTTCCGTGCGCCGTACGTCAGTCGCCCTCCTTCAGTACCCGGGTGATCAGCGTGCGCTGCTCCTCGGTCAGGCGCGGGTCGGCGCAGTAGACGGTCCTGCCGTCCACGGTGATCTGGTAGCGGAAGCCGTCCGGGACCCCGGTCGGGGGCTCGGTGTGCCCCTGGGCGAGGGACTGTTCGGCGAGGGTGTGCCAGTCGTCGGCGTCGGACCGCGCCGAGGTGTCGACCTCGGCACGGCGCTCGATGCCCGCGAAGCCACCGGTGCGTCTGATGTGAATGTGCATGGGTGGCTCCTACCCGCCCGGGACGCCGCAGACGTCCCGGGGCTGCCCTATTCGGCGGTGACGACGCCGGTGGTCGACCACGCCTTGACGACGGCCTCGTGCTCGGCGCCCGAGCCGCCGAAGCGGGTCTTCGCCGCCTCGATGGTCAGCTTGGCGAAGTCGGCGAACTTGGCGTCCTTCTTCAGCTTTCCGCCGGTCAGCACGTCGTACCAGACCTGGCCGGCCTTCTCCCAGGCGTTGCCGCCGACCGCCGTGGCGAAGAGGTAGAAGGCGTGGTTGGGGATGCCGGAGTTGATGTGCACCCCGCCGTTGTCGTCGATGGTGTCGACGTAGTCCGCCATCGTGGCCGGCTGCGGGTCCTTGCCGAGGTTCGGATCGTCGTACGCGGTGCCCGGCGCCTTCATGGAGCGCAGCGCCGTGCCCTTGACGCCGGCCGCGAGGAGGTCGGCGCCGATCAGCCAGTCGGCCTGGTCGGCGCTCTGCTTGAGGGCGTACTGCTTGATCAGCGAGCCGAAGACGTCCGAGACGGACTCGTTGAGCGCGCCGGACTGGCCGTTGTAGTCGAGGCCCGCGGTGTACTGCGTGACGCCGTGGGTGAGTTCGTGGCCGATGACGTCCACCGGGATGGTGAAGTCCTTGAAGAGCTTGCCGTCGCCGTCGCCGAAGACCATCCGCTCGCCGTCCCAGAAGGCGTTGTCGTACTTCTCGCCGTAGTGGACGGTCGCGTTGAGCGGGAGGCCGGCGTCGTCGATGGAGTGGCGGCCGTAGACCTTGAGGTACAGCTCGAAGGTGGCGCCGAGCCCGGCGTGCGCGCGGTTGACCGAGGCGTCCTTGGAGGCCTTGTCGGCCTCGGAGTGCACCTTGGTGCCGGGGAGGTCCTGGCTGTGCTGCGCGTCGTAGATGGTGCGGTTGGGCTTGTCGGAGCCGGCGGCGCGCGCCGCGGCGGCGCGCAGGGTGCACTCGTGGCGCCGGGTGCGCAGGAGCGTGTCGTGTTCGAGGGTGCGGCGGGCCGGCTCGTGGTGTTCAGGAGCGTCGGATTGTGCCAGCTTGTCGAGGAGGTGGGGCGGCACGATCGTGCAGAAAACGGGAGTGGCCGGGGTGTCCGGCTTCGAGGTGACGTCCATACCCGCAAATGTCGCATTGCGTGACGCCCGTGTCACTGCCCGCTCCTGAATTTCCCGAAAAGGTGTGGTGCAAAAACGTGTGCCCGATCGCATTCCGGCCGTGCTGTCCACGCGGTCCCGCATACTGATACGGGGCCGCAGGACTCGATCGGCTCGGTTAAGGTGCAAGGCATCATGCGTTTCGGGCTGCTTCTCCTTAGCTGCCGCGGCGAGGGCCTGTAGTCGTAGGCCGACCCCCTCCCCGCGGAGTTCGGTGCTGCGAGCGATCGCCCCGTCGGCCTTCCCCGGCTCCCGGACCAGCCCGGACCGGGGACTTCCGCGGACTGCACGAGGAGCCCCACGCACCATGTCGAACCCGTCGACCCCCGCCGAGAACGCCGTCGGCCGTCCCACCCCGGTCACCAACGCCACCCGGACGCAGCGGCCTTCCGGGATGCCGGTCCACAAGTACGGCCGGTACGAAGCGGTGGAGATCCCCGACCGCACCTGGCCGGAAAAGCGCATCACCAAGGCCCCCCGCTGGCTCTCGACCGACCTGCGCGACGGCAATCAGGCGCTGATCGACCCGATGTCCCCGGCGCGCAAGCGGGAGATGTTCGATCTGCTGGTCCGGATGGGCTACAAGGAGATCGAGGTCGGCTTCCCCTCGTCCGGCGAGACCGACTTCCAGTTCGTCCGCTCCATCATCGAAGAGGGCGCGATCCCCGAGGACGTGACGATCTCCGTCCTGACGCAGGCGCGCGAGGACCTGATCGAGAAGACCGTCGAGTCGCTGCGCGGCGCCCACCGCGCCACCGTCCACCTCTACAACGCCACCGCCCCCACCTTCCGCCGGGTCGTCTTCCGCGGCTCCAAGGAGGACATCAAGCAGATCGCGGTGGACGGCACCCGGCTGGTCATGGAGTACGCCGAGAAGATCCTGGGCGACGATACGATCTTCGGCTACCAGTACAGCCCGGAGATCTTCACCGACACCGAGCTGGACTTCGCGCTGGAGGTCTGCGAGGCGGTCTGCGACGTCTGGCAGCCCGAGGAGGGCCGCGAGATCATCCTCAACCTGCCCGCCACGGTCGAGCGCTCCACCCCCTCCACCCACGCGGACCGCTTCGAGTGGATGTCGCGGAAGCTGACCCGCCGCGAGTTCGTCTGCCTGTCGACCCACCCGCACAACGACCGCGGCACCGCCGTCGCTGCCGCCGAACTGGCCGTGATGGCCGGCGCCGACCGCGTCGAGGGCTGCCTGTTCGGCCAGGGCGAGCGCACCGGCAACGTCGACCTGGTCACCCTGGGCATGAACCTCTTCTCGCAGGGCGTCGACCCGCAGATCGACTTCTCGCAGATCGACGAGATCCGCCGCACCAGCGAGTACTGCAACCAGATGGAGGTCCACCCGCGCCACCCCTACGCGGGCGACCTGGTCTACACCGCCTTCTCCGGCTCCCACCAGGACGCCATCAAGAAGGGCTTCGACGCCATGGAGGCCGACGCGGCCGCCCGGGGCAAGAGCGTCGACGAGATCGAGTGGGCGGTGCCGTACCTGCCCATCGACCCGAAGGACGTCGGCCGCTCCTACGAGGCGGTCATCCGCGTCAACTCGCAGTCCGGCAAGGGCGGTATCGCGTACGTCCTGAAGAACGACCACAAGCTGGACCTGCCGCGCCGGATGCAGATCGAGTTCTCCCGCACCATCCAGGGCAAGACCGACGCCGAGGGCGGCGAGGTCACCCCGGCGGCGATCTGGTCCGTCTTCCAGGACGAGTACCTGCCCACGCCCGAGAACGCCTGGGGCCGGATCGCGCTGCGCTCCGCGCAGACCTCGACGACCAGCGAGGGCACCGACGCGCTGACCGTCGAGGCGGTCGTCGATGGCGCCGACACCGTCCTGACCGGCACCGGCAACGGCCCGCTGGCCGCGTTCATCGACTCGCTGCACGCGATCGACGCGGACGTACGGGTCCTGGACTACGTCGAGCACACCATGAGCGAGGGCGCCGCGGCCCAGGCCGCCGCGTACGTCGAGTGCGCCATCGGCGACAAGGTCCTGTGGGGCGTCGGCATCGACGCGAACATCGTCCGCGCCTCCATCAAGGCCGTCGCCTCGGCGGTCAACCGCGCGGCCCGCTGACCGCCCGGGGCACAGCCCCCGCCTCCCCGGTGCCCCGTCCGCCCGTACCCCGTGTGCGCGGCGGGCGGGGCACCGCGCGTCAATCCGCCGCCCGGCGCCTGCCCCCGGCGGGGCGCACCCTTCGTCATTCGGCCGTTGTCCGTCCGGGGTGCTGACGCCGGATCGCGGATGTGGCTAACATCACGTCGGTGCGGCGAAGGGGCCGAGAAGCAGACGTTCGGTGCCCTCATGGCTACGGGGGAGATACGGAGGTCTGACGCGATGGTCAAGCTGGGTGTGGTGGGCGTACGCACGTCCTGGCGGACCGTCGCCGACGGCGAGTTCTTCTGCCCCGACTGCGGCGGCGACCGCAACTACCGCCGCCGCACCGGACGCCGCCGCCTCACCGTCCTCGGCCTCCCGCTGCTCTCCCGCGGCCAGGCCGGACCGGTCGTCGAATGCTCCGCCTGCCGTGGCCGCTTCGCCCCGGACGCCCTGGACCACCCGACCACCGTGCGGCTCTCCGCGATGCTGCGGGACGCCGTGCACACCGTCACCCTCGCGCTGCTGGCGGCCGGCGGCACCGCCTCGCGCGCGGTGCGGGAGACCGCCGTCACCACCGTCCGCGACGCCGGATTCCCCGACTGCTGCGAGGACCAGCTGCTCACCCTGCTCGCCGCGCTCGCCGCCGACACCGGTGCGCTGAGCCCTGCCTTCGAGACGCTGACCGGTGACGACGGCGCGGCCCGCGGCCTCGACCCGTGCGGGACGGCCCTCGCCATCGAGCTGCACTCCTCCCTCGGGCCGCTCGCCCCGCACCTCGCCCCGGCGGGCCGCGAGGCGCTGCTGCTCCAGGCGGCCCGGATCGCCCTCGCCGACGGCGCGTACACGCCCGCCGAGCGGGAGGTGCTGGCCACCGTCGGCACCGCGCTGACGCTGGCGAGCGCCGACACCGAGCGCCTGCTGGCGGCGGCCCGCACCCCGTCCTGACCGGTCCGGACGCCGAACGGCCGTCGGCCCCGCAGCCCGTGAGGGGCGGCGGGGCCGACGGCCGTTCGGCGCGGATCAGCCCTGGGTCAGGCGTATCGGCAGCTCACGGAAGCCGCCGACGATGAAGCCGCCCGCGGGCTCCAGCTTCTCGGCGGGGACGGCGAACTCCAGGTCCGGGAAGCGGTCGAAGAGCGCCGGGAGCGCGGTCCGCGCCTCCATCCGGGCCAGCGGGGCGCCGAGGCAGTGGTGGACGCCGTGGCCGAAAGTGAGGTGTTCGGGGGCGGGGCGGAGGATGTCGAAGGCGCCCGCGGTGGGGCCGTGGTGCTTCAGGTCCCGGCCGGTGGCGGCGATGGCCGCGAGGATCGGCTCGCCCTGGCGGATGACCGGGCCGCCCGGGATCTCGATGTCCTCGACGGCGAAGCGGAGCGGCAGGTTGGCGACGCTCGGGGCCCAGCGCAGGGTCTCCTCGATGACGTCGTTCCAGCCCGCCTTCCCGTCGCGCACCAGCTGGAGCTGGTCGGGGTGGGTGAGCAGGCAGTGCACCGCGTTGCCGATGAGGTTGACGGTGGTCTCGTGACCGGCGACGAGGACGAGCAGCAGCGTGTCGATCAGCTCCGCCTCGCTCATCTTCTGGCCGTCGTCGTCGCGCGCCGAGACCAGCACGCTGGTCAGGTCGTCCGCGGGCTCCCGCCGCTTCAACGCGACCAGGTTGCCGAGCAGTTCATGCGTCGCCACCAGCGTGGCCCCGGCCTCCTCGGGGTCGACGCTGGTCATGATGCTCTCGGCGAGCCGGGCCAGCTCCGCGCGGGTGTCGCCGTCCGGGATGCCGAACAGCTCGCAGATGACCTGCATCGGCAGCGGGTGCGCGAACCCGGCGCGCAGATCGGTGGTGACGCCGGCGGGCAGCGTCGCGAGGTCGTCGAGGAGCGCGGTGGTGATGCGCTCGACGGACGGCAGCATCGCCTCGGTGCGGCGGGCGGTGAACGCCGGGGCGATCAGCTTCCGCAGCCGCCGGTGGTCGGCGCCGTACGCGGTGAACATGTTGTTCACGCCGACCCAGGTCTGCAGCCAGGTCTCGTGGTACTCGCCCCGCTGCCAGGCGGGCCAGTGCTCACGGGCGTTCTTGGAGACCCGCGGATCGGTCAGCAGCTCCTTGAGCAGGGCGTGGCTGGTGATTGACCAGGCGACCGGGCCGTCGGGCAGCTGGACCAGGGCGGCGGGGCCCAGTGCGCTCAGGCGTGCTGCCTCGCCGTGGATGTCGGCTCCGGTCGGGTCGAGGGCGACGGGCTGTTGTCCCATGGTGTTGCTCCTGCCTGGTCGGGAGTGATCGGGGTGAAGCGGGCCGGTAGAGCCGCTAGGGCCCGTTGGAACCCGCCGGGCCGCCACGTCAACGCCTCCGCCGGAACGGCGAGTTCGATGTCGGAGAGCCAGGCGGTGAGACGTTCGATCGCGGTGGTCGCGATCACCAGGGCGTGCCGCTGGACGGGGCACATGTGCGGTCCCGCCGCCCATGCCAGATGGGCGCCGCTGCCCGACCGGTCGTCGAGCGCGACCTCGCCGAACTGCGTGTTGGCCGCCGCGTACGAGACCAGCACCAGCTGTCCCGCGCGCACCCAGGTGCCGTGGAAGAACACGTCGCGGCGCGGGTAGTGGGCGGAGTAGTTGGCCATCGGGGGGTCGTTCCACAGCACCTCGTTGATGGCGTCCTGCGCGGTGAGCGCGCCGCCGGAGAGGGTGCTGTAGTACCGGTCGTCGGAGAGCATCCGCGACAGGGCGTTGCCGATGAGGTTGGACAGCGGTTCGTTGCCCGCGGCCAGCGTCACGACGATCTGGGCGATGACCTCCTCGTCGCTCAGCCCGTTGAGGTGGTCGAGGAACCACGAGGTGAGGTCGGCGCCCCGCTCGGCCTTCTTCCGGCCGACCAGCTCCATGATGTACGCGGTGAACGCCGCGTCCGCGCTGCCCGCCTCGTCGGCCGTCGCCCCGTCCATCAGCCCGCCCACGGCGGCGATCAGCTGGTCGCCGTACTCCTCGGGCATGCCGAAGAGGTCGTTGAACATCAAGAGCGGCAGCCGCTGGGCGTACTCCGGCATGAGGTCCACGTCGCCGCGGGCGCCGAACTTCCGGATGAGGCTGTCGGCGGCGTGCCGGACGCGGGCGCGCAGTTCGTGCGGTTCGACGAGCCGGAAGCTGTCGGTGATCACCTGGCGGTAGCGCCGGTGGGTGTCGCCGTCGGAGAACAGCGCGTTCGGCCGCCAGCCCAGCATCGGCAGCACCGCGGAGTCCGGCGGCACGGTCTGCTGCCAGCTGCGGGAGTCCTTCGACCAGGTGGTGGTGTCGTTGAGCAGGTCGAGGGCGGCGCGGTAGTCGGTGACCAGCATCGCGGTCACACCGGTGCCGATCTCGACGGGCGCCAGGGCGCCGTACTGCCGCAGATAGGCGTAGTAGCGGTGCGGATCGGCCGCGAACTCCGGGTCGTACAACCGCACCAGCCCGCTCTGCTCGGCGGGGTCCGGCCCGGGGGCGCCGTGCCCGGGGCCCGACGCGTAGCCGTCCGGCGGTCCGGCGGGGGCCGCGCCGCCGTGTGCGTGCGCGGGGCAGCCGGGCGGCGGGACGGCGCCCGGTTCGTACGGGGAAGTCACGGGTTCTGGTTCTCCTGGGGCGTATGGGCCAGCACGTGTCCGACGAGGGAGATCAGCGCGTCGACGGACTGGTCGCGGTCGCGGGCGTCGCAGAGCACCAGCGGCGTCTCGGGGTGCAGGTCGAGCGCGTCGCGGAGCTTCTCGGTGTCGTAACTCGGCGCGTCCGGGAAGGTGTTGACCGCGACGGCGTACCGCAGCCCGGCCTCCTCGATGATGTCCATCACCTCGAAGGAGTCCGCCAGGCGGCGGGTGTCGGCGAGGACGAGGGCGCCCAGCGCGCCGCGGGCGATGTCGGCCCACAGCGGACGGAACCGCTTCTGCCCCGGGGTGCCGAAGAGGTACAGCACCAGATCGCCGGGGAGGGTGAGCCGCCCGAAGTCGATGGCGACGGTGGTGGTGGTCTTCTCCCGCACCCCCGCGAGGTCGTCGACGAACGCGCCGGACTGCGTCATCACCTCTTCGGTGTGCAGCGGCTGCGTCTCCGACAGCGCGCGGATCAGCGTCGTCTTGCCGACCCCGAACGGCCCGGCGACCAGCAGCTTGACGAGCGTCTGGTCGGTACCGGACAGGTACATGGAGCCGCCGCGGGTGGCGGGAGCGCCGCTAGGACTTGAGAGAGCGGAGTCCATCGAGAACCCTCTCCAGGATCTGCCGGTCGAATTGCTCGGCTTCGGGTATGGGGACACGGGCGTGCAGCCGTCCGGCGTCGACGAGATCGGCCACCAGGACCTTCACCACGCTGACGGGCAGCCGCAGATGGGCCGCGACCTCGGCCAGCGACAGCGCGCCGGGCCGCAGCAGCTCCAGGATGCGCCGCTCCTCCGGCCGCAGCTCGCTGGTGGGCGGCATGTCCACGCCGTGCAGCAGCGTCAGCCGGTCCAGCGTGTTGCGGCTGGGCCGGGCCCGCCCGCCGGTGGCCAGGTAGGCCGGCACCAGGCGCCTGCCGTTCTGCCGCGGGGTCATGCGGGACTGCCGAGGTCCCGGGCCGGGCTGTTCATGACCTTGGCGCCCAGCGTCGACACCTGCACCTGCATGTGGTGGGCGACGATGCCCATGTTGACCTCCGGCGCGGCGAAGACCGCCAGGCAGGTGTTCTCACCGGCGGGGATGGCGAAGACCCAGCCCTGCTCGGACTCGACGACGGTCTGCCGCAAGGTGGCGTCGGTCCGCTCGGCGAAGGCGGCGGTCACCGCCCGCCCGGCGCCCTGCAGCGCGGACATCATCGCGGCGACGCCCTCGGCCGACTCACGGGTCAGGCCCGGCGACGAGCCCTCGATGAATCCGTCACCCGAGATGACGGCGGCGTGGATAACATGCGGCAGCTCCAGGAGCGGCGCCAGCACCCAGGACTTGTCCTCGGTGACACGGCGGCGGGTCGAGGTGTTCATGCGTGGGGATTCCCTTCGGGGGAGCGAGGGGGCTCCGGACGGGCGGCGGCCGCCCGCCCGGACTCGGTGCCCTGCTGGAGCGCGGCCCAGCGGGAGGCGGTTTCTTCCGGCGTACGGTCGGCGACCGGTTCACTGCGCGGCAGGTTCGGCTCGGGCTCGGCGGTCGGCCGGCGGCGGCGCCGGCGCGGCAGGTCGCCCTCGGCGCCCGGGCCGGCCCCGGCGTCGGGGTGCCCGCCCGGCGCGGCCGCGAACGGCTCGGTGGCCGGTGCGGGGGCGTGCTGGGCGGACGGCTGCGGGGCGGCCACCGGCGCGGGGCTGGTGCCGCTGCCCGTCGCGGGGACGGCGGAGCCCGCCGAGGCGGCCGGGCGGTGCGGCACGGGGGCCATGACGGACATCGGCTGCCGGCTCTCGTCGAGGACGGTCAGGAGCGGGTCGCCCGGGATGTAGATCACCGCGCGGACACCGCCGTACGGCGACGACTCGACGTGCACCCCGAAGCCGTACTGGCGCACCAGCTGCCCGGCGGCGGCGAATCCGGCCCGCGGCGGGTCGCCGAGCTGGGTGAGCATGACCTCCCGCTCACCGGACATCAGCGCCATGGCGTGCTCGATCTCGTCGGCGTGCATCCCGACGCCGTAGTCGTCGATGATCACCGACGCGCCGCGGTTGCCCTGCTGGAGCGTGACGGTGACCGGCAGTTCCCGGTGCGAGTGGTGCAGCGCGTTGGCGAGCAGCTCGGTGACGGTGATCGCGACCGGCTCGACGGCGCGGGCGACGACCGCCACCGGGTCCCGCAGCTGGTTGCTGACCTGCACCCGCTCGTAGCCGCGCAGCCGGGAGGTGGCGCCGACGACCAGTTCGGCGAGGTAGGAGTCCTCGCGCGTCAGGCCCGGCCAGGCGCCGCAGACGACACCGGTGGCCTGGATGCGCCGCAGCGCCTGCTCGTTGAGGAAGTCCGCGTGGAGCAGGTCCTGGGCGACCGACGGGTCGTCGTAGCGGTGCTGCATCTCCTGGAGCGCGGTCTGCAGGCGGTAGAGCAGCGCCTGGATGGTGGTGGTCGCGCCGCGCAGCGTGGCCTGGGCGGCGGCGTCGACCCGCAGCCGCTCCTTGGCGACCGCCTCGGAGATCTGGTCCAGCACGGCGGTGAGCGCGTGATCGGTCTCGGAGTCCGCGAACCGCCCGTCGAGCAGACCGCGGACGGGCACGTGCGGGTGGGAGAGCGCCGTCGTCAGATCCGGGATGCGCGCACCGGCCAGATGCCGGATCTCCGCCTCGGTGGCCCGCAGCCGGGCGGTCAGCTCGGTGTTGCCGCGTACCGTCGCCGCGTGCTGTTCCTCGGCGGCGGCCAGGCGCCCGGCGAGGGCCGTGCGTTGCCGCTGGGCGCGGAACAGGCACGCGGCCAGCACCACGGCGGCGGCCGTTCCTGCACTGAGGCACCACAACAGTGCCTCCGGTATGGATGTCATCGAGATCCTTGTTGGGGGAACGGGCCGGTCGTCACGGTGCCGACCGCACGCCGCCGGCGGCGCGAGGAAGCCTCGGGCAGCTGAACAGCCACGGGGGACCGGACCTGACGGAATGTTACCGGCGCGTCGGCTGCGGTAACGGGCCGTTCCCGGGGTGGTCGGAGAGGTGCGGAAGGTGTGCCGCGATCCCGGTGGCCGGGCGGGGAGCGGGCGGGGGTGCTCCCGGGCGGCGGTGGCACACGGAGGGTCGCCGCGCCCGCGGCGGTTGCCGCAGGTGCCGCCGCCGCGGATGCGGGTGCGCCGCGGCGGGGTGTTCGAGCGGGCGGCGGTGCATTGCGTGCCTTCCTCCGACGCCGATGTGGCCAGGTCAGGGATGCCCGCGGCGAGAGCCGCGGCGACGGGAAAAGCGTAGGGGTCCGCCGCGCCCTTCACCAGGGATGGGCGGGCGACGATCGCCACACAACGCCGGGCCCGGGGAGGGCGGTTGACGAGGCGGCACCCGGTGATCTAAATGGGCGCGCGGCGCGCTCCCGGAGGCCGTCCGCGGCCGCTCTCCGACCCCGGCGCACAAGGCATTCCCGCGCGCCGTTCCACACCTTCGCACGCCCTTGGCCCTCTTGCGCCGTATCGCCCGGGAGAGGGTGTCGCGGCGGCGGTCCCGGCGTGATCGCTGTCGTGAAATCCCTCCAGGCTGACGGGTTTTCGCTCACCCTCCGAGACTTTCTCGAAAGAACGGCCGGATTTCCCCGGCACACCGAAATAAGGGGCGACGTGCCGAATGGGGTCTTACGGTCTCGCGCGCCGCCTCCGGCCGTGCCCGCGGGGGCGGTCCCGGAAAAGGAATGCATGCGCGAACGGGCCGCCTCGTGCGGGGCCGCGGCCATTCACCGGACCGGCGGCCCGGCGCCTGTGAATGCGGCCCGGACCGTCCGGTGTTCACCGTCATGTGAAGCATTGGCCATAACCCGCTCCGGTTACCCGATCCGGGCTTTGCGGTGCGCCCCTCGTTGCGCAGTCCGGGCCGAGGGGTCACTCTTTACCCCCCAACGGCGAAAGCCCCGACAGAAGGTGTGGGTCTCCGATGGACCGGATCGAAGAAGTTGAATCCGTCACCAAAGAATTGCGAAATACCCTCGCACGCGCGGGAATCGTCCTGCCGTCCCTTGGTCCCGACCCCGTTTCCTGTGCCAATTACGCGATGCTCCCGCTGGTGGAATTGGGCCGCTGCACGATGGATGTCGCCCGGCGGCTGACGGACGCGCTGGGGGAACGATGAACGCCGCGGGACGGCCACCGGTCGGCGCCTTCGCCCTCGATATCCGTACGGCGCGGGTCGGCAAGGTCGTGGCGGTCGACGGTGAAATCCTCCGGCTGCGGCCGATCGGCGGTGGCCGGGACTGGGAATGTGCCCGTACGACGGTGCGGCCGGCCACCGTCACCGAGCGTCTCCGGGCGACGACCGCGTACGTGAACGCCCGCAGCAGAGGCGAATTGGCCTGACGCCCTTCCCGGCGGGGTCCGGGCCGGAAAGGCTCCACCCCGCCGCCCGGCGGGCCCGTTCGTCCGCCGATGCGCAATTCCCCGGCCACCTTGCCCGCCGCGATTCCCCGGTTTTCCGAGTTTCCCGAGCTTTCCGCGATTTCCGCCGTTCCCGGCATTTCCGCCCCGCCCCGCCCGCACCGGCGGCGCGGACATCGGCCGCCCCGGCCACACTGCATCTCCCACCCCCGACCGCCCGGCATTCCCCGCCCCACCCGGCCGCCCCGCCGCCCTCTGCGCATGCGGGACAATGGCGCCATGAGTCTGTTCCGCGACGACGGCATCGTGCTGCGCACCCAGAAGCTCGGGGAGGCGGACCGGATCATCACGCTGCTCACCCGCGGCCACGGGCGGGTACGGGCCGTCGCCCGCGGGGTGCGGCGGACGAAATCGAAGTTCGGGGCGCGCCTGGAGCCGTTCTCCCACGTCGACGTGCAGTTCTTCGCCCGCGGCAGCGAGCTGGTCGGCCGCGGGCTGCCGCTGTGCACCCAGAGCGAGTCGCTCGCGGCGTACGGCGGCGGGATCGTCACCGACTACGCCCGCTACACCGCGGGCACCGCGATGCTGGAGACGGCGGAGCGCTTCACCGACCACGAGGGCGAACCGGCGGTGCAGCAGTACCTCCTCCTCGTCGGCGGGCTGCGGACGCTGGCGCGCGGCGAGCACGAACCGCATCTGGTGCTCGACGCCTTCCTGCTCCGCTCGCTGGCGGTGAACGGCTACGCCCCCAGCTTCGGCGACTGTGCGAAATGCGGGCTGCCCGGCCCGAACCGGTTCTTCTCGGTCGCTTCGGGCGGGGTGGTGTGCGGCGACTGCCGGGTGCCGGGAAGCGTCGTACCCTCCTCGGAGGCCATCGGGCTCCTCAGCGCGCTGCTGACCGGCGACTGGGAGACCGCGGACGCGAGCGAACCCCGGCACGTCCGGGAGGGGAGCTCGCTCGTCGCGGCGTATCTGCACTGGCATTTGGAGCGCGGACTGCGGTCGCTCCGGTACGTGGAGAAATAGCCCGGCGGTATGGTCCGGGTGGTGGCGCGCAGCCGCCCGGCGAACTCAATCGACCTCGGTATTCAAGACAATGGGAGACGTGGGCCGCATGGCACGACGCGGAATTCTGGGCCGTAATCGACGCGAATACGAGACGCCCGAGCCGCACCCCTCCGGTGCGCGTCCCCCGAAGATCCCCGGGGAGCTGGTTCCCGAGCACGTGGCCATCGTCATGGACGGAAACGGCCGCTGGGCCAAGGAACGCGGACTGCCGCGCACCGAAGGCCACAAGGTCGGCGAGGGCGTCGTCCTGGACGTCCTCAAGGGCTGCATCGAAATGGGCGTGAAGAACCTCTCGCTCTACGCATTCTCCACCGAGAACTGGAAGCGTTCACCGGACGAGGTCCGCTTCCTGATGAACTTCAATCGCGATGTCATCCGGCGGCGGCGTGACGAAATGGATGCACTGGGTATTCGTATCCGGTGGGTCGGGCGTATGCCGAAGCTGTGGAAGTCCGTTGTCCAGGAGCTCCAGATCGCCCAGGAGCAGACCAAGGACAATGACGCGATGACGCTGTATTTCTGCGTGAATTACGGCGGCCGGGCGGAGATCGCGGATGCCGCCGCGGCCATTGCCGCGGACGTGAAGGCGGGCAAACTCGATCCGTCCAAGGTCAGCGAGAAGACCGTCGCCAAGTACATGTATTACCCGGACATGCCGGACGTCGATCTCTTCGTTCGCCCGTCGGGCGAACAGCGCACCTCGAACTATCTGATCTGGCAGAGCGCCTACGCCGAGATGGTGTTTCAGGACATTCTCTGGCCTGATTTCGACCGCCGGAACCTCTGGGAAGCCTGCCTGGAGTACGCCAAGCGCGACCGCCGCTTCGGCGCCGCGCCGATCGCCGAGGGCGAGTCGGCGACCTGACGGCCGCCGGGCACACGAAAGGGCCGCCTCCCGCTCGGGGAGGCGGCCCTTTCGCCGTGCCGGGGCGCGGCTACTTCTGTTCGGCTCCGGCGCAGTCGCCGCAGGTGCCGAAGATCTCGATGGTGTGGGCGACATCGCGGAAGCCGTGCTCGGCGGCGATCTGGTCGGCCCACTTCTCCACCGCCGGGCCCTCCACCTCGACCGCCTTGCCGCAGGAGCGGCAGACCAGGTGATGGTGGTGGTCGTCGGTGCTGCACCGGCGGTAGACGGCCTCGCCCTCGCTGGTCCGCAGGACGTCGACCTCGCCGGCGTCCGCGAGCGACTGGAGCGTGCGGTAGACGGTGGTCAGGCCCACCGAGTCGCCCCGGTGCTTGAGCATGTCGTGCAGTTCCTGGGCGCTGCGGAACTCGTCGACCTCGTCGAGAGCGGCCGCCACCGCGGTGCGCTGTCGCGTCGACCGGCCGCGTACCGGGGATCCCGCGCTCGTCGCCACCGTTGCCTCCTAGGTCGTGGTCGTCCCCCTGGACGGGCGTGTGGCCATTGTGCCAGGTGATGACCGGATCGCCGGGGGGACACTTACACCCCCGCGGCGCCCGCGGACCGGACCGGCGCTCAGACCCGTACGTCGTCCGCCGGAGTGCGGCCCCCGGGTACTTCCAGGGTGCACCCGTCGGCGCCCCCGGCGGCGGCCCGCGCGCGTTTCCTGGCGAGCGGCGCGGCGAGCAGCGTGAAGAGGACGAAGACGGCGATGGCGAAGAGCACGATCGTCGCGCCGGACGGCACGTCGACGTAGTACGAGGTCGCGGTGCCGGTCAGGGTGACGGCGACGCCGATCGCCACGGCCAGCGCGAAGGTGACCGCGAAGCTGCGGCTGATCTGCTGGGCGGCGGCGACCGGGATCACCATCAGCGCGGAGACCAGCAGCAGGCCGACGACGCGCATCGCGACGGTGACGGTGACCGCGGCGGTGACCGCGATCAGCAGGTTGAGCAGCCGGACCGGCAGACCGGTGACGCGGGCGAACTCCTCGTCCTGGCAGACCGCGAAGAGCTGGCGGCGCAGCCCCACGGTGATCGCCAGGACCAGCGCGGCCAGCACGCAGATCGCCGTCATGTCCTGCGCGGAGACGGTGGTGATCGAGCCGAAGAGGTAGGTGCTGAGGTTGGCGTTGGAGCCGGCGTCGGAGAGGTTCATCAGCATCACCCCGCCCGCCATGCCGCCGTAGAACAGCATGGCCAGCGCCAGATCGCCGCGGGTCTTGCCGTACCAGCGGATCAGCTCCATGGCGATGGAGCCGGCGATGGCGACGAAGGTGGCGATCCACACCGGACCGGCCCATGCGGAGCTGCTGTTGATCAGGAAGCCGAGGCCGACGCCGGTGAGGGCGACGTGGCCGATGCCGTCGCCCATCAGGGACTGGCGGCGCTGGACGAGGTAGATGCCGATGGCGGGCGCGGTGATGCCGACGATCAGGGCGGCGATCAGGGCCCGCTGCATGAAGGCGTAGGTCAACATTTCCATGGGTCAGCTCAGCAGTCCCGTCCCCAGCGTGGCGGGGGCCGTGTCGTCGGCGTGCGGGTGGACGTGGTCGTGGCCCGGCAGGGCGTGCTGGCCGACGGCCTCGGGCGGCGGCCCGTCGTGGACGACGCAGCCGTCGCGGAGCACCACCGCCCGGTCGATCAGCGGCTCCAGCGGGCCCAGTTCGTGCAGCACGAGCAGGACGGTGGTGCCGCGGGCGACCTGTTCGCGCAGCGCGCCCGCCAGCACCTCCTGGCTGGCGAGGTCCACCCCGGCCATCGGCTCGTCCATGATCAGCAGTTCCGGTTCGACGGCCAGCGCGCGGGCGATCAGCACCCGCTGGTGCTGGCCGCCGGAGAGCGCGGCGGCGGAGTCCTTGGCGCGGTCGGCCATCCCGACCAGCTCCAGCGCGTGGTGGACGGCCTCGCGGTCGGCGCGGCGCGGCGGTCCGAAGCGGCTGCGGGCCAGCCGCCCGGAGCTGACGATCTCGCGGACGGTGGCGGGCACCCCGCCCGCCGCCGTGGTGCGCTGCGGTACGTAGCCGACGCGGTGCCACTGTTTGAAGCGGCGCAGCGGGGTGCCGAAGAGGGTGAGGTCGCCGCCGGTCAGCGGCACCTGGCCGATGACGGAGCGGACGGCGGTGGACTTGCCGGAGCCGTTGGCGCCGAGCAGGGCGACGACCTCGCCGGCGTGGACGGTCAGGTCGACACCGCGCAGCACGGGGCGGGCGCCGAGCGACGCGGTGGCGCCGCGCAGCTCGATGACCGGGCGGTCGTCCGGCCGCCGGGGTGACGTTTCTTCCATGCTGACCTCCTTCGTGGGCCCGGGGTGGCTGGTCACTTGGTGCCGAGCGCCTTGCGGAGTGCGGTGAGGTTGGCGTGCATCACGCCGAAGTAGTCCTTGCCGCGGGAGGCGTCGGTGATCCCCTCCAGGGGGTCGAGGACATCGGTCTTCAGGTGCAGGTCGCCGGCGAGCGCCTTGGCGGTGGCCGGGTTGGCGAGCGTTTCGAAGAAGACCGTCGAGACGTGGTGCTTCTCGGCCACGGTGTGGAGGGTCTTGATGCGGTGGGCGCTGGGCTCGGACTCGGGGTCGAGGCCGTTGATGGCCTCCTCGGTCAGGCCGTAGCGCTCGGCGAGGTAGCCGAAGGCCGCGTGGGTGGTGAGGAAGGTGTCCGACGCGCGGTCCTTCAGGCCCTTCTCGAAGTCGGCGTTCAGCCCGTCCAGCTTCTTGACCAGGGCGTCGGTGTTCTTCTGGAAGTCGGCCTTGTGGGCGGGGTCGGCCTTGGCCAGCACCGCGTTCACACCCTTGGCGACCTCGGCGTACTTCACGGGGTCGAGCCAGATGTGCGGGTCGGCGTCCCCGCCGGCCGCGGCGTGACCGTGGCCGTGATCGTGGCCGTCGACCTCGTTGCCGTGCTTCTCCAGCGAGGTCATCGCGGCGGCGTCGGCGATGTTCTTGACGCCGGACTGGGCGACCGCCTCGTCGACGGCGGGCTGGAGCCCCTTGAGGTAGACGATCGCGCCGGACTCGCCGAGCTGACCGGTCTGCTTGGGGGACAGCTCCAGGTCGTGCGGTTCGACGCCGGGCTTGGTGAGGTTGGACACCTCGACGTGGTCGCCGCCGATCTGCCGGGCGAGGAACTCCATCGGATAGAAGGACGCCGTCACCCGCAGCTTCCCGCCGCTGCCGCCCGTGGTGGCGCCGGAGCAGCCGGAGAGGGCGAGAAGGCCGAGGCCGCAGGCTCCGGCGAGGGCTGCGGTGGAGATGCGACGACGTATGTTCATGACAGTCATTTTCAACAAAAGTGGAAACGATTGTCAACAACATGTTCGAACGGGGCTTTGGGGCGGGTGGTACCGGGAGGAAGCGGAGAGGCGCCCCAGGCGATTTGGCCCGGGGGGTACGCCCGCCGGTAACCTGAATCATTCACCCGCACCGGCGCGCAGCGCCGCCGCCGGTCCATCGTTCGCCGTCGTAATGAAGAGAGCACCGTGGCCGCCGACAAGATCGACAGCATCGTCAGCCTGAGCAAGCGCCGTGGCTTCGTCTACCCCTGCAGCGAGATCTACGGCGGCTCGCGCGCCGCCTGGGACTACGGTCCGCTGGGCGTGGAGCTGAAGGAGAACCTCAAGCGCCAGTGGTGGCGCGCGATGGTCACCTCCCGCGAGGACGTCGTCGGTATCGACTCGTCGGTGATCCTGGCCCCCGAGGTCTGGGTCGCCTCCGGCCACGTCGCCACCTTCACCGACCCGCTCACCGAGTGCACCTCCTGCCACAAGCGCTTCCGCGCCGACCACCTGGAGGAGGCGTACGAGGCGAAGCACGGCCGCCTCCCCGCCAACGGTCTGGCCGACCTGAACTGCCCGCACTGCGGCAACAAGGGCGGCTTCACCGAGCCCAAGCAGTTCTCCGGTCTGCTCTCCACCCACCTCGGCCCCTCGCAGGACACCGCCTCGGTCGCCTACCTGCGCCCCGAGACCGCGCAGGGCATCTTCACCAACTTCGCGCAGGTCCAGCAGACCTCCCGGAAGAAGCCCCCGTTCGGCATCGCCCAGATGGGCAAGTCCTTCCGGAACGAGATCACGCCGGGCAACTTCATCTTCCGCACCCGCGAGTTCGAGCAGATGGAGATGGAGTTCTTCGTCAAGCCGGGCGAGGACGAGAAGTGGCACGAGTACTGGATGGCCGAGCGCTGGAACTGGTACCGCGACCTCGGCATCCGCGAGGAGAACATCCGGTGGTACGACCACCCCAAGGAGAAGCTCTCCCACTACTCCAAGCGCACCGCTGACATCGAGTACCGCTTCAACTTCGGCGGCACCGAGTTCTCGGAGCTGGAGGGCGTCGCCAACCGCACCGACTACGACCTCTCCTCGCACGCCAAGGCGTCCGGCCAGGACCTGTCCTACTTCGACCAGGAGGCCGGCGAGCGCTGGACCCCCTACGTCATCGAGCCGGCGGCGGGCGTGAACCGCGCGATGCTCGCCTTCATGCTCGACGCGTACATCGAGGACGAGGCGCCGAACGCCAAGGGCAAGATGGAGAAGCGCACCGTCATGCGCCTCGACCCGCGCCTGTCGCCGGTCAAGGTCGCGGTCCTGCCGCTCTCCCGCAACCCGCAGCTGTCGCCGAAGGCGAAGGGCCTCGCCGCCGACCTGCGCAAGAACTGGAACATCGAGTTCGACGACGCGGGCGCCATCGGCCGCCGCTACCGCCGTCAGGACGAGATCGGCACCCCGTTCTGCGTCACCGTCGACTTCGACACCCTCGACGACAACGCGGTCACCGTCCGCGAGCGCGACACCATGAAGCAGGAGCGCGTCTCCCTGGACCAGATCCAGGCGTACCTGGGCGCGCGGCTGCTCGGCTGCTGACCCCGGACGGGCCCCGGCCCGTCGCCCCTGAGCGTGGCCCCGGCCCCGCCCGCAGCTGCTGCGGGCGGGGCCGAGGCATGTCGGTACAGGTCAGCGCGCCGCCGGGCGCTCCGGGCGCAGCGCGAGCGCACCGCACACCGCCGCCAGCGGGAGTTCGGCGGCCAGCGCCATGGCGACGGCGGTGGCCAGTTCGGCGCCGGGCGCGGCGGTGGCGAGGTCCACGGCGGCATCGGCGAGCAGCAGCAGCGCGGCGGCGGCCGCGGGGCGGCGGTGTCCCGGGGCGCCGCGCAGCAGCCGGCGGCCCGCGCTCAGCAGGGCCGCGGCCTCCAGGAGGTCCAGGGCCGCCCAGGCCGCGGCCTGACCTGGCGGCAGCGTCGCGGCGAGGACGGCGGTCCACGGCAGCAGGGCGAGCCCGGCGCCGGTCAGCACCCGCCCCGGCCACCGGCGCCCTTCCGCGGCGAGCGGGCGCCAACCGTCCTTCAGCGAGGGCGGGTTGAGAAGCAGCGTCATGATCCGGGTCCTTTGCGGCGACGGTGAACCCGGACGTCGGGCCCGCACTCCACCCTGGTCATCCGGGCCGCCGGTGTCGGTAGCCCGCGGGCCCGTTCCCCGGTGGTGCCAGGTACACCCCCGATCCGGTCCCCAGCCGCATGGCGGCCCGGCGCGGGCGCCCCGTACGGTCTTGGCATGACCCTTCCGCCCCGGTTGCGCCGGGCCCTGCTGCGGCTCCGGCGCGACCTGCTCTTCCTCGCGGCCGGGGTGCTGCCGCATCTGCTGGTGGCCCCGCTGTACGTGTGGGCGGCCCTGCTCCTCGGCGCCACGGTCACCGGCACCGACGCGAACGCCCCGGTGGTCCTCGCCGTCCCGCTCGCGCTGCTCGGCGCCGCCGGACCGGGCCTGACGGAGGTTCAGCGGTGGCGGTTCCGGGCGCTGTGCGGGGTGGAGCTGCCGCGCCTCAAACTCGGGCGGCTGCGGCGGCAGTTCGGCTACAACTGGCTGATCGGCCCGCTCCTCGGCGCCCTCGAACTCCTGCTGCTGACGCTGGCGGCGGCCGGGCTGGCCGCCGCCACGGTGCTGCTGTGGATCTGGGCGGTGCCCTGGCAGTGGCGCATCGGCCACCCCGGCTACGCCACCCAGGCCGCCTATCTCACCGGGCTCGGCCTGCTCGCGCTGGCAGCCGTCGTCCCGCTCGCCGCCGGGCTGGTCCGGCTGGAGAACCTGGTGGGCCGGGCGGTGCTGGGCGTCAGCCGCTCCGACGAGCTGGCGCGGCGGGTCGAGGACCTGACCGCGAGCCGGGCGGGGGCGGTGGACGCGGCGGACGCCGAGCGCCGCCGCATCGAACGCGACCTCCACGACGGTGCCCAGCAGCGCCTGGTGTCCCTCGCGCTCAACCTCGGGCTGGCGAAGGCGACCCTCACCGATCTGCCGCCGGCGGCCCGGGAGGTCATCGAGGCGGCCCACCGCGAGGCGAAGGACGCGATCGAGGAGCTGAACCACCTGGTCCGCGGCCTGCACCCGGCCGTCCTCGACGAACTCGGCCTGGACGCCGCGCTGTCCGGGCTCGCGGCCCGCGCACCGCTGCCCGTCCGGCTGCGGGTCGATCCGCTGGAGCGGACGTCCGCCGCCGTCGAGGGCGTCGCGTACTTCGTCGTCTCCGAGGCGCTCACCAACGTCGCCAAGCACGCCCGCGAGGCGACCCGGGCCGAGGTGACGGTCGTCCGGATCGGCGGAATACTGCGGGTGGTGATCACCGACGACGGGATGGGCGGCGCCGATCCCGCCCGGGGCAGCGGCCTTAAGGGGCTGGCGCAGCGGGTGCGTTCGGTGGACGGGACGTTCCGGATGAGCAGCCCGGTGGGCGGGCCGACGACGATGAGTGTGGAGCTGCCGTGCCCGGGGTGAACGCGCCGCCGGCGCCCGCCGCCGGGCCCGGCGCGAGTGAGGGGGAGAGCGGCGTGCGGTGTGCGGTGATCGCGGAGGACTCCGTCCTGCTGCGGATCGGGCTGGTCAAGGTGGTGGAGATGGCCGGCTTCACGGTCGCCGCCGAGGCGGGGGACGCGGACGGGCTGCTGGCCGCCGTCGCCGAGCACCGGCCGCAGCTGGCCGTGGTGGACGTCCGGATGCCGCCCGGCTTCACGGACGAGGGCGTCCGGGCCGCGCTGTCGATCCGGCGGGAGCACCCGGACACGGCGGTGCTGCTGCTCTCCCAGTACGTCGAGGAGCGGTACGCGGCCGATCTCCTCGCGGCCCACACCGGCGGGGTGGGCTATCTCCTCAAGCAGCGCGTCGCGGATGTCGAGGAGTTCGTCGAGGCGCTGCGCCGGGTGGCCGGCGGCGGCACCGCGCTCGATCCGCAGGTCGTCTCCCAGCTGCTGATCCGCCGGGCGAGCGATCCGCTGGAGCGGCTGACCGCCCGGGAGCGGGAGGTGCTGGCGCTGATGGCGGAGGGCCGTTCCAACTCCGCGGTCGCGGCGCAGCTGGTGGTGAGCGAGAGCGCGGTCGCCAAGCACATCAACAGCATCTTCACCAAGCTCGACCTGCCGAAGGCGGACGCGGATCACCGCCGGGTGCTGGCCGTGCTGCGGTTCCTCGGCGTGACGGCACCGGGGCGCTGACCGGGCGGAACGGGGCGCGGCGGGACCGAGCCGGGCCGGTGCGGCGGGCGCCCGGCACGCCGCGCCCCGGGCCCGGCGGTCCAGCGACCGGCCCCGGCGCCCCGGCCTCAGCGCCCCCCGCCGGGCCCCGGTGCCCCGGTCCGCACCGCCCCCGGCGCCGTCTCGCCGTCGAAGAGCCCGGCGGTGCGTAGGGCCGTCGTACGGGCCCAGACGCCGGTGGTCAGGGCGCCGAGCAGCAGGACCGCGACGCCGCAGCCGGCGATGATCCACCACGCCGGGCGGGCCGCCGCGACGAAGTCGGCCGCGGCCGCCGCGCCGCCCGGGCCCGCCGCCCGTACGCCGCCGGCCAGCACCGCGCCGATCACCGCGACCCCCAGCGACGAGCCGACCTGGCGGCTGGTGGACGCCACGGCCGCCGCCACCCCCGCCTGCGCGCGCGGCATCCCGGAGACCGCGGTGTTGGTGATCGGCGCGTTGACCAGGCCGAAGCCGATGCCGAACAGGACGTACCCGGTGAACAGCAGCGCGGTGGTCGACTCGGCGTCGAACGCCGCGAACATCAGCCCGCTGGCACCCATCGCGCAGCCCGCGAGCAGCAGCGGCAGCCGCGGCCCGCGATTGCCGACCAGCCGCCCGGACAGCGGCGCGCACACCAGCGTCATCCCGGCCATCGGCAGCATGTACAGACCGGCCTCCAGGGCGGAGTGGCCGCGGATGTTCTGCAGGTAGAGCGTGTTGAGGAAGAGGAATCCGGCCAGCGAGGCGAAGGCGCAGACCGCTATGACGGTGGCGCCGCTGAACGGCGCGCTGTGGAAGAACCGCAGGTCGATCAGGGGTTCCGTGCGCCGCCGCTCGTAGCGGATCAGCCCGGCGAGCGCCGCCAGCGCGACGGCGGCGAACGTCAGGATCTCCGCGGAGAGCCAGCCGGTGCCCGGCGCCTCGATGATCGCGTACGTCAGGGCGCCCAGCAGCGCGATGACCAGCAGCTGACCGACCGGGTCGGGGCGGCGCGGCCGCGGGGCGCGGGACTCGGGGACGTAGCGCAGGGTGAGGAAGAGGGCCAGGGCGCCGATCGGGACGTTGATCCAGAAGATCGAGCGCCAGCCGACGGACTCCACCAGCAGCCCGCCGACGACGGGACCCGCGGCCATGCTGATGCCGACGACACCGCCCCACACCCCGATCGCCCGGGCCCGCTCGCGCGGCTCCGTGAAGGTGTTGGTGATGATCGACATCGCGACGGGGTTGAGCATCGACCCGCCGACGGCCTGCACCATGCGGAAGACGACCAGCCAGGTCAGGCTCGGCGCGAGGCTGCACAGCAGGGAGCCGAGGGCGAAGACGGTCAGCCCGACGGTGAATACACGCCGCCGCCCGAGCCGGTCCGCGGTCGAGCCGGACAGCATCAGCAGCGACGCCAGCACCAGCGTGTAGGCGTCGATGGTCCACTGCAGCCCGGAGACGGAGGCGTGCAGCTCGTGCTGGAGGGAGGGGAGTGCGACGTTGAGGACGGTGTTGTCGAGACTGACGATCAGCAGGCTCATGCAGCAGATCGCCAGGACGAGCAGCCGCCGCCGGTGGCTCAGCTCAGACATGGTTGAA
Source organism: Streptomyces sp. NPDC000404 (assembly GCF_040300365.1). Taxonomy (NCBI): domain Bacteria; kingdom Bacillati; phylum Actinomycetota; class Actinomycetes; order Kitasatosporales; family Streptomycetaceae; genus Streptomyces; species Streptomyces sp. NPDC000404. Next base: position 681,395 of record NZ_JBEPDN010000001.1, on the reverse strand, counting down.
CGCTACAACGATATTCGCGGGGCGGCCCGGCCGGGCATCGGGTTCCGGTCCCCGCCCCGCCCCGGCCGCCCGCGGGGGATGCGCCCGCCGGGCCCGCCCGCGGGATGCGGGACAATGGGAGGTCGCACCGCCGGGTCGCCCCGGCGCCGCACCGCCCCCGACCGCCGAAGGAACCTCCCTGCCATGACCTCGCTCCAGATCGGACCGCACACGGCGTCCCCGCCCGTGGTGCTCGCGCCCATGGCCGGGATCACCAACGCCCCGTTCCGGACGCTGTGCCGGGAGTTCTCCGGCGGCAAGGGGCTCTTCGTCAGCGAGATGATCACGACGCGGGCGCTGGTCGAGCGCAACGAGAAGACCATGCAGCTGATCCACTTCGACGCGTCCGAGAAGCCGCGCTCGATCCAGCTGTACGGCGTCGACCCGGACACCGTCGGCAAGGCCGTCCGCATGATCGCCGAAGAGGATCTCGCCGACCACATCGACCTGAACTTCGGCTGCCCGGTCCCCAAGGTGACCCGTAAGGGCGGCGGCTCCGCGCTGCCGTACAAGCGGCCGCTGCTGCGCGCGATCCTGCGCGACGCGGTGAAGAACGCGGGCAGCCTGCCGGTGACGATGAAGATGCGCAAGGGCATCGACGACGGCCACCTCACCTACCTCGACGCGGGCCGGATCGCCGCCGAGGAGGGCATCACCGCCATCGCGCTGCACGGCCGGACCGCCGCCCAGCACTACAGCGGCACCGCCGACTGGGACGCCATCGCCCGGCTCAAGGAGCACGTCCCCGAGATCCCGGTGCTCGGCAACGGCGACATCTGGTGCGCCGACGACGCGCTGCGGATGGTCCGCGAGACCGGCTGCGACGGCGTGGTCGTCGGCCGCGGCTGCCTGGGCCGCCCCTGGCTCTTCGGCGATCTGGTCGCCGCCTTCGAGGGCACCGGTCAGTACACCGAGCCGACGTTCAAGCAGGTCGCGGCCGTGATGGTGCGGCATGCGGCGCTGCTGGGCGAGTGGATCGGCGACGAGCGGCGCGGCGTGATCGACTTCCGCAAGCACGTCGCCTGGTACACCAAGGGCTTCGCGGTCGGCTCCGAGATGCGCCGCGGCCTCGCCGTCAGCTCCTCCCTCGCGGAGCTGGAGGACCTGCTCGGCAAGATCGACGGCGACCAGCCCTGGCCCGCCGGCGCCGACGGCCCGCGCGGCCGCACCTCCGGCCGCGACCGCGTCGTCCTGCCCGACGGCTGGCTCGACGACCCGAACGACTGCACGGGCGTGGACGCCGACGCGGAACTGGACACCTCGGGCGGCTGAGCCGCACCCCGGCGCGGCGGGCGCCGCACCCGCCGGGCGGCCCGCGGTCACGCCCGCCCGCCCGGCGGCACCACCTCGCCCGCCGGCACCGGCCCCGGCGGGGTGCCGTCGCCGAACGGGCGCCCGCCCAGCTCCTCGCGGTGGTGCGGGGTCAGCCAGCCGTCCAGCTCCGGCCCGCCGGGCACGATCCCGGTCGGGTTCACGCCGGTGTGCACCCGGTAGTAGTGCTGCTTGATGTGGTGGAAGTCGACGGTGTCCCCGAACCCGGGCGTCTGGAAGAGATCCTTCGCGTACGCCCACAGCACCGGGTCCTCGGACAGCTTGAAGCGGTTGCACTTGAAGTGGCCGTGGTAGACGGGGTCGAACCGCACCAGCGTGGTGAAGAGCCGGATGTCGGCCTCGGTGATGGTGTCCCCGACGAGGTAGCGCCGCTCGGCCAGCCGCTCCGACAGCAGGTCCAGCCGCCGGAAGAGCGCCGCGTACGCCGTGTCGTACTCCGCCTGCCCGGTCGCGAACCCGGCGCGGTAGACCCCGTTGTTGACGTCCCGGTAGACGCCCTCGATCACCTCGTCGATCTCCTCCCGCAGCGCCTCGGGGTAGAGGTCGGGCGCCCCGGGCCGGTGCAGCGCCCGCCATTCGGTGGCCAGGTCGAGCGTGATCTGCTGGAAATCGTTGGTGACGAGCTGCCCGCTCGGCACGTCCACGACCGCCGGGACGCTCACCCCGCCCGGGTAGCCCGTCTCCCGCCGGTCGTACGCCTCGCTCAGGAAGCGGATGCCGAGGACGGGGTCGCGGTCGCCGGGGTCGAGGGTGAAGCGCCAGCTGCGGTCGTCCTGGATCGGGTCGGCGATCCCCATGGACAGCGCGGACTCCAGCCCGAGCAGCCGCCGGGAGATCACCGCCCGGCTCGCCCAGGGGCAGGCGCGGCTGACGATCAGCCGGTAGCGCCCCGCCTCGACCGGCCAGCCGAACCGGCCGTCGGCGGTGATGCGGTCGGCGAAGTGGCTGCGGGAGCGGGAGAACGGCTTGCGGCCGTAGGCGGCGTTGCCGACGCCGGTGGCGGTGGCGGATGCGGCGTCCTCGGTTCCGGTGCCGTGGCTGTCGTGCGGGCGGGCCATCGCTCACTCCTTGCCGTGGGGTGCTGCCTCCCCGCCAGCTTTCCTGCCCGCGGCCGCCCGCGCCCGGAGGCATCGGCCGACCGGGCGCCCCGGCCACCCGGCGCGGCTCCGGAATCGGCTCCGCGGGTGCTCGAATGATGGGACCCGAGCCCGTCCGAGCGCGTGATTCTCGCCACCCCTGATAGCCCTTGCGCTCAGATGAGCATCCGTCGCGGGGGTCCACCTCTCCAATGCTGGCACTGGGTGCCACCTAGTTGATGTTCATTACTCGTAATGATGAGCAGCACACAGTCACGGACGTCGGCAATCTCGCCACACTCCGCACTCATTCATTCGAGTAATGTATTCACCCTTCAAGGAGAATTCTCTTTCGATCCGGTGGCGGACGGGCGGTTACGCACGCATGCCGACCAAGTGGACGTACCCAGATGCCTTCGATCTGGGTATGTTCCTCGCCGTCAGGGCAGCCATCCGCGAGGAGTCCAGTCCCGTGTCGGAAACACAGAATCCCCACGTAACCCAGCCTGCGTCCGCGAAGTTCGTGTACGACTTCACCGAGGGGAACAAGGACCTCAAGGACCTGCTCGGTGGCAAGGGCGCCAACCTCGCCGAGATGACGAACCTCGGTCTGCCGGTCCCGCCCGGCTTCACCATCACCACCGAAGCCTGCAAGGTCTACCTGGAGAGCGGGGAGGAGCCCGCGGCACTCCGTGCCGAGGTTTCGGAGCACCTGGACGCCCTTGAGCGGCAGATGGGCAAGAAGCTCGGCCAGGCCGACAACCCGCTGCTCGTATCGGTGCGTTCGGGTGCGAAGTTCTCCATGCCCGGCATGATGGACACCGTCCTCAACATCGGCCTCTCCGACGCCTCGGTCGGCGGTCTGGCGCAGCAGGCGGGCTCCGAGCGGTTCGCGTGGGACTCCTACCGCCGCCTCATCCAGATGTTCGGCAAGACCGTCCTGGACGTCGACGGCGACCTCTTCGAGGAGGCGCTGGAGGACGCGAAGCAGGCCAAGGGCGTCACCGTCGACGTCGACCTCGACGCGGGCGACCTCAAGACGCTGGTCGAGCAGTTCAAGGGCATCGTCGCCAAGGAGACCGGCCGGGACTTCCCGCAGGACCCGCGCGAGCAGATGGACCTCGCGGTCCGCGCGGTCTTCGACTCGTGGAACACCGACCGCGCCAAGCTCTACCGCCGCCAGGAGCGCATCCCCGGCGACCTCGGCACCGCCGTCAACGTCTGCTCGATGGTCTTCGGCAACCTCGGCCCGGACTCCGGCACCGGCGTCGCCTTCACCCGCGACCCGGCCAGCGGCCACCAGGGCGTCTACGGCGACTACCTGCAGAACGCCCAGGGCGAGGACGTCGTCGCCGGTATCCGCAACACGGTCCCGCTCGCGGACCTGGAGCAGATCGACAAGGCGTCGTACGACCAGCTGATGCAGATCATGGAGACGCTCGAAACGCACTACAAGGACCTGTGCGACATCGAGTTCACCATCGAGCGCGGCAAGCTGTGGATGCTCCAGACCCGCGTCGGCAAGCGCACCGCCGGAGCCGCCTTCCGCATCGCCACCCAGCTCGTCGACCAGGGACTCATCGACGAGGCCGAGGCCCTGCAGCGGGTCAACGGCGCGCAGCTGGCGCAGCTGATGTTCCCCCGCTTCGACCTGGGCGCCAAGGCGGACACCATCGGCCGCGGCATCGCCGCCTCGCCGGGCGCCGCCGTCGGCAAGGCCGTCTTCGACTCGTACACCGCGGTCAAGTGGTCCCGCTCGGGTGAGAAGGTCATCCTCATCCGCCGCGAGACCAACCCCGACGACCTCAACGGCATGATCGCCGCCGAGGGCATCCTCACCTCCCGCGGCGGCAAGACCTCGCATGCCGCCGTCGTCGCCCGCGGCATGGGCAAGACCTGTGTCTGCGGCGCCGAGGAGCTGGAGGTCGACACCAAGCGCCGCCGGATGACGACGCAGGACGGCGTGGTCGTCGAGGAGGGCGACACCGTCTCCATCGACGGCTCGACCGGCAAGGTCTACGTCGGCGAGGTGCCCGTCGTCCCGTCCCCGGTCGTCGAGTACTTCGAGGGCCGGATGCACGCCGGCGCCGACGACGCCGACGAGCTGGTCAAGGCCGTCCACCGGATCATGGCGTACGCGGACCGGGTCCGCCGGCTGCGGGTCCGCGCCAACGCCGACAACGCCGAGGACGCCGCGCGCGCCCGCCGGTTCGGCGCCCAGGGCATCGGCCTGTGCCGCACCGAGCACATGTTCCTCGGTGAGCGCCGCGAGATGGTCGAGCGCCTGATCCTCGCCGACACCGACGCCGACCGGGACGCCGCCCTGGAGCAGCTGCTGCCGCTCCAGAAGGCCGACTTCATCGAGCTGTTCGAGTCGATGGACGGCCTGCCGGTCACCGTCCGGCTGCTGGACCCGCCGCTCCACGAGTTCCTGCCCGACATCACCGAGCTGTCGGTCCGCGTCGCGCTCGCCGAGGCCCGCAAGGACGCCAACGAGAACGACCTGCGCCTCCTCCAGGCCGTCCACAAGCTGCACGAGCAGAACCCGATGCTGGGTCTGCGCGGCGTCCGCCTCGGCCTGGTCATCCCCGGCCTGTTCGCCATGCAGGTCCGCGCCATCGCGGAGGCCGCGGCCGAGCGCAAGGAGGCCAAGGGCGACCCGCGTGCGGAGATCATGATTCCGCTGGTCGGCACCGTCCAGGAGCTGGAGATCGTCCGCGACGAGGCCGAGCAGGTCATCGCCGAGGTCGAGAAGGCCCACGGCGTCAGCCTCAAGCTCACCCTCGGCACCATGATCGAACTGCCCCGCGCCGCCCTCACGGCCGGTCAGATCGCCGAGTCCGCCGACTTCTTCTCCTTCGGCACGAACGACCTCACGCAGACGGTCTGGGGCTTCTCCCGCGACGACGTCGAGGCCAGCTTCTTCACCGCGTACCTGGAGAAGGGCATCTTCGGCGTCAGCCCCTTCGAGACGATCGACAAGGACGGTGTCGGCTCGCTGGTCCGCAACGCCGCCGCGGCGGGCCGGGCCACCCGCCCCGACCTGAAGCTCGGCGTCTGCGGTGAGCACGGCGGCGACCCGGAGTCCGTGCACTTCTTCCACGAGGCCGGACTCGACTACGTCTCCTGCTCGCCGTTCCGCATCCCGGTCGCGCGGCTGGAGGCCGGCCGCGCCGCCGCCGAGGCGAAGGGCAGCGACAGCCGCTGAACCACGGGTGCCGGCCGTGCCCTCACACGCCCGGCACCCGTACTCCCACCGGAGCCACCGGCCGGCACCACCACCCTCACCGCCGCGCCGGGGCCCCGGACCGACGAGGGCGGCACCTGTGCGGAGGTGCCGCCCTCGGTTTTCCGCTGTGCGGGGCGGGACGGGCCCGCGGAAGCGGCGGCTGCCGCCAGCGCGGCCCCGGCGCCGGACATGCGGACAAGGGCGGCACCCGTGCGGAGGTGCCGCCCTCGCCTTTTTCCGAACTCCCCCCTCGGGAGCCGCCGCCTCCCATGTCGGCGTGGGGGCGGCTTTCAACGCAATGTGGCGCGGCTGGTTCCATGCCCGTCACCCCCCACGGGATCGAGCAATCCAGGCCGCGTACATCGCGTTGAATTGAGTACAGCATTCCTGGAGTCCACCCCTGTGCGCGACCCTTTTCAACTCTGGCCAAAAGGGCATGGTGACCGCACGTATCGGCGTGCATACTCAGGCGTGGGCCGGGGTCGTCGAAGGTAACCAGGGGTGGGGTTCGGTGTTACGCGTCCATTTCAGTGGACCCGATCTGGCCCGCGTGCGGATAGCGGCGCGCCCCGATGCGCTGTGGGAAACCATTTTAAGTTTTCACCGACTCCGTGACCGGCGCGACGGTCCGGCCTTCGGAAAATGGCGCGCGGAAACCCGGGAAAAGTTGAACGGCGAAACGCGGCTGCTGGCGCCGCTGGTGCCCACCCGGGGCTATTTCCCGGATTTCCTCACCCCGCCCGAGGGGCAACTCGGCGTCGGCGACGCGCTGTCCGCGCTCCGTGAGACGCCGCCCGCCCGCGTCCACACCGAACTGGCCGGGCTCGCCCGCACCCGCACCCTGCCCACCTGGATACGGGCCATGGGCGACGGCGACACCCGCCAACTCGGCCGTCTCGCCGGAGCCCTCCAGCGCTACCACGCGGCGGCCGTCGCCCCCCACTGGCCGCGGCTCCAGGCCCGTATCGAGGCCGACCGTGCCGCCCGGGGCCGGGCCCTGCTCGACGGCGGCGCCGACCGGCTGCTCGCCACCCTCCCGTCGACGCTGCGCTGGCGCGCCCCGGTCCTGGAGGTCGAGTACCCCGTCGACCGCGACCTCCACCTGGGCGGACGCGGTCTGCTCCTCATGCCGTCCTACTTCTGCCGCCGCACGCCGGTCACCTTCCACAACCCGGACCTCACGCCGGTGCTGGTCTACCCCGTCGACCATCCCGTCCCGCGCGCCACCTCCGTGCCGCCGCCCGCCCGCTCCCTGGGGCGCCTCGTCGGGCACACCCGCTCCGCGATCCTCCGCGGCGTCGGCGCCGGCTGCACCACCACTGAACTGGCCCGCCGCGCCGATGTCTCCCTAGCCTCCGCCAGCCAGCACGCGACGGTCCTCCGCGACGCCGGTCTCCTCCTCACCCTCCGCCGCGGCAACGCCGTGCTGCACACCCTGACCCCGCTGGGGGCGGCGCTCCTACGGGGCGGTCAGGCGGGGGAGGGGTGAGCGGCCGGGGGCACTCGTGGCGGTGCGGGACGCGGGGTGCGGGGCGTCGGGGACGGCCCGCCGGCTCAGGCCCGCTCCCATCCGGCGCGTAGCAGGTCCGTGAGACGCCGTTCGATCTCGGCGTACCCCGGACCGCCCGGAGTCCAGAGCGACCAGTGGAGCGAGATGTCGAAGGTCATCGTGCCCTGGTGCCGGTGCACCCGGTACTCGAACGGCGCGTGCACGACGGCGGGCCCCACCGCACCGCGGACCCAGCGGGCGGCGCCGTCCGTCTCGACGGGTTGGCGCGAGCGGCGGCCCCCACCGATGTCCAGCGTGAGGAAGGGGCCGACGCGGTCCACCGCCTCGGGAAGCCGCACCTTCGTCGTACAGATCCACATCTCCTGCCACCCGATGGCGACGCCGGCCAGGTCGTCCGCACCGGCGGTCAGGCACGCCGCCATGAAGTCCCGCGTGCTGCCGGGGGTGAGGGCGCCGACTTCGGTCACCCCGCGGCCCCTCATGAAGGGGTTCGCCGTGAGGCCTTCGGGGAGGGGGCGCTGCCGCAACATCGCGGAATCGAGCGGGCGCATCGGTCCTCCTGTGGAGTCCAGGGGGAGGTCGAACTCGTCATTCCAGTAGGGGGCGTGCACCTCCATGGAGAGCGGTACGCAGAGGTTCTCCGAGAAGGCGAAGACGCTGTCGAGCGCCAGCCGCGCCAGCCGGAGGTGCTCATCCGACCACGCCTCCACGTCCCGCTCCAGGCGGATGGTGTGGCCGGGAAAGTCGAGAAGTCTGATGTCTTCCATGCGCGGTGCTTCCGGAATTCCTTCGGGGCGGCCGGTCTTGTCCCTGCGGGGATTACCCGTTCTGCTCCCGGTAGAGCGCGATGGCGCTCTCGGTGGGGAGGTTGGGCACGGTGACGGATTCGCCGGTCGCCTTGGACACGATGATCTTCGCTCCACCGGGCGGCGCGGGAAGCGGGTTCCCGGCGGCGTCGATTCGGGAGACCTGAGGGAAGACGGGGTGGACGAGATAGCCGATGTCGAATTCGTGGACCGCCAGCGGGACCGGCGTACCGTCGGGCAGCTTCGGCTCCGCATAGCGGCTACGGACGAGGGCGAGCGCTTCCTCGGAGGAGGTCGGCGGGGTGCCGGGGCGCTGGGGCATAGTGGGGGCTCCTGTTCGGTGCGGTCGGGTGGGATACAGGGATTCTTCGTCAGCTCACTGGGGGGAATTGTCTTTCGTGAGGTTTCCTTCCTTGTCCCACCGCTGCCGCCGCTCTCGTTTTCCCTGGAGATTGAAAACCGAGTGCTCGGCCAGTTGGCCGTTCGAGTGCCATGCGTGCCACTCACCTACAGCGATTCCCCACCTCATGGTGCCTTCCTCCCGCTTCTGCCCATTGGGATACCAAGTGGCATGGGGGCCGGAGGGGACGCCGTCAACGTAGGACATCAGGGCGATGAGTGTCCCTGCGCCGTTATGGGCAGCGACTTCTCCGGTGAAGAGATCATCTTCGTAGTGGACGCGCATGTCGTCGTCCTTGTAGGTGTCCTCGTGATCGACGCGCATATTTTTTCCATGTCCCAGTGACGGTGCACCATCCAACGGCCCTCCGGGGTGAAAATGTACTGCTGCGTCCATTGTCCGTTCGGATGCCACTTGCGTCATTCGCCGACGGCGATTCCCCTATTCGGAACGCCTTCGCCTATCTTTCCGGGCTTTTGAAGAACCGTGGGTCAATTCGTTTCGTATCTCCGGCAGTTCCGTACGGCGGAGAGGTGGCGGATCACTGTTGTCCGGTCTCTTGATTCCCTTGTCGTCTTCTCCGAGTACAGGAATCTGCCGCAAGGTGGTTTCTGTCGCCTTGATGGGGTGCTGTCACACGGTCATGTCCGTGTAGTTTTCGCGCGACAGTGCGCGTGGGTGCGACGGCGGGCGGGAGCGGCCCGCCGTCCGTCGCGCGGGGCGTCAGCCGCGACGGTTGCCGCGGAGTCGGTGATAGAGCTTGACGGCTTCCGGCGGTGGGAAGTTGGGCAGGAAGGTCACCTCGCCGTCCTCCTTGGCGATGACGACGTTGCTGCCGCCGGGCTGTGCCGGGGGAGCGCTCGGGTCGTCCGGGAGCGGCCGGCCCGGGTGGATGAGGTAGCCCTCGTCGAATTCGTGGACGAACAGGCCGGTGGGGCCGCCGGGCGCGCCGACCGGCGGGAAGTGGTTCCGCCCGATCTCCAGGGCCTCGTCCGCGCTGCGCGGCACCGGGCCGCCCGTGGTCCGCGCCTCCGGCGGGATCGGGGGCGGCGGCGGGGGCAGGGAGGGCTCGCCTGCCGGGGTGCCGGGCTCGGTCATGGATGCTCCTCGTGCGGTGCGCTGCGGGTGAGGACGATCAAGGTAATCGACGTGGCCGAGGGCCGATCGGTTGCACCGGAGGATTCGGTTCTCCCCCCGGGGCGCCCCTCAGTCGTCGATCCCCGACCGTTCCACCCCGGCCACGATGTACCGCTGGAGCAGCAGGAAGACCACGACCAGCGGGGCGATGGAGACGGCTGCGGCGACGAAGAGTTCGTGGAGGTTGAGGTTCTGGGCGGTGGTGAAGGTCGACAGCGCCACCTGGACCGTCCACGCCTCCTGGTCCTGGCCGATGACCAGCGGCCACAGGAAGGCGTTCCAGGCGCCGATGAAGACGATGGTGGCGACGGCGGCGAACACCGGGCGGGAGTTGGGGACGACGATGCGCCAGTACGTCCGCCAGTACCCGAGGCCGTCGACCCGCGCCGCGTCCTCCAGCTCCCGGGGGAAGCCGAGGAAGTACTGCCGGAAGATGAAGCAGGCGAACGCGCTGAACAGCGTCGGGATGACCAGACCGCGCAGCGTGGAGATCCAGCCCAGCGACGAGACCAGCACAAAGCTCGGGACGAAGGTGACGGCCGCCGGGACCATCAGCGTGCCGAGGATCGCGTAGAAGACGGCATTGGCACCGCGGTAGGGGATGCGGGCCAGACCGTATCCGGCGAGCGACGCCAGCAGCACCGTGCCGAGCGTCGTGGAGACGGCGATCAGCGTGGAGTTGAGCAGCGCGCGCCCCAGCGGGAGGTTCGGGTCGGCGAAGACCTCGGTGAGGTGGGACCACTGGAGACGGCGCGGGAAGAACGTCCAGTTGGGGGCGGTGATCTCCGCCTCGGTGGCCAGGCCGTTGCGGACCAGCAGGTAGAAGGGGACGAGGAAGAGCAGCGCCAGGGCGCACAGCAGCGCCGCCCGCAGCGCGCGGCCCACCCGGATCCAGGCGTGGTGCATCGGCGGTCAGTCCTCCTTGCGGCCGAGGCCGAGCCAGCGGGCCTGGGCGACCGTCGCCACCGCGATGATCAGCGCGAGGATCACCGCGCCCGCGCTGCCCAGCCCGAGGTTCTGCTCCCGCCCGAGAGCCGTGTAGTAGAGGTAGACCAGCGGCGGCCGGGCGTACGGCGGATAGCCGCGGGCGTCGCTGAGCAGGTTGTAGAACTCGTCGAACGCCTGGAACGCGTTGATGACCAGCAGCAGCACCACCGCCACGGAGGTGGCGCGCAGCTGCGGGAAGGTGATGTGGCGGAACGTCTGCCAGCCGGGCCGCGCGCCGTCCACCGCCGCCGCCTCGTAGAGCTGCGGGGAGATCCGCTGGAGCCCGGCGAGGAAGAGGATCATGTAGAAGCCGGCCTGGAGCCAGAGCCGGACGGTCACGATGACCAGCCAGTACCAGGGCGGATCGGTCGTCGACAGCCATGCCGTCTGGTCCGCGCCGAACCAGCCCAGCACGGTGTTGGCCAGCCCGAAACGCACCCCGTTGAAGAGCGACAGCTTCCAGATCAGCGCCGCCACCACGTAGCTGCACGCCGTCGGCAGGAAGAACACCGAGCGGAAGAACGCCTGGGCGAAGCGCAGCCGGTTGACCATCACGGCCAGCGCCAGCGACAGCGCATACGTCGCGGGGACGATGAAGAGGGTGAACAGCGCGAAGGTGCCGAGACTGGAGAGGAACGCCCCGTCCGTCAGCATCGACGTGTAGTTGCCCAGGCCCACGAAGTCGGTCGGGGTGACGGTGTTGTGCGCGTCGAAGAAGCTGAGGTAGACGCTCCAGGCCAGCGGGACGTAGGTGAACAACGCCAGGCCCAGCGCGAACGGGCCGACGAAGATCCAGAACCACAGGGAGCGGCGCTGCGGGCCGAGGAACCGGGTGCCGGGCGTACGCCGTTCACGCTCCGCGGCGCCGCGCGCCCCCGGCCCGTCCGGGGGCGCCTCCGCCGCCTGTGCCGTCACCTCTTCCTGACCCGGGCCAGCTCGGCGTCGACCTTGCGCACCACGGTCCGCAGCTCGCTCTCGGGGGAGGCGCCGTCCTTGATGATGTGGCTCAGCGCGTCCTGGTAGGCGGTGCGGGACGCCGTCGTCCAGCGCAGCGGTTCGGCGTGGCCGTGGTCGGTGGCGTACCGCACGGCGTCCGCGGCGGCGCCGGTCCGCAGCCGCGCCGCCTTCTTCGCCAGCGAGGTGCGGGCCGGGATGTGGAAGCCGTACGACAGCGCGAAGTCCTGCTGGAGGTCGGTGCGTTCCATCCACAGCCAGGAGGCGAACGCCTTGGCCTCAGCCTTGCGGGCGCTGCGCGCGCTGACCGCCGAGGCGTAGGCGCCCACCGGGACGGCCGGTGCGCCGTGCGGGCCGTCCGCCGGGAACGGCAGGACGCCGAAGTCGTCGCCGAAGGTCTGCTGGATCTGCGGCAGCGCCCACAGGCCCGACCACTGCATGGCGGTGAGTTCCTGGAGGAACGCCGCCGGATCGGACCAGTCGGTGGGGGCGCCCAGCAGCAGGGACTTGTCGGCGTACAGGCGGCGGATCTTGCCGAGGGTGCGGGCGGCGGCCGGGTCGTCGAAGCCGGCCTTGCCGTCCTCGGTGACCAGGCTCAGCCCGGCGGCGAAGAGCGGGGTGCCGCCGAGGACGCCCGCGCCGCCGTCGTTCCCCAGGAAGAGGCCCTTGGTCTTCTTCGTCGTCAGCTTCCGCGCGGCGTCCACCAGCGCGTCCAAGGTGCGCGGCGGTTCGAGACCGGCGTCCTTCAGGAGGCTCTTGCGGTAGTAGAGCAGCTGGGTGTCGATCGTTTGCGGGATGCCCCAGATGCGGTCCTGCCAGATCTTGGGTGCCAGCACCGCCTGGTTGAAGTCGTCCTTGACCGGCTCGACCTCGGCGGTCAGATCGACGATCTGGCCGCCGCGGATCTGGTCCAGCGTCGGGCCGTTGACCTCGAAGACGTCCGGACCGGAGTCGGTCAGCAGCGCCGCGGCGGTCTGCCGGTCGTAGTCGCCGGGCCGCCACTGGACGGTGACCTGCGCCTTCTTGTACGAGTCGGCGTAGCGCCTGACGGCGCGCTCGACGCCCGGCTCGCCGTACTGGTGGTACCACTGACTGATCCCGGGGCCGGAACCGCCGCCGCCCCGCCCGGTGTTGGAGCCGCAGGCGGCCAGCAGCCCGGTGAGCGCGAGCCCTCCGGTGGCGGCCAGCAACCCCCGTCTGCCGATGCCTGTGCCGGTGCCCGTCATGGCCTCGCCCCCTGTGTCCGCTGCCGTTGCCTGCCGGCGGCGATCGAACGATCACCGCGTGGTGCCCGACCACTGTGCCGTACGCGTGTGACGACCGCATGGCAACTGGACGAATCCGCACGGTGAACGGGGAGGTGACGGCCCGTCCGGGGCGCCCCGGAGTGCGCCTCGGGGGCGCGGCGGGACGGGCCGCGCGCCCCGTCGCACCCCGGGGACGGCCGGTGCTACGCGCCGCCTGCGGGCCGGGTGCCGAGGACGACCGTGGCGGCCCGCTCCGCGCAGTGTTCCGTACGGGCGCGCAGTCCGTGGCCGGTCAGGGCGCGAAGGGCCGCCGGCGCCTGCCGCCGGCTGGTCTCGCTCAGCAGCACGCCGCCGGGCGCCAGCCAGCGCGGGGCCGCCTCGGCGACCCGGCGCAGCACGTCGAGGCCGTCGGCGCCGCCGTCCAGCGCCACCCGCGGCTCGTGGTCCCGCGCCTCCGGCGGCAGCAGCCCCACCTCCTGGGTCGGCACGTACGGGACGTTGGCCAGCAGCACGTCGATGCGGCCGCACAGCTCCCGGGGGAGCGCGGCGAAGAGATCGCCCTCGTGGACGTGGCCGCCCGCCGCGGCGACGTTGGCGCGGGCGCAGCGCACCGCCGCCGGATCGATGTCGGCGGCGTGCAGCTCGATGGGCCCGGCGCAGGCGGCGAGCGCCGCGCCCAGCGCGCCCGAGCCGCAGCACAGGTCGACGACGACGGCGCCGGGGCGGGTGCGCCGGGCGGCCTGGTGGACGAGGAATTCGCTGCGCCGCCGGGGGACGAAGACGCCCGGTCCGACGCGCATCCGGTGGCCGCAGAACCCGGCCCAGCCCAGGACGTGTTCGAGGGGCAGACCGGCTGCCCGGCGCCCGGCCATGGCGGCGAGTTCGGCGGGGGTGCGGGCGGTGGCGAGGAGCAGCTGCGCCTCGTCCTCGGCGAAGACGCACCCGGCGGCGCGCAGGCGTGCGACGAGGCCGGGAAAGGGGTCCGGTGTGGAGGAAGCGGCGGAAGCGGCGGGACCAGCGGGATCGGAGGAGGGGGCGGCGGGGTGGCGCGCGGGCATGAGGGCCTTTCGGAGTGCCGAAAAGGGCGCTCTCCGGTCACCTCTGCCTGGTGAACCGCGCGGTGTCGGGGCGAGAGCACCCACCGGGTACAGCGGTGATGGGTCCCACCTCCTTGACTCGTCCACTGCGAATGCGCCGTCACTCTATCGCGGGGGCGCGCGCCGGGCATCCGCGCGCCGCTCGGCGCCCAGGGGTGCGGTGGGTGTCGGCCCCGGGGCGGTACGGGGCCGGTCTCAGGCCGGTTTCCGGCCGCCGCCCGCCGTGAAGTCGTAGCGCACCCCGGTGAGTTCCTCCGACGCCTCCCAGAGGCGGGCGGCGGCCGCGTCGTCGCGGGCCCAGGGGGCGCGGGGGGAGGGGGCCGGGGCGCCGCGGAGCAGGGCGCGGGGGCCGAGGAAGGCGCCCGGCTTCACGTGCGGGGCGGTGGCGGCGCACAGGACGGGCAGCGCGCCGCCCTCCGGGCTCTGCCCGATGACGCGGTTGCCCAGCTCCATCAGGCGCTCCGCGGACCGGCGGCCTTCCATGCGGGGCGCCGTGGTCTGGAGGTTGGTGGCGGCGTACCCGGGGTGCGCGGCGGCCGCGACGACGGGGGAGCCGGCCGCCGCCAGCCGCCGCGCCAGTTCGTGGACGAAGAGGAGGTTGGCGGTCTTGGAACGGGCGTAGGCGCGCCAACGGTGGTAGGAGCGGGCGCTGTTGAGGTCGTCGAGGCCGATGCCGCCGAAGGCGTGGAAGAAGCTGGAGACGGTGACGACGCGGGCGCCGGGCGTGGCCAGCAGCCGGGGCAGCAGGAGGCCGGTGAGGGCGAAGTGGCCCAGGTGGTTGACGCCGAACTGCCGCTCGAAGCCGTCGGCGGTGGTGCCGTGGGGCAGCGCCATCACGCCCGCGTTGTTGACGAGCAGATCGAGGCGGACGCCGTCGAAGCTGTCGAGCCCGGCGGCGAAGTCGCGTACGGAGGCGAGATCTCCCAGGTCCAGGCGGCGGAACTCCGCCTCGGCGGCGGGCACCGCGCGCCGCAGTTCGGCGAGGGCCGCCTCGCCGCGCGCCACGTTGCGGCACGCCAGCACCACCCGGGCGCCGTGGCGGGCCAGCTCCCGCGCGGTGGCGAAGCCGATACCGCTGTTGGCGCCCGTGACGACGGCACAGCGGCCCGTCTGGTCCGGGATGTGGCTGGGGTTCCACCGGGGCACGACGCCTCCTCCGTCGGGGACGCGCATCAGCGTACGCCCGGGGCGCACGGGGCCGGGCGGGCGCGGGGTGCGGCCCCCGGGCGCCGCTACGGCTCCCGGACCCGTACCGGATACACCGGCACCGCCACCCCCGGATCGTCCAGGCAGGCCCCGTCGGCCAGGGAGAAACGCTGCTTGAGCAGCGGCGAGGCGACGTACGGGCGGCCCGCCGCCGAGCCGGTCAGGCCGCGCGAGAGGACCTGCGCGCCGGTGAACGGATCGCGGTTGCCGATCGCGTACACCGCTCCCGCCCGGTCGCGGAAGAGCGCCGCCTGCCCGCCGTCGGGCAGCAGCGCGGCGACCCCGCGCCCGGGGGTGAGCGCGGTGAGCGCGCACACCGGGAACCAGCCGCCGGGCCCGTGCACCTCGACGACGGCGCCCGGGGCGCCCGGCGCGGGCCGCACGCCGGGGGCGCGCCCCGCGGCCGCCTCGCGGGGCACGGCGGTCGTCGTGGCCGGTGCGGCCACCGCGTCCGTGGAGGTCGTGGAGGTCATCGGGGGAAGGTCCCTTCCAGTGTGCGTACGGGCAGATCCGGGGCGGCCAGGAGGGGCAGGTCGGGCTTGATCTGGTCGCGTTCGGGGACGAAGCGGACCGACGGGTCCGGTACGCCCGGCGCGTTGACGAAGGAGGCGAAGCGGGCCAGCCGCTCCGGATCGGCGAGGGTGAGCGCCCACTCGTCCTGGTAGTGCTCGACATGCGCCGCCATCAGGGACTCCAGCTCCGCGCACAGCCCCAGGGAGTCGTGCACCACCACGTCCCGTACGTGGTCGAGCCCGCCCTCGATCCGCTCCAGCCACGCCGCGGTGCGCTCCAGGCGGTCGGCGGTGCGGATGTAGAACATCAGGAACCGGTCGATCAGCCGCACCAGTTCGGCGTCCGACAGGTCCTGCGCCAGCAGATCGGCGTGGCGGGGCGTGGCGCCGCCGTTGCCGCCCACGTAGAGGTTCCAGCCGTGCGCGGTGGCGATCACCCCGAAGTCCTTGCCGCGCGCCTCCGCGCACTCGCGGGCGCACCCGGAGACCGCCGATTTCAGCTTGTGCGGCGCGCGCAGCCCCCGGTAGCGCAGCTCCAGCGCGATCGCCATCCGTACGGAGTCCTGCACGCCGTAGCGGCACCAGGCCTGCCCCACGCAGGACTTCACCGTCCGCAGCGCCTTGCCGTACGCGTGCCCCGACTCGAAACCGGCGGCCACCAGCCGCGCCCAGATCCGCGGCAGCTGCTCGACACGGGCGCCCAGCAGATCGATCCGCTGCCCGCCGGTGATCTTCGTGTAGAGCCGGAACTCGCGGGCCACCTCCCCGATGACGATCAGCTTCTCCGGGGTGATCTCGCCGCCGGGGATCCGCGGCACCACCGAGTACGAACCGTTGCGCTGGAGGTTGGCCAGGTGATGGTCGTTGGTGTCCTGGAGCGCCGCCTGCTCGCCGTCGAGGACGTACCCGTCGGCGCCGACCGAGGGCGCCAGCGACGCGATCACCGAACCGATCACCGGCTTGCAGATCTCGCACCCCTCGCCGCCCCGCGCCGCCGGCCGCCCGTACGACTCCAGCAGCGCCGCGTACGACGGCAGCCGCAGCGTCCGGACGATCTCGTACAGCTGCGCGCGGGTGTGCGGGAAGCAGTCGCAGAGTCCGGGGTCGACGACGGTGCCGGACGCGGCGAGTTCGTCGTGGACGACGGCGGTCAGCGTCCGCACACAACTGCCGCACCCGGTACCGGCCCTGGTGCACGCCTTCACCTCGGAAACGGAGGCGCAGGAGTGCTCGGTGACGGCCGCGCGGACCGTGCCCTTGGTGACGTTGTGGCAGCTGCACAGCACCGCGTCGTCGGGCAGCGCCCCCGGGCCGAGCGCCGCGGCGCCCGCCCGGGCGGGCACCACCAGCGCCTCGGGCGCCACCGGGGGCACCGACCCGATGAGCGGCCGCAGCGTGCCGTACGCCTCGGCGTCACCGACCAGCACCCCGCCCAGCAGCTCCCCGCCCGCGCCCACCACCAGCTTCTTGTAGATCCCGGCGCGGGCGTCCGCGTAGACGACGTCGAGGCTGCCCTCCGTGGTGCCGTGCGCGTCGCCGAACGACGCCACGTCCACCCCGAGCAGCTTCAGCTTGGTGGACACGTTCGCCCCGGTGAACGCCGGCGCGTCCGTCCCGGCGATCGCCGCCGCCGCGGTGCGGGCCATCTCGTACCCGGGCGCCACCAGGCCGTACACCCGGCCGTCGGCGGTCCGCGCGCACTCGCCGATCGCGTAGACCGCCGGGTCGGCGGTGCGGCACCGGGTGTCGACGACGATCCCGCCGCGCTCCCCGACCGGCAGCCCGCACTCGCGCGCCAGCCGGTCGCGCGGCCGGACGCCCGCCGAGAACACCACGAGGTCCGCCGGTATCCGGCTGCCGTCCGACAGCTCCAGCGCGCCGACCGCCCCGGACACGTCGGCGACGATCTCCTTCCCGGCGACCCCGGTGTGGACGTGCAGCCCCTGCCCCTCGACGGTCCGGCGCAGCGCGCGCCCGCCGCCCTCGTCCACCTGGAGGGACATCAGCCGGGGGCCGAACTCCACGATGTGGGTGCGCAGTCCGAGCCCCTGGAGCGCACCGGCCGCCTCCAGCCCCAGCAGCCCGCCGCCGATCACCGCGCCGGTGCGCGAGCGGCCCGCGTGCTCCTCGATGGCGAGCAGGTCCTCGACGGTGCGGTAGACGAAGCACCCCGCGCTGCCGCGCCCGGGGACCGGCGGCACGAACGGGTACGAGCCGGTGGCCAGCACCAGGGTGTCGTAGCGGACGGTGCGGCCGGCGCGGGTGGTGACGGTGCGGGCCGGCCGGTCGACGGCGGTCGCCGGGTCGCCCAGGTGCAGTTCGATGCCGTGGCGGTCGAGGAACGCCGGGTCGGTCAGGGAGAGTTCCTCGGCGCTGCGACCGGCGAAGTACGAGGTCAGCTGGACGCGGTCGTACGCCGGGCGGGGCTCGTCGGCCAGCACCACGACCCGGGTCCGCCCGGTGACGCCCCGCTCCGCCAACTCCTCCAGGAACCGCTGGCCGACCATGCCGTGCCCGATGAGCACCAGGGTCGGGCGGTGCGCCGGGGGCGCTGCGGCCGGGGGGCGGGCGGTGGCTGCGGCCATATCGGTGCCTCCATCACGGGGGAGCGGGGAGCGGGGAACGGAGCGCTGCGCAACGGCGGAACGGGCGGCGTTCAGCGTCCGCCGCCGCTGTTACCCGCGGGGGTCCTGCCTGTTTCCCGTACGGAACGCTGCACTCAGCGGGCGGGGCACGGGGGTGTGAGGGGGCGTCGCCCATGGGGCGGCCGGGGCCACGGGGCGGCCGGGGCCGTAGGCCGGTAATGCGGGTGGCCGGGGCCGTGGGGCGGCAACGCGGGCGGCCGGCCGCCGCGTTCGTAAGATCAGCCGGTGCCCGCTGACATATCCCTCACCGTCCTGTCCCTGCTCTGCCTGGCGGCGCTCGCCGCGGGCTGGATCGATGCCGTCGTGGGCGGCGGCGGGCTGCTGATGCTCCCCGCGCTGCTGGTCGGCCTGCCGCACACGCCCGCCGTCCAGGTCCTGGCCACCAACAAGTCCGCGGCCGTCGTCGGCACCACCGCCGCCGCCGTGACCTACGTCCGCAAGACGCCCGTAGATCTGCGGACGGCGCTGCGGATCGGGCTCGCCGCCCTCGCCGGATCGCTCGGCGGCGCCTTCTTCGCCGCCGGGATCAACAGCGCGGTGCTGCGCCCGCTGATCATGGTGATCCTCCTCGGCGTGCTCGCCTTCGTCCTCCTGCGCCCGTCCTTCGGGACCGCGTCCGCCCCGTCCGGCCCGGTCACCCTGCGCCGGGTGGTGGCGGCGATCCTCCTGGCGGGCCTCGGCATCGGCTTCTACGACGGGCTGATCGGGCCCGGCACCGGCGCGTTCCTGATCGTCGCGCTCTCCGCCGTGCTCCGCATGGACCTGGTGGCCGCCTCCGCCACCGCCAAGATCGTCAACGTCTGCACCAACGTGGGCGCGCTCACCGTCTTCGCCCTCCAGGGCGCGATCCTGTGGCAACTCGGCGCGGTCCTCGCCCTGTTCAACCTCACCGGCGGCATGCTGGGCGCCCGGATGGCGCTCAAGCGGGGCGCCGGCTTCGTCCGCGGCGTCCTGGTGGTCGTGGTCGCCGCCCTCCTGTGCAAGCTGGCGTACGACCAGTGGTTCGGGGCCTGAGGGGCCGCGCCCGGGTCACCCACCGGGGCGTGCCGGCCGGGTCACCCCTGCGCCGTCGCCGAGCCCGCCGGGGCCGGGCGGGGCGTCTCCGGGACGGCGGTGACGGCGGTGAGCAGGAACGCCGCGTCCTCGACGGCGTGCACCGCATGGCGTTCCTGGGGGATGCGGGCGATCTGCCCGGCGACCAGTTCGCGGTTGCCGCCCGGCGCGGTGAGCCGGACCCGGCCGTGCAGCACCTCCAGGCTGGCCGCGGGCGGGGCGTTGTGCTCCTCCAGCGCGCGGCCGGCCAGCAGCGCGATCACGGTCTGCCGCAGCGGCCCGTCGTGCAGGAACAGATGGGCGCTGCGGCCGTGCGCCGAGGCACGGGCGTCGTCGAGCCGGTCGCGGACGAGGTCCCTGAGGTCGTTGACGTCGCTGTCCATGCCGAGCCCTGCCCTTTCCGCCGCCCGCCGGCCGTACCGATGTCCGGGCTCCGGGCCGCGCCGGTCGTGGAGCCTCCCGGATGGGCCGGGCCGTGCCCCGGCCCACGGGGCGGGCCGTGAGCCGTCCCTCCCGTTCCATCGTGGCCGCTGGTACGCCGGGCGCAAGCCGGGCCGAGGGGCGGACGCGGCGGGGCGGCCGGGCCGGGCGGGGCCGGGCGGGGCCGGGCGGGGCCGGGCCCGTAAGGGGCGCCCCCGAGGGGCCGTGCACGCCCCGGCGCCCGCCGCCGGCCCCGGCCGCCCCAGGTCGGCGCCCTCCCGCTCCCGCTCCGCGCCCGCGCGCCCCGGCGCCCGTACCGCGCCCGCGCGCCCCGCGCTCACGGGCAACGGCCGGGGCGCGCTTCCGCGGTCACCCGCCCCGGCCCGTGCCCCGTGCCTCCGTTCCACCCGCGCGCGGCCCCGGTCCGTGCCGCCGTTCCGTTCCCCGGTGATCGTCGGCGTCCGTACCATGCCGTCCGGAGATCAACTCGGCCTCTCCTCCCGGGAATCGTCCCGCCTTGAACCGTTCCGACCGGGAATCACCCCGGCCGGCCCGCCCGACCCGCAAAGGTGCACCTCCGTGACCGACCCGTACGAGCCCCCGGCCCCCGCCGAGGGGCCGGCCCGCTGTCTGACCGTGCTGACGACCACCGACGACGAGGCGAAGGCGCAGGAACTGGCGCGTGGGGCGATCGAGGCGCGGGTGGCGGCGTGCGCGCAGGTCGGCGCCCCGGTGACGTCCGTCTACCGCTGGGCGGGCGCCGTGGAGACCAGCCGCGAGGTGCAGGTGCTCTTCAAGACCACCGAGGCCCGCTACGACGCGCTGGAGGCCCACATCCGGGCGGCGCACGACTACGACACCCCCGAGATCATCGCGACGCCCGTGGTGCGCGGCTCGGCGGACTATCTGGACTGGATCGCCAAGGAGACCCGCTGACATGCGACGACACGGCAGGAAGCACCGCGGGAAGGCGGTCGCGGCCGCGCTCGGCGCGGGCCTCGGCCTGACCGTCTGGCTGACCACCGCCACCGCCAGCCAGGCCGGCACCGCCCCCGCCCCCGACGACCGCCCCCAAGGACACGCGGCACCCGCCGTCCCCGGGGACGGCACCCCCGCCGCCGCCCCGCGGCCGTCCGCCACCGGGGACGGCCACCCGCCCAGGATCAGCGTCACCTCGGCCGCCGCCTCGTGGACGGCCGCCGCGGCCGCCGACTTCTGGACACCCGCCAAGATGGCCGCGGCGCTGCCCCGTGGCGCCGCGGCGGGCGGCCCGGCGGTGCTGACCTCGTCCGCCGCCCCGGCCGCGGCGTCCGTGCCCACCGCCCGGCACATCGACGGCATCCCGTCCGTCGGCGTCCTCTTCTCGGTGGACAAGGACGCCCGCGCGCACTACTGCACCGCGAGCGTCGTCGCCAGCCCGCGCCGCAACCTCCTGCTCACCGCCGGCCACTGCAAGCCCGGTACGCGCGCCGCGTTCGTCCCCAAGTACCGCTCCGGGGCGACCACCCAGCCGTACGGGGTGTGGGCGATCACCAAGTCGTTCCAGTACCCGGGGCAGGGCACCACCGGTGCGGCCTCCAACCTGGACTTCGCGTTCGCCACCGTCGCCCCCGACCGGCGCGGCCGCTCCGTCGAGTCGCTCACCGGGGGCAACACCCTCACCCCGACGCCCGGTTACACCAACGACGTCACCGTCATCGGCTACCCGAGCGTCCGCAACGACCCCAAGGACCGCGCCGTGCGCTGCGAGACCCGCACCAAGCGGCTCGACGGGTACCGCCAACTCCGGATGCAGTGCAACGGGTTCCACGGCGGGACCTCGGGCAGCCCCTGGCTGACCCACTTCGACGAGCGCACCAGGACCGGCCGCGTCATCGGCAACATCGGCGGCCTCAACGGCGGCGGCCCCAACGGCCCGCACGCCGACCGCACCTCCTACAGCCCCTACTACGGCGCGGAGATCCTCGCGCTCTACCTGCGGGCGATCAGCGGCTGAGCGGACGCCCCGGGGCGCCCGGCCACGTGCCTGCCTCCGGGACGGCCGCCCGCGCGCCCCGGGACGGTGGCCCGGCCGCGGCTCCCCGGGGCGGGCCGGGCCACCGTCCCGGAGCGGGCCGGCCCGGCGTCTCCCGGGGCACCCGGCCGGGCCCGCCCCCGGGGTGGCCGACCGTTCGCCCCAGGGCCGGCCCCACGGCCTACCGCACCGCCTCCGCCAGCCCCCGCTCCCGCGGCCCCAGGAAGGTCGGATCGGGCCGCAGCGCCGCGTCGGCCGCCGCCTTTGCCGCCGCGGCGATCTCCCGAACGCCGCCGTACACCCAGGTCACATCGTGCGGGGTGGCCGCGCCCACGCCGTACGCGTCGATCCCCGCCGCGGAGCACAGCGCCAGCGCCCGCCGGATGTGGAAGCCCTGGCTCACCAGGACGGCCCGCCGCACGCCGAAGATCCGGCGCGCCCGGCTGCACGAGTCCCAGGTGTCGAAACCGGCGTGGTCCCCGACGATCCGCCGCCCCGGAACGCCGTGCCGCACCAGATAGCGGCGCATCGCGTCCGGCTCGTCGTAGTCGGTCCGCCCGTGGTCGCCGGTCACCAGGACCGCCCGGACGGTGCCGTGCCGGTAGAGCCGGACCGCCGCGTCCAGCCGGTCCGCCAGATAGGGCGACGGCTCGCCGTCCCACAGGCCCGCCCCGAACACCACCGCCACGGGGGCGCGCGGCACCTCGTCGAGCGCCCGCACCCGCGGCCCCGCGGAGACGTTCAGCCAGGTCGCCGGGGCCAGCGCCAGGACGGTCAGCGCCACCACGACCTGGTAGACGCGCCGCTGCCCCCGCCGGGTCCGCGGCAGCCGCCACCTCATCCGTCCCCTCGGCCCCCGCATCCCCGCTCCTCCGCTCCCCGGGGCCGGACCCGGCCCGCACGTCACCGGCAGCGACGCACACCGCCCCGGCACGGTTGCAGCGGGCCCGCTCGGAAGCCACGGCCGCGCGCCCCGCCCGACGGCGCCCGGCCCGCCGCCCGCACTCCCCGCTCACCCCCGCTAACCTGGGCGAATCCACCGACCGACCACCGATCCGTACCGCAGAACAGGTGTGACCGTGCCCTCCTCCCCGCCCGCTGCCCCCGCCCCGCTCCCCAAGGCCGAACTGCATCTCCACATCGAGGGCACCCTGGAGCCCGAGCTGGCCTTCACCCTCGCCGAGCGCAACGGCGTCACCCTGCCGTACGCCTCCCGCGAGGAGCTGCGCAGCGCCTACTCCTTCACCGACCTGCAGTCGTTCCTGAACCTCTACTACGCGCTGATGGCCGTCCTGCGCACCGAGGACGACTTCCACGACCTCGCCGACGCCTACCTCACCCGCGCCCGCGCGCAGGGCGTCCGGCACGCCGAGATCTTCTTCGACCCGCAGGCCCACACCGCCCGCGGCGTCCCCCTCGCCACCGTGATCAACGGCCTGGCCCGCGCGCTCGACGCCGCGCCGGAGCGCCACGGCATCACCACCCGCCTGATCATGTGCTTCCTGCGCGACGAGAGCGCCGAATCGGCCCTCGCCACCTTCGAGGCGGCCCGCCCGCACCTCGACCGCATCACCGCCGTCGGCCTCGACTCCGCCGAGGTCGGCCACCCGCCGTCGAAGTTCCGCGAGGTCTACGCGCTGGCCCGCGAGGCGGGGCTCAAGTGCGTCGCGCACGCCGGTGAGGAGGGCCCGCCCGCGTACGTCTGGGAGGCGCTGGACATCCTCGGCGTGGACCGCATCGACCACGGCGTGCGCTGCATGGAGGACGAGCGGCTGGTGGCCCGCCTCGCCGCCGAGCAGCTGCCGCTGACCGTCTGCCCGCTCTCCAACGTCCGGCTGCGCGTCATCGACGACCTCGCCGACCACCCGCTGCCCGCGATGCTCGACGCCGGTCTGCTGGTCACCGTCAACTCCGACGACCCCGCCTACTTCGGCGGCTACGCCGACGACAACTTCACCGCCGTCCGCGACGCCCTCCACCTGGACGACGCGACCCTGCGCACCCTGGCCCGCAACTCCTTCCGCGCCGCCTTCCTGGACGAGGCGACCCGCGAGAAGTACCTGAAGGAGGTCGACGCCCACCAGGGCTAGCCACCGGGGCAGCCGGGGCCCGGCCGTGAACTGCGGACCGGGCCCCCGCACCGGGTGACGACGAGGGCCGGCCCCCGCCACGCGCAGACCGCCCTCAGCCGTTGCCACCCGGCCGCCCCCGCCCCTCTCACGCCCCCTCCCCGCCCAAGGCGCCCCCGGTTACCGCCCGTTCCCCGCCGGGAAACACCCCCGAAACGCCCGCTCGGCACCCTCGCCGCATGACGGCGTCCCGCTTGCGCACCCCGCTCAGCCCGCCCGGCACCGCCCCGTACGAGGCCGACGGGCCGGGCTTCGACGGGCCGGGCCCGGGCCGGCCGGGTCCCGACGGCGGCCGGCCGGGCCGGGGCGTGCCCGCGCTCGTCGCCGTCGCCCACGGGAGCCGCGATCCGCGCGCCCTGCCCGCCGTCCGCGCGCTGCTGGCGCGGGTCCGGGCGCTCCGCCCCGGACTGCCCGTCCGCCTGGGCCACCTCGGGCTCGACCGGCCGCTGCTCGCCGACACCCTCACCGGGCTGCGCGGCGGCGCCGTCCTCGTCCCGCTGCTCTTCGCCCACGGCCACCACGTCACCCACGACCTGCCCGCCGCCCTCGCCGCCGCCCCGCACCTGGACGGCGAGATCGCCGCGCCCCTGGGCCCGCATCCGCTGCTCGCCGAGGCGCTGCACGGCCGCCTCGCCGAAGCCGGCTTCACCCGGTACGCCGCACCCGGCCGCCCCGCCCACACCGCCGTAGTCCTCGCCGCCGCCGGCTCCCGCGCCCCGCGCTCCGCCGCCGGCACCGAGGCCGTCGCCGCGCTCCTGTCGGCCCGGCTCGGCGGCCTCCCCGTCGTCCCCGCCTACGCCTCCGCCGCCGCGCCCACCGTCACCGCGGCGGTCCGGGACCTCGCCGCCCGGGGGCACCGCCGGATCGCCGTGGCCGGCTGCTTCACCGCACCGGGACGGTTCGCCGCCCGGTGCGCCGCCGACGCCCCGGACACCGCCGCCGCCCCCTTGGGCGACCACCCGGCCCTGGCCCGCCTCCTGCTGCACCGCTACGACGAGGCCCGCGCCGCCGCCGTACCGGCCGCCACCGGCCGGAATGCTGCCGGACGCGACACCTCCGCCCGGTACCCCGCCGGGGCGGCTACCGTCGCGGTATGACGGGCATTCCTGCACACACCGGCCGTAACGGCACCGGCTGCGAGGACTTCGCCGGGGCGCACCCGGGCCACCGTGCGCCGTCCGGTCAGCCGTCCGCCACCCCCGGCTACGCCCCGGCGGACACCGAACGCTGGGTCGCCGAACCGGACAAACGCCCCGGCCGCACCGCCTTCCAGCGCGACCGGGCGCGCGTCCTGCACTCCGCCGCGCTGCGCCGCCTCGCCGGGAAGACGCAGGTCGTCACGCCCGGCGCCGGTACCCACCGCTGGGACGCCAGCCCCCGCACCCGTCTCACCCACTCCCTGGAGTGCGCCCAGGTCGGCCGCGAGCTGGGCGCCGCCCTCGGCTGCGACCCCGACCTCGTCGAAACCGCCTGTCTGGCGCACGACCTCGGCCACCCGCCCTTCGGGCACAACGGCGAACAGGCGCTCAACGAGGTCGCGGCGGCGTGCGGCGGCTTCGAGGGCAACGCCCAGTCGCTCCGCCTCCTCGCCCGCCTGGAGCCCAAACGGTTCCGCACCACCGCCGACGGCACGCCCGTCCCCGTCGGCCTCAACCTCACCCGCGCCGCCCTGGACGCCGCCACCAAGTACCCCTGGCCCCGGGGCGGCCACCCCACCGACCCCACCTCGCCCAAATTCGGTGTCTACGAGGACGACCTGCCGGTGTTCGCCTGGTTCCGCCAGGGTGCCCCCGCCGCCGCCCGCAGCTTCGAGGCCCAGGTCATGGACTGGTCCGACGACGTCGCCTACTCCGTCCACGACGTCGAGGACGGCCTGCACGCCGGCCACCTCGACCCCAACCTCCTGCTCGCCGACGCCGAACGCGCCGAGATCTTCGCCGTAGCCGCCCGCCGCTACGCCCCCGGCGCCGACCCCGCCGAACTCGCCGCCGCCCTCGACCGCCTCCTCGACCAGGAGTGGTGGCCGCACGGCTACGACGGCTCCGCCCTCGCCCAGGCACGCCTCAAGGACGCCACCAGCCAGCTCATCGGCCGCTTCTGCACCGCCGCCGAGACCGCCACCCGCGCCGCGTACGGCACCGGCCGCCTCACCCGGTACGGCGCCTGCCTCGTCGTCCCGGAGGAGACCCGGCTGGAGTGCGCCGTCCTCAAGGCCGTCGCCGACCGCTACGTCATGCAGCGCCCCGACCAGGAGGCGCTCCGCGCCGACCAGCGCGTCGTCCTCACCGAACTCGCCGAGGCCCTGCTGCGCCGCGCCCCCGACGGCCTCGACCCGCAGTTCCGGTCACTCTTCGAAACGGCCGGGGCCACGGCCGGCGACACCGCCCGGATGCGCGTCGTCATCGACCAGATCGCCGCCCTCACCGACGCCTCCGCCCGCAGCCTCCACGCCCGCCTCACCCGCGCCCCCGGAACGCCGTGAACGCGCCACCGGGACGCGCCGCACCGGACCGGACCCTTCCGTCCGCCCCCGCCGTGCGGGAGGCTCGGACCGCGCGGGCGGTGCGCGGACACCACGCGGGTGTCGCCGGGCGCGACACCCGCACCGGTACCCGGCCGCGGAACACGGTAACGAGGACGGAGAACGGGGGAGCGTAATCGGGGGACCGAACAGCGGGGGAACGATCGGCGACGTGCACGGCCGCGGAAGCGGACGTACGGCACCGACAACGAGGAGGAAGCAAGTGGTCGAAGCACACCAGACGTTCGTCATCGTCGGGGGTGGCCTGGCCGGCGCGAAAGCCGCCGAGACCCTCCGCGCGGAGGGCTTCACCGGACGGGTGATCCTCATCTGCGACGAGCGCGACCACCCGTACGAACGCCCGCCGCTGTCCAAGGGATACCTGCTCGGCAAGGAGGAGCGCGACAGCGTCTTCGTCCATGAACCCGCCTGGTACGCGGGCGCCGACATCGAACTCCACCTCGGCCAGCCCGCCGTCCGCCTGGACCCGGACACCCGGACCGTGCGCCTCGGCGACGGCACCGTGATCGTCTACGACAAGCTGCTGCTGGCCACCGGCGCCGAACCCCGCCGCCTCGACATCCCCGGCACCGGTCTCGCCGGCGTCCACCACCTGCGCCGCCTCGCCCACGCCGAGCGGCTGCGCGGCGTCCTGACCTCCCTGGGCCGCGACAACGGCCACCTCGTCATCGCCGGCGCCGGCTGGATCGGCCTCGAAGTCGCCGCCGCGGCCCGCTCCTACGGCGCCGAGGTGACCGTCGTGGAGACCGAGCCGACGCCGCTGCACACCGTCCTCGGCCCCGAACTGGGCGACCTCTTCGCCGATCTGCACCGCGAGCGCGGCGTCCGCTTCCACTTCGGTGCCCGCCTCACCGAGATCGTCGGCCAGGACGGCATGGTCCTCGCCGTCCGCACCGACGACGGCGAGGAACACCCCGCCCACGCCGTCCTCGCCGCCATCGGCGCCGCCCCCCGCACCTCCCTCGCCGAACAGGCCGGACTCTCCCTCGCCGACAGCTCCACGGGCGGCGGCATCGCCGTCGACGCGGCGCTGCGCACCTCCGACCCGCACATCTACGCCGCGGGCGACGTCGCCGCCGCCGACCACCCGCTCCTGGACACCCGCATCCGCGTCGAGCACTGGGCCAACGCCCTCAACGGCGGCCCGGCGGCCGCCCGCGCCATGCTCGGCCAGGAGGTCTCCTACGACCGCGTCCCGTACTTCTTCTCCGACCAGTACGACGTCGGCATGGAGTACTCCGGCTACGCCCCGCCCGGCTCGTACGACCAGGTCGTCTGCCGCGGGGACGTCGCCAAGCGCGAGTTCATCGCCTTCTGGCTGGCCGAGGGGCGGCTGCTCGCCGGGATGAACGTCAACGTCTGGGACGTCTCCGGGCCGATCCAGCAACTCATCCGCTCCGGTCACCCGTTGGACCCCGCCGCCCTGGCCGATCCGGAGGTTCCGCTGGAGAGCCTGCTCCCGTAGCGTGCCGCCATGAGCGCTCGCCCCTCGGGCCCCAGCGGCCCCACCCCGCCCGCCGGCCCCGCGGCCGTCACCCTCGACTCCGTCCGGGAGGCCGCGGCCCGGCTGGCGGGCGTCGCCCACCGCACCCCGGTGCTGCGCTCGCGCACCCTGGACGCGCTGGTGGGCGCCGAGGTCCACCTCAAGTGCGAGTCCTTCCAGCGCGTCGGCGCGTTCAAGTTCCGCGGCGCCTACAACGCCGTCGCCCGCCTCACCCCCGAACAGCGCCGCCGCGGCGTCGCCGCCTACTCCTCCGGCAACCACGCCCAGGCCGTCGCCCTCGCCGCCCGTGAGCTGGGCACCACCGCCGTCATCCTCATGCCCGAGGACGCCCCGCGCTCCAAGCGCGCGGCCACCGCGGGCTACGGCGCCGAGATCGTCACGTACGACCGCTACACCGGCGACCGCACCGCCCTGGGCCGCGCACTGGCAACGGAGCGCGGGCTGGCCCTCGTCCCGCCCTACGACCACCCGGACGTCATCGCCGGTCAGGGCACCACCGCGCTGGAGCTGATCGAGGAGACCGGGCCGCTCGGCGCGCTGCTGGCGCCCGTCGGCGGGGGCGGCCTGATGGCGGGCTGCGCCACCGCCGCCACCGGCCTCGTCCCCGGCATCCGCATGATCGGCGTGGAGCCGGCGGCGGGCGACGACACCGCGCGCTCGCTGGCCGCCGGGGAGCGCGTCGCCGTCCCCGTGCCCCGCACCATCGCCGACGGACAGGCCGTCGAGACACCCGGCGAGCTGACCTTCGCGATCAACCGGCGGCTCCTCGACTCCGTCGCGCTCGTCACCGACGACGAGATCCGTGCCGCCATGCGGTTCGCCTTCGAGCGCCTCAAGATCGTCACCGAGCCCAGCGGCGCCTGCGCCCTCGCCGCCCTGCTCAGCGGCCGCATCGACGCGCTTCCGCCGCGCGTCGGCGTCATCGTCTCGGGCGGCAACATCGCCCTCGACCGCTTCCTGGAGATCATGGGCGACGCCCCCGACGTCACCTGACCCGGCCGCCCGGACGGGACTGTCGGCGCCCGGCCGTAGAATTCATGCGTGGCAGGCAGGATCAACGATGACGACGTGAAGGCGGTGCGGGACGCGGTCCCGATCGACGCCGTCGTGTCCGAATACCTCCAGCTCCGCAACGCCGGAGGCGGCAATCTCAAGGGCCTGTGCCCGTTCCACGACGAGAAGTCCCCGTCCTTCCACGTCAGCACCGCCAAGGGGCTCTACCACTGCTTCGGCTGCCAGGAGGGCGGGGACACCGTCGACTTCATCATGAAGATCGACCACCTCTCCTTCGCCGAGACCATCGAGCGCCTCGCGGCTCAGGCGGGCATCACCCTGCGCTACGAGGAGGGCGGCTACGCCCCCGGCCGCCAGCAGGGCGAGCGCACCCGCCTGGTCGAGGCGCACAAGGCCGCCGCCGCCTACTACATCGAGCAGCTGGACTCGCCCGAGGCCGAGATCGGCCGCCGCTTCCTCGCCGAGCGCGGCTTCGACCAGGCCGCCGCCCAGCACTTCGGCGTCGGCTACAGCCCCGCCGGCTGGGACCACCTCACCCGCTTCCTGCGCGGCCGCGGCTTCACCGACAAGGAGCTGATCCTCTCCGGTCTCTCCCAGGACGGCCGCCGCGGCCCCATCGACCGCTTCCGCGGCCGTCTGATGTGGCCGATCCGCGACATCTCCGGTGAGGTCGTCGGCTTCGGCGCCCGCAAGCTCCGCGACGACGACAACGGCCCCAAGTACCTCAACACCCCCGAGACGCCGATCTACAAGAAGGGCCAGGTCCTCTACGGCATCGACCTGGCCAAGAAGGAGATCGCCAAGACCTCCCGCGCGGTCGTCGTCGAGGGCTACACCGACGTCATGGCCTGCCATCTCGCCGGTATCACCACCGCCATCGCCACCTCCGGCACCGCCTTCGGCGAGGGCCACATCAAGATCCTCCGCAGGCTCCTGATGGACAACGGCTCGGCCCGCGTGATCTTCACCTTCGACGGCGACGCCGCGGGCCAGAAGGCCGCCCTGCGCGCCTTCGAGGACGACCAGAAGTTCGCCGCCGAGACCTACATCGCCATCGCCCCCGACGGCATGGACCCATGCGAACTGCGCCTCGCCAAGGGCGACGCCGCCGTCGCCGATCTGGTCGAACCCCGCACCCCGCTCTTCGAGTTCGCCCTCCGCCAGATCGTCGGCCGCTACGCCCTGGAGACCCCCGCGGGCCGCGCCGCCGCCCTGGACGAGGCGGCGCCCGTCGTGGCCCGCATCAAGAACAGCGGCGCACAGCACGAGGTGGCCGTCCAGCTGGCCGGGCTGCTCGGCATCCTCGACACCCAGTTCGTCGTCCGCCGCGTCGCCCAGCTCGCCCGCTGGGCCCGCGAGCGCGGCCGCGACGGCGGCGCCGACCAGCCCCGCCGGGCCCCCCGCGGCCAGGCCCCGGCGCCCGCCGCCGAGACGCCTCCCGGCCTGCGCGGCCCCGCGCTCAACCTCCGTAGCCCCGCCCACCGCGTCGAGCGCGAACTCCTCAAGCTCGCCCTCCAACGCCCCGACCTGGTCTCCCCGGCCTTCGACGCCTACGGCATCGACGAATTCACCGCCCCGCCGTACGCCGTGGTCCGCCGCTGCATCGAGGACGCCGGAGGCGCCGCGGCGCACGACGACGGCTACGTCCAGCGGGTCCGTGAGGCCGCGCCCGACGACACCGTCCGCGCCCTGGTCACCGAGCTGATCGTCGAGCCGCTGCACACCCGCCGCGACCCGGATGAGGCCTACGCGGGCGTCCAGCTCGTCGCCGTCCGCCTCGCCGCCGTCAACCAACGCGTCACCGAGATCCGCGGCACCCTCCAACGCCTCGGCCCCCGCGCCGACCCGGAACACCTCGCCGCCGTCCAGAACGAACTCTGGGTCCTCCAGCAGTACGGCCAGTCCCTGCGCGACCGGGGGTACGCGGCGCTGTAGCCCGGGGCGGGGCGGGCTCCGCGCGCGCCCGCCCCGGCGCCACCGTGCCGCGCCGGCCGCCGTCCCGGCTGCCAGGGCCCGGCTCCACCCCGCCCGGCGTTGCTTCCTGCTCCGACCGCCCCCGCAGGCCGCCTGTGCCCGGCCCGGTGCCGTTCCGGCAGCCCTCCCGACGGCCCCGGCTCCCGCCTCCCGCCCCGCCCGGCCCGGGTACGCGCTCCGGGCTCGCCTCCGCCCCTCTCCCCGGCCGTCTCCAGCCGTTTCCGGCCCCCGCTCCGCCCCGCCGGTCCCAGGAATCCCCCGCGCCCCGCACACCCGATCGCCGCGCTCCGCCCGACGCCCCGGCGTAGCCGGACGGTAACGGAACGAACTCAGAAAGTGCTCGCACGCCCCTCGTGGCAGCCCTGTGTCGTACTCCACACTGAGAAGCGGTGCGCGAGCCCGCCGCGCCCCATCCGCTCCCGCGCACCCGCTTCCCGCCCGCGGCCACTCGCGGTACGGCGGCCGGCCCGCCGCCGCTCCCGGACCCTGCCGCCCGCGCAGCGAATCTCCTGGAGGTCGTCCCTGTGCAGAGCCAGATCCTCCCCGGGGCGCCCGGCGCCCCGCAGGCCGCGACCGGGACGACCCTGCCGCAGGGGGAGGAGGCCCCGGCCCGCGGCCCCGTCGGCCCCCGCCCGTTCCGCGTCCCCGCACAGCCCACCGGCCCCGCCCGCGCCACCCCGCCGGACGCCGGACACCTCCCGGACGACCCGGAGGCCGCCGCCCCCGAGGACGAGCCGGACGATGCCCCCGGGACGCCGCCGCGCCCCGAGACGGCCGGCCCGTCCGCCGACCTCTTCCGTCAGTACCTCCGCGAGATCGGCCGCATCCCGCTGCTCACCGCCGCCGACGAGGTCGAGCTGGCGCGTCGCGTCGAGGCCGGCCTCTTCGCCGAGGAGAAGCTGGCCCGCACCCCGGACCTCGGCTCCCGGCTCGCCGGTGACCTCGACACGTTGGTGGTCCGCGGCCGGATGGCCAAACGCCGCCTGATCGAGGCCAACCTCCGCCTCGTCGTCTCCGTCGCCAAGCGCTACCTCGGCCGCGGCCTGACCATGCTCGACCTCGTCCAGGAGGGCAACCTCGGCCTGATCCGCGCCGTCGAGAAGTTCGACTACGCCCGCGGTTTCAAGTTCTCCACCTACGCCACCTGGTGGATCCGCCAGGCGATGTCCCGCGCCCTCGCCGACCAGGCCCGCACCATCCGCGTCCCGGTGCACGTCGTCGAGCTGATCAACCGCGTGGTCCGCACCCAGCGCCGCATCCTCCAGGAGACCGGCCGCGAACCGTCCCACGACGAGATCGCCGCCCAGCTGGGCCTGAGCACCGAACGCGTCGCGGAGGTGCTGCGCCTCGCCCAGGAACCGGTATCGCTGCACGCCCCCGTGGGCGAGGAGGACGACGTCTCCTTCGGCGACCTCATCGAGGACGGCGACGCCCCCTCACCCGCCGAATCCGCCGCCTTCCTCCTGCTCCGCGAACACCTCGACGCCGTCCTGTCCACCCTCGGCGAACGCGAACGCCGCGTCGTCCAGCTCCGCTACGGACTCGTCGACGGCCGGCCCCGCACCCTGGAGGAGATCGGCCGGCTCTTCGGCGTCACCCGTGAGCGGATACGCCAGATCGAGTCCAAGACCCTCGGCAAGCTCCGCGACCACGCCTACGCCGACCAGCTCCGCGGCTACCTCGACTGACCCGTCACCCCTCCGGGACGAACGCCGCCGCGGGTGCCGCCGCGGCGAACGCCCCCGGGTAGGTCTCGTCCCGCACCGCCGCGTACTGCTGGCGCACCGCCTGCCCCACCGGCAGCTCCTCGCCCGGCTCGAAGATCTGGCTGGCGGCCGCCGGCCACTGCGGCGGCTCCGCGGGGCCGCCCGGCTCGGCGGTGGGCAGCGTGCCGTGCGCCGCACCGAGCGCCCACGCCGCCTGCCGCGCCGCGCCCAGCGCCGCGTACTCGGCCGGCTGCGGCACCACGACCTGCACCCCGAAGAGCGCCGGCGCCACCGCCTGCACCGCGGTCAGCTCCGCCGCCGCGCCCAGCAAAAACACCCGGCGCACCGTCACGCCCCGGCCGCGCAGCACGTCCAGCGCGTCGGCGAGCCCGCAGAGCATCCCCTCGACCGCGGCGCGCGCCAGATGCTCCGGCTTCATGCTCTCCCGGCGCATCCCGTGCAACGACCCCGCGGTGTGCGGCAGATGCGGCGTCCGCTCGCCCTCCAGATACGGCAGCAGCACCATGCCGTACGCGCCGGGCGTCGACTGCAGCGCCAGCTCCGACAGCCCCTCCAGGTCCGTCCCGAGCATCTCGGCGGTGCCGCGCAGCACCCGTACCGCGTTGCTGGTGTGCACCACCGGCAGATGACGGCCGGTCGCATCGGCGAACGAGGTGATCGTGCCCTCGGCGTCGACCAGCGCCTCGTGATGGATGCTGAAGACCGAACCCGACGCGCCCAGCGAGATCACCGCGTCGCCGACGCCCACGCCGAGCCCGAACGCCGCCGCCATCGTCTCGCCCGTACCGGCGGAGATCAGCAGCCCCTCCGGGGTGAAGCCCGCGGTCCCCCAGGGGCGCAGCACCTCCGGCAGCCGCACCTGGTGCCCGAGCGCCAGCTCCACCAGGTCCGGCCGGTACGCCTCGGCGGCGGCCGACCAGAATCCGGTGGTCGAGGCGCCGCCGCGGTCCGTCGTCCGCCGTGCCGGGCGGCCCAGCAGCTGCCAGGCCAGCCAGTCGTGCGGCTGCATGACCTCGGCGATCCGGGCGGCGTTCGCCGGCTCGCTCCGCGCCAGCCAGCGCAGCTTGGTCACCGGGTGCGCCGCCTGCGGCACCGCTCCGACGGCCTGCGCCCACGCCGCCCGTCCGCCGAGCGAGTCCGCGAGATCGGCCGCGGCGCTCTGCGCCCGCTTGTCGTTGCCCACCAGCGCCGGCCGGACGAGCCCGCCCTCGGCGTCCAGCGGCACCAGCCCGTGCTGCTGCGCCGAGACCCCGATCGCCTGGACGCCTTCGAGCAGGCCGTTCCCGGCGGCCTCACCCAGTGACATCAGCCACGCCTGAGGGTCGACCTCGGGCCCCTTCTCGGCGGGGTGCGGCGCGTACCCCCGCCTGATGACGGCACCGGTATCGGTATCGCAGACCACGATCCGTGTGCATTCGGAAGAACTGTCCAACCCGGCGACTTTCCCCATGGCCCCAGATGATGCCCCATCCGGCGGGCCCGGGACGCGTCAGGGTTTACGACGGCCGCCACGGGGAACGGGCGCGCGCCCGTCAGGTGTTGCTCGTGCCCCAGTCGTCCTCGTCGGAGGCGCGCTGCTCACGCAGCGAACGGACCCGGTCGGTGACCGACTGCGGCATCCGGTCCCCGACCTTGGCCGAAACCTTGTCGAACGCCTTGGTCGCCGCCTGCCGGCCGCCCAGCGCGGCGGTCTCGGCGGTGTTGCGGACCGCGGGGTTCTCCGCGACCCGCCGGGCCGCCTTGCGCAGCTGCTCGTACCGCTCCCGTCCGGCCCGCGTGCCGAACACGTATCCGACGGCCAGTCCCGCGATGAACGTGAGCCGGTAGCGCATCGCTCCACCCTTTCCTGTCGTCGGCGGAGCGCCCGCCGGGGAGGGGCCCCGAGGCGCCGTCCGCCGCTGGCGTCCGGTCGCGTCCGGTGCCGGTGCACCGGACCTGTGGGCTGTGCCGCGCGCCTGCCCTGCGGGGCCGGTGATCACCTGTGGCGATACCGATTGGCGGAGCACCCCCCTGCTTGCGCTAATGTATGTGTCGCAGCGAGCGCACGCCGTCCGGAGATCCGGTCGACGAAGCATTCGAGGCACCCGCAGCATTCCCCTGTAGCTCAATTGGCAGAGCAGCCGGCTGTTAACCGGCAGGTTACTGGTTCGAGTCCAGTCGGGGGAGCGCGATCCCCTGTAGCTCAATTGGCAGAGCATTCGGCTGTTAACCGGAGGGTTACTGGTTCGAGTCCAGTCGGGGGAGCAACACCGGAGAGGACCCCGAAAGGGGTCCTTTTCCATGTGCGGGGAACCGAAAGCCGCGTGGGTGAAGTCCTGTTGACCGTGCACGGTCGCCGGACTGCAGCCCACACGGGCAACAGATCGTATGAGCGGCTATGCTGCGGCAGACGGCGCGCACAAATGTGCGCGGCGCGCCGTGTGGGGGCGGTAGCTCAGCCGGTCAGAGCAGCGGACTCATAATCCGTCGGTCGTGGGTTCGAGCCCCACCCGCCCCACAGGCCAGGCGCCTTGCCTGGGAGGCACGTAATGAGGGCCCGCACAGTTCGCTGTGCGGGCCCTCACTCTATGCATACGCGGGGCGCGGCATCCCCGGCGCGGCCCGCGTCCGCCCGGTGGCACCCGAACGCCTCCGGGGCGCCGCCCGATCGGCGGCGGGGCGCCCGCCACATCGGCCTTCGGAGGGCGCCCGCCGGGTGTGCTGCGCGCCACGTCAACCGCGTGCCACCGGGATGTCTAGGACGCCGCGCCCTGGGCAGGGGAGCGGGACGGTCCGGCGTGCGGAATACGGTGCGGGGCGATCCCGTTGCCGCAGCTGGATACGGACCGGACATTCACGTACAGAACCGCAAGCAGGGAGCCCGCATGAGCACCGTAGAGCTGACCAAGGACAACTTCGACGAGATCGTCTCCGGCAACGACTTCGTCCTCATCGACTTCTGGGCCGAGTGGTGCGGCCCGTGCAAGCAGTTCGGTCCGGTCTTCGAGCGGTCCTCCGACAAGCACGACGACCTGGTCTTCGCCAAGGTCGACACCGAGGCGCAGCCGGAGCTGGCCCAGGCCTTCCAGATCCAGTCGATCCCCACGCTGATGATCGTCCGCGACAACATCGCCGTGTTCGCCCAGCCCGGGGCGCTGCCGGAGGCCGCCCTGGAGGACGTCATCGGACAGGCCCGCGGTCTGGACATGGACGAGGTCCGCGCCTCGGTGGCCGAGGCGCAGCAGGCCGAGCAGGCGCAGGAGAAGTGAGCGAGCTGCTGCTGATCCGGCACGGCGAGACCGAGTGGAGCAGGAACGGCCGGCACACCAGCTGGACGGATCTGCCGCTCACCGCCGAGGGCGAGGAGCAGGCCCGCGCCCTGCGGCCCCTCCTCGCCCGCCGGCGGATCGCCGCCGTCCGCGTCAGCCCGATGGCGCGGGCACGGCGCACCGCGGAGCTGGCCGGGCTGGAAGGGGCGCGGACCGACGAGGGCCTGCGCGAATGGGACTACGGCGGCTACGAGGGCGTCTCGACGCCGGACATCCAGCGGGAGCGGCCGGACTGGTTCCTCTTCACCGACGGCACCGTTCCGGGGCCCGACGGGCATCCGGGGGAGTCCCCCGAGGAGGTCGGGGCCCGCGCGGACGCGGTGCTGTCGCGGGTGCTGCCGCTGCTGGACGCGGACGAAGGGGACGTCGCGCTCGTCGCGCACGCGCATTTCCTGCGGGTGCTCACCGCCCGCAGGCTGGGCCTGCCGCCGTCCGCGGGGGCGCTGTTCACGTTCGGGACCGGCGCCGTCGGCATCCTCGGCACCGAGCACGACCGGCCCGCCGTGGTGGCGTGGAACGCCCGGTAGCCCTGATGCGCCCGGCCGGGCCGTGACCGGCGGCGTTGCCCGGTAGGCATGTTCGAGGAAGGGCGGGCCGGGCCTCGAACGGGGCGCGGTGTCAGGGCGCCATCGGGTCGAGGTGCATCGGCTCGACCTTGCCCTCGATCATGGCGCCGAGCCCCTGGACGGCGCAGGTGTCGGGCCGGTCGGCGATGTGCACCGGCACCGTCGTCGCCTCCCGGATCATCGACTCCAGGCCCGGGATCAGCGCGCTGCCGCCGGCCAGCATGATGCCGCGTTCGCCGAGGTCGGCGACGAGGTCCGGCGGGCAGCGGCGCAGCACCGCCCCGATGCCGTCCAGGATCGCGGTCAGCGGCGTCGCGATGGCGTGCCGGACGCGGTCGGTGTCCACCTGCACGCACCGCGTCGTCCCGCTGACCACATCGCGGCCGTGCACCTCCGCCGGCCCCGAGGCGAGCCCGCCGGTGCTGGAGAGCATCAGGTGCAGCGGCCGCACCGCGCGGCTCGCCAGATGCACCTCGTGGTGCTGGCGCAGGTGCTGGACGACGGCGTGATCGATGGCGTTGCCGCCCACGGCCACGGTCTCCGCCGCCACGATCGACCCCAGCGAGAGCACCGCGATCTGCGTGGTGCCCGCCCCGCACACCACGATCATGGTCGCCTCGGGCTGCTCGACGGGCAGCCCGCAGCCGACCGCCGCGGCCACCAGCGTGTCGACCAGCTCCACCCGCCGCGCCCCCAGCCCGCTCAGCGTCTCCACCGCGGCGCGCTGCGCCAGCGGTTCGCTGCCGAACGGCTGGCAGACCGCGGCGCGCATCGTCGGGCGCCGCCGCCAGGTCCGGCGCAGCTTGTTGCCGACGAGGTGGCGCAGCAGCCGCTGGGCCATGTCGATGTCGACCACCGTGCCGTTGGCGACCGGCCGGACGACCCGGATGTACTCCGGAGTCCGGCCGTCCATCACCGCGGCGTCGCTGCCGACGGCCAGCAGCGCGCCGGTGCGGACGTTCACGGCGGCCACCGTCGGCTCGTCGACGATCAGCCCCTGGTTCTTGAGGTAGACGCGGGTCCGGGACGCCCCGATGTCGACGGCGACCGAGCAACGGCGCAGCTGGGCGAGGCTGATGGTCATGGAAGATTCCTCCCCTGTGGGCCGGTACGGACGGAGCGTCGTAAGGAGCACTCCCGGCCATCCTGTGGCGGCCGTCCGCCCGCTGCGCGTTGGGGAGGGCCGGTCGGGGGACCTGCGGATACCCGCCGGAACGCGCCCCCGTACGGCGTCAGCCCAGGCGGCGCTGGAAGAGTCCCCAGGTGAACTCAAGGACCGCGGGGCGGAGTTCGCCCGTCGGTTCGGGGACGGTGGCCCGCAGGTTCCAGCGGTTCGGGGCGTCGCCCTCCAGGGGGCGGGCCGGGGCGAAGGCGCGGGCGGCCTCGTCGACGGTGCAGGACCAGGGGGCGAGGTCGTCGGCGGTGCGCAGCAGCGGGGCGGGGGCACCGGGCGCGCGGACCAGCCAGGCGTTCCAGACGGCGCCGCCCGGGGCGGTGAGCACCTCGAACCGCAGATCGGGCCAGAGCGGCACCGGCCAGCGCAGCGCCTCGCAGGTCAGATCGCCGATCCGGCGGGTCGTGACGGTCTCGGGGGTGCCGAGCAGCGCGCGGTAGGGCCGCGTCCCGGTGCGTGCCCCGGGCGCGTGCAGCCGGGCCTGCCACCGCTTGTTGGCCTCGCGCTGCCGGGCGCGGTCCACCCCCAGCTCCCGCAGCGCGTCCTCGACGAGCCCGGGCTGGTGGTCGGCCATCCGCCGCAGCAGCACCAGCTGGAACGCGAGCGGCCCGGGCAGCGCGTCGGGGGAGGGGGATTTCGGGTTCACGGTAGCCATCGTCGCGCAGGACGGGGCGCGGCGGGCGGACGGTGCGGGCCGCGCCACCGCGATGGCGCCGCAGGGGAGTTGGGGAGCGGCGGCGCCCCGGCAGTCGCCGCCGCCCGCCCGCGGCCCGTCAGCTGAAGTCGAACTCTCCGGTGCGGGTCCGCTTCAGCTCGAAGAACCGGTCGTAGCCCGCGAGCAGCCGGGCGCCGTCGAAGACCCGTACCGCGTCCTCGCCGCGCGGGATCGACATCAGGACCGGTCCGAAGAACGCCACCCCGTCGATGTGGATCGTCGGCGTGCCGACGTCCTCGCCCACCGGGTCCATGCCCTCGTGGTGGCTTTGGCGCAGCAGTTCGTCGTAGCGGTCGGTCTCGGCGGCACCGGCGAGCGCGGCGGGCAGCCCGACCTCGGCCAGCGCCTCCCGGATGACGTTCTCGGTGTCCTCGCGGGCCTCGTTGTGCAGCCGGGTGCCGAGCGCGGTGTACAGATCGCGCAGCACCTCCTCACCGTGCCCGGCGGCCGCGGCGATGCAGACCCGCACCGGGCCCCATCCCGCGTCCAGCAGCTCCCGGTACTTCTCCGGCAGGTCCTCGCGCCCCTCGTTCAGCACGGACAGGCTCATGACCCGGAACCGCAGATCCAGGTCGCGGTGGCGCTCGACCTCCAGGATCCACCGGGAGGAGATCCAGGCGAACGGGCAGATGGGGTCGAAGTAGAAGTCGACGGTGTGGCGGGTGCCCCCGGGCTGCGCGGCGCGGTCTTCCGGGGCGGTGATCTCGGTCATGGGCTCAGGCTATGCGGCGGCGGGGTGCTGCGCCCGGGCCACTTCCCGACCGCGACGGTGGGCCACCGGGCGGCCCGGCACCGCTCTGGCCGCTCACTCCGGGGCGGTGCCGAGCATCCGCTGCAGCAGCTCCTTGAGCAGGGTCCGCTCGGTGACCGTCAGACGGCCGAGCGGCTCGCGCGCGAAGTTCAGCGAGCCGCGCAGCGCCTCGGCGGTGCGTCTGCCCTCGTCCGTCGGCGCGGCCAGCTTCACCCGGCGGTCGGCGGGATCGGGCCGCCGCTCGACCAGCCCGCGGGATTCCAGCCGGTCGACGATGCCGGTGATGTTCGACGGCTCGCACTTCAGACGCTGCGCTATCCGCCGCATGGGGAGCGGCTCGGCGGACAGCAGGCCGAGCACCCGCGCCTGCGCGCCGGTGAGGGAGTGCTGCGACGCCGCGTGCTCGTACTCCTCGTGGTAACGGGCGACGACGGTGCCGATGAGATCGACGACCTCGACGGTCAGGTGGTCTGCGCGCGGAGTCATGCCCACAGGATACCCAATTACTTGACAGCATGAAATATTCAGAGGCATGGTTGTTTCAGCTACTGAAGCATCAGGAAGGATCGCGTCATGTCCGCACTGCCCACGACCGGCCGTGAATGGCACCTCGTCGCCCGCCCGCACGGCTGGCCCACGCCGGACGACTTCGCCCTGCGCGAGGCCGCGGTCCCCGAGGTCGGCGAGGGTCAGATCCTCGTCCGCACCCGGCATTTCTCCGTCGACCCGTACATGCGCGGCCGGATGAACGACGTGAAGTCCTACACCCCGCCCTTCCAGCTGGACCGCCCCATGGACGGCGGCGCGGTCGGCGAGGTCATCGCCTCGCGCTCCGCCGACATCGCGGTCGGCGACCATGTGCTGCACGGCCTCGGCTGGCGGGAGTACGCGGTGCTCGACGCCGCGCGCGCCGCGAAGATCGACCCCTCGCTGGCCCCGCTGAGCGCCTACCTCGGCGTGCTGGGCATGCCCGGCCTGACCGCCTACGCGGGCCTGCTGGAGGTGGCCTCCTTCAAGGAGGGGGACGCGGTCTTCGTCTCCGGTGCGGCCGGCGCGGTGGGCAGTGAGGTCGGTCAGATCGCCAAGCTCAAGGGCGCGTCCCGGGTGATCGGCTCCGCCGGCTCGGACGAGAAGGTCAAGCTCCTCGTGGAGGAGTACGGCTTCGACGCGGCGTTCAACTACAAGAACGGCCCGGTCTCCGAGCAGCTCAAGGCGGCCGCGCCGGACGGCATCGACGTCTACTTCGACAACGTCGGCGGCGAGCACCTCGAAGCGGCCATCAGCTCCTTCAACGTCCATGGCCGTGCGGCGATCTGCGGCATGATCTCGATGTACAACGCCACCGAGCCCACCCCCGCCCCGCGCAACCTCGCGCTGGTCATCGGCAAGCGGCTCCGCCTCCAGGGCCTGCTGGTCGCCGACCACGGCGCGCTGCGGCCGCGGTTCGTCGAGGAGGTCTCCGGCTGGATCCGGTCCGGTGCGCTGAAGTACCGCGAGACCGAGGTCGTCGGCATCGAGAACGGCGCCGAGGCGTTCCTCGGCCTCCTCCGCGGCGAGAACACCGGCAAGATGATCGTGACCCTGGCCGACTGAGTCGGCTGAGCCGACTGAACTGGCTGAACTGGTTGGACGGGACCACCGGCTGACCGACTGGCCGGCTGGTGGTCCCGTCCAGCCGGCCGGTCCGTCCAACTGGCTGATCCGTCTCCGGTGTTCTCGCCTGAAGGGGGCGCCGGTCGTCGGGGCCGCGCGCCGAAGTGCTCGGTGTGCGGCCCCGAGGGCTGCGGATCCGGTGGGCGGCGGGTGGTCGGCTTGGCAAGGGTCGGGCCGGGCCGTCGGGCCGCGCGGGCAGGCGCCGGTCGGCGTGGCCGGGTGGGATCGGCTTTACCGGCTCGTCACGCCATGCGTACGGATGGGCGGCTAGGCTCGGGGCAAGCCGTCGCGATCGTGGGCGCGAGTCGCGGCGAACCACAGGAGGATTCGCATGTCCATCCAGCCGGTCGACGTCGTCTACACCGCCGTCGCCACCGCCGAGAACGGCCGCGACGGCCGCGTCTCCAGCGACGACGGCAAGCTCGACGTCGTCGTCAACCCGCCCAAGGAGCAGGGCGGCAGCGGCGCGGGCACCAACCCGGAGCAGCTGTTCGCCGCGGGCTACAGCGCCTGCTTCCAGGGCGCGCTGAGCGTCGTCGCCCGCAGGGAGAAGGCCGACGTCTCGGGCTCCCGCGTCACCGCCCATGTCGGCATCGGCAAGACCCCGGCCGGTGGCTTCGGCCTCAAGGTCGAGATCTCCGCCTCGATCCCCCACGTCGACGCCGCCACCGCCAAGGACCTCATCGAAAAGGCCCACCAGGTCTGCCCGTACTCGAACGCCACCCGCGGCAACATCGAGGTCACGCTGACGGTTGCCTGACCCGGACCGCCGCCGCGCGGACCGCTGACCCGCAACTCGCCGAAGCCGCAAGGCAGCAGGGCGGCGAGGCGGCAGAGCAGCAAGCAAACCTGAAGGCCGCTTCCGTTCCGTACGGGAGCGGCCTTCGGGTTTCCCGGGGTGGGTGACGCAAGCTCAGTGGGCGTGCTTCTCGCGGGAGTTCACGGATGACGCTCCATCCGCTGCCCTTGACGGCCCGGCCGCTCGGCGCTGACGCGCGCCGTCGGCCGGCCGCGGAAGGCGTGCTCAGGCCCGCGCCCCGTCGCGTCGGCCACGGCGTCGGTACCGCCACCGGCACCGCCACCGCCACCGGCACCGCCACCGGTACCGGCCGGCATCGGCACCGATGATGACCCAGCCACGCGACCGCGACCGGCCCGTCAAGCCCTCCGGAGCCGCCCCTCCCCGGTGCGTCCTGCCGCCCTCGCCCGGCTGCGACGAGGCGCCCGCGCCGCCCGGAACGTCCGCCTCCACGTGATGCAGACCACGCCGTCACCGCCTTGACGAAGCCCTTGTGTAATCGATTTCGTATCCCCGAGAAATCGATTACACGTCGATCGCACGC
The DNA here is from genome assembly GCF_040300365.1 of Streptomyces sp. NPDC000404. Lineage (NCBI taxonomy): Bacteria > Bacillati > Actinomycetota > Actinomycetes > Kitasatosporales > Streptomycetaceae > Streptomyces > Streptomyces sp. NPDC000404. The sequence continues at coordinate 639,331 of NZ_JBEPDN010000001.1, read as the reverse complement.
AGAGGATGGCAACGGCGCCATGGCGAACATCAAGGACGTGGCGGAGCGGGCAGGAGTCTCGGTTGCCACGGTGTCACGGGTGCTCAACGGGCACAGTCCCGTGGCCGAGACGCGGGAGCGGGTGCTCGCCGCCGTGCGGGAGCTGGGGTATCGCCCCAACAACGTCGCCCGGGCGCTGCGCACCGCGCGGACCGGCACGCTCGGACTGATCATCGGCGATCTCACCAACCCGTTCTTCACCGAGCTGGCCGACGCCGTGGAGGACGAGGCCCGCAGCCTCGGCTACAGCCTGGTCATCGGCAACGCCGGTGAACGCCCCGATCAGCAGGACGACTACATCCGCACGCTCCTCGACCGGCAGATCGACGGGCTGCTGGTCAGCTCGGCGGGCACCGGCTCCACGATGCTCGGCGAGGTCGTCGCCTCCGGCACGCCGCTGGTCCTGCTGGACCGGATCGTGCCCGGCGTCGACGCCCCGTGCGTACGTGCCGACGGCCGGGAGGCCCTCACCGACCTCGCCGCACACCTCGCCGCCCTCGGACGCCGCCGCCCCGCGATCATCGTGGCCCCGGCCGGTACGCCCACCGGCGACGAACGGCTGCGGCTGTTCCGCACCGCGCTCGCCGCGCACGGCATCGCCCTCCCCGACACCTGCGTCGGCGCCACCCCGGACCTCCAGCACACCGGTGGCCGCGCCGTGATGCGGGCCTTCCTCGACCTTCCCGAGCCGCCGGACGCGGTGCTGGCCACCGACAATCTCATGGCGCTCGGCGCGATGGACGAACTGCGCGCGCGGGGACTGCGCATCCCCGAGGACATGGCGCTGGTGGTCTACGACGACGTCCCGTGGTTCCGCCACGCCGACCCGCCGCTGACCGTCATCGCCCAGCCCACCCGCGAACTCGGACGGGCCGCCGTGCACACGCTGCTGGCCCGTATCGAGGGCCGGGACGCCGCATCGGTGCTGCTCCCGGCCCGGTTGGTGGCCCGGAACTCGTGCGGCGAGCCGACCGGGCGCCGGGTGCCCGCGCCCAGCCGCGCCGAACCCGTATGAGCCGACCGCCCCGAACGCTGCCGGGCTGATCGCCCCGAAATCTCCCCGGCCGGTCGCCCTCCGGGGCTTGCCGGTCCGGCACGTTCTCCCCGCCCGCCGCGTCCCCGGGCCGGTTCCGGGAAGGCGCCGAGCGGGCACCGGCGGGAAGCCCGCAGGCACCACCCGGACCCGGCGCCCCGAGCGCGCCACCCGTCCACCCGTGTCCCCACACCACCCGAGCACGAGAAACCCGAGCACCACACCCGAGGAAGAGAGGGCAGCGCATGACCGGCGTCAAAGACGACGTACCGGGCGGCCGCGAACTGCTGCGCGTCGAGGGGGTGACGAAGTCGTTCCCCGGCGTGCGCGCGCTGGACGGCGTGGACCTGAGCCTGCGCTCCGGCGAGGTGCACGTCCTGCTCGGCGAGAACGGCGCGGGCAAGAGCACCTTGATCAAGATGCTCTCCGGCGCCCACCGCCCCGACCAGGGACGCATCCTCGCCGCCCAAGGCGCGGACGGCAGCGCCGACGGACTCCGTGAGGTGCACATCCGCTCCGCCCAGGACGCGGAACGGATCGGGATCGCCACCATCTACCAGGAGTTCAACCTCGTCCCCGGCCTGACCGTCGCCGAGAACATCTTCCTGGGGCGCCAGCCGCGCACCGCGCTCGGGCTCGTCGACCGGAAGACGATGCGGGCGCGCGCCGCCGAGCTGCTGCGCCGGGTCCGCCTGGACGTCTCCCCGTCCACCCCGGTCGCCGAACTGGGCATCGCCCGGCTCCAGATGGTGGAGATCGCCAAGGCGCTCAGCCTCGACGCCCGTGTCCTGATCATGGACGAGCCGACCGCGGTCCTCACCTCCGAGGAGGTCGAGACCCTCTTCGGCATCGTGCGGGAGCTGCGCGCGGACGGCGTGGGCATCATCTTCATCACCCACCACCTTGAGGAGATCGGCGCCCTCGGCGACCGCGTCACCGTCCTGCGCGACGGCCGCTCGGTCGCCGAGGTCCCGGCCACCACCGACGAGGACGAGCTGATCCGGCTGATGGTCGGCCGCGACATCTCCGAGCAGTACCCGCGCCTGCGGCCCGATTCGCCGGGCGCGCCGCTGCTGCGCGTACGCGGTCTGACCAGGCACGGAGCGCGCGGCAGCAAGGGCGCACCGGCCCGTCCCGTCTTCGAGGGCATCGACTTCGAGGTGCGGGCGGGCGAGGTGGTCGGCCTCGCCGGACTCGTCGGCGCGGGCCGCACGGAGGTCGCGCGGGCGCTCTTCGGCGTGGACCGCTATGACGCCGGGACCGTCGAGGTCGACGGCAAGGCGCTGGCCCCCGGCGACGTACGGGCGGCGATGCGCGCCGGGCTCGGGCTGGTGCCGGAGGACCGCAAGGGCCAGGGGCTGGTCCTCGACGCGTCGTTGCAGGACAACCTGGTGCTGGCCCGGCTGGACCGGGACACCCGAGGCGGGCTGGTCGACCGGCGCGGGCAGCGACGCGAGGCGGCCGCGGTCGCCGCGCAGCTGAAGGTCCGGATGAGCGGACTGGGCCAGAGCGCCCGCACCCTCTCCGGCGGCAACCAGCAGAAGATCGTGATCGGCAAGTGGCTGCTGACCGAGACCAGGCTGCTGATCCTCGACGAGCCGACGCGCGGCATCGACGTCGGCGCGAAGGTCGAGATCTACCAGCTGATCAACGAGCTGACCGCGGCCGGCTGCGCGGTCCTGATGATCTCCAGCGACCTCCCCGAGGTGCTCGGCATGAGCGACCGGGTGCTGGTCATGTCCCAGGGCCGGATCGCCGGTGAACTCGCGGCCGCCGAGGCCACCCAGGACGCGGTCATGGAACTGGCCGTCCAGGCTCCGGCCGGCGCGAGCCACGCCCCCGCCGAGGCGACGAAGCCGACGGCCGCAGGCGCCACCGAGGCGGCCGATGCCGCGAGCGCGGTCTCGGCCGCCACCCCGCAGAACCGCATGAAAACCCCTGGTCAGAGCGCGATGGAGGGCTCCGATGACTGAGTTGCTGAAGAAGCCGGAGGAGACACCTCCGGCCCTGGACGCGGGCCGCGGCGCCGCGCTCGGCGGATGGTTCACCCGGGCGGTCCTGAAGAACGGCCCGCTGGGCGGTCTGATCGCGCTCGTCGTGGTGATGGCCGTGCTGTCCAAGGACTTCCTCAACGGCCAGAACCTCCTCAACGTCGGCGTCCAGGCGTCCGTCACCGCGATCCTCGCCTTCGGCGTCACCTTCGTCATCGTCTCCGCGGGCATCGACCTGTCCGTCGGCTCGGTCGCCGCGCTCTCCGCCACCGTCGTCGCCTGGGCGGCCACCACCGAGGGACTGCCGGTGTGGTGCGCGGTGCTCCTCGGCCTGGCGGTCGGCGTGGCCGCGGGGCTCGTCTCCGGTGCGCTCGTGGCGTACGGCAGGCTGCCCGCGTTCATCGCGACGCTGGCGATGCTCTCGGTCGGCCGTGGCCTGGCGCTGGTCGTCTCCGGCGGTACGCCCATTCCGTTCCCCTCCTCGGTCAGTGCGCTCGGTGACACCCTCGGCGGCTGGCTGCCGGTCCCCGTCCTCGTGATGATCGCGATGGGTCTGATCGCCGCGGTGGTGCTGGCCCGTACGTACACGGGCCGGGCGATGTTCGCGATCGGCGGCAACGAGGAGGCGGCCCGCCTCTCCGGTATCCACGTCAAGCGCCGCAAGCTCGTCATCTACGCGCTCTCCGGCCTGTTCGCGGCGGTCGCCGGTATCGTGCTGGCCGCCCGGCTCACCTCCGCGCAGCCGCAGGCCGCCTCCGGGTACGAACTCGACGCCATCGCCGCCGTCGTCATCGGCGGCGCCAGCCTCTCCGGCGGCTCCGGCAAGGCGTCCGGCACCCTCATCGGCGCCCTGATCCTCGCGGTGCTCCGCAACGGCCTCAACCTGCTGAGCGTCTCGGCGTTCTGGCAGCAGGTCGCCACCGGTCTGGTCATCGCCGTCGCCGTCCTCCTGGACACGCTGCGCCGGCGGAGCGCCCGATGAGCGCCCGCAGCGCGGCGACCGGAGGCCGCGAGGCGCAGTCCCGTATGGGTCGGGCCGGCGCGGGCCGCAGGTGGGGCGTGCGGTGCGCGGCCGCCGCCGTGGTGGCCGGGCTGACGCTGGGGCTGGCCGGCTGCGACCGCGGTGGCGACACCGATCTGGGGCTGGCGCTCTCCACGCTCAACAACCCGTTCTTCGTCGGCATCAAGGAAGGCGCCCAGGCGGAGGCGGACGCCCGGGGCCTGCACATCAACATCACCGATGCGCAGAACGACCCCACCCAGCAGATCAACCAGATGGAGACGTTCACCAGCCAGGACGTCAAGGCAGCCGTCATCAACCCGGTCGATTCGGATGCGGCGGTACCGGCCGTCGGCGTCGCCAACCGCGCGAACGTCCCGGTCATCTCCATCGACCGCGGCGTCAACGGCGGCAAGGTCGGCTCCACGATCGCCTCCGACAACGTCGCGGGCGGCCGTCTCGCCGCGAAGACGCTCGCCGAATCGCTGGGCGGCAAGGGCAAGGTGGCGTTCCTGGAGGGCCAGCCCGGGACGTCCGCGGCCCGCGAGCGCGGCCAGGGCTTCGAGGAGGGCATCAAGAAGTACCCGGGCATTCAGGTCGTGGCCCGCCAGCCCGCCGACTTCGACCGGACCAAGGGCATGGACGTGATGGCGAACATGCTCCAGGCCCACCGCGACATCGGCGGGGTCTTCGCCGCCAACGACGAGATGGCGCTCGGTGCGTCCAAGGCGCTCGGGGCCCGCTCCGGCAAGGACGTCAAGGTCGTCGCGTTCGACGGCACCCCCGACGGCGTGACGGCCGTGCGCCGGGGCACGCTGACCGCGACCGTCGCCCAGCAGCCCAAACTGCTCGGCAAGAAGGCGGTCGACTGGGCGCTTCGGGCCGCCCGCGGTGAGAAGCTGCCCGCCTCGGTGAAGGTGCCGGTCGTCCTGGTGACGGCGGACAACGCGGCCTCGTTCGACGGCTGACCGGGCCGCGGCCCACCCCGCTCGTGCGATGCGGACGCTGCGGGCCGTGTGCGCCCGGTGGCCGGTCAACCACCACCGGGCTGCGCGGCAGCCGCGCCGGACGCGGCAGGCAAGATTTTCAGGACGGACACGAGAGAGCGGAGCGGTGAAGGTGATGAGCGGAGCGGGGCGCGGATACGACGTCCTGGTGGTCGGTTCGGCCAATGCGGATCTGACGGTACGGGTGGACCGACGGCCCGGCGCGGGGGAGACCGTGCTCGGCACCGATCTGGTGGAATCGGCCGGCGGCAAGGGCGCCAACCAGGCCGCGGCGGCGGCCCGGATCGGCGGCCGGACCGCGCTGCTGGCCCGGGTCGGCAAGGACGCGTACGGCGATCTGCTGCTCGCCGCGCAGCGTGCGGCCGGGACCGATGTGACGCCGGTCGTGGTCGACGCCGCGGCCCGCACCGGCACCGCGATGATCATCGTGGGCCCGGACGGCGACAACAGCATCGTCGTCTCGCCCGGCGCCAACGCCGCCCTCACACCGCAGGATGTCGCCGCCGCCCGGCAGACCGTCGCCGCTGCCACCGTTCTCTCCCTTCAGCTGGAAATTCCGATCGAAACCGTGCGGGCGGCCGCCGCGACCGCCGAGGAGTGCGGCACCCGCGTCGTCCTCAACCCCTCCCCGGTGCCGGAGCGGCTGGCACCGGAACTGCTGGCGGTGGCCGACCCGCTGGTGGTCAACGAGCACGAGGCCAGGCGCCTCTCCGGCGTCGCCGACGGCACCCCGCGGGACTGGGCGCATGCCCTGCGTGAGCTGGGCGCCCGCTCCGTCGTCGTCACCCTCGGCGGCGACGGCGCCCTGCTCCTGGACGCGGAGGGCCTGCACGAGGTGCCCGGGGTCACCGTCGACGCGGTCGACACGACGGGCGCCGGCGACGCCTTCACCGGTGCCCTCGCCACCCGTCTGGCCCGCGGCGACGGCCTGCCCGACGCCGCCCGCTTCGCCGTACGCGTCGGCGCCGCCGCCGTCACCAAGCCCGGCGCCCAGCCCTCCTACCCGACCCTCGCCGACCTGGACGCCCTGCCGCAGAGCTGAACGGCTGCACGGCGGACGGGGCGCGCGGCGTGCGCGGGTGCGCCGCTGACGAGGCCGTAGGACGTGCACCTCGCGCGGGGAGGCGCCGGGCCGCCGGAATCCTTCGCCCGGCGGCTCCCGTCACCCCCGCGCCCGGTGCCTCCCCGCCGGCTCCGCCGCCATCTCCGCACCCGGCGCGTCCGGCAACTCCCGCACCTCGGTGTCCCCCAGCAGCGGTCCGGCCAACGCCGCTCCGGCCAACACCGGCCCGGTCAACGCCGCTCCGCCGTCGTGGACTTCGCTCATATCAGCTCCTTCGGCCCGTACAGCGCGGCGTCCGCGCCCGTCTCCAGCGCCCAGTAGCGGTCGCCGTACGACCAGTGCCACCACTCCGTCGGGTAGTTGACCAGCCCCGCCGTCCTCAGCGCGGCGCCCAGCGTCCGCCGGGCCCGGCGCGCCGCCGCGGATATGCCGGGCGCGGCGGTGTAGCAGGCGCCGTCGCTCTCCTCCGGCGAGGCGTTAAGGCGCGTGCCCATGTCGACGGGGGTGCCGTCGGCGCCGGTCAGGATCAGGTCCGCGGCACCGCCCGCGCTGTGCGGGGCGATCTCCGGCGGCGAGACGTACCGGGACGCCGCGGTGTGCACCCGGTCCGCCGCCCAGTCGGGGTGTGCCTCGCGCAGCTCGTCGGCGTACTCCTCGAAGTAGCGCCGCTGAAGGGCCGGCGGGCGGTACCCCTCGGCCAGCCGGAGCCGCAGGCCGTCGGGGAGCGCCCGCTCCGCGGTGAGCAGCCGCTCCAGCACCCCGGACCGCAGGTGCGCGGCGGCGCCGTCCGCCGTCAGCTTTCCCGCCTCGGGCGCCAGCAGGCCCGGCGCCGCCTCCCGCACGTCCACCAGCGGCTCCCCGCACTCGCGGACCGGCACCGCGGCCACCGCCGGATCCGCCATCAGCACCACGGTGTCACGGACATCGACCGTCACCAGCTCACCCTCCTGGGGACAGTCCGCCCCCGGCCCGGCCGACGCCACCTGCCGTCCGTCCGGCAGCCAGGCGCCGCTGAGCCCGCAGCCCGGGCCGGAAACGCCGCTGCCGGCGCCCACGCCGTTGGCGAGCAGCACATGCAGGCCGTTGTCCCGCGCCCGCTCCGGATACTTCGCCAGGCTCTCGGCCGAGCTGTGGAACGAGCTGGCCAGGTACACCCGGCAGCCGTCCGCCGCGGCCTGCTCGGCGAGCTCCGGGAAGGAGTTGTCGTAGCAGGTGGCGAGGGAGAAATGGACACCGCCGAGACGGAACCGGCCCGCCGCACGGCCCGGGGTGAAGACCTCGCGTTCCCGCCCGTGCAGATGGCGCTTCGCATAGCGCGTCAGCAGCGATCCGTCCGGACCGAAGACGAACGAGGTGAGGCCCGGTGTGCCCGCCGGGCCGCCGGGCTCTCGCGCGGGGACGTTGACCACCGCCGCGACGCCGTTGGCCCGGCAGGCCTCCCGCACCGGCGCCAGCCGTGCGTCGTCCGGGGTGAGGGCGAGGCCCGGATCGGCCGCGACGGCGTCGAGGTCGTACTGCGTGAGAGCCAGCTCGGCGAAGACGACCAGGGCCACGCCGAGATCGCCGGCGCGGGCGAGGAGGGCGGCCATGCGGGCGGCGTTGGCCGCGATGTCATGGCGGCGGGACGGGAATTGGGCTGCGGCGATCAACATGCCGCCATCATGCATCCGCGCGACTCACCCGCGCAGAGCCTGTGGATAACTCACGCGGAGCAGAAGACCCGCAGGCGGAACAGCAGGTGGGCCGGCCACTGACCGCTCGACCACCGCTCGCCCTTCCGTCACCCGCCGCCCCGCCCGCTCTCAGGAACCGGCCAGCACCGACACGTCCCCGCCGCTGGTGCGCGCCACCACCCGGCGGCGGGCGTCCGGGTCCGTCGGCACCGTGACCTTCCGGTCCCCGCCGCTGGTCGTGGCCTCCACGTCGTACGTGCTCCGCGGCACCCGGATCGTGACGTCGCCGCCGCTGGTGGTGCCCGACACGTCGTCGGGCACGGTGGTGAACGTGGCGCTCACGTTGCCGCCGCTGGTCTTCGCCAGCGCCTCGCGCGCGGCGACGGCGTCCAGGGTGACGTCCCCGCCGCTGGTCCGCGCGGCGACGGAACCCCTCGTACCGCGCACGGTGACATCGCCGCCGCTGGTCCGCAGATCGACCGCCGTCGCCCGCGGCACCTGCACCCGGTAGCTCACCGTGCAGTTGTCGCCCAGGCCCCGGCAGACCGAGGCGTCCAGCGTCAGTTCGCCGTCCGCGACGGAATGGGTCGGGGAGGGACGGCTGTCGCGGTACGAGTACTTCTCCGTCACGCGTACCGGACCGCTGCCGTCCGTCGCCACCACCTCGACGGAGCCGCCCGATGTCGTGGCCGTCACCGTCCGGACGTCACCGGAGACGGAGTACGTCCGCTCCGCGGACTTCGACGGCCCGAACCCGCCCGAGCAGCCGGTCGTCAAGGCTGCCGCTCCCGCGCAGAGCAGAGCGAGAGAGGCGGTGCGGAGACGGGTCATGGCGAGGTTCCCCCAGAGGTCGACGGCGACAGCGGCCACCGGAATTCTTCCGGCACACCGCACCGGGGCGCCTCATGCCACAGGACGACCGGACCCGGAGAGCGCAGCCAGGGTCACACCGCGGAACCCTTACGGGTGATGGTCCGGAACGCCATCTCCGCCAGCTCCCCCTGACCGCGGACGCCGGGATGGAACCAGTCCCAGCTGCTCAACTGCCGCTCCGTGAAGCGGTAGTCGAAGACACCGGGGTCGAAACGGCAGAGGGCGTCCTCGGCGCAGACCTCCTCCAGTGCCGTGTTGTACGCCTTGACGCGGTCGCGCACCTCCTCGCGGCGCTCGGCCGCCCGCTCCGTCAGATCGTCCGGATCACGCAGCATGGAGCCGCAGATCCCCAGCTGCCACACCTGCTTGCCGAGCGGGTTCTTGCGCCCCTCCGACCACAGGCGCAGCAGGTCGGGCACGGCCGCGACGTACACCTGCGTCCGGGGCAGCGCCTTCCGCAGCTTCCTCATCGCCCGGGTGAAGTCGGCGCGGAAGGCGGTGGCCGGGGTCATCGCGCGGACCTCGCTGCGGCAGGCGTCGTTGGCGCCGATCAGCACCGTCACCAGCTCGGGCCGGTGCGCCTTGGCCGCGTCGACCTGATCGGGCAGATCGCTCATCAGCGCACCGGTGCGGGCGTGGTTCCAGCTGTGCCCCACCGGATGCTCCAGCAGCCGCTTGGCGAGGCTGTCGACCTTGGGGGAGGTGCCCGTCGACCAGGAGACCTCCGGGCAGTCGGACAGCACCGTGCAGGCGTCGAAGCCGACGGTGATGGAGTCGCCGAGCGCCGCGATCGACGCCGGAGCGGTGCGCCATACGGGGGCGGGTTTGGCGGGCGGCGCGGAGGCCTTCGGGCTCGGCCGCGCCGTCGGTTTGCCCGAGCCGTCCTCGCTGCACGCCGTCACGGAGAGCAGCAGCGCACCGGCGACGAGGGCGGCGCCCGCACGGCGCCGCACGCCCCCCGGCGAACCGTTCCGCCCCGGGAGCGCCACCTCAGCGGAGCGCACCCGGAAGAAAGCCGTACGCCGAGAGGAGAACGACCGGTCGATCTCTGTCATCCCCTGTCCCCTCCGGCCCGTGGGTGATATCTCTTCGAAGTACCGACGGTACGTCACCCCTCGGCCGGCACCGCGGGACAGCCCCGGTCCGGGGCCGCCGCGCCCTGACCCGAACGGGTACGCACCGTCGGCGCAAACCTCTGGCACCCCGTCATTTCCTGTCCTTTTTACGGCAGATTGCGGCATATTGGGCCCAATGGTGTTTACTGTAGGTCACCTGGCAGGCCGGTGCCGCAACGCTCACCGGGGCGGACCGCCGGCACTCACCCCGGCCGCCGACGGGGCGGGCACGAGGCCGCCGGGGAAGGCGAACCTCGAACCGCACTGGAGGTCCCGGTGACGACCCGTGGAGTTCTGTACGTCCACTCCGCACCCCGCGCGCTCTGCCCCCACGTCGAATGGGCCGTCGCGGGCGTCCTCGGCGTCCGCGTCACCCTCGACTGGATCGCCCAGCCCGCCGCCCCCGGCACCTGGAGAGCCGAGTTCTCCTGGCAGGGCGCCGTCGGCACCGCCTCCAAGCTCGCCTCCGCACTGCGCGGCTGGCATCTGCTGCGCTTCGAGGTCACCGCCGAACCCTGCGCCACGGCCGAGGGCGAGCGCTACAGCTCCACGCCCGACCTGGGCATCTTCCACGCCGTCACCGGAATCCACGGCGACATCCTCATTCCCGAGGACCGGCTGCGCGCCGCCGTCGTCCGCGCCGAGGGCGGCGAGAGCGAACTGGCCGCCGAGGTCGCCCGCCTCCTCGGCAAGCCCTGGGACGACGAACTGGAGCCGTTCCGGCACGCCGGCGAGGGCGCCCCCGTCCGCTGGCTGCATCAAGTCGTCTGACCGCTCCGCCGCGCCTTGCCTTCGAGCGCGCTCGAACTCTTAGCGTGCGGACATGGCTGATCACATCTCTGTGGCGGTGCTCGGCACCGGCATCATGGGCACGGCGATGGCCCGCAACCTCGCCCGCGCCGGATACGACGTCCGCGCCTGGAACCGCACCCGCGCCCGGGCCGAACCCCTCACCGCCGACGGCATCCGCGTCACCGACACCCCGGCCGAGGCCGTCGACGGCGCGGACACCGTCCTCACCATGCTCCTCGACGGCCCCGCCGTCCTCGACGCGATGACGGCGGCAACGCCGCACCTCGCCCGCGACACCCTCTGGCTCCAGATGAGCACCGTCGGCATCGAGGGCACCGCCCCGCTCGCCGCCTTCGCCGCCGCCCACGGCCTGCGCTACGTCGACGCCCCCGTCCTGGGCACCAAGGCCCCCGCGGAACAGGGCCAACTGACCGTCCTGGCCGCCGGACCGGCCGAGGTGCGCGAGCGGGCCGCCGCCGTCTTCGACGTCATCGGCCGCACCACCCGCTGGGTCGGCGACGACGGCGCGGACGGCCGCGCCAGCCGCCTCAAGATCGTCCTCAACAGCTGGGTGCTGACCGTCATCAACGGGGTCGGCGAGGCCGTGGCGCTCGCCGAGGGGCTCGGCGTCGACCCGCGCGACTTCCTCGCCGCCGTCGACGGCGGCCCGCTCGACCTGCCCTACCTGCACATCAAGGGCGAGGCCATCCTCTCCGGCGACCTCCGGCCCAGCTTCACCGTCTCCGCCGCCCGCAAGGACGCCCGGCTCATCGCCGAGGCCGCCGCGGCGTCCGGCGTCCGCACCGACCTCGCCGCGGCCGCCGCCGAACGGCTGCGCCGGGCGGAGGAGATGGGCCACGGCGGCGAGGACGCGGCCGCCGCCTACCACGCCTCGTTCGGCGGCTGACCGGGCCGGATACGCCAAGGGCCCGCCCGGTCGTGGTGACCGGGCGGGCCCTCGTGCGTCAGTGATGCGCTCAGATCGTGCGGAACGCCAGCACGACGTTGTGACCGCCGAAGCCGAACGAGTCGTTCAGCGCCGCGATACGGCCCTCGGCGGGCAGCTTGCGGGGCTCGTCGCGGATGATGTCGACATCGATCTCGGGGTCGAGGTTGTCGACGTTGATCGTCGGCGGGGCCACCCGGTGGTACACCGACAGGATCGACGCGACGGACTCGATGCCACCGGCGCCACCCAGAAGGTGACCGGTCATCGACTTGGTGCTGGCGACGGCGATGTGGTCGGTGTCGTCACCGAAGACCTTGCGCAGCGCCTTCAGCTCGGCGAGGTCGCCCTGCGGCGTCGAGGTCGCGTGCGCGTTGACGTGCACGATCTCGGACGGGTCCAGGTCGCTGTTGTCGAGGAGGCTCTGCAGCGCGTGCGCGATGCCGTTGCCGGACGGCTCGGGCTGCACGATGTCGTGGCTGTCGGCGGAGATGCCCTGGCCGACGGCCTCGGCGTAGACCCGCGCACCGCGCTTGGCGGCGTGCTCCGCGGACTCCAGCACGATCACGCCGGCGCCCTCACCGAGGACGAAACCGTTGCGCGCGGAGTCGAAGGGGCGGGAGGCGCCCTGCGGGTCGTCGTTCGACTTCGACATCGCCATCATGTTGCCGAACGCGGCGATCGGCAGCGGGTGGATCGCCGCCTCCGTACCGCCCGCGACCACGATGTCCGCACGCCCGGTGCGGATCATCTCGATGGCGTAGCCGATCGCCTCCGAGCCGGACGCACAGGCGCTGACGGGGGTGTGCACACCCGCGCGGGCGCCCACGTCCAGACCGACGTTGGCGGACGGGCCGTTGGGCATCAGCATCGGCACCGTGTGCGGGGAGACGCGGCGGACGCCCTTCTCCTTCAGCACGTCGTACTGGCCGAGCAGGGTCGTCACGCCGCCGATGCCGGAGGCGATGACGGTGCCGAGCCGGTCGGGGTCGACGGAGGTGTCCTCGCCCGCCTTACCGGTGAAACCGGCGTCGGCCCAGGCCTCGCGGGCCGCGATCAGCGCGAACTGCGCCGAGCGGTCCAGCTTGCGGGCCTGCGGCTTGGGGATGACCTCACCGGGGTCGACCGCCGCGCGGGCGGCGATACGGACCGGGAGGTCAGCTGCCCAGTCCTCGTCCAGGGTGCCCACACCGGACCGGCCGGCGAGCAGGGCCTCCCAGGTCGAAGCGCTGTCGCCACCCAGCGGTGTGGTTGCGCCGATACCGGTGACGACCACGGTGCGATTGGTCGCGTTCACGGGAATTCTTACTCCACGGGTAGAGGGGTCTGAATACGGCGCCACCGCGGGGTGGCGACATGCGCAGGAGCTGGATCAGCTCTGGTGCTTGAGGATGTAATCGGTCGCGTCGCCGACGGTCTTGAGGTTCTTGACGTCGTCGTCGGGGATCTTCACGTCGAAGCGCTCCTCAGCGGCGACGACGACCTCGACCATGGACAGCGAGTCGACGTCCAGGTCGTCGGTGAAGGACTTGTCCACCTTGACGTCCTCGGTGGGGATCCCGGCGATCTCGTTCACGATCTCGGCGAGACCGGCGACGATCTCTTCCTTGGTGGCAGCCATGGTGGCGCTCCTTGGTGTTCTAGTGGTAATTGACGGGGTGAAGCTGGGCGCGCAGCGGCCGTCACGTCGAAGGACGGACGGCGCTGCGCAGATCTTGCCTAGGGGAGGGTAACGACCGTAGCCGCGTAAACGAGACCCGCCCCGAAGCCGATGACCAGCGCGGTGTCGCCGCTCTTGGCCTGACCGGTCGCCAACAGCCGCTCCATGGCGAGCGGGATGGAGGCGGCGGAGGTGTTGCCGGTGGTCTCCACGTCACGGGCGACCGTGACGCTCTCCGGCAGCTTCAGCGTCTTCACCATCGAGTCGATGATCCGCATATTCGCCTGGTGCGGAATGAAGACATCCAGGTCGTCCGGGCTGACTCCGGCCGCATCCAGCGCCTGCTGGGCGACCTTCGCCATCTCGAACACCGCCCACCGGAAGACCGCCTGGCCCTCCTGGGTGATGGCGGGGTAGCGGATGGCCTCCGGGGCCGTCCGCTCCTCGGGGCCGTCGCCACCGGGCACCGGCGTCGTGCGGTACGCGTCCCAGGGGATGGTCTGCTTGATCGTTTCCGCTTTGTCGCCCTCGGAGCCCCAGACGGTCGGGCCGATCGCGGGCTGCTTGCCGGGACCGACGATGACCGCGCCCGCACCGTCACCGAACAGGAAGGCCGTCGCGCGGTCCTCCAGATCGGTGAGGTCCGACAGCCGCTCCACGCCGATGACCAGCACATGCTCGGCGGAACCCTCGGTGACCATGCCCTTGGCGAGGGTCAGGCCGTAACCGAAGCCCGCGCAGCCGGCCGAGATGTCGAACGCCGCGGGACGGCCCGCGCCGATACGGTGCGCGATCTCGGTCGCGATGGCCGGGGTCTGCTTGAAGTGCGAGACCGTCGAGACGATGACCGCGCCGATCTGCTCGGGCGTGATGCCCGCGTCGGCGATGGCCTTGCCCGCCGCCTCGATCGACATGACGGCGACCGTCTCCTCCGGGCTCGCCCAGTGCCGGGTGGCGATGCCCGACCGCGAGCGGATCCACTCGTCGGAGGAGTCGATGTGCTTGAGGATTTCCTCGTTGGGCACGACGCGGGTCGGGCGGTAGCCGCCGACCCCCATGATCCGTGCGTACTCGGCACCCTTCGAGGGCTTGATCTTCGAGGTCATGCGCGGGCTCCTTCTTCGGCCGACGGGTCGGCGACCGGAGAGCCGTGCTCCGCGATCAGGGAGCGGGCCGCGTCGAGGTCGTCGGGGGTCTTGAGGGCAAGCGTCTTCACACCGGGCAGGGCGCGCTTGGCCAGGCCGACCAGCGTGCCGCCCGGCGCCGCCTCGATGATCGCGGTGACGCCGAGTTCCTTGAACGTCTCCATGCACAGGTCCCAGCGCACCGGGTTCGCCACCTGGCCGACCAGACGCTTCACCAGCTCGTCGCCGGTGGCGACGGTGCGGCCGTCCTTGTTGGAGACGTAGCGGGTGTGCGGGTCGGTGACGTCCAGCTCGCCGACCGCGGACTCCAGCGCCGCCACGGCGGGCGCCATGTGGTGGGTGTGGAACGCGCCGGCCACCTTCAGCGGGACGACCCGCCGGGTGCCCTCCGGCTTGTCCGCGACGAGCGCCGCGATCTGCTCGGCGGTGCCCGCCGCGACGATCTGGCCGGCGCCGTTGACGTTCGCCGGGGTCAGCCCCAGCTTCTCCAGGTGCGGGACGACGACGGCCTCCTCGCCGCCGAGCAGCGCCGCCATGCCGGTCTCGGTGACGGCGGCGGCCTCGGCCATCGCCCGGCCGCGCCGGCGCACCAGCTTCATCGCGGAGAGGTCGGTGAGCGTGCCGGTCAGCGCGGCGGCCGCCAGCTCGCCGACGCTGTGACCGGCCGCGGCGCCGACGTGCGCGGTGAACTCCTCGGGCGTCGCGAACAGCTGCCGGGAGGAGATCAGCGCGGACGCCACCAGCAGCGGCTGCGCCACGGCGGTGTCGCGGATCGCGTCCGCATCGGCGTTCGTGCCGTAGTGGACCAGATCCAGGTCGATGGCCTCGGACCACTCACGGAGCCGGTCTTCGACACCGGGGAGGTCGAGCCAGGGGGTCAGGAAGCCGGGCGTCTGAGCGCCTTGGCCGGGAGCGACGAGTACGAGCACCCTCACACTCTCTCTTGCGGGAGGTCCCGCCCGCCCGTGGGGACAGGGACGAAGAACCATCGGGGGAATTGTTGGTGTCCGACAAAAGTCTAGAGCTGCGATTCTCCGTCAGCCAGGCGCCCCAGGATCAGTGCGATACGGAGGGTGAAGGCCGAGCGGACGTCGGACGGGGACCATCCGGTGACGTCCGTCACGCGTCGGAGCCGATAGCGCACGGTGTTCGGGTGCACGAACAGCATCCGCGCCGCGCCCTCCAGGCTGCTGGCCTGCTCCAGATAGACGCTCAGTGTTTCCAGGAGCGCGGAGCCCGCCTCCTCCAGCGGCCTGTAGATCTCCTCCACCAGCTGGTCGCGGGCCACCGGGTCCGACGCCATCGCGCGCTCCGGCAGCAGATCGTCGGCGAGCACCGGCCGCGGTGCGTCGGGCCAGGCGGCGCAGGCCCGCAGACCGGCGGCGGCCGCCTGTGCCGAACGCGTCGCGGCGAGCAGGTCGGCGACGACCGGACCGGCCACCACCGGGCCCGCCGCGTACGGCCCGATCAGCGCCTTCGCCGCCTTGAGCGGGTTGTCCGAGCCGCCGGCGATCACCACCAGGCGGCTGCCCAGGACGCCGGTCAGCACCTGGAGCTTGGCGTGCCGGGCGGCCCGGCGGATCGCCTCGACGGTCAGTTCGCTGTCGCCGTCGGGGGCGGTGCCCAGGACGACGCAGACGTGCTCGGGGGAGTTCCAGCCCAGGGCCGCGGCCCGGGAGACCGCGCCCTCGTCGGCCTCACCGGAGAGCACCGCGTTGACGACCAGCGACTCCAGCCGGGCGTCCCAGGCGCCGCGGGCCTCGGCGGCCTGGGCGTAGACCTGCGCCGTGGCGAAGGCGATCTCACGGGCGTAGACGAGCAGCGCCTCGCGCAGGACCGATTCGTCACCGGGTGCCGCGACCTCGTCGATCGCCGACTCCATGACCTCGATGGTGGTCCGCACCATCTCCACGGTCTGGCGCAGCGTGATCGCCCGGGTCAGTTCGCGCGGCGCGGTGCCGAAGACGTCGGTGCTGATCGCCTGGGGGGTCTCGGGGTGCCGGAACCACTCGGTGAACGCGGCGATGCCGGCCTGTGCCACCAGGCCGATCCAGGAGCGGTTCTCCGGTGGCATCGCGCGGTACCAGGGCAGCTGCGCGTCCATGCGCGCGATGGCTGCCGCGGCGAGTTTGCCGGACGACTGCTCCAGCCTGCGGAGGGTCGCCTGGTGCGGATGAGGGGCGCGCGATGCGGGTTCAGACACGGGACAAGACTGCCTTATCGGGGCGGGCAGGTGGCGCGGCGGGGCTACGGTGACGGCATGATTCAGGTGCATGCGGGCGCGGAACGCTATCGGGGCGGCGATCCGGAAGCCGGCATCGAGACGCTGCACGCGTTCTCCTTCGGCCCCCATTACGACCCCGCCAACCTGCGGTTCGGCGCACTGATCGCCTGCAACGAGGAGCGGCTGGCACCGGGCGCCGGATTCGATGAGCACCCGCACCGCGACACCGAGATCGTCACCTGGGTCGTCGAGGGTGAACTGACCCACCGCGACTCCACGGGACACGAGACGACGGTACGGCCGGGCGATCTGGCCCGGCTGACCGCCGCCGGCGGCGTCCGGCACGTCGAGCGCAACGACGGCCCCGGACCGCTGCGCTTCGTCCAGATGTGGCTGGCCCCGACGGAATTCGGCGGCACCCCCTCGTACGACGTGGTGCGCGGCCTGGCCGACGACGCCCCGTACGCCGTTCCGCGCGCCGGTGCGACGCTGCACATCCGCCGCCTGGCCCCCGGCGAAAGCACCGCACTTCCGGCCGCGCCGCGGGTGTATGCGCAGGTGGTACGCGGTGAGCTGCGGCTGGGCGAGGACGTGCTGGCGGCCGGCGACGCCGTGCGGCTCACCGAGGAGAGCGGCGTACGGTTGCGGGCGGAGGGGCCCGCGGAGTGCCTGATCTGGGAGATGGGGGCGGAGCCGCGGTACGCGTGAGGGGCCGGGCGGGGCGGTGGGCGGCCGGGACCTGCGGGGCCCGGCCGCCGGGTGTCAGGCGGGGCGCAGCTCGGCCAGGACCGCGTCGGTCAGCGGCGGCCAGGCGTCGACGGCCCAGGGGCCGAAGGCACGGTCGGTGAGCGCGACGCAGGCGGCGCCGGTGCCGCCCGCCGCCTCCGGGTCGACCCACAGGAACGTCCCCGCCTGACCGAAGTGGCCGAACGTCCGCGCCGATGACGAAGCGCCCGTCCAGTGCGGCGACTTGCCGTCGCGGATCTCGAATCCCAGACCCCAGTCGTTGGGCTTCTGGTGGCCGTAGCCGGGCAGGACGCCGGTGAGCCCGGGGAAGACCACGGAGGTCGCGGCGGCGACGGTCTCCGGCGCGAGCAGTCGCGGTGCCTGCAGCTCGGCGGCGAAGCGGATCAGGTCGGCGACGGTCGAGACGCCGTCCTTGGCGGGCGACCCGGCCAGCTCCGTCGCGTTCATCCCGAGCGGCTCCAGCACCGCTTCCCGCAGGTACTGGGGGAAGGGGATCTCGGTGGCCTCGGCGATGTGGTCGCCCAGCGCCTCGAAACCGGCGTTGGAGTAGATCCGGCGGGTACCCGGTGCGGCCATGGTGCGCTGCTCGTCGAAGGCGAGGCCGGAGGTGTGGGCGAGGAGGTGGCGCACGGTGGAGCCCTCGGGCCCGGCCGGTTCGTCCAGCTCGACCGCGCCCTCCTCGATCGCCACCAGTGCGGCGTAGGCGGCCAGCGGCTTGGTCACCGAGGCCAGCGGGAAGCGGTGCTGCTGGGGCCCGTGCGTGCCGGCCACGCGGCCATCGGCTCGTACGACGGCGGCCGCCGCGGTCGGCACCGGCCAGTTCTCGATCATCCGCAGGCTCTCCATGGGACGAGCCTAAAGGCCGCCCTTCCCGGGACCGCAGGCCGGTCGGCACCGGGCTGCGGCCGCGCCCGGGAGCCGGTCCGGGCGGCTTCGGGTACTCGCCAAATCCCGGTCAAGATCGCACTTGCCTGGAGTGCACTCCAACTCTCTAACGTTGAGTGACGTCGACGGGGGCGACAGCCGAGCAGGGGAGACGCGGCATGACGGTGACACAGAGCGAGCCGGTGATCGAGGAAACGGCGGTGGCCGGCGGAGCGGTGTCCGTACAGCGGACGCCCGGCGGCCCGCAGTGGGTGACGCGAACCTGCGCGCAGGAGGTGCCCCACCTGCGCCCGACCGGCCAGGACCGCTACTCGATCAGCGAGGTGGCGGAGCACACCGGGCTCAGCGCCCACACCCTGCGCTGGTACGAGCGGATCGGCCTGATGCCGCACGTCGACCGCAGCCACACCGGACAACGGCGGTTCACCAACCGCGACCTGGACTGGCTGGCGTTTGTCGCCAAGCTGCGGCTCACCGGCATGCCGGTCGCCGACATGGTGCGCTACGCGGAACTCGCCAAGGCCGGTGACGCCACCTTCGCCGAGCGGGAGGCACTGCTGACCGCGCACCGCGAGGACGTACGCCACCGCATCGCGGAGCTGCAGGACACGCTCGCCGTACTCGACTACAAGATCGACATCTATGCCGACGCCCGGCGCCGGGCGTCCGAGAGGGGCTGATCCGACATGGGCAGCGAGAAGATCGACACCGTGGAGCTGGGCACCGGCGGCCCCCGCGTCGGAGTGCAGGGCCTGGGCTGCATGGGCATGAGCTTCGCCTACGGCCCGACCGACGCCGACGAGGCACGCGCCACCCTGGAACGCGCCCTGGAACTGGGCGTGACCCTCTACGACACCGCCGACTTCTACGGCGGCGGTGAGAACGAGAAGTTCCTCGCCCCCTTCGTCCGCAACCACCGCGACGAGGTCGTGCTGGCCACCAAGTTCGCGCTGTCCTTCGACCCGGACGACCCGACCAAGCGCGCCATCCGCAACGACCGGCCCTACATCCGGCAGGCCGTCGACGGCAGCCTGCGGCGCCTCGGCGTGGAGGCGATCGACCTCTACTACATGCACCGCCGCGACATCTCCGTCCCGATCGAGGAAACCGTCGGCGCGATGGCCGAGTTGGTCGCCGAGGGCAAGGTCAAGCACCTGGGACTCAGCGAGGTGACCGCCCCCGAACTGCGCGCCGCCCAGCGGGTGCACCCGATCGCCGCGGTCCAGTCCGAGTGGTCGCTCTTCAGCCGTGACGTGGAGAACGGCGTGGTCGCCGCCGCCGCCGAGCTGGGCGTGGGCTTCGTCCCGTACTCACCGCTCGGCCGGGGGTTCTTGACCGGCTCCTTCGTCAACGCGGACAAGGAGCTGGGCCAGGACGACTTCCGCCGTCAGCAGCCGCGCTTCACCGGCGACAACGCCGCGGCCAACGCCGCGCTGCTGGAGCCCGTCCACGCCCTCGCCGCCGCGCACGGTGCGACGCCCGGGCAGATCGCGCTGGCGTGGGTCCAGCAGCGGGCCGAGGTCCACGGCCTGAGCGTGGTGCCGATCCCCGGCACCCGCAGGCGCACCCGTGTCGAGGAGAACACCGCCGCCACCCGCATCCGGCTCACGGCGGAGGAGCTGGCGCTGCTGGAGCCCCTCGCGGGGAAGGTCGCGGGGGACCGGTACGCGGACATGACGTTCACCTCCGCCGGACGGGAGTGACGACCGGGAGACGGGACGGGGGAGGCGCGGGTACCCGGACCGTGCGGGCGGTCCGGTACCCGGCCGTACGAGTGAGGGGCCCCGGTCGGCCTTTGCCGAACCGGCGGTCGTCCGGGCCTGGTTCAGGTGACGGCCCCGTAGCGGCCGAGCGTGATGGCGGCGAAATTGCGGAGTGAGTCGGTGCCCGGGGCGAGATAGCCGGTGTGGCCCTCGGCCCGTACCGCGGAGACCCGCCGTGCGCCGAATGCCGGATCGGTGGGGTCCTCGCCGTGGCCCAGCCCCAGGACGTCGACGTGCGGGACGTCGCCTATCCAGTCGGTGGCGTCCCGCGCGGCCCACACCCGCGCGTGGTCGTCCACCGCGGAGGCCGAGGGGCGGCGCACACCGGGGGAGCCGAAGATGATCAGATCCCTCGCGGTGCGGCCCAGGACCGGCCCGGCGAGACCGCAGACGACCGAGCCGTAGCTGTGGCACAGCAGCGCCGGCGCGGGGGCGCCCACCGCGGCCAGCCCGGACAGGAGGCGCACCAGCCGGGGCGCACCGGCCTCGGCCAGCCGCCCGGTCGCGGCGTCCGGCCCCAGACCGACCGGGGTGGTGTATCCCGTCCAGGCGATCACGGCCGTCCGGACACCGGGGGCGTCGGCGGTCATCCGGGTGCGCAGCGACCTCGCCATCCCCGTCGGTGTGCCGTACGGGTCGTGGCCGCGGTCGAAGGTGGTCAGGTCGATGTCGGAGCCGGGCACGATCACGGCGGTGCGCTCCGCCCTCGTCAGATCACCGTGCACCTCCGCTATCTGACCGCGACCACGGGGGTCGAAGGCGAGGATGTGCCGTCCGGGCGCCAGCAGTTCGGCGTAGCGGCCGGCCGCCCGGCGTGCCGCCCGATGGTCCTCCAGGGTGCCGCCGGGGTCGGTCGCGAGAGCCCGCTGCCGGTCCCGCTCGGCCTCCAGCGCCAGGGAGTTGGCCTCGTACCGCAGCGCCACGGGGGCGCCGTCGAGGTTGCCGACGGTCAGCGGGTGCCGCGCCACGAGGATGCGCCGCTGGTCGGCGGTCAGCCCGTGGAAGAAGCGGGCGACCTCGGTCGGGGAGGCGGTCGCCGGGTCCGGCAGCCGGACGCCGAGGGAGTGGTCCGCGCGCCAGGCGGCGGCGCCCGGCGCGGGGCCGGTCACGGCGGTCTCCGCGGAGCCGGCGGCCCAGCCGCCCGTGCCCCCGGCGACGAGCGCGACGAGCGCCGCGGTGATCAGCGCGCGCCGGCCGCGCCGGGTGGCGGCTCGTAGCAGTGCCATGGTGTCTCCCTCGTGCGGTGGTCCGACGGAAGGAAACGTAGAAAGGAGTCGGGCGAGGCGGCGTCACCCCTCGGAGCCAACTCCCGGGTGATACCGCAGTAGGGGGTGGCGGCCCCGGTCCCACCTGAGTACTACCTGCCGTCATGCGGCGGGCGACGGCGGTTGACCTGCGGACATGGTGCGGCGCGGTCCGATCCGGGCGGCGACTTCCCGACCGCTCGCCGATGCCGCCCGGTCCCGGCCGGCCGCGCGGGCACGCAGCGCCGCCCGCCGCGCTCCGAGGCGCCCCGTACCGGACGAGGCCGCCCACGAGCCGACCCGCAGAGCCCCGGACTCCGCGTCGCCTCAGCGTTCGCCGGGCGTGACCAGCCCCGACTCGTACGCGAAGATGACCGCCTGGGCGCGGTCGCGCAGCCCCAACTTGGCCAGTACGCGCCCGATATGACTCTTCACGGTCTGTTCGGCGAGGATCAGCGCGTCCGCGATCTCCTGGTTGGAGAGACCGCGGGCGATCAGGCTCAGCACCTCCGTCTCCCGCGGGGTGAGGCCGTTGAGCCGCAGCGCGGCGCCGTCCTTGCGGGGCGCCGGGCCCTGGCGCGCGAAATCCGCGATCAGCCGACGGGTCACGGACGGCGCGAGCAGGGCCTCACCCGCGGCGACGATCCGGACCGCCGCGATGAGATCGGCGGGCGGGGCGTCCTTGAGGAGAAAGCCCGAGGCGCCGGCGCGCAGCGCCTCGTAGACGTAGTCGTCGACGTCGAACGTGGTCAGCATCAGCACCTTCGGGCGGTGGGTTGTGCCCGGTGGCGGGGAGAGCAGCTGCCGCGCCGCCTCCAGGCCGTCCATCTGC
This sequence comes from Streptomyces sp. NPDC000404, assembly GCF_040300365.1. Lineage (NCBI taxonomy): Bacteria > Bacillati > Actinomycetota > Actinomycetes > Kitasatosporales > Streptomycetaceae > Streptomyces > Streptomyces sp. NPDC000404. The sequence continues at coordinate 617,299 of NZ_JBEPDN010000001.1, read as the reverse complement.
GGCATCCGCACATCCATCAGCACCACGTCCGGGTGCGTCCGGCGGCTCAGCTCGACGCCCTGGGCGCCGTCCGGGGCGTCACCGACCACGTCGATGTCGCTCTGCGCGGCGAGCAGCGCGGCGAAGCCTGCCCGCACCATGGCCTGGTCATCGACGATGATCACTCGTGTGGTCATGGGGAGTCGGGGTCCTTGTCGATCGGAAGGGGCAGGAGCAGCGGGAGTTGGGCGGAGATCATGAAGCCGCCGTCGGGCAGCGGGCCGGTGCTCAGGGAGCCCTTCACCAGCCGCACCCGCTCGCGCATCCCCACGAGGCCGTGCCCGGTGCCGGAGGCCTCCCAGGCGGTGGACGGGGTCGGCGGCGGGCCGTTGAGGATCAGCACCGTCAGCACGGTGCCGTCCGAGGAGCGCGTCACCGACACCCTCGTCCGCGCCCCGGGAGCGTGCCGCACCACGTTGGCCAGGGCTTCCTGCACGATGCGGTAGGCCGAGAGCGCCACCGCGGGCTCCGGCGCCACCGGCTCGTCGGGAAGCGTCAACTCGACCGGCACACCGGCCCGTACGGTGGCCTCGACCAGCCGCGGCAGCTCCTCCAGACCTGGCTGCGGAGCCTTCTCCGGGCCCGCGTCCCGCTCCGCCTCCGCGCTGCGCAACACCCCCAGCAGCCGCCGCATCTCCGTCAGCGACTCCCGGGCCGTCGTCGCGATGGCGGCGAACTCCTCCTGCGCCCGCGGGGGTATGCCCTCGATGCGGTACGGCGCGCTGTCGGCCTGAACGGTGATCACCGACATGTGGTGGGCGACCACGTCGTGCAGCTCACGGGCGATCCGGGCCCGCTCCTCCAGCAGGGTGCGGCGGGCCCGCTCCGCCTCGCTGATGGTCTCCTGCTCCCGCAACTTCCGCCGGGCGTCGCCGCGTTCCCGCACCACGAGGCCGATCAGCAGCAACACGCCTGCCAGCAGGAACAGCAGCATCCAGGTGTTGTCGCTGCCGCGGGGGGTCAGCGGCTCCAGGAGGACGCCCACCACTCCTGTCGTCGCCCAGACCGCGGCCAGGGTGCGGCGGCTCTCCCGCTGGGACAGCGGCACCATCAGCGCGAGATAGCCGATGATCGCCGTCGGCGGCCAGGGCCAGGGCTGCGTCTGCGCGGACCCGGAGAGCAGCGCCGCGCACAGCACGTCGGAACCGAAGATCACCCACCACGCCGGCAGCGGCCGGACCACCGCCATCAGCAACGGAATCGTCTGCGTCACCCCCAGGAGCCCGGCCCAGGCGCCGTCCATGCCGTAGCTCTCCCTCAGGTTGTGCACGGCGACCGGCATCAGCACGAGGGTGAGGAGGACGGCGAGGACGTACGGGAGGCGGCGGACCCAGGCGCTGCGGGCCGAGTCGAGCAGCGGTGCGCCGGGCCGGTCCCCCAGCCCGATGAGCGTGGCCAGGTGCCGGCGGGCCGCGTGCAGGGCGGGCTCCGGGGGCGGCGGGTGCGCCGCGCCGGTGCCGGTCGGAGGAGGGGAAGGATCTCGGATCATCGCGCAGTCAATGTAAGCGGACGGCGATGATCCGAACGTCATACCGAAGTGCGGGGCCGCACCCCTACCACGGTATGACCCACGGCCGTTCGGGGCGCGGCCGTTCGGGCCGCGGCCGTGAGCAGCGGCTACAGCTCGGCGAGGAGTTCGGCCTTCTTCGCGCTGAACTCGCCGTCCGTCAGCAGCCCGGCGCCGTGCAGCTCGCCGAGCTGACGGATCCGGTCGGCGATCTCGGCCGGATTCCGTCCGGTGTCCCCGGCCCGCCGCACCGGCGCGCACGCCGTCGGCTCCGGCTCGGACTGCGCCGTCCGCACCGCCGCCAACACCGCCGCGGCGAACGGCAACGACTCGTGGACGGGCCCGTATCCGAGGCCGAAGACCACGGCGGCGGGGTCCTGGTCGGCCTCCCCGGGCGCGCCGTCCCGGGCGGTGCGCTCCAGGAGCCGCAGATGGCCGGTGACCAGCTCCGGCGAGCGCCACTCCACCCCGCTCAACTCGCCGACGCCGAAGCTCTGGTCGCCGCTCATCCACTTCGCGGACGACGCACCCGTCCAGAACCAGCGGAACGTCACCGCGCTGCCGTCGAACGACGCCTTCCCGTCGTACGCCTTGAAGTGCAGCGGGCCCTCGGGCGGCGCGACCAGATGACGGTCGGCGGGCTCCCCGGCGCCCGGGCCCAGCAGCGAGCGCAGCTCGTCGGCGAAGCGCGCCGCCGGGCTCTCGTGCTCGGCGGGCAGCACCAGGCGGTACGGATCGGCGTCCTCCTTGAGCTGCCCGGCGGCCGCCTCCATCAGGGGATCGGCGCCCGGCCTGGGCACGGCGTGCAGCACGACGGTGCCGCGTCTGCCCTGGGACAGCTCGACGGCGCTCAGCGCCTCGTACGGAATGCGTCGCTCGCCGAGCGCCTGGAACAGCTTCGGCCTGCGGATCCCCCGTTCGAAGCGGATGAGTACGGAGTCCGTTCCGAACTCCCAGACGGCGTGAAAACCGGCCAGCACATCACCCATGCGGCTCATCGTATGCGGCGGTTGCCCGCCCGTCCCCCTTATGGACACCTTGTACCTTCCGCGAACGACGGCTCCCGGACCGCCGCGGCGGATCAGGCGAGCCCGGCGTCGCAGCCGGTGTCGTCGGCCGCGCAGCGCACGTCCGCGAGCGCGCCCACGCCGATCTTCGCGAAATTGCGCAGGCTCTCCGTGCCGGGCGTGAAGTACCCGGCGTGGCCGGCGGCGCCGGCGGCCGACAGCAGCCGGCTGCCGAACGCCGGGTCGACCGGGTCGGGCCCGTGGCCCAGCCCGCCGACCTCCAGGTACGGCACGTCCTGGATCCAGTCGTCGGAGTCGCGCATGGCCCAGAGGCGGGCCCGGGTGTCGAGCGCCGTCTTGTTGGCCGCGCGCATGCCGGGGCTGCCCGCCACCGCGATGTCGTGCACGTTCGACGGCAGATCGCGCGCGGCCAGACCGCAGACCACCGAGCCGTAGCTGTGGCAGAACAGCGCGACGCTGTCGGCCGAGGGCAGCGCCCGGGCCAGCGCCCGCAGGCGGACGGCGCCCGCCTGGGCGAGCTGCCCGGTGGCGGCCTCCACCCCGAGACCGGCCGGGGCGGTGTAGTCGGCCCAGGCGATCACGGCGGTCCTGGCGCTCGGTCGAACGGCCCGCTCGGCGCCGTAGAGCGCATCGGCCATGCCCACGGGGGCGCTGGTGGCGCGGGTGGTGCGTTCGAAGTTCGTCAGGTTGGTGTCCACGCCGGGGACGATCACGGAGACCCGGCGGGCCGTGTCGAGGTCGCCGAAGACCTCCGCGGCGCGCCCGCCGCCCGCCGGGTCGAACGCCAGGATCTGGCGGCCCTTGGCCGTCATCGACTCGAAGCGGTGCATCAGCCGGCCCGCGTCCTGACGGCCGACGGGCGTGAGGCGGCGGTCGGTGGAGCGCCGCTCCTCGATGGCGCGGGCCTGGTCGAGCGCGATGTGGTTGGCGCGGTAGCGCAGCTTCACGGGCGCGCCGTTCATATTGCCGACGACCAGCGGATACCGGTCGGCGAGCGCCTGGCGACCGGCGCGGTCCAGGCCGGCGAAGAAGGCGCGCAGCCGGGACGGCGCGGCGTCCGGGTCGGGCAGCCGGTCACCGCGGAAGGTGGCGTGCCGCCAGTCGGCCTTCGCGGTGGCCAGCGGGTTGGCGTCGTCCTGGTGGCCGCCTCCGATCGCGGTCCACCCGGTGAGGGTGAGCATCACGAACACCACCGCCAGGGCGAGTGCCGCACGCCAGGCGGAGGACTGCGGGAATCCGAAGGAACCGAAGGAGGGGCCGAGCCCAGAGAAAGAAGTCACCGCGGGCCACCCTAGGAGACGCGGCAGCGTGCCTGCTCCACGGGTGAGTCATGTCACGTTTCACGACGGGTAATTCGAACAAACCGGACGCGGTCGGCCGGTGTATCCGCGCTCAGGGGTGCGGCGCCGCACTCATCGGAAGGGGTGCGTCACGCCTCGCCGATCCCGGGTGACGGTGCGTTCTCGCTGCTCGGCCCGTACGCCTCCCGGCGCGCGGGCGGACCCCGCGCACCGGGAGCGCGTCACCCCCGCGCCGTGTGCCAGTCGTCGTCGAGTGCGGGCCCGATGTGATCGAGGTACGAGCGGGTCAGCTCGCGGATCGACGTCACGGTGAAGTCGTCGCCCTCGCTCCACGCCTTCCCCGCGGCGCGCATCACGCCGTTGAACGCCCCGACGAGCACCCGGGGGCGCGGGTCGCGGTCCACGTCGAGCCCCTCCCGCCGGGCGAGCATCCGGGCGACCTCCTCCTCCAGGCCGCAGGAGCGCTGCATGTGGGCGGCGAGCAGCGCGGGCGTCGACTCGATCATTTGGTAGACGCGCATGTGCAGCTCCACCGGGATGATCGGCTCGATCGAGGCGGCGACGTCGTCCCAGGCGGCCATCACCGAACTGTGCAGCGCGGTCAGCGGCGCCTCATCGGCGGGCCGGCGGCGCAGCTCCTCCAGGAAGCGCGCCTCGACCATCTCCTGGGCGGCGAAGGTGACCTCTTCCTTGTTGCTGAAGTACCGGAAGAAGGTGCGCTGCGAGACGTCGACGGCGGCGGCGATCTCGTCCACGGTCGTCGCCTCGTAGCCCTGTGCCGTGAACAGCTCCAGCGCGGCGCGTATCAGGGCGTCGCGGGTGCGTTGCTTCTTGCGGGCGCGCAGTCCGCACAGGGATTCGCGCGGCGTCGACGGGGTCATGCTGCGCCGCCTTTCCGTGGTGTTCTCGCTGCTCAGGATAGCTGTGAGCGAAATGACAGTTACCGACTCATGAATTGCTTTGTCAACTGTCAGTGGCTGACATTAATGTCTCCGAGTATGAGTTCCCAGACCCCGGTGGCCCAGAGCGCGCCGGAACTTCCCGTACCGGAGCCCCGTAGCAAGGGGTTGCGCGGCCATCCGTGGCTGACTCTCTTCTCCGTCGCGATCGGCGTCATGATGGTCGCCCTCGACGGCACGATCGTGGCGATCGCCAACCCGGCCATCAAGCAGGATCTGAACGCCTCGCTGGCCGATGTGCAGTGGATCACCAACGGCTACATGCTCGCGCTGGCCATCGCGCTGATCACCGCCGGAAAGCTCGGTGACCGCTTCGGCCACCGCCAGACGTTCCTGATAGGCATCGTCGGCTTCGCCGCCGCCTCCGGGGCCATCGGCTTCTCCAAGGAAGTCACCTTCGTCATCATCTTCCGCGTGCTCCAGGGACTGTTCGGCGCCCTGCTGATGCCCGCGGCGCTCGGTCTGCTGCGCGCGACCTTCCCCGCCGAGAAGCTCAACATGGCGATCGGCATCTGGGGCATGGTCATCGGCGCCTCCACCGCCGGTGGCCCGATCGTCGGCGGTCTGCTCGTCGAGCACGTCAGCTGGCAGTCGGTGTTCTTCATCAACGTCCCGGTGGGCGTGCTGGCGCTCGTCCTGGGCCTGGTGATCCTCAAGGACCACCGTGCGGCGAACGCCCCGCGGTCGTTCGACATACCCGGCATCGCGCTGCTCTCCGGCGCGATGTTCTGCCTCATATGGCCGCTGATCAAGGCGTCCGAGTGGGGCTGGGGCTCCCTGCAGACCTGGGGCTTCCTGATCGGCTCCGTGGTGCTCTTCGCGCTCTTCGCCTTCCTGGAGACGAAGGTGCGCGAGCCGCTCATCCCGCTGCGGATGTTCCGCTCCGTGCCGCTCACCGCGGGCACGGTCCTGATGGTCCTGATGGCCTTCGCGTTCATGGGCGGCCTGTTCTTCGTGACGTTCTACCTCCAGAACGTCCACGGCATGAGCCCGGTCGACAGCGGTCTGCACCTCCTGCCGCTCACCGGCATGATGATCGTCGGCTCGCCGCTGGCCGGCGCCCTGATCACCAAGCTCGGCCCGCGTATCCCGCTGGTCGGCGGCATGGTGCTGACCGCCGTCGCGATGTACGGCATGTCCGGTCTGGACACCGCCACCGGCACGGTGTCGATGTCGATCTGGTTCGCCCTGCTCGGTCTGGGTCTCGCCCCGGTCATGGTCGGCGCCACCGAGGTCATCGTCGGCAACGCCCCGCTGGAGCTGTCCGGCGTGGCCGGCGGTCTCCAGCAGGCCGCGATGCAGGTCGGCGGCAGCCTCGGCACCGCGGTCCTGGGCGCGGTGATGGCGTCCCGCGTGGAGAGCGACCTGCCGGGCAACTGGAAGGCCGCGGGGCTGCCCCCGGTCGACTCGAAGCAGCTGTCGCAGGCGTCCGACGCGGTCTCGGCGGGCTTCGCGCCGGTGCCGCCGAACACCCCGCCGGTGATCGGCCAGAAGATCGTCGCGGTCGCCCACGAGACCTTCATCTCCGGCATGGGCCTCGCCTTCACCGTCGCCTGCGGCGTCGCCGTGGTCGCCGCCGTGGTCGCGCTGTTCACCAAGCGCGGTGCGAACGCGGAGGCGGGCGCGGGCGTCGGCCACATCTGAGCCACCCGCATCCCTGACGGCGCGCGGCCGGACCGGTCATCCCCGGTCCGGCCGTGCGCCGTCGCGCTGCCCGGACGGGCACGGACGTGCACGGACAGGCTCGGACAGCGCCGCTCCGGCCCGTATCTGTCTCCGCGCCGCCCGGCCGGCGCCCGCCCCCCGCGTAGCCCGGCCTGCGACCGCCCCCGCGCTGCCCGGCCTGCCCCTGCCCCCGCGCCGCCCGGCCCCGTCGCCACCGCCGCCCCACGCGCATTCCCCTGCCCTACGCGTCAACTCCCCGCCGTACGCGCCCCTTCGGCCGCAGGCGCCGATCCCTTGCCCCGTCCGGCCCCGGCCCGCGCGCCGTTTCGCTCCTTCGGGTGAGTCCCGCACGGGAACTGCCCGCGGCGGCCGCCGCATGACCGGTCGGGAAGCGCCTTGGCGCAGGCGGGAGGAACGGTTTCCGCGGCGCCGCACGGCCGCCGGCGGGGCGTCAACCTGGCGCCCCAAAGCTTGGCCCCGAGCCCTACGCTCCGTCCACATCGCCCCACCGGGTGGTCCTGCCGCCGAGGCCTTGGCAGCCGCCCCGGCCGACGCCGAAGCTCGGCAGTGAACCCGCCGCGGGCAACCGGCCGGCGGCGGACCCATCGCCGTATTCACGGGGGAGATTCCTGATGCGTACCTACCGCAGCACCGCGCTCGTCACCGGCCTCGCCGCGCTGGCCGCCACCCTCACCGCGCCCACCGTCCTCGCCGCCCCGGCCGCCCACGCGGCGCCCGGCGCCCGGAGCGCCACCGCCGGCGACTGCTCCAAGGGGCAGCTCTGCGTCTGGCCCGACGCGGAGTTCGGCGGCAAGCGGCGGACCTTCGAGCTGGCCGACACCGACATCGACAGCTGCATCCCGCTGCCCAAGAACACCACGGCCGCCTCGCTCGCCAACCGCACCGGCCGCCCGGTCACCACGTACCAGAGCGCCGCATGCGCCGAGACCGGCGAGTTCGACACCTACCCGGGCGGCGGCAGCTGGGTGCCCAGCTCGCCCTACCGCTTCCGGGCCGTGAAGATCTGGGAGCGCTGATCGCCGATGGTCCGCGCACCGGACACGGCCGTGCCCGGAAACGCGCCGCGCCCCCGACCGGCGGACCGGTCGGGGGCGCGGCAGGGGCCGTGCGGCGGCTCAGGCGTCGCCGCCCGCCTCACCGGCGTCGGCGGCCGTGACGTCCAGCAGCTCGTAACGGTCGATGGCCTGCTTCAGCAGCGAGCGGTCGACCTTGCCCTCCTTCGCCAGCTCGGTCAGCACGCCGAGCACGATCGACTGCGCGTCGATGTGGAAGAAGCGGCGGGCGGCGCCGCGGGTGTCCGCGAAGCCGAAGCCGTCGGCGCCCAGCGACTGGTACGCACCGGGCACCCAGCGCGCGATCTGGTCCGGCACCGAGCGCATCCAGTCCGACACCGCGACCTTCGGGCCGGGCGCGTCCGCCAGCTTGCGGGTGACGTACGGGACCTGCTGCTCCTCCTCGGGGTGGAGCAGGTTGTGGCGCTCGACCTCGACGGCCTCGCGGCGCAGCTCGTTCCAGGAGGTCGCCGACCAGACGTCCGCCTTGACGTTCCACTCGTCCGCCAGGATCCGCTGGGCCTCCTCGGCCCACGGCACCGCGACACCCGAGGCGAGGATCTGGGCCGCGTGCTCGCCCTTCTCCCCGGCCTTGACCCGGTGCAGACCCTTGAGGATGCCCTCGACGTCCACGTCGGACGGCTCGGCCGGGTGCTGGATCGGCTCGTTGTAGACGGTCAGGTAGTAGAAGACGTCCTCGGAGTTCTCGCCGTACATCCGGCGCAGACCGTCCTTGACGATGTGCGCGATCTCGTAGCCGTACGCCGGGTCGTAGGCGACGCACGCCGGGTTGGTCGAGGCCAGCAGCTGGGAGTGGCCGTCGGCGTGCTGGAGGCCCTCGCCGGTCAGCGTCGTACGGCCGGCGGTCGCGCCGAGCACGAAACCGCGCGCCAGCTGGTCGGCCATCTGCCAGAACTGGTCGCCGGTCCGCTGGAAACCGAACATCGAGTAGAAGACGTAGACCGGGATCAGCGGCTCGCCGTGGGTGGCGTAGGCGGAGCCCGCGGCGATCAGCGAGGCGGTGCAGCCGGCCTCGGTGATGCCGTCGTGCAGCATCTGGCCGGTCGGCGACTCCTTGTAGGCCAGCAGCAGTTCGCGGTCGACCGACTCGTAGATCTGGCCCAGCGGGTTGTAGATCTTCGCCGACGGGAAGAACGCGTCCATGCCGAAGGTGCGGTACTCGTCGGGCGCGATCGGCACGAAGCGCTTGCCGATCTCCTTGTCCCGCATGAGGTCCTTCAGCACCCGGACGAACGCCATGGTCGTGGCGATCTTCTGCTGGCCGGAGCCCTTCTTGGCGCCGGCGTACGCCTTCTCGTCCGGCAGCGGCAGCGGCTTGGCGCGCACGACGCGGGTCGGCACATAGCCGCCCAGCGCCTTGCGGCGGTCGTGCATGTACTGGATCTCTTCGGAGTCGCGGCCCGGGTGGTAGTACGGCGGCAGGCCGTCCTCCAGGTCCTTGTCCGGGATCGGCAGCCGCAGCCGGTCGCGGAAGCCCTTGAGGTCCTCGACCGTGAGCTTCTTCATCTGGTGGGTCGCGTTGCGGCCCTCGAAGTTCGGGCCGAGCGTCCAGCCCTTGACCGTCTGCGCGAGGATCACCGTCGGCTGGCCCTTGTGCGCCTTGGCCGCCGCGTACGCCGCGTAGATCTTCTTGTGGTCGTGACCACCGCGTCCCAGGTGCAGGATCTGGTCGTCGGTCATGTTCTCGACCATGGCGCGCAGCCGGTGGTCGCCGCCGAAGAAGTGCTCACGGATGTACGCGCCGGTCTCGGTGGCGTACGTCTGGAACTGACCGTCGGGCGTGGTGTTGAGCTTGTTGACCAGGATGCCGTCGCGGTCCTGCGCCAGCAGCGGGTCCCAGCTGCGGTCCCAGACCAGCTTGATGACGTTCCAGCCGGCGCCGCGGAACTGCGACTCCAGCTCCTGCATGATCTTGCCGTTGCCGCGGACCGGGCCGTCCAGGCGCTGCAGGTTGCAGTTGACGACGAAGGTGAGGTTGTCCAGCCCCTCGCGCGCGGCGATGGAGAGCTGACCCAGCGACTCCGGCTCGTCCATCTCGCCGTCGCCCAGGAACGCCCAGACGTGGCTGTCGGAGGTGTCGGCGATGCCGCGCGCCTCCATGTAGCGGTTCATCCGCGCCTGGTAGATCGCGCCGAGCGGGCCCAGGCCCATCGAGACGGTCGGGAACTCCCAGAAGTCCGGCATCAGCCGCGGGTGCGGGTAGCTGGACAGACCGTTGGGGGCTTTGGACTTCTCCTGGCGGAACGCGTCCAGCTGGGCGTTGGAGAGCCGGTCGAGCAGATACGCGCGGGCGTACACGCCGGGGGAGGCGTGGCCCTGGAAGAAGATCTGGTCGCCGCCCCTGCCGTCGTCCTTGCCCCGGAAGAAGTGGTTGAAGCCCACGTCGTACAGGGAGGCGGAGGAGGCGAACGTGGCGATGTGACCACCGACGCCGATACCGGGGCGCTGCGCCCGGGAGACCATCACGGCCGCGTTCCACCGGGTCGCGTTCAGGACCTTGCGCTCGATCTCCTCGTTGCCGGGGAAGAACGGCTCGTCCTTGGTGGCGATGGTGTTGACGTAGTCCGTGCTGCGCATCTCGGGCACGGCCACGCGCTTCTCGCGGGCACGCTCGATCAGTCGAAGCATGAGGTAGCGAGCTCGTTCCCGGCCTCGCTCATCGACGGCTGCGTCGAGCGAGTCGAGCCATTCCTGGGTCTCTTCGGGATCGAAGTCCGGGACCTGGCTGGGAAGGCCGCCAATGATGATCGGGTTTCGATCGGATCCGGAAGCCACGCTGTTCCTTCGTGTTCGGGTCATGTCGTGCTCTGCACGCGATAGCTGCTGCGCACGCGGTCGGATGGTGTCTCTCTGTGGTGTCTGTCGGTGGTCGCGCCGCCTTCCATCGTGTACCGCGGCATCGGGATACGTCATCTCTACCGAGTGGTAACCCCAGGCGGGGAGCCGATGGCGGCGCGGGTCGTGGTGACAGGTCGGCCAAATCGCAACCATACGCCCATGTCGACAGAGGGTGACGTACTGAGGTACGGAATCCGCATGGGTGTCCAGGAGGCGGGTAGAACGTCTAGGTGGGATCGTCACGACTGTCCACACCGCAAACCCGGCAGATCGTCGTGAGGTGCATCACTTCGGCCTGTTTGGATGGGGTCGCAGTTGCGGCGAGACGCCGCCAATCGTCACCGTTTAGGCGGTCTCCGCGGCCGGGTACTTGCGCGATCCGTCCCGCCCGTGTGGACTACGCCCAATGCTCCGCGCACGCGCGGAGCGTTCCAGAGCATTTCCGAAACATGACAGGAGGCAATCCGTGAGCGCGACCGCGGACCACGCGGAGGAGCGGACCAACCCGGCGACAAAGCTGGGGTTCGAGCCCGGACAGGTGGTCCAGGAGATCGGCTACGACGACGACGTCGAGCAGGAGCTCCGCGAAGGCATCGAGGCCATCATCGGCCAGGAACTCGAGGACGAGGATTACGACGACGTCGCCGATGTCGTCCTCCTGTGGTTCCGGGACGACGACGGCGACCTCACGGACGCGCTGGTGGACGCCATCGGTCTGATCGATGAGGGCGGCCAGATCTGGCTGCTGACGCCCAAGACAGGTCGCGACGGCTACATCGAGCCGAGCGACATCAATGAGGCCGCGCAGACCTCGGGGCTGTCCCAGACCCGGAGCATCAACGCGGGCAAGGACTGGACGGGCAGCCGCCTGATCTCGCCCAAGCGCTGAGCCGGCCTCGGCATTCGCCACCGAGCCCCCTCCGGATCCGTCCGGAGGGGGCTCGGAGCTGTCCGGGGACGGCCTCCGGCGCGCGCGGGCGGGCGCGTAGGGTTGGGCCGATATCTGTTGAACGTGAGCGAAGGGATGCACCCCATGGCGATCGAGGTCGGCACGAAGGCTCCGGATTTCGAGCTGAAGAACCAGCACGGCGAGCTGGTCACGCTCTCCCAGTTCCGTGGTGAGAAGGCCGTCGTCCTCCTCTTCTACCCCTTCGCCTTCACCGGCGTCTGCACCGGCGAGCTGTGCGCGCTCCGCGACGAGCTGCCCAAGTTCGTCAACGACGACGTCCAGCTGCTGGCCGTCTCCAACGACTCCCCGTTCTCGCTGCGCGTCTTCGCCGAGCAGGAGGGCCTGGAGTACCCGCTGCTGTCGGACTTCTGGCCGCACGGTGAGGCGTCGCGCGCCTACGGCGTCTTCGACGAGGAGAAGGGCTGCGCGGTGCGCGGCACCTTCGTCATCGACAAGGAGGGCGTGGTGCGCTGGTCGGTCGTCAACGGCCTGCCCGACGCCCGCGACCTGAACGAGTACGTCAAGGCGCTCGCCGCCCTCTGAGCGACGCCGTGGGTGGCGCCGGTTCCCGCCGCAGCCGACATTCGCCGGTGATATCTGCGATCGGCGGGAACCGGTCACTAGGATCGATTCGTTGATCCGATGCCATGCACGATGGGGGCGCAAAAAATCTTGACGTACCCCTCGAACCTATGGGAGGACTCGTGGGAGTCAGCCTCAGCAAGGGCGGCAACGTCTCGCTGACGAAGGAAGCCCCCAATCTCACCGCCGTGCTCGTCGGCCTGGGCTGGGACGCGCGTACCACCACCGGTACGGACTTCGACCTGGACGCCAGCGCTCTGCTGACGAACGACCAGGGCAAGGTGGACAGCGACCAGAACTTCGTGTTCTTCAACAACCTGAAGAGCCCCGACGGTTCGGTCGAGCACACCGGTGACAACACCACCGGTGAGGGCGAGGGCGACGACGAGGCCATCAAGGTCAACCTCGCCGGTGTCCCCGCCGATGTCGCCAAGATCGTCTTCCCGGTGTCGATCTACGACGCCGAGACCCGCCAGCAGAGCTTCGGCCAGGTCCGCAACGCGTACATCCGCGTCGTCAACCAGGCCGACGGCAACGAGCTGGCGCGCTACGACCTCAGCGAGGACGCCTCGACCGAGACCGCCATGGTCTTCGGTGAGCTGTACCGCAACGGCGCCGAGTGGAAGTTCCGCGCCATCGGCCAGGGGTACGCCTCCGGGCTGCGCGGCATCGCGCAGGACTTCGGCGTCAACGTCTGACCGCTCGCGGACCCGCGCCCTGGGGGCGTGCGGTCCGCGACACCGTTCGACCACGTGCGGCGCCGTACGCCCCGTAAGGGGGTGCGGCGCCGCACGCGCGCAACAGGGGCGGCGGCCCGGAGTGCGCCGCGGCCCGCCACGACACCGGGGAGGATCCGAACACCATGAGCGTCACACTCGCCAAGGGAGGCAATGTCTCCCTGTCCAAGGCCGCGCCGGACCTCACGCAGATCATGGTCGGTCTGGGCTGGGACGCCCGGTCCACCACAGGCGCCCCCTTCGATCTCGACGCCAGCGCGCTGCTGTGCGCCGGCGGCCGGGTGCTGGGCGACGAGTACTTCGTCTTCTACAACAACCTCAAGAGCCCCGAGGGCTCCGTCGAACACACCGGCGACAACCTCACCGGTGAGGGCGAAGGCGACGACGAGTCGATCCTGGTCGACCTGACCGGCGTGCCCGAAGGGGTCGACAAGATCGTCTTTCCGGTGTCGATCCATGAGGCGGATCTGCGCGGCCAGAGCTTCGGCCAGGTCAGCAACGCATTCATCCGCATCGTGAATCAGGCCGACGGCAGCGAACTCGCCCGTTACGACCTGAGCGAGGACGCCTCCGCCGAAACGGCGATGATCTTCGGTGAGGTCTATCGCTACCACGGCGAATGGAAGTTCCGGGCGGTCGGGCAGGGGTACGCGTCCGGTCTGCGGGGCATCGCTCTAGACTTCGGGGTCAACGTTTCGTAAAGGCGCCACGCCGTGTATACGGGGGCCCGCAGAGCTAGGGAAATGGGTAGGCAGTGCTCCTGAAAACCTTTGGCTGGTCGTTCGCCATCACGGTGGTCGGCCTCGCCGTGGCCGGCGTTTTCTGGGGGTGGCAGGGCCTCGCGATCGTCGGGATCCTCTCCATCCTGGAGATTTCGCTCTCGTTCGACAACGCGGTCATCAATGCGGGCATCCTGCGCAAGATGAACGCCTTCTGGCAGAAGATCTTCCTGACCTTCGGCATTCTGATCGCGGTCTTCGGTATGCGGCTGGTGTTCCCGGTCGTCATCGTGGCGATCACCGCGAAACTCGGGCCGATCGAGGCGGTCAATCTCGCCATCAGCGACAAGGCCCATTACCAGGAGCTGGTCACCGCCGCCCATCCGGCCATCGCGGCCTTCGGCGGCGTCTTCCTGTTGATGATCTTCCTCGACTTCCTTTTCGAGGAGCGGGACCACAAGTGGCTCGCCTGGATCGAGAAGCCGATGGCCCGCCTCGGCAAGCTCGACACCCTCTCCGTGATCGTCGCGCTGGTCGTGCTGCTGGTGGCCGCGATGACGGTCGCCACCGACGTCGCGCACGGCGGCGGTGACAAGACCGCCACGGTCCTGCTCTCCGGTGTCGCCGGTCTGATCACCTACCTCGTCGTCGGCGGTATCTCCGGGTACTTCGAGGACAAGCTGGAGGACGACGAGGACGACGAGGAGGAGGGCACGGCGCCCGCGAAGAAGGGCACCGGCGCCGCCGTGGGCCTGGCCGGCAAGGCCGCGTTCTTCATGTTCCTCTACCTTGAGGTCATCGACGCGTCGTTCTCCTTCGACGGCGTGATCGGCGCGTTCGCCATCACCAACGACATCTTCATGATGGCGCTGGGTCTGGGCATCGGCGCGATGTACATCAGGTCGCTGACGGTCTTCCTGGTCCGCAAGGGCACCCTCGACGACTACGTCTACCTGGAGCACGGCGCGCACTACGCGATCGGCGCGCTCGCCCTCATCCTGATCGCCACCATCAAGTACGAGATCCCCGAGGTCGTCACCGGTCTCATCGGCATCGTGCTGATCGGCCTGTCCTTCTGGTCCTCGCTGGTGAAGAACCGCCGCGAGGCCGGGTCCGGCGACGGCGCCGAGCCGAAGGCCGAAGTATCCTCCGGCGTGTGACGCCGGCCTGATTGAGGAACGCTCTCAGCGGGGCGGCCACGGGGTGCGGACCTCGGGCCGCCCCGTTGTCATCGGTCCGAGCAGTGGGGTGGGCAAGTGTCGTTCCTCGGGAACTTCTGGCGCGGTGGCGCGCCGGCGTTCGACAACGGCGGCGGGTCGTACGTCGTCGAGCTGACGAAGCGGAAACCGGTGGTCTCGCTCAGCAAGCAGGGCGCGGACCACGGCCATATGCGGGTCAATCTGCACTGGCAGATGCGGACCACGGATCTGGGGGAGCGGAACACCCGGAGCCTGCGCTCCATGTTGCGGCACCCGAGCCGGATCTTCACACCCGAGGTGGTGCAGTCGCAGGGCCCGGCGGTCGTCCAGATCGACCTCGACCTGGCCTGCATGTACGAGCTGAAGGACGGCACCAAGGGCGTGGTGCAGCCGCTGGGCGACTTCCTGGGTGAGCTGAATTCCCCGCCGTATGTGCAGCTCAGCGGCGACGACCGGTTCGGTTCGGGGTCCGGCGAGACGCTGTACATCAACCTGGACCAGAGCGATGAGATCAAGCGGCTGCTGATCTTCGTCTACATCTACGACGGCACGCCCGCCTTCGACCGTACGCACGCGGTGGTCACGCTCTTCCCGACCACCGGGCCGCGGGTGGAGATCCCGCTCAACGAGCGGGCACCGCAGGCCCGGTCCTGCGCGATCTTCACGCTGGAGAACACCAAGGGCGAGCTGACGGTGCGCCGCGAGGTGAAGTACGTCTACGGCTTCCAGGCGGAGCTGGACCGGCTCTACGGCTGGGGGCTCCAGTGGGGCCGGGGCTACAAGTCGAAGGCGTGAGCCCCGGCCCGGCCGGCCGCCGCGCCGGGCCCGTCCGCCGTCCGCCGCGCCCCGGCGCGCGCCTGTGCCGTGGAGCGGCCCGCTCCGTGGCGCCGCGCTCTCAGCGGCGCTGGAACTGCGGCCCCTGCGGCGGCAGGACGAACGTCGGCTCCGGCGCGGGCGGCTGCTGCGGGTAGCCGTAGGCCGGGGGCTGCTGCGGATAGCCGTACGCGGGCTGCGGCTGGTAGGGCGGCGGGCCCGGCTGCTGGTGCGGCGGCGGGCCCGGGTAGCCGTAGGCGGGCTGGGCCGGGGGCTGGGCCGGGGGCTGGGCGGGCGGCGGCGGGACGTGCTGCGGATAGCCGTAGCCGCCGGTCGCCGGGGAGCTCTGCGGCGGGGCGAGGGGGAAGGCGTCGGGGAGCTGGGCCGGATCCGGGACGTGCTGGGTCGCGGCGTCGGGGTCGGACGCGGGGCGGCCGTCGCCCGCTCCGCCGCCCGCCGCGGCGATCGGCGGGGCGGCCGCCTCCTCGGGCCAGGCGGAGGGCGGCGGGACCACCGGGGCGTCGGCGCCGACCGCCGCCGGCGGGCCGTCCGGAAGCGGCGGGGCGGTGGGCTGCGGCGCCGGTGCGGCGGACGGCTCGGGGGTGTGGCCCTCGGCGTCCTCCTCGACCGCGATGCCGAACTCCGTGGCCAGGCCGAGCAGTCCGCTGTCGTACCCCTGGCCCAGGGCGCGGAACTTCCAGCCGCCGGCGCGCCGGTACAGCTCGCCGCAGATCAGGGCCGTCTCGTCGCCGGTGTCGGGCGCGATGTCGAAGAGCAGCAGCGGTTCGCCGTCGCCGCCCGCCGCGTCGTACAGCAGGACCCGCAGGTCCGGCACGCCGCCGAAGGTGCCGCCGTCGGCGGAGGCGGTGAGGACGACGCGGTCGACGGAGGCGTCGAGGGTGGTGAGGTCCGCCTCCAGGCTGTCGGTCAGGCTCTCGCCGACCTGGGTCTTGGCCAGGTGACGGACGCCGCAGCCGGGGTGCTGCGGCTGGTTGTAGAAGACGAAGTCCTCGTCGGAGCGCACGCGTCCGTCGGGCCCGACCAGCAGCGCCGAGGCATCGACGTCCGGGACGCCCGCGCCGGGTGTCCACCGCAGGACGGCGCGTACGGCCGTGGTGTCCACGGGTACGTTCGACCCTTTCAGCATGGCGTGCGTCATAGCGCAATCCTGCCTTCCCCGGGGCCGGGCGGACAACGCGGGGCCCGGACCGGTGGGTGCGCGGGACGGGCGTACCGGGGCGATTTCCCGCCCGAGGGAACTTTCCGTCACCCCTCGCACGTACGATTATCGGCTGGATCCAGAGGTCATGACGCAGCGGGTATGCCCGGTTCGCGCCTGTATACGGGGAGTTGTATGCGGCATTTTGGGCATCTTGGGCCCGACATCCGGAAGAAGTTGTTCCATCGGGAGCCGGTGGAGTTCACCGCCGCCTCGCCCGCCCGCACCCTCGCGACCGCGCTCGGCGCCACGCTCTACAGTCCCGCCACCCGGCCCCGGCTCGCCGACGACATCCGCAAGCAGACCGGGCGCGGCGTCGTCTCGATGGTCCTCTGCCTGGAGGACTCCATCAGCGACGCCGAGGTGGTGGCCGGGGAGGACAACCTCGTCCGGCAGTTCGCGCTGCTCGACGCGGCGGCCGAGGACG
Organism: Streptomyces sp. NPDC000404; assembly: GCF_040300365.1. Lineage (NCBI taxonomy): Bacteria > Bacillati > Actinomycetota > Actinomycetes > Kitasatosporales > Streptomycetaceae > Streptomyces > Streptomyces sp. NPDC000404. The sequence continues at coordinate 600,223 of NZ_JBEPDN010000001.1, read as the reverse complement.
GCGCCGACCTCCCCCTCCTCTTCATCCGCGTCCGCACCCCCGAGCAGATAGCCGACCTCGCACGGCGGATGGGGCCCGCGGTGCGCCGCCTCTCCGGCTTCGTGGTGCCGAAGTTCACCGCCGAGCGCGGCGCCGCGTTCCTGGAGACGCTGCGCGCCACCGAAACCGCCTGCGGACAGCGGCTCTTCGCGATGCCGGTGCTGGAGTCCCCGCAACTGCTCCACCTGGAGAGCCGCCGGGCGACGCTCGCCGGCATCGCCGCGACCGTCGACGCCCACCGCGACCGCGTCCTCGCCCTGCGCCTGGGCGTCACCGACTTCTGCTCCGCCTACGGACTGCGCCGCGCGCCCGACATGACCGCCTACGACGTCCAGATCGTCGCCTCCGTCATCGCCGACGTGGTCAATGTGCTGGGCCGGGCCGACGGCAGCGGGTTCACCGTGACCGGGCCGGTGTGGGAGTACTTCCGGCTGCACGAGCGGATGTTCAAACCGCAGCTGCGCCAGAGCCCGTTCCAGGGCCGCGCCGAGGAGCTGCGGGCGGCGCTGATCGAGCACGACATGGACGGACTGCTGCGCGAGATCGAACTCGACCGCGCCAACGGCCTGCTGGGCAAGACCTGCATCCACCCCTCGCACGTCGCACCGGTGCACGCCCTCTCCGTCGTCAGCCACGAGGAGTTCAGCGACGCCGCCGACATCCTGCGGCCCGAGCGCGGCGACGGCGGCGTCCTGCGCTCGGCGTACACCAACAAGATGAACGAGGTGAAGCCGCACCGCGCCTGGGCGGAGCGCACGCTGCTGCGCGCCGAGGCGTTCGGGGTGGCCCGCGAGGGCGTCGGCTTCGTGGAACTGCTCACCGCGAGCGTGCCGCGGGACTGACCGCGGCGGACGACGGGCGGCACGGCCGCCCCGCGGGCCCGGCACGGCGCCCGCACCCACCAAGATGTCGACGGAGGAGAAGAAGCGCGTGGTGTGGACGGGAGAATGGGTCGCCCGGCGGCTCGGGGTCTCGCTGAGCGGCGGGGACCAGCTGCCCGGGCTGCTGGGGCTGGCGCTGCGGCGCAACCCCAAACGGGCCCATCTGCTCGTGTCGCATGTGCTCGGCAAGCATGTGCCGCAGCGGCCCGGTGTGGTGCACGGCGTCGGCGTCGGGCTCGGCCGCCGGGTCCGCGCGCTGCTCGGTGACGACGCGGCGGCCCGCGCGGTGGTCCTCGGCTACGCCGAGACGGCCACCGGACTCGGCCACTCCGTCGCCGACGGGCTGGGCCTCGCGCCGTATCTGCACTCCACCCGCCGTCCGGTGGCGGGCGTCGCCCCCGCCGGCGGCTTCGAGGAGGAGCACTCCCACGCCACCTCCCATCTGCTGCTGCCCGAGGACCCGGCGCTGCTCGCGGGCGACGGCCCGCTGGTCCTCGTCGACGACGAGTTCTCCACCGGCCGCACGGTCTTGAACACCATCAAGGCGCTGCACGCCCGCTTCCCCCGGCAGCGGTACGTCGTCGTCGCCCTCGTCGACATGCGCTCCGAGGGCGACCGCCGCCACCTGGAGAAGTTCGCCGCCGACCTGGGCGCCCGCGTCGACCTCCTCGCGCTCGCCGCCGGCGGCGTACGGCTGCCCGCCGACGTCCTGCGGCGCGGTCAGGAGCTGGTCGCCGCCCACGACACCCCGGACGAAGCGCCGCCCGCCGAGGCGCGGAACGCCGCCGTCCGGGTCGATCTGGCCTGGCCGGACGGGCTGCCGGACGGCGGCCGCCACGGCTTCACCCCCGCCCACCGCGCCCGGCTCGACGCGGCGCTGCCCGCCATGGCCGACCGGCTCCGCGACCACCTCGCGGGCGCCCGCCGCGTCCTCGTCCTCGGCAACGAGGAGCTGATGTACGCACCGCTGCGGCTGGCCCACGCCCTCGACGCGCGGCTCGGCGCCCCCGGCGGCTTCGGCGCGCTGGACGCCGAGCGCGCCGCCGAGACGTGGGCCGCGGGCGGCGCCGGCGCGGACGACGGCCCCGCGGTGTTCTTCTCCACCACCACCCGCTCCCCGGTCCTCGCCGTCGACGACCCCGGCTACGCCCTCCGCACCCGCCTCACCTTCCCCGCCCACGACACCCCGGCCGACGGCCCCGGCCCGCGCCACGCCTACAACGTCGCCCCCGGCGCCGACCCGGCCCGCCGCTTCGATGCGATCGTCGCCGTCGTCGACTCGCCCGGCGACACCCCCGGACTCCACGCCCCCGGCGGCCTGCTGGACCGCCTCGCCGCCCACACCGACCGGCTGCTCCTCGCGGTCGTCCCCGCCCACACCCCGCGGCCCGCCGAAGACGCCGAGGGCACCGCACCGCACCGACAGGCCCCGCCCATGCCCCTGCCCGAGCCGCTGCGCGGCCCCGCGTTCTCCTCGTACGCCCCCGAGGAGGTCGGCTGGCTGCTCCAGGACCTGTCCGAGGTGACGCTGGAGGCGCCGACTGAGGAGCGCGAGGAGGCCATCCAGAGCGGCGGCGCGCACTACGCGGAGTCGCTGCCCGTCGAGTACCAGCCCTCCGAGCGCTACCAGGCGCTCTTCCACACCGCGCTGGAGACCTCCGCCGCCCGGATCGCCCGCGCCGTCGGCGCCGTCACCGAGACCGTCCTCGCCGAACTCCCGCGCCGCCGCGGCCGCCCGGCGGGAGTGCCGCCCCGGCCGGTGCTGGTCTCGCTGGCCCGCGCCGGCACCCCCGTCGGCGTGCTGATGCGCCGCTGGGCACAGCACGCGCACGGCCTGGACCTGCCGCACTACGCCGTCTCCATCGTCCGCGGCCGCGGCATCGACACCACCGCCCTGCGCTGGCTCGCCGCCCACCACGACCCGGCCGAGGTCGTCTTCGTCGACGGCTGGACGGGCAAGGGCGCCATCACCCGCGAACTCACCGCCGCCCTCGCGGAGTTCCCCGGATTCGACCCGCGCATCGCGGTCCTCGCCGACCCGGGCGGCTGCGTCGACACCTACGGCACCCGCGACGACTTCCTCATCCCGTCCGCCTGCCTCAACTCCACCGTCTCCGGCCTGATATCCCGCACCGTCCTGCGCGACGACCTGGTGGGCCCGGACGACTTCCACGGCGCGAAGTTCTACCGCGAACTGGCCGGCGCCGACCTCTCCGGCACCTTCCTCGACGCGGTCACCGCCCGCTTCGCCGAGGTCGAAGGCGCCGTCGCCGCCGACGCCGCCCGCCTGGCCGCCGAGGACCGCCGCCCCACCTGGGAGGGGTGGGCCGCCGTCGAGCGGATCAGCGAGGAGTACGGCATCGACGACATCAACCTCGTCAAGCCCGGCGTGGGGGAGACCACCCGGGTGCTGCTGCGCCGGGTGCCCTGGAAGATCCTCGCCCGCAGCGGCGCCGGACCCGACCTCGACCACGTCCGCCTGCTCGCCGAGGAACGCGGCGTCCCCGTCGAGGAGGTCGGCGAACTCCCCTACGCCTGCGTCGGGCTGATCCACCCCCGCTACACCCGCGGGGCGACCGGCGCCGACGGACGGACGGTGGCCTGATGACGCACACCCTCGTCGCCAGCGACCTCGACCGCACCCTGATCTACTCGGCGGCGGCCATGGACCTCACCATGCCGGACGCCGAGGCGCCCCGGCTGCTCTGCGTCGAGGTCTACGAGAAACGGCCGCTCTCCTTCCTGACGGAGACCGCGGCGGCGCTGCTCACCGACCTCGCCACCCGGGCGCTCTTCGTCCCGGCCACCACCCGCACCCGCGAGCAGTACCTGCGCATCCATCTGCCCGGCCCGCCGCCGCGGTTCGCGGTCTGCGCCAACGGCGGCCATCTGCTGGTGGACGGCGTGGCGGACCGCGACTGGCAGCGCACCGTCGCCGCCCGCCTCGCCGAGGGCTGCGCCCCGCTCGACGAGGTCCACACCCATCTGGTCCGCGCCGCCGACCCCGCCTGGCTGCTCCGGGAGCGGACCGCCGAGGACCTCTTCGCCTATCTCGTCGTGGAGCGGGCGCTGCTGCCCGACGGCTGGATCGAGGAGCTGACCGCCTGGGCGGACGCCCGCGGCTGGTCCGTCTCGCTCCAGGGCCGCAAGGTCTACGCGGTGCCGAAGCCGCTGACCAAGAGCGCGGCGGTCGCGGAGGTCCGCCGCCGCACCGGCGCCACCGAGGTCCTCTCCGCGGGCGACTCCCTGCTCGACGCCGACCTCCTCCTCGCCGCGGACCGCGCCTGGCGCCCCGGCCACGGCGAACTGGCCGCCACCGGCTGGGACGCCCCGCACGTCACCGCCCTGCCCGAACGCGGCGCCGCCGCGGGCGAACGCATCCTCCGCGCCTTCCACGAGGCGGTACGGGAGGGGGACGGGGCCCTGGGCACGCCCGTGTGACGGTGCGGCCCGGCGCCGGGGAGCGGTTTCGGGCCGGGTGCATCCGAGCAGGTCAGAGGCAGATACGGTAGGAGGTGAAGACCTCCGGGCGTGGTGTGTTCCTGGACAGCTCCATCACACCGGGGGTCTTCTTCCGTACCCGCTTCCGCACCCGCGTCCCGGGAGCCGCGACGGGCGGGGGGCTCAGCCGCAGCAGCCGCCCCCGCAGCAGCCGCCGCCCCCGCCGCCGGCGGGCGCGGGCGCCGGGGCGGAACCGGCGACGGCGACGGTCGAGAGCAGCTTGACGGTGTCCTCGTGCCCGACCGGACAGACGGCGGGCGCGGCGGACTCGGCCATCGGCCGGCTCAGCTCGAAGGTGGAATCACAGGGACGGCACCGGTACTCGTAACGAGGCATGGCGACAGATTAGCCGCGGGCCCCCGGCCAGGCTTCTCCGCGCCGTCCCGCGCTGTGGCCTGCGGTGTTCCACAGTGCTCCGCAGTGCTCCGTACCGTTCCCGTCCCGCCCGGTACGGGTACGCCGCTCGCCCGGCACGGGAACGCCGCCGGGTGGGCACCCGGCGGCGTCAGGTCGTCCGGGCCGGTGGCGGTCAGGCCCCGGTCCGTCCGGTGTCCGGTTCCTCGCCCTTGCGCAGCTGGTCCAGCGCCGCCTGCCGGGCGGCCGTCGGGCCGGGGGCGGGCGTCGGCCGTTGAGTCGCCTCGGGGTGGCGGGCGCGCCAGTACGGGTTGTCGTGCGACAGTCCGCCGCTGACCCGCCCGTACATGCCGAAGATCGCCAGCAGCAGCCCGACCACGAAGCTGAACAGCACGTTCGGGATCTTGAACGCGAGGAAGTTCGCGCCGGTGTCCAGCAGCGCCAGGTTCACGAAACCGCTCAGCAGGAACAGCACGCCCAGCACGGTGTTGAGCGTCGAGGCGAAGTTGCCGCCGATGACCATCCCGCCGAAGAGCACCACGCCCACGACGATCGACAGCACGCTCAGCGCGCCGTTGGTGTTCAGCCCGGCGACCGTCGCGCCACCGGTGTCGAAGAACCCGATCTTGTCGAACAGCCCGAGAATGCCGAACGCGAGCAGGATCAGCCCCATCACCCCCGCGCCGATCCGGTAGACCTTGCTGAGCCGGTGGTCGACCGGCAGATGCTCGTCGAGCCGCGTGTGACGCAGCTTGCCCCCGCGGAACAGATTCCTGGGCCCGTGCAGACCGTGCGGTCCGACCCTGATGGTTCCGGTGGCCCCGGTGCCAGCCATCTCCGCCTCCCTCGCGCAGTACGTGCCGCCTGGGCTTGTGCTGCTTCCCAGCATCCGCCAGTGCGTTGCGTCACGCCAACGCACCGCAGCGGGGGACGGGACGGGGGCCATGGGGTAGGGGCGGGGCTCGGGGGTGTCCGGGCTGGTGGGGAGGGGTGAGTCTTGGGCCCCGGGGGACTCGGCCGCGCCGGGCCCGAAGGCACACCGCTCCCTGCCGACCAGGCCCGCCTCAGCCCCGCCGGCTCCCCGCAGCCGGGCGGACCCGGCCGCGCCGGGTCCGAAGGCACAGCGCCCCGCCGCCCGCCGGCTCCCTGCCCCCCCGGACCCCGCTCAGCCCCCGGCGCCGCCCCGCTCCTCGCGGATCTCGCGGACCACCCGCGCGGCGGTCTCGCGTACCGCCTCCGTCTCGGTCAGGAAGTGCCACCAGTCGGGGTGCCGGCCCTCCAGGCCCTCGACCGCGCGATCCAGCCGGGCGACCGCGTCGTCCAACGGGCGCGCATGGCGGGGGTCGGGCGTGCTGCGGCCGGTCATCGCCAGCCGCTGGGCGTCGCGGACCGCGAAGCGCGTGCGGTCGATCTCCTGCTGCCGGTCGAAGGAGACCGCGTCGAGCCGCTGCAACCGCTCGCCCGCCGCCGACACCGCGTCGTTCGTGCTGTCCAGCAGCGCCCGGACCGTCGCCAGCCGGCTCGTCGCATCCGCCCACCGCTGCTCGTCCCGCGCCTGCTGGGCCTCGCGCAGCTTCGTGGTGGCCTGCGCCACGGACTGTGCCGCCTGCTCGGGGACGCGCTGGAGGTCCTGCCAGCACGCCGTGCTGTACCGCCGCCGCAGCTCGCTCAGGACCGGATCGACCTGCCCGGCCCGCGTCGAGATCGCCTGCGCACGGGTACGCAGCGACACCAGCCGCTTGTCGATCTCCGCCGCCCGCTCCGGCAGCCGCTCGGCCTCCGCCCGCAGCGCCTCGGCCTGGCGCAGCACCTCGTCGGCGCGCCGGATCGTCTCCTGGACGCCGTGCCGCCCCGCGCCCTCGTTGAGCTTGGTCAGCTCCGGCGCGAGCGCCGCCAGCCGGGCCGCCAGCTCATCGGCCTTCAGCCCCTTGGCGCGGACGGCGTCCAGCGCGTTGCTCGCCGCGAGCAGCGTCTGCCGGGCCCGCTCCACGGCGGGCGCCAGCCGCGCGAGCTGCGTCTCCGCGGCCGCCAGCAGCGGGCCCAGCCCCTGCCCGAAGCGGTCCAGATCCGCCTTGGTGCGCTCCAGCTCCTCCCGGGCGCGCGTCAGATCGGCCCGCGCCCGCCCGGCGGCCGCGCCGTCCAGATCGTCGCGGTCCAGGTCATGGGCGTCGACGGCCGTGATGTACCCCTGGCTGACCTCGTCGATCCGCCGGATGAACCCCTGATACTCCTCGGCCGCCCGCCGGGCCTGCGGCGAGTTGTCGACCGCGGTGATCGTCTCGATCGAGATCCGCAGATCCCGCTGCGCGGTGTCCAGCTCGTAGAACGCCGCCGCGGCCGCGTCCTTCGCGGCCTGCGCCTCGGCCCGCTGCCCGTCCCCGCGCCCGAACCACCGCCGCGTACCGCCCCCGGCGAACGCCGCCGGAGCCACCGCGACCAGCAGCGGCAACGGCAGCAGCACCAACGCCACCGCCTCCCGCAACGGCCCCCCGCGGGCCCGACGGCGCGCCCGCTGCTCGTACGGCTGCGTGTCTGTCGCCGTCACATCCCTCTCCCGATCGGATCGCCCCGGAACCGGCTGCCATTCTCCCACCCGGGAGAAACGAACACACCGGCCGGTAAGTTCGCGATATGCCCTCTGGCTTGCAGTTCGGCCCGCACGGCAAGGTAGTCTGTCGCCTCGACCAGGGCGCATAGCTCAGCGGTAGAGCGCTGCTCTTACAAAGCAGATGTCGGCGGTTCGAATCCGTCTGTGCCCACCAGCCCAAACGCCCTCGTGGAGATCACTCCACGGGGGCGTTGACGGTAGAACTTGATGGCAACCCCACCCTGGACGCCCCGCTGTCCCGGGTACCAAGATCACTAGACACATAGAGATAGCTACTCGTCTATGCGAGAGCCCGGTGTCTCGTGTGTACGAGTCGAGGGAGGAGGGGCGGAAGCGCATCAGCGTTCCCTCCGCCCCGTCATCAGGTGGCAGGCAGCTGGTAGTTGAGGACGTACGCGTCGGCGGCCATCACGGTGTCGCAGACCTCGACCACGCGACCTTCGGTGTCGTGCGCGGTGCGGGTCAGGTGAATGACCGGGACACCGGACGCCAGCCGGAGCGTCTTGACCTCCTGCGGCGAGGGCATCCGGGCGCGGATCTCCTCGTCGAAGTGGTCGAGGCGGTGCCCCAGCTCTTCCAGCCGGGCGTAGATGCCGCCGGGGCCCGGGTTCGACTGGGCGATCGGGGTGCCGGTGGCCAGGTCGAGCGGGATGTACGAGGTGGCGAACTCGACCGGCCGGCCATCTAGCAGATAGCGGCGGCGACGAGCCAGCACGCGGCGCGCACCGCCCAGGCGCGTGGCGATGTCCTGCGAGGGGCGCTCCTCCTTCACCTCCAGACTGTCCACCTCCGGCCGGCTGCCCGCGGCTTCGGCCTCCACGGTGAACGCGGACTTGCCTTGTTCGCGGTGACGACGAGCGAAACGGTCCGAGGCCAGCCGCCGCACCGGCGGACGCGGCCGGACGAAAACACCCTTGCCGTGCTCGGAGACCACCAGCCCCTCGCCCTGGAGGACGGACAGGGAGTTGCGGACGGTCATCCGCGATACGCCATAGTGCTCGACCAGCTCCGTCTCGGAGGGCAACTTGTCGCCCTCCTTGAACCGGCCCTTGTCGATCGCCTCGCGGAGCTGGTCGGCGATCTGCCGGAACACCGCGCGGTCACTGGTGGGGTCCAGCGCGCCGAGCAGGGCAGTACCCTGAGCGGGCATGTTGACTCCTTTAGGTATCTAGACGAGCGGCTGACATCTGTTGCTACGGTGGGAAGCCTAGCCAGCCGAAGGGGATGAAAGTTCCGTGAGCGCCGAGCGTCCGCACTCCGTGAGCGTCGCCGGAGTCATCGTCGACGACCGGGGCCGGGCTCTGCTCATCCAGCGCCGCGACAACGGCCAGTGGGAACCGCCTGGTGGCGTGCTCGAACCGGGCGAGACGATCCCCGAAGCGCTTCAGCGCGAGGTCCTCGAAGAGACCGGCATCAAGATCGCCCTCCCGGCGACCCTCACCGGCATCTACAAGAACATGACCGGCTTGATCGTCTCCATGGTCTTCCGCTGCGAAGCCCTCGACGGCACTCCCACGACCGGCGAGGAAACCCGCGCCCTGCGCTGGGCGACCCGCGAGGAAGTCACCGAACTCGCCGACGAGGCGTACGCGATCCGCGTCCTGGACGCCCTCGACGCCACATCGCCACCCGCCGTACGAGCACACGACGGCGTCAAACTCGTCTAGCTCTAACCCACTGCCCATAGCGGCCCACCAGCGTAAAGGAACTTGTATGCACGAGTATATGAGTAGTCGCCTAGCTGCTGGGCGGGAACGCGAAAGTTCGCCGGGGAAAGTTGGCCGAGGACTTCGGGCGCTGCGCGGGATCGGCCGCGATCGAGGTGATGACGCTGCCGACGCCCCTCGCTACCGGTGCGAGGCCGTTGCCCACGTGCTCCACGAGGGCCGTTTCATCTGCCTCGGCTTAGGCTCCGCGACCACTCCACGCCTTGCCCTGCGCTGGCTCCGTGGCCGAGTCCGCGACATCGCGGACCAGCTCGATGCCCCGGCGGCGAGACCGGTCCGCTACTGGCTCAGCGACAGCACCGCCCACGAGGACGCACTACGTGCCCTTGCCGGAGGCGAGTCCTACCTCTTCGCGATCCGCGAAGAAGCCGTCCACTACACGCTGTCCGTGAGTCCCGCAGGGAGGACGCAATGAGTCCCACGGCTGTGCCCGCACCTCGCCCCGGCTACTGGTGCGAGTGCTGGACCCAGAGCCCGGCGACCGGGGAGACGCCTGTACTGCTCGCTTCTTGTGAGGGCGACAGCGCCGTCCAGGCCGTCCGCTGGATTCGCGTCGCACTCAGCACGATCACCTCGGCGCTCGAAGCCGAAGCCGCGGCGCACGCCCGGAAGTGGATGGCCGGCGGATACGTGAGCGCCATCGAGACCCTGGCGTACAACACGCCCTACGCCTTCGTCGTCGGCCACCGCGACACCCGCATCGAGTGGACCGCCCGGCCAGTCCTCTTCCTCGACCTGGCCCACCGCACGGCTGCCGAACTCCCCGCTTGCACCGAGACGTTCACGCCCCGCCCGAAGGCCCCCATGCCGTACTGAGTAGCAACCTTCTCTACGAGTTCAAGGCGGCTCGCTCCGCTCCCCGCGCGCGGCCCGGCCCCCGCCCGGGCCTGCGCTCCTGTCTCCGCCCCGCTCCAACTCGGCCGGCGCCCGTGCCGCGCGGTTCGACGGCCAGCCGCTTGCGGTCAGAGAAGGGGAACGTCGTGGCTGGGGCGGTCGGCTCCACGGCTTTAGGCAGCCACTTTGGGGCGAGCCTCTACGATCATGGCCCCAACGTCGTGCTTTACCGGGCAGGTCCACAACCTGCCCGACGCGCCATCAGCTTACTGGGCCATGATCACTCGCCCCAAAGCAGCTCCAGCCCAAAGCCGCTCCGCCGCCCTTGAGTTATCGCGTACCAGCGAGCGGAACGCGGGCTATCCATGCTTCCTTGGCTACATCCCTTGCTATACGAACGGCATCGAAGCCGATTCCGGGACCCGCTGGCATTTCACGGATGCCGACCATTACGACCAGGCCGCCTGCGCGACGTATGTCCGAAGCCCACGATTCAAAGAATTGCCGCTCGCGCGACGATCCGCCATTGCGGTATCCGGCAACACCTTGATCTGCGTAGCTCGATTCATCCGGGCGATCCAAATCTAAATCTGTTGCAGTTAGGTTCGCGACTAATCCCCGAGCCGTTGGCAAATAACCATCGGAATTGAATTGAGAGAAGCCGAACGATTGCGGTCCGCCGTGAGGCAGGAAATTCCACATGGGGACGTAGGCGACTGGGAATGGCATTCCGAATGCTCCCCGAGGGAGTAAGGTCCAGTTTACTGCATCATGCATTTCCCCCTTCCATTCGATTAGGCCGCCTACTAGAAGGCCATTCTGGCGCGCCACACCGATTTCGGCAGATCGTTCAGTAAGGGTATAGGATTCCGCGGTTTTACCTGGCGGTAGTCGAATCCCCAGAGGGTACCCGTGGAGTACGAAGGTGTAGCCGAGATCCTCGGCGACTGAGATCCAATATGGATTTACTTCAGTTTCGCCACGCGCAATGACTTCGCCGTCTGGTTCTCTCAGCATTAATGTTTTGTCGGACCGTTGAACGCTCCAGCCTGGCACTGTAGCTACAGCCCAGGCAGGGCCGGATAGTCTACGAAATCCGCCACTAACGAGCGTTTCGGTGCGCAGTTCATGAACGGAACCAGTTTTGGTATCCTTCGCGGCGAAAAGCCGGGCTGGCTCGAACATGAGAATAGGTAACAGCTCAGCAGGATCTTCACTGAGCGACTTTCCGAAGATCGGGTCGCTCAGAAAGGTGGCGTGGCATGCCATCTCGTGGTCGCTCAGCATGCGGTTGAGCAAGTCCAATGCCTCAGGGGTTCCGCCGCGGGCGGAATTTATGGATGGATGCTCCCACCAATTAGGGTCATGGCGCCGTCTGTTCACAAATTCTGATCGCGTCTTCGCCTTCGAGCCCTTGTTGCGGCGCGCCTTCTTTGGGTTTCTCATTCCTTCCGATTCTCGCCAATCAGCTAGGAGATGAAGTTAGTGTTGCGCGATCGGTTGCATCGTCAAATAGGTGCGCAATGCGAGGCCGGAGCCCCTCGACGCGGACCGAGATGCCGATAACCAGATCGGTCAATTCTTCGATCCTCCTGTTGAATTCTTCATTTTCGATCACTCCTTGCTGGCGATTGAAATCTCTTTCGGCTTCCACGAGATTGTGGCCGATAAGGTTCACCAGTCGCAGTGAATCCCCTTTTCCTATCTTGTGCCCCATCAGTCCATTGCTCAGGCGCGCTACAGATCTGCGGGCAGAATTGAGAAAAATTCCCCCCATCAGGGGTGCCTGCTCTTCCGAGGCGATCACCGCAGAAAGTGCCGTATGAATTAAGTCAAGATCGCCGCATACGGCTTCCAATTCGCTATATTCCGTGTGTGGTACAAAGGGGGAGGTGAGTCCGCCAAGGCTCTCAATCGTCTCAGAGGCTTGGCTTTGAATTGCGGACTGGGCTTCCTGCTTCGTATCCTCAGGCGCGGGAATTGATAGGGTTGCGGCGGCGATTCTTCTAATTTTTGACAGCTCATACCAGCCCCGACCGCGATGGGGTTTATTCGCACTGGGGCGTGGCTTTGCTCCCAAGGTAGACTTCAAGATTGCCTGCAGAGAAGTCACAGGGAGCTCCCACTGTCGGCCGAACGCTGTGAAACCCCTTCGCTGGAAGGTTTCGGATCCCTAAACTGAGTGGCTCTCGGCGACTCGTTTGGCGCAATCTGAGGGGCTGGATTTGATGATGCGGGTGGGTCCCCAGATGCATCCTGCGGTGTGGCGCCCAAGGCTTCAGAAATGGATGAAATTCGGCCAATCTGAGTCAGAATTGCTGGTGCAGATATTCCAGAAATGAGCGCGGCGTAGGCGCCGCTGATTTGATCGGTGCTTCCCAGTAGTACGGCGACGCCGGCCCCCATTGCCACGTGAATGCATATCGCAATCGAGTCTGCGAAGGGGTCGAAGAACCGGGAAAAGGGTGGGGCCTCCTCCTCTGCGCTGGGTGGCTCTGCTCGGAAGCTCCGTCGCGCCTCCTGCCAAGTAAGCACGCTGGTGTATAGATCGATCACGCCGCGCACTGAGCCGCCAGCTGCCCCGAGTAGCATTAGCGTCGGTATGTTCACAACGCCCCGTTCGTCATGCTGCCCCTACATGTCAGTCGCCTTGGGGCTGAGACTAGATTCCTGAAGGTTGTGACGGAAGGGCTGTGGCGTGGTCCGAGCCGGTCAGTACTCGTACTTGGCCGATTCGGTGAGTGACCCAGGTGTCTCGTGTGTGCCAGCTGCCCCACTGGACGCCGGTCTTCGTGAGCGCACTCACTCAAAGAACGTGGCCGTGATGTCCTCCACGGCTGGAGGGGCGAGGGCCGAGGGGTGTCCGTTGCTCTGGAGGTGCGCAAGCCAGCACGTTTGGCAGGGTTGGGTCGACATGCTGGATGGCTTCCTGGCCTTGCTTGGTGCCAGAGTTGCTCTGCTGACATCCAACGCTGACATCAACGGTCCCAGACAGTGACGTCCGTCGACAGCCTTAGGCGGCGATCACGTGCAGGGCAAACAGCCACTTCGTCGAGGCTGGATCGAACTTACAAAGCAGATGTCGGCGGTTCGAATCCGTCTGTGCCCACCAGGGAGAAGGCCCCTCGCCGATTGTGGCGGGGGCCTTTGACGTTCGGGAGTGACGGCAGCGGGGCGCGGAGTGGGCGCCATAGGGGAGGGGCCGGGCGTGTCGGGGGAGAAGTGGAGTGGCGGTGGGTTCGTGGGGCTTGCCGTGAAGGTTGCGCGAGCCGTGTTGCCGTATGGGCGGGACGGGCGGCGGGGCTCGGTCTGGTCGTGGGATGCGCGTGGGCTCTTCTTCGTGTTGCTCGGTGGGCCGGTCATGATCGGGAACGCCGTGGCGCCCGGGGTGAGGTGGGTGTGGTGGCAGCGTGCGCTTTTCGGGCTCGGTGGTGTCGCCTTTGCCGTGGTCGCCGTTCTGGCCTTGGTCGGTGGGTGGGTGTTGCTGTCCCGGGAGGGGCGGGCCGCTGCGGGGCACCCGGAGCGGCCTGCTTGATGCCCGCCTGGCACTCAGGCCCCTCGGAAGGCCCCCGCGGAAGTCTGCGGGGGCCTTCCGCATGTCCGGAGCCGGCTTTCGGTGCCGCCCGCCGGGCCGTTTGTCCCCGGAGGGCCCGCTGTGTATCGTCGAAGGCGATGACTTGAAGTTTCAAGTAAATCTTCTCCGTGTCCCCGTCCGAAAGAGCGGATCGTCATGACCACCCCCCTCGGTACCGTTTCGACGGCGCGCGCCGGTGCGCCGGAACATCCCGACTCGTCCCCGCACGGCTACGCCGCGGGCCTGCTCGTGCTGCGGCTGGTCATCGGGTTGACGATGGCCGCGCACGGGGCGCAGAAGCTGTTCGGCTGGTTCGACGGGCCGGGGCTGGACGGCACCGGGCAGTTCTTCACGATGAGCGGCTACCCGGCCGGTCACACCATGGCCGTGATCGCCGGGCTCAGCGAGGTGCTGGGCGGGCTCGGGCTGGTCGTCGGGCTGTTCACGCCGCTGGCCGCTGCCGCAGTCGTGGGCACGATGATCAACGCGCTGGCCGTCAAGTGGGGCGGCGGCTTCTTCGCGCCCAAGGGCGTCGAGTACGAGCTGCTGCTGACCCTCGGCGCGGCCGGCCTCGCCCTGACCGGGCCCGGGCGCTACGCCCTGGACCGCTGGGTTCCCGTCCTGCGCTCGCACCGGCTCCGGTACGGCGCCCTCGCCCTGCTCCTGGGTGTGGTGCTCGCCGGGATCGTGTTGCTGGTGCGTAATTGACGTTGCCGCGGGTGCGGAGAGAGGCGGTTGCGGTGCCGGTGCGCAGGCTGAACCATGCGGTGCTGTACGTGCGGGACGTCGCTGTGTCCGTCGCGTTCTACGAGGAGGCGCTGGGGCTCGCGCCGGTCGACGAGGTGCCCGGCCGGGTGGCGTTCCTCCGCGCGGCCGGGTCCCTGAACGATCACGATCTGGGGCTGTTCGCCGTGGGGGAGGGCGCGCCGGGGCCCGAGGCCGGGCGGGTGGGTCTTTACCACCTGGCCTGGGAGGTCGGCACGCTCCGGGAGCTGGTCGCGGCGCGGGAGCTGCTGGCCGGGCGCGGTGCGCTGGTCGGCGAGAGCGATCACCTGGTGTCGAAGTCGCTGTACGCCAAGGACCCGGACGGCAACGAGTTCGAGGTCATGTGGCGGGTGCCCCGGGAGGACTGGCCGGGCCCGGACGAACCGGACCGGCTGCGTCCGCTCGACCTCGCCGCCGCGCTGGCCCGCTGGGGGCCGGACCGGGAGACGGGCGCGGCGGCCGGTCAGGCCACCTGAGCCATTAGCCATTGGCCATTGCGGACGCCACCTGGGCCCCGCCGGGCAGCGCCCGCTCGGGAGCAGCCCCGCCCGGTCGCCCGCTGGGGAGCAGCCCCACCGTGCGGCGCCCGCTCAGTGGCTCAAGGACGCGAGGAAGCCGTGGAGGGCGTGGTCGAAGTGGGCCGCGTTCTCCAGGTTGACCATGTGTCCGGCGCCGGGGATCCGGACCCGGCGCGCGCCCGGCACCGCGAGGGTGATGGCGTGCGCGTTGGCGGAGATGTCGCGGCTGTCGAGGTCGCCGTCGAGGACGAGGGTGGGGACGCGCAGCTCGCCCAGGCGCGCGGCGGCGCCGGCCTCCAGGGGCATTCCGGTGCCCTCCGCGTGCACCTCGACATTGGCCTCGGCGGCGGCCCGCAGCCGCTCGCGCAGCCCGGGGTGGACCGCCTCGGGCGCCCGGTGCGGGCCGTCCACCCAGGCGCGCAGAAAGTGCTCGACGTACCGCTCGACGCCGTCCTCCTCGCCGCTCGCGGCGGCCTGTTCCCGCAGGTGGCCGAGGAGGAACGGGTCGGTGAAGGGGCGTCCGCTGATGCCCGGTGAGGCGAGCGCCAGCGCCGTGACGCGGTCGGGATGGACCAGCGCCGCGTCGAGGGCGACCCGGGAGCCGTGGGAGAGGCCGACCAGGGCGGCGCGCTCCACCGCGAGCGCGTCGAGCAGCGCCCGCAGATCGTCGTGGTGGGCGAAGTCGCCGGTCGCCGTGGCGGAGAGGCCGTGGCCCCGCAGGTCGTACCGGATGACGCGCAGGCCGGAGTTGACGAGCCAGACGAACTGCTCGTCCCACATGCGCTGGTCGAGCAGCGCGCCGTGCAGCAGCACCACGGCGGGGCCGGTGCCGGCGGCCTCGTAGAACAGCTCGCCGTCGGTGATCGGCACCGTGCCGTTCTCGACGTCGCTCCATGCGCTGATGCCCTGGGTCATGCTCCGTCCGTCCTTCGTGAGCGGTGTCGTACGAGGTGGGTGGGATGGGTGGGGTGCGCGGGATGCGCCGGTCCCTTGGGGCAACGTGCGGATCGGGCGCCGAGTGCCGGGGAGTTCCCCGGGCCGCTCCGACCGGTGGCCGTGCCGTGTCCGTTCAGGCGTCGCCGGCCGGCCGCGGCGCGGTGCCGGGGCCGAACGTCACGACGAGATCGGCGCGTTCGCGGCCCGCCGCCACCAGGCGGGCGTTGGCCTCGTCCGAGGTGTGGACGAAGCGTTCTGCCGCCTCGCGCGCGGTGCCGAACCGCTCATGACGCGCGATCAGCCGCCGTACCCGCTCCGCACCGGGCAGATCCACGTACCAGACCTCGTCCAGCAGCGCGCGGGCGCGCCGCCACTCGGGCGCGTCCAGCAGGAGGTAGTTGCCCTCGGTGATGACGAGCGGGACCTCGGGCGGTACGGGGAGCGCGCCGGCCACCGGGTCCTCGATGCGGCGGTCGAACTCCGGGGCGTAGACGACCGATCCGGCGACGGGGTGGCGCAGCCGCTCCAGCAGGGCGGTGTAGCCGTCCGCGTCGAAGGTGTCCGGGGCGCCCTTGCGGCCCAGGCGGTCCAGGCGGCGCAGTTCGGCGGTGGCGAGGTGGAACCCGTCCATCGGGACCAGCGCCGCCTGCCCGCCCAGCCGGGCCACCAGATGGGCGGCGAGCGTCGACTTGCCGGCGCCGGGCGGTCCCGCGATGCCGAGCAGCCGTCGGCGCCCGGGTGTCGCGGCGGCGGCGAGCGTGCGGGCGCGGGTCAGGAGATGCTGAGGATCCATGGTGGGTCCCATGGTGCCCGAGGGGGACGCCATGGCTCCCCGCGAGGGGGGCCCGGCTCGGCGAGGACGCCAAGGCTCCCTGCGAGGGCGCCCCGCGCTCCCCGCGAGGGCGCCCCGGCTCCCCGCCAGGGCGCGGTCAGCTCTTCCCGGCGCGCGCCGCCAGCCGCCACAGGGACGTGACCTCCGCCGACCGCGCCGCGTGCAGCGGGTCGTCGGCGTCGCGGGCGCGCGGATGGCGCGGGGCGATGTCATGGCGGCCGACGACCGTCAGGCCGGCCGCGTCGAAGGCGGACAGCAACTCCGCGCGCGGGCGCAGGCCGAGGTGTTCCGCCAGGTCGGAGAGGATCAGCCAGCCCTCGCCGCCCGGCGTCAGATGGTCCGCCAGGCCGTTCAGGAAGCCGCGCAGCATCCGGCTCCCCGGGTCGTACACGGCGTACTCGACGGGGGCGGACGGCTTCGCGGGGACCCAGGGCGGGTTGCAGACCACCAGCGGGGCGCGCCCCTCGGGGAAGAGGTCGGCCTCGACGATCTCGACGCGGTCGGCGACGCCCAGCCGCGCGGTGTTCTCCCGGGCGCAGGCGAGCGCGCGCGGGTCCTGGTCGGTGGCGACGATGCGGCGCACGCCGCGGCGGGCCAGCACCGTGGCGAGGACGCCCGTACCGGTGCCGATGTCGAAGGCCAGCTCCGCGGAGGGCAGCGGCGCCTCGGCCACCAGGTCGACGTACTCGCCCCGGGCGGGGGAGAAGACGCCGTAGTGCGGGTGGATGCGGTCGCCGCCCAGCGCCGGGATCTCGACGCCCTTGCGGCGCCACTCGTACGCCCCGACGAGGCCGAGGAGTTCGCGCAGCGAGACCACCGAGGCGGTGTCGTCGGGGGTCGCGGACTCCGCGGGCGGCCCGTATGCCGCCGCGCACGCCGCGCGGACGTCGGGGGCGCGCGGCAACGGCACCGCCAGCTCCGCGTCGAGGGGGACGAGCAGCATGCCCAGGATGCGGGCGCGCTGGTTCTGCGCCGCGCGGTGGCGGTGGAAGGCGAGCGTGGGGTCGGTGGGCGGCGCCTTGCGCGGGCGGCGGTCGATGCGGCGGGCCAGCGCGGTCAGCATCTGCCGGGCGTTGTGGAAATCGCCGCGCCACAGGAGGGCGGTGCCCTCGCAGACGAGCTTGTAGGCGGCGTCGGCCTTCAGCCGGTCGTCCACGACCGCGACGCGCTTGGGGGGCGGCGCACCGCTCTCGGAGCGCCATGCGGCGGTACGGGCCTCGTCGGCCTCGGTCCATGCGACGACCGGCGGTGCGTTCACCTGAATGTGCCTCGTGTGGATGGTGCGGAACCCGGCCGGCCGCCGTGGGGCGGGCGCCGCCCTCGGCGTGCGCGGGCACGGGGGCGGAGCGGCGGGTCGGTGACGGCCGACTCTACCCGGTGGCGGACGGCCGCACCGGTGCGCGCGGGCCGTCGTCCGAGGTCCGGGCCCCGGAACGGCACGGGACGGGACCTTCGGCCCGTGCCGTGCGGCAGCCGGCGGGGCAGGATGAGAGCAGCGGTAAAGGGGCGAAGGGTGTGGGAGGTGTTCAACCATCGCAGGGCGGGCTTTTCCGTATGCGCGTGCCGGGGAGCGGGCTTCCGCGGAACGCGCCGCGCGCGGCATCGGACACCGCTCTCCCGCCCGGCGTTCGACGGGCTCCCGCCCGTGAGAGAACCCCACAGATCCAAGGAGAGTCGCATGGAGGGCAACCTTCCGGTCATCGTCGCGGTGGACGGATCCGCCGACAGCGAGCGGGCGCTGCGCTGGGGCAGGGAGGCGGCGCGGTTGCAGGCGGCGCCGCTGCACGTGGTCCACGTATGGCCGTACGCCACGGCCGAACGGGCCGCCGCCGGGGAGGCGGGCGGCGACCCCGTCCTGGCGCGGCTGCGCGACGAGTGGGAGGGGGCGGAGGGAGAGCCCGATCCGGTGTTCCGCAGCATCGGCGGACTGCCCGACGGGGTGCTGCCCGCCCTGGGCGCCGAGGCCCGGATGCTGGTCCTCGGCTCGCGCGGGCGCGGCGGCTTCGCCAGCCTGCTGCTCGGCTCGAACGGCCTGGCCGCCGCAGGTCAGGCGGCCTGCCCGGTCGTCATCGTGCCTCGCCCGGACCGCGGCGGCGGACGTCGCGCGGACGGCGAACGGCTCGGGCTCGGCGGGCCGCAGATCACCCTCGGCGTGGACGCGGAGGAGGACGAGCCCGGCGCCATCGGCTTCGCCTTCGCCGAGGCGGGCCGCCGCGGCGCCCGCCTGCGGGTCGTCTCCGGCTACACCTGGCCGCTCCTGATGCCGCCCGCCTTCGAGTACCTCGCCGCCTACGAGGCCACCCAGCAGGAGTACGAGGACGCGCTCGCCGATCAGCTGACGAAGGTGCTCGACCCCTACCGCCGGCACCACCCGGAGGTCGAGGTGGAGGTGGAGCTGCGCGGCGCCGATGCGGCGGGGATGCTGGTGGACGCCTCGCTGGAGAGCGATCTGGTGGTCGTCGCCCGGCACCGCCGCCGGTTGCCGCTCGGCCGGCGGCTCGGCTCGGTGGCGCACGCGGTGCTGCTGCACGCCCTCTGCCCGATCGCCGTCGTCCCCGGTCAGACCACGGCCGGCACGGGGGAGCCGGAGGCCGGCGCGTAACGGGTGCCGAGGGGGTGCGCCGCGGCGCACCCCCTCTCGGGGCCGGCGGTCAGGCCGAGGCGCGGCGTTCCGGGCGGCGCATCAGGAACACCGCCGCCGAACCGGCGAGGACCAGGGCGCAGACGGAGAGCACGGTGCTCATCCAGGAGGCGCCCAGCCACTGCCCGCCGAAGTAGCCGAGGCTGACGCTGTACCCGGCCCACGCCAGGCCCGCCAGCGCGGACCAGGGCAGGAACTCGCGGACCGTGCGGTGGGCCACCCCGGCGCCCAGGCTGACCACCGAGCGGCCGGCGGGCGCGAAGCGGGCCAGGACGACGATGGCGCCGCCGCCCCGGGTGAGGGCGGTGCCCAGGCGCTGCTGGGCGGCGGCCAGGCGGCGGGAGCGGCCGATCGCGCGGTCGAAGCGGTCGCCGCCGCGCCGGGCGAGCCGGTAGGCGACCATGTCGCCGAAGACGGAGGCGGTCGCGGCGCACAGCACCAGCGCGCACAGCTCCGGCAGTGGGGCGCCGCCGTCCACGGTGGCGCCGACCGCGCCCGCGGCGGTACGGGTGCCCGCCGCCGCGGTGGCCGCGGCGATCACCAGGACGCCGCTGGGCAGGAACGGCACGAAGACGTCGAGCGTGATCGAGAGGCTCACCAGGGCGTACACCCAGGGGGTGCCACTGACGGGCCCCAGGCTTTCCAACAACGTGCCACTCCCGGTCCGAACCCCGCCGCGACGTCGCATGGGGCGGCAGGGGCGGCACTACGGCTATACAGCGTACGCCTGGGATGCGGCGGCTTTTGTCCCAGGGGGACAGATGTTGTTCGTTTCACGTTCGCCCGGGGGATTCGGCCCGTGTGCCCGGACGGCGCACGGCGCCCCCCGGGGATCCGGGAAGCGCCGTACGGGGGAGCGGGCCGTGAGCGGGCGGCCCGCTGGGGTCGGCGGTCAGACCGTCGCCCTCGGGGCGCCCGCCGGGTCCGCCTCGGGTGCGTGGTCGCGGTTGCCGAAGAGGAGACGGTCGAGGGACCAGGCGCCGGGGCCGAGGAAGAGGATCAGCAGGAACGCCCAGCAGAACATCGCGGACGGTTCGCCGCCGTTCTGTATCGGCCACAGCGCGCTGCCCTGGTGGACGGAGAAGTACGCGTACGCCATCGAGCCGGAGCTGACGAAGGCGGCGGCGCGGGTGCCGAGGCCCAGCAGGACCAGGAGACCGCCGACGAACTGGATGACGGCGGCGTACCAGCCGGGCCAGGAGCCCGCCGGGACGGTCGCGCCCTGCCCCATCGCGCCGCCGAGCACCCCGAAGAGTGAGGCCGCGCCGTGGCAGGCGAAGAGCAGTCCGACGACGATCCGGAAGAGGGCGAGGACGTGCGGCGCGTAGCGCGCGGTCAGCGGCGCCGATGTGGCGTTGGTGCCGGTATGGCGGATGGTGGGCGGATTGAGCGGAGCAGACATGTGGGGACTCCTACGGTTCCGGAGGGGACGTACAACCGATGGAGGGATAGGTTAGGGATGCCTAATAGTGCTTGCAACTTCAATCTCTAACCAAGGGTCGGCCGCACCGAACCGATTGGTCTGAACCAATCATCCGCGCGCGGCCGGACGCGTCAACGGTCCGGACGCCGGTAAATCCGCGCACCGCCCGCCCTCGGGTGCCCCCGTGTCCCCGACTGCCCCTGTATGTCCCGGAGTTCGGCCCCGGCCCGCGGCCCCTCCCTCGGCCCCCCGGATTCCGGACACGACGGAGCCCGCCACCCGGAGCGGACTCCGGGCGGCGGGCGGCGATCGAGGGGGTGTCGGCGGCGTCGGCCGGGGCGGCGGCGCGCCGGACCGGCGGGCGCCCGGCGGCGTCAGCAGCCGTCGAGGATCTCCTTCAGCTTGGCCTTCTCCTCCGAGTTCGCCGTCAGCTCGTACGTGTGCTTCACCCAGACCCACATCCGCGCGTACTCGCACCGGTACGAGGTCTTCGGCGGCAGCCACTTCGCCGGGTCCTTGTCGCCCTTGGTGCGGTTGGAGGAGGCGCTGACGGCGATGAGCTGGGAGTGGGTCAGGTCGTTGGCGAAGTCCTGGCGGTGCGCGGTCGTCCACGTCGAGGCGCCCGACTTCCACGCCTCGGAGAGCGGCACGACGTGGTCGATGTCGAAGTCGGACGCGTCCGTCGTCTTGACGTCGTCGTAGGCGGAGACCCAGGTGCCGCTCACCGCGGCGCACTTGTCGTCCGTCTTGACGTCGGTGCCGTCGCGCTTGAGCACCACCTCACGGGTGTTGCAGGCGCCCTCCTGGGTGATCCAGTGCGGGAACTTGTCGCGGCTGTAGCCGTCGGACGAACCCTCGGGCTGCTCCTTGATCTCGGAGAGGTAGGTGCGGGCGGTGGCCGCGCTCGGCGGGCTCGGCGGCGCCGCCTCGGCGGTGGTGCCGGTCAGCGCCACCGTGCCGACGAGCGCGAGCACCGAGCCCGCGGCGACCGTGAGGCGACGCGCGTAGACCTTGGGCATCGTAACTCCCTTGACGTGGGGGGAAGTTGGAAGCGGGGCGGGCCCATGCTGGCGGCCTGGGGTGGCCGGCGGATGGGCGCCGGGTAACAGAGTGACGACATGTTCACGTCAGTTCAAGGGCTTGACGTGGCGCCATGTTCGTGTCGGAGCACGGAGGTTGGAACGCTCCCGCGCACGCGCCCCCTGCCGGGCGCGCGCACTGCCGCTGGTCAACGACGGTCCCGGGCCGCCCCTGAGAAGGCGCCGGTCGCCGCCGCGCCCGGGGTGACCTGCGGGCCCGCTGTTCCGCCTGGGACGCCGCCGTGTCCGGACCGGGCGCCGCCGCGGCCCCGCGCGCCGCGTCGGCCGGGACGCGAAGGCGCTGCCGTGACTGCCGGGATTCCTCGTGCGGCTGTTCGCCGCGACCCGGTGGGGGCGGTCCGGCACCGGGGAGTGGGGTTGGTCACGCCGCCCGGTGTGCTTTCCGGCCGTCGCCCGGAGGCCTGCGGCGCGTGCGGGCGGGCGCGGCAGGGCGGTTCGCGCCGGGAGCGGCACGGGCCTCGGGGCGAGGCGGTCCCGGCGCCGTTCGCGCGCGGACGGGGCGACCCCGTACTCTTGGCCGGAGCAGAAGGGGAGTAGCTCTTCGCCGGACCGTCGACATACTGCCCGCCCTCGCGGCGGGCCGGCGCCCGGAGGCTCGTGAGCGCAGGATCACCGGCGCACGCGGGCCAGCGAGACCTTCGGCCGCAGTGTCCTGACGCTGCCGTGCCGAAGCGACCCCGGATACGGGCCCCTCGGTGCGGCCCGACCGAACGAGGTATCCCACCCCGTGTTCAGCCTTACCGTCGCCGCCGTCGTCTTCGGCGTCATCTTCCTCGCGGAGCTGCCCGACAAGACCGCCCTGGCCGGTCTCATGCTCGGCACCCGCTACCGCGCCTCGTACGTCTTCGCCGGCGTCGCCGCCGCGTTCCTCGTCCATGTGGCGCTGGCCATCGCGGCGGGCAGCGTGCTGACGCTGCTGCCGCACCGCCTCGTCCAGGGCGTGGTCGGCGTGCTCTTCCTGGCCGGCGCCGCCGTGCTGCTCTTCAAGAAGGACGACGACGAGGAAGAGGTGAAGAAGCCCGCCGACCAGAGCTTCTGGAAGGTCTCCGGGGCGGGCTTCATGATGATCCTGGTCGCGGAGTTCGGCGACCTCACGCAGATCATGACCGCCAACCTCGCGGCGCGCTACGACGACCCGGTCTCCGTCGGCGTCGGCGCCGTCCTGGGCCTGTGGGCCGTCGCGGGCCTGGGCATCCTGGGCGGCCGCACGCTGATGAAGCACATCCCGCTGAAGCTGATCACCAAGGTGGCGGCGGTCGTGATGCTGCTGCTGGCCGGCTTCAGCCTCTACGAGGCGATCACCGGCTGAGCCGCCACCGGGTGGCGACCGGAAACGGCGCCACCCGGTGCGTACCCGTGGCGGCTCGGCGCGCTCACGCCCCGGCCGTGTCCTGCCCGGGCAGGTGCAGCGCGAAGCCGCCGTCCGGCAGTGCCTCGATGCGGATGCCGGTCAGGTCGCGGACGTGCACCGTGGGCGCGAAGGCCGCGGCCCGCCCGCCCACGCCGACGACCCGCATCCCGGCCGCGCGACCGGCCTCGATGCCCGCCTCGGAGTCCTCGAAGACCACGCACTCCCCGGGCGCGAACCCCAGCTCCGCGGCGCCCTTCAGGAACCCCTCCGGATCGGGCTTGCTGGCGCCCACGCTCTCCGCGGTGATCCGCACGGCGGGCATCGGCAGCCCGGCGGCGGCCATCCGGACATCGGCGAGGGCGCGGTCCGCGGAGGTCACCAGGGCGTGCGGCAGCCCGGCGAGCGCGGCCATGAAGGCGGGCGCGCCGGGGACCGGCACCACGCCGTCGGTGTCGGCGGTCTCCTGCGCCAGCATCCGCCGGTTGTCGGCGAGGTTCTGCGCCATCGGGCGGTCCGGGAGGAGGGCGGCCATGGTGGCCCAGCCCTGACGGCCGTGCACCACCCGCAGCACGTCCGCGCCGGCCAGCCCCTGCTCCTCGGCCCAGCGGAGCCAGCAGCGCTCGACGACGGCCTCGGAGTTGACGAGGGTGCTGTCCATGTCCAGCAGGACGGCGCGGGCGGTGAGCGTGGTGATGGCCGTCATCGGCGGGCTCCTGGGCGCTACGAGGAGTGCGGAGGACGCCGTCAGGCGGGGTCGCTGCGCGCCCGGTGCCGCGGGGGAGAGGTCAAGCGGCTCCGCCCGCCGGTCAGGGAGTGCGGGCGGAACCACTTTGTTCCTACACGATACAAAGCGCGCCGGGGTGCGGACAACCGGCCCCCGCGGAACGCTCGCCGGCCCGGACGTGAACGCCGCGTGCACACCCGGAACCGCCCCGCCCGGCGTCCCGGCCCGGGGGCGCGGACGATGCCGTCCTCCCGCCCGTCATGCCTGCTCAGCACGTACGCCGGGGTCTCCCACCGGCCGCCCGCGCGCCCCTGCGTTCCCGGGGTCGGGTGTGCCTCACGTCACGGCGCCGGACCGGTCCGCCCGGGCGCCTGGGGCGGCACCTCCATCGCCCTCGCGCAGGCGGCCGCTCTACGGCCCGTACGTATGGGACTCCAGGGAGGCGCGGGTGGCGGGGCCGTAGACGCCGCGGGGGTCGTCCGGGACGCCGTATCGCGACTGGTAGCGGGCCACCGCGTCCCGCAGGCCCGCGCCGTAACGGCTGTCTACGGGTGCGGTGAAGATCCCCAACTCGCGCAGCCGCAGCTGGAGTTCGGTCACCCGGCGGCCGGTGGCGCCCTCGCCGAGGGGGACCGGGGCGGGCGGGGTGGCGGTGGCGTGGGCCGGCGGGCGCGGGTGCCAGGAGCCGGGGGCGGAGGCTGCCGCGTCCGCGGCCGGTCCCGGGGAGGAGGCGCGGGCGGTGGAGCGCGACGGCGGCAGCGCGTCCGCCGGGACGCGGTCGTCGTCGGGGGCGGTGTCCTCGGCGGCCGGGACCGCCGTGTCGTCGAAGGGCGGTGCGGCCTGGTCGCGCCGGTCGGCGAACGGTTCGCCGCCGATCAGTCCGGCGGTCACGGCCACCGCGGTACCGGCCATGGCGAGGACGGCCGGGACGCCGCGTTTCCCCGGGCGCGCGCCCGGGGGCGCGGGAGCCTCGGCGCCGGGCTCCGGACACCGCACCGTCCGCGAGGTCGGCCCCGCGAGCCCCGGCCGTGCCCGGTGCGCCGTCCCGGCCCGCGCCACCGGGCGGACGCCCCGCAGCCCGCGCAGATCCGGCAGGGGCGCGAGCGGCGGCGGGGCGTCCCCGGGCGGCGCGGTCCCGGGCGGCGCGGTCCCGGCGGCGGGCGCCACCGGGGGCTGCCACCCGGGGGCGCCTGGCGGGAACGCCGGGGCGGGCGGGGCGTCCCCGGGGTCGGGCAGCGTCACGTACGGCCGTAAGCGCAGCGGTTCGAAGTCGTCCGGGGCGGACACGGCGCACAGGCACGCCGGCCGTCCGCCGCCGCTCTCCGGCGCCAGGCAGTACGGGCACCTCGCAGACGTCACAGCGGTACCTCCCGCGGTGCCCGGAACTCCCGACGTGCGCGGTGGCCCCGGAGCGGCCCGCTGTCCCCGCCTCCGGGCGTACGGCGGAGCCGCGCGGACGTGCCCCGGCCCGCGGGGGCGCCGCGGGCGTTCGGCCGCTGCGATTATGCGCCCCCGCCCCGGCGCGCGCAGGTACTCCGGCACATCCAGGGGGCGTACGGCGGGCGGCGGCCGGGTGGCCGCACGGGGCGGGTCCGGCGCGCGGTGCCCGGACGGGATGCGCGGGGGCGCACCGCCCGGACGCCGTGGCGCGGGCCCTCTCCCGCCGGGGCACCGCACCGGCGGCGTTCCCCCGCTCGGCGGGCCATATTCGGACATAGCGACCAGGATGGAGGGACGGCCGTCCGCCGTGGACGGCCACCCCGGCGACCGGGACCGCGTGCCACGGCCGCTCACCGCGGCCGGTGCGCATCCGGCGCCGCGACGACGTGAGGGACGACGCGAGGACGAGGAGGCTTCGACGAGGAGGCTTCGAGGACGAGGAGGCCGGGAGGAGGCGCGTACCGGGAAGGCCGGCGCCCCGGACCCCGGGCTCCGGGTACCGAGCCGGGCCAGGCCCGTCCCGGGGCGCCCGACCACCGGCAACCCGCCTCCGGGCGCTCCGGCCACCCGGCCACCCGGACGCCGGGCGGACCGGAGACCGGGCGGGCCGGAGACCGTACGGGGCCCGGGCCCCGTAAAGCCCGGAGGTCAGAGATCCGGAGGCAGGCCGGGAACGCGTGGCCGGGAAGTCCGGAAGAGGGGAAGACGCTCATGGCGCAGGACACCGGGGCAGGGGCACCTGCGGGGCCCACCGAGGGACCGGCGGGGCCCGTCGGGGCCGGGGACCGGCGGACGGTTCTCGTCGCGATCGGCGCGCTGCTGCTCGGCATGCTGATCGCCGCACTCGACCAGACCATCGTCGCCACCGCGCTGCCCACGATCGTCAGCGACCTCGGCGGGCTCGACCACCTCTCCTGGGTGGTCACCGCCTACCTCCTGGCGTCGACGGCGGCGACCCCGCTGTGGGGCAAGCTCGGTGACCAGTACGGCCGCAAGAAGCTCTTCCAGACCGCCATCGTGATCTTCCTGATCGGTTCGGTGCTCTGCGGTCTCGCCCGGAACATGGGGGAGCTGATCGGCTTCCGGGCGCTCCAGGGACTGGGCGGCGGCGGGCTGATCGTGCTGTCCATGGCGATCGTCGGAGACCTCGTACCGCCCCGGGAGCGCGGGAAGTACCAGGGGCTCTTCGGGGCGGTGTTCGGCGCCACCAGTGTGCTCGGGCCGCTGCTCGGCGGGGTGTTCGTGGACCACCTCAGCTGGCGCTGGGTCTTCTACATCAACGTCCCGATCGGCGCGATCGCCTTGGCCGTGATCGCCACCGTGCTGCACATACCGGTCCGCCGCACCCCCCACCGCATCGACTATCAGGGAACCTTCCTGATCGCTGCGGTCGCCGCCTGCTTCGTGCTGATGACCTCGCTCGGCGGCGTCACCTACCCCTGGAGCTCCTGGCAGATCATCGGGCTCGGCGTCCTCGGCCTCGTCCTGCTGGCCGCGTTCGTCGCGGTGGAGCGGCGGGCCGCCGAACCGGTGCTGCCGCTGCGCCTGTTCCGCCTGCGGACCTTCGCGCTGACCTCCGTCATCGGCTTCGTCATCGGCTTCGCGATGTTCGGCTCGATGACGTATCTGCCCACGTTCTTGCAGGTCGTCCAGGGCGTCACGCCCACCATGTCCGGTGTGCACATGCTGCCGATGGTGCTCGGCATGCTCCTGTCGTCGACCGCGTCCGGACAGATCGTCAGCCGCACCGGCCGCTACAAGTTCTTCCCGCTGGCCGGGACCGCCGTGACCACGATCGGCCTGCTCCTGCTGCACCGGCTCGGCCCGGACAGCGGCGTCGCGGTGATGAGCCTGTACTTCTTCGTCTTCGGCTTCGGGCTCGGCCTGGTGATGCAGGTGCTGGTGCTCATCGTGCAGAACGCCGTCGACTACCAGGACCTGGGCGTCGCCACCTCCGGCGCGACCTTCTTCCGCTCCATCGGCGCGTCCTTCGGCGTCTCCATCTTCGGCACGATCTTCGCGGGCAGGCTCGGCCCCCGCATCGCCGACGCCGTCGCGGGCCGCCCGCTGCCCCCGGGCATCTCCCCGGCCACCATCGCCCAGGACCCGCGGGTCGCGGGCCAACTGCCGCCCGCCCTGCGCGCCGGGGTGCTGAACGCCTACTCCACCTCGATCACCGACGTCTTCCTCTACGCGGTGCCCGTCGTCCTCGTCGCGTTCGTCCTGGCCTGGTTCCTGAAGGAGGAGCCGCTGCGCTCCAGCGTGACGGCGCCGGACACCACCGAGGTGCTGTCCTCCAACCCCGTCGAGCGGTCCTCGTACGAGGAGTGCGCCCGGGCGCTGTCCCGTCTCGGCAGCGCGGAGGGCCGGAAACGGATCTACGAGAAGATCACCGAGCGGGCCGGGCTCGATCTGAAGCCGGCGGCCAGCTGGATGCTGCTGCGCATCCTGCACCACGGCTCGGTGGAACCGGCTCTCCTCGCCGACCGCACCACCGTCCCGCTCGGCGTGATCTCCGAGGCCACCCGGCAGATCGAGGAACGCGGCCTCGCCGTACGCGAGGGCCTGGACCTGCGGCTCACGGATGCCGGGCAGGCCGTCGCGGAGCGGCTGGCCGAGGCCCGGCGGGAGTCGCTGGCGCAAATGCTGGGCGACTGGTGGACGAAGGACCGGCCGACCGACCTGACGGAGCTGGTCCACGAGCTGACCTCGGAACTCTGCGGCTCGGACGCCGAGGAACCCCACAACGGCGACGCCCGCCGCACCCTGCCCCGCACGGGCCCGACGCCACGGCCGCCGGATCTGGCGAAGTGAGGAGCGGGGGCGGGGCGGGCGGTTCCGGGACGGGCGCCGCACGGGCCGCCCCGGGGAAGACCCGCTCCGGTGACGCGTCCGGGGCGCCCGCGGTGGGCGGGCGCCCCGGATCGGTCACAGCCGCCGGTCCTGCGACCGGTGCCGCGTCAGCCCTGCTTCGGGCCCGCCTGCTGGACGACCTCGAAGGACCAGAGGGTGGAGCCGGACGCCGCGGGCTTCGGCCGCTCGCCGCCGCCCTCGCCGCCACCCTGGTGGGCGGCCTTCATCGGACCCTCCATCCACGCCTGGAAGGACGCCTCGTCGCGCCAGCGGGTGTAGACGAGGTACTGGTCGGTGCCCTCGACGGGACGCAGCAGCTCGAACCACTCGAACCCGTCGGACGAGTCGACGGTCCCGGCGCGGGAGGAGAACCGCTGCTCCAGAACCTCACGCTGCTCGGCGGGGACGGTGAGTGCGTTGATCTTCACGATGCTCATGCCGCCATCGTGCCCCATCCCGCCGGATGCCCAGGGGGCAGGTCCCCCGACCGGACGCCGGTCCGGCGTCGTGGCCCCGAACGGGGAGCGCCCGGAGTCCGAAGAGTTGACGACCGCCGTCCGGGCGGGGGACCGCCACCGAGCGGGCGGCTCACCGGCCGGTGGCGACCTCACGCGCGGAAGCCGTCCGCGGGGGGCTCGGCGGCCAGGGTGCGGCGTCCGTCGCGGAAACGGGCGGAGAGGCCGCACCCCGGGCGGCGGCAGGGGCTAGCCGAAGCGGACGCTGGAGAAGGACAAGCCCTTGGGCCCCTCCTTCCCCGGGGCGATGTGAGTCGCCGTTCCCGAGCACTTCTTGCCGCTGAAGGTCGTCGCCGGCGTGCCCGTGCCGTTGTGCGGGCTCTTGGCCGCCTGGCTCATCGTGAAGCACTTCCCGTCCGGCGGGTCCTGGACGTAGAACGGCCGGCCTCCGGACTGGAAGGTGAAGGGGCCCTTGGAGGCAGCTGCCGCGTTCAGGGGAACGGCCAGAGCCACAACGAGGCCGGCAGCGACCAGTAGGGTGCGTCGGATCATCGATTACTCCTTGCACAAGGGGCGTCGGGAGCCGAGGGGCTCCCAGGTGCTCAACGACGCTCGTTGCCGTGCGATACCCCCTGGGAGGGGCCTCCCGGGCCCGGCCCGCCGCCACCGCGGGCCGACCGGAGCGGACGCGGGACCGCCCCCGAACGCACCGGAGCCCGGTGCCGTGACGCACCGGGCTCCTGCCTGTTTCCCGTCCCGCCGACGAGCCGCGTCCCGCAGGCGAACCGTGCTCGTAACAGCCGGCCCGTCAGGCCGTTGCCGTCTCCTGGCGGGCGGTGCGGATGACCTCGCGGGCCTCCGCCTCGGTTTCGACCGCGGGGGGTGAGCCGGGGAGCGGCTTGCAGGCGCTCTCGGACATGAGCCAGACCGCGATTCCGCCGATGACGGCGGCGCCCATCATGTAGTAGGCGGGCATCATGCGGTCGCCGGTGGCGCCGATCAGTGCCGTGACGACCAGCGGGGTGGTGCCGCCGAAGAGCGACACGGAGATGTTGAAGCCGATGGACAGCGAGCCGTAGCGGACCTTCGTCGGGAAGAGCGCGGGCAGCGTCGACGGCATCGTGGAGGTGAAGCAGACCAGCAGCAGGCCCAGCGCGCCCATGCCGAGGGCGATGGCGAGCAGCGAGCCCTGCCGGATCAGCAGCAGCGCGGGCACCGAGAGGAGCAGGAACCCGGCGCAGCCCGCGGCCATCACCGGGCGGCGGCCGAAGCGGTCGCTCGCCCGGCCCGCGAACGGCTGGACGCACATCATCACGGCCATCACCGCGAGGACGACCATGAGCCCGTGCGTCTCGTCGTACTTCAGCTCCGAGGTCAGATAGCTCGGCATGTACGACAGCAGCATGTAGTCGGTGACGTTGAAGACCAGGACCAGGCCGACGCAGAGCAGCATCGCGCGCCACTGGCCGAGGACCATCTCGCGGATGCCGACGCGCTTCTCCGCCTGGCGGCGCTCCTTCTCCTTCGTCCGCGCCTCCTGCTCCAGCTGCGCGAAGGCCGGGGTCTCCTCCAGGCGCATCCGCAGGTAGAGGCCGATGATGCCCATCGGGCCCGCGATCAGGAACGGGATCCGCCAGCCCCAGGACAGCAGGTCGTCGGTGGAGAGCAGCGCGGTCATCAAGGTGACCAGACCGGCGCCGCCGATGTAGCCCGCCAGGGTGCCGAACTCCAGCCAGCTGCCGAGGAAGCCGCGCTTCTTGTCGGGCGCGTACTCGGCGATGAAGGTGGACGCGCCGCCGTACTCACCGCCGGTCGAGAAGCCCTGCACCAGGCGGGCGACGAGCAGCAGGATCGGGGCGCCGACGCCGATCGAGGCGTACGAGGGGATCAGGCCGATGCAGAAGGTGCCCGCCGCCATCATGATCATGGTGAGGGCGAGGACCTTCTGGCGGCCGATGCGGTCGCCGAGCGGTCCGAAGACCATGCCGCCGATCGGCCGGACCAGGAACGCCGCGGCGAATGCGCCGAACGTCGACAGCAGCTGCGCCGTCGGGTTCCCGGACGGGAAGAAGACCTTGCCGAGGGTGACGGCTATGTAGCTGTAGACGCCGAAGTCGAACCACTCCATCGCGTTGCCCAGCGCCGCGGCGGAGACCGCGCGCTTGACCATCGCCGGCTCGACGACGGTCACCTCGCCGGCTGACCCGCCGGAGGGTGTTCCCCCGGTGCGCTGTTCCGAGTCGGATGCGGCAGCCGTCCGGCTGCCGCTCTTGCCACGGGGCCCCGATGCGACGGGGGACTGCGTCGGCACGTGCTCGCTCGCCTGCGCTCTCTGGGTCGACTACAAGAAAAAGTCCCGTCACGGGTGACGGGCGAAAGTCGACCATAGGGGCAGACTCGGTCATCACGGACGGTGCACGGATGACCGCGCAAACACTCCCCTACCCGCTCCTCGCAGGGCAAACGCGGCTTCCGTCGTGGTCGTGCGGCGAGCCGTGGTGTGAGCCATATCGCGGCGAGAGCCTGCAACCGCACGCCGGGGTGACGCGGCCCACACCCCGCGCGAGCCGCCCCGGCGCGCGCCCCGCCCGCACGCCTTTCCGCGGCCCCGCCGACCCGTTCGTCTGCCCCGGACCGGGCCCGGCAAACGCGAACGGCGCGGCGGCCCGCAGGGGGCCGCCGCGCCGGGGGATCGTCGCGTCACTCAAGGATCCGCCCGTCCCGCCGGGGCCGCCACCCGGCGGCCGCCGCTCACTCCATCCACGCCTCGTACGACAGCACCGCACCGGCCTTCACCCGCGTCCCGGGAATGTCCTCCGTCGTGGTCGTCTCGCTGCCCAGGAGACGGCCGTCCGCGGGGTCGAGGATCAGCATCTGGCGGATGCCCTCCATGGCGCCCGGGCGCCCGGTGCAGACGTACGCCTGGCCGCGGCGGCCCAGCCGGTCGGTGACGGGCCCCACCGGGCGCAGCTCCCCGGCGCCGGCGAGCAGCCGCACCACGGCGGCGTTCTCCCGCGGGCCCGGCGTCCACTCCTGACGGAACGCGGACAGCGCCTGGAGCAGCTGCGGCGTCCCGCCGTCCGCCTCGCCGTACAGCGCGCCCAGCAGCCGCCGCAGCGCCTTGGGGTCCTCCGGCGGCGGGGTGCGCGACGCCAGACCGCCGCGCTGCGTCTCGGCGCCCGCCGGGTACGCCACCCGGTGCAGCACCTTCCCGTCCTCGACGGTGCTGCGGCGGCCGTCGCCGGTGGTGTGGATCACCGGGCGCCCCGGGTGGCGCGGATCGGTCGCCACCACCAGTTCGGTGCCGCTGCCGTCGGCGTTCCACCGGGTCAGCCGCTCCTCGGGCACGGTCACCGGCGGCGCGTCCGCGGTGCCGGTGCGGCGGTCCAGGTACCAGCTCTG
This sequence comes from Streptomyces sp. NPDC000404, assembly GCF_040300365.1. Classification (NCBI taxonomy): domain Bacteria; kingdom Bacillati; phylum Actinomycetota; class Actinomycetes; order Kitasatosporales; family Streptomycetaceae; genus Streptomyces; species Streptomyces sp. NPDC000404. The sequence goes on along the minus strand of NZ_JBEPDN010000001.1, from coordinate 568,265 downwards.
CAGATGGCTGCCCCGGTGCGGCCCGGCCCCGGGGTCCGCCGCGGCGGCGTACGCCTCGGCGCGCCGCGCCAGCTCGGCCAGCGGCACGGACGGCGCACCGGAGCGCACCTGGAGGGCGGCCGGCACCGCGGCGGCGGGCGTGGAGCCGGGCCCGGAGAGGGTGTAGGCGAGCACCGCGAAGAGGGCCAGCGCCGCCGCCTCGGCGCGGAGCACCAGCCGCCGGCCGATCTTCCGGCGGCGGTTGCGGTACAGCAGCTGGTTCAGCGCCCGCTCGGCCCGGTGGTCGAGGGGCTGATCCCGCCAGGGGCCGGTGTGCGCCGGCGCGGGATCGGCCGTGCGCAGCAGCTCCAGTTCGTCATCCATCGCACTCGCCTCCTGCTCGCGCGGACACCGGTGTCCGCATCCGGTCGATCTGGGTACGGAGCCGGGCCCGCGCCCGGTGGAGCCGCATCGCCGCCGCGCTCCGGCCGCAGCCGAGGGTGACGGCGAGTTCGTCGACGGTCAGCTCCTCCCATGCCGTCAGCCGCAGCACCTCCTGGTCGGCGGGGGAGAGCCGGGCGAGCGCCTCGTGCACCCAGGAGCCGGGCCGCTCGGCGTCCGGGCTCTCCACCGTCCCCCTGCGGTGCGCGATCTCGTGGTTGCCCAGGCGGTGCAGGAGGCGGCGGTAGCGGCCCTTGCCGCGCACCGTGTTGGCCAGGCAGTTGCGGGCCACCCCGTACAGCCAGGGCAGCGGCGCGTCGGGGAGGTCCGCGCGGCGGCGCCACGCGGTGGAGAAGACCTCCGCGACTATTTCCTCGACCTCGTCCGCCTGCCCGTCCAGCCGCCGCGCCACGAAACGGCTGACCGCCCAGTAGTGGGCGCGGTAGGCAGCGGCGAAGGCATCGTCCGTGCTCATGATCGGTTGGTGTCCGGCACGCCCCCGATCGTCACACCCCGCCACGGTGATCCATCCCACGGCCCCCGCGGGCGCGCGGCGGTGACACCGGACGGGCCGCCGGACACCTACCGGACATGAGAACTCCCGTGAAGTGGCTGACGACCACGGACCACAAGGCGATCGGCACGCTCTATCTCGTCACCGCGTTCGCGTTCTTCTGCATCGGCGGGGTGATGGCGCTGCTCATGCGTGCCGAACTGGCCCGGCCCGGCCTGCAGATCCTCTCGAACGAGCAGTTCAACCAGGCGTTCACGATGCACGGCACGATCATGCTGCTGATGTTCGCGACGCCGCTGTTCGCCGGGTTCGCCAACTGGATCATGCCGCTGCAGATCGGCGCGCCGGACGTCGCCTTCCCGCGGCTCAACATGCTGTCGTACTGGCTCTATCTGTTCGGGTCCCTGATCGCGGTCGGCGGGTTCCTCACGCCGCAGGGGGCGGCGGACTTCGGCTGGTTCGCCTACTCCCCGCTGTCCGGCGTCGTCCGGACGCCGGGTGTCGGCGCCGACATGTGGATCATGGGGCTGGCGCTGTCCGGCTTCGGCACGATCCTCGGTTCGGTCAACTTCATCACCACGATCATCTGCATGCGCGCCCCCGGCATGACGATGTTCCGCATGCCGATCTTCACCTGGAACGTCCTGCTGACCGGCGTCCTCGTGCTGCTCGCCTTTCCGGTGCTCGCCGCCGCGCTGTTCGCCCTGGAGGCGGACCGGAAATTCGGGGCCCACATCTTCGACGCGGCGAACGGCGGGGCGCTGCTGTGGCAGCACCTTTTCTGGTTCTTCGGGCATCCGGAGGTCTACATCATCGCGCTGCCGTTCTTCGGCATCATCTCCGAGGTCATTCCGGTCTTCTCCCGCAAGCCGATGTTCGGCTACATCGGTCTGATCGCCGCGACGATCTCCATCGCGGGCCTTTCGGTGACGGTCTGGGCACACCACATGTACGCCACCGGCGGCGTCCTCCTGCCGTTCTTCTCCTTCATGACCTTCCTCATCGCGGTGCCGACCGGAGTGAAGTTCTTCAACTGGATCGGCACCATGTGGAAGGGCTCGCTCTCCTTCGAAACCCCGATGCTCTGGGCGATGGGCTTCCTCGTCACCTTCGTCTTCGGCGGGCTGACCGGCGTCCTCCTCGCCTCGCCGCCCCTCGACTTCCACGTCACCGACTCGTACTTCGTGGTGGCCCACTTCCACTACGTCATCTTCGGCACGGTCGTCTTCGCGATGTTCTCCGGATTCCACTTCTGGTGGCCGAAGTTCACCGGCAAGATGCTGGACGAACGGCTCGGGAAAATCACCTTCTGGACGCTGTTCATCGGCTTCCACGGCACCTTCCTCGTCCAGCACTGGCTGGGCGCGGAAGGCATGCTGCGCCGCATCCCGGACTATCTGGCGGCCGACGGATTCACCGCGCTGAACACCATATCGACGATTTTCTCGTTCCTCCTCGGCCTCTCCGTCCTGCCGTTCTTCCACAATGTCTGGAGGACCGCGAAATACGGAAAGAAGGTCGAGTCGGACGATCCGTGGGGCTACGGCCGCTCCCTGGAATGGGTGACCTCCTGCCCGCCGCCGCGCCACAATTTCCTGACCCTGCCGCGTATCCGCTCCGAATCCCCGGCGTTCGATCTGCACCATCCGGAGATAGCCGCCGAGGACGATGCGCTGCGGAGCGGGGAGCGGGCGGCGCTGGTGCCCGAGCGGAGCGGACGGGCATGAGCGAGACGACCGGCGGCATGCGGACCGACGCGGCGATCAACGAGATCGAGGGCTTCCTGCTGTGGGAGGCGGAGAAGCGCCGGGCGCGGAGCCGGGCCGAGGAGTTCTGCGCCGGGCTGCCCTGGCTCACCGGGACCCAGCGCGCGGAGGTCGCCCGCCACTACTGCCGCGACCAGGCGGAGCTGTCGCGGGACACCCTGGAGCGCATCGCCGCCCGCGCCACCGAGCTGCGCGCCGAGTACGCGGGCGTCCACCGGGCGCTGCGGCGGCGGTTGTTGACCGGGTACGCGGCGGGCACGGTCGCGCTGGCGGCGGCGGTGGGGTTCGCCCTGGCCGGCAGATGAGGCGCCGCCGCTCCCGGCGGTGCCGCCGGTGGCCGTGGGGGAGCGGCCACCGGCGGCGGGACCGGTGCGGTGCGTGGGCCGACCGGTGCGTGGGCGGTGCGGTGGATCAGCTGCCGACGGTGATCTGGGACGCCGCGTCGGTGGTGTCGCTGACGTTGTAGGTGGCGTTGAACTTCGAGCTGGTCGCGGTCGTCGGGCAGCCGAAGCCGCCCTCGACCTTCACCGGCACCGCCGCATCGGTGAACTTCAGGGTGGACGGCGCGCCGTTGGTCCAGGTGCCGTTGACGGTCGCCGCCGCCGTCGGCGCGGCGGTCACCGTACAGCTGGCCAGACCGCTGGTCTTCAGTACGAACCCGCCCGACGGCATGGTGAGCCCGGCGGTCACCGGGGAGCCGTTCTGCAGGGCGACGGTCCAGTCGCCGGTCGTGGTGACGGTGGCGCTGACGCCCGGCATGCTCGTGGTGCAGGAGCTGTAGGTGGGCGCGGAGACGGCGCTGCTCACCGGCCCGGAGGCGTTGGTGTTGCCGGGCGCGGCGGGCACCGAACCGGTGGCGGCGGAGGCGGTGCAGGTCACCGTCACCGAACCGGCGGCGAACGTCGCGGAGCCGGAGAGCTTCGCGCCGAAGGCGTGCCCGGCTGGTGTGACGGTGGTGGACGCGGCGGCGGTGCCCGCGGTGGGGGCGGGCTCGGCGGTCGCCGGCCCGGTCACGGCGAGCGTCAGCCCGAGGGCCGCCGCGATACCGGCCGACGCGGTGAGCACGGTGCGGGGCAGGTGCTGGGTCATCACTGGACTCCTTCGTACGGGAGGGTGCCCGGGGGCCCGGGCCGTGAGGGGGAGTGCGGTGGTGCGGGCGCGCACGGCGGCGCGGGGGCGCGCGGCCGCGCGGCGTCAGGGCGCGCACGGCAGCGCCGCGCGCGGGGTGAGGACAGCCGTACGGGGCCGGTAGGCCGAGGGGGGTGCCGTACGGAAGACGGGGACGGACTCGGGTGACGGACTCCGGGGACGGACTCCGGGGCGGGCGGGGGCTACCGCGTCACGGAAGACGGTTCACGAAAGACGGTTCACGGCAGGCGGCGGCACGGGAGGTGACGTCACGGCAGGCGGCTTTCGACGGCCGTATCCGGTGCGCCGGGCGTCCCGGGCGGGGCCGTGGCGACGTCCGGCGGGCCGGAGGCCGCAGCCGTATCCGATGCGCCGGGCGCCTCGGCCGCGCCGGGCGCCTCGGCCCGGTCCCCGTCCGCGTTCCCGTCCGGTGCCGGCCCGCTTCCCACCGGCTGCCAGGCGAAGATCATGGCGCCGCCGAGGATGCCGAGGAGGGTGCCGAGCAGGAAGCCGCCGAGGTTGGACATGACGAGCGCGGCCATCGCGCCGAGCACGGTCAGGACGCCGGCCAGGGTCCGGTGCTGCGGGGTGAACCACGCCGACAGGCCCATCAGGACCATCACCAGCCCCATCAGCACCGACGGGACTCCGGCGATGCCCTGCTGGAGCATGATCTTCAGCGGGGCCAGCGGCAGGGCGCAGATCTCCGCCCCGGCCAGCACCGCCGCCAGCCCGCCCCAGAAGGGACGGCCCCGGCGCCAGCGCCGCCAGCGGGCCCGCGCTCGGGCGGCGCCCATCTCAGAAGCATTCCTTCGTGCCCTTGGACACCTTCATGCTGAGCCCGGAGAGCTTGAACGTCCCGGCGTTGGTGGACCAGGCGGTCTGCCGCAGATGGTTGATGGCGACGTCGTCGGCCTGCTGCGCGAAGAGATCCTGGAGGCCCTTGGCGTCGTCCGGGCCCTTGTCGAGCGTCGAGGCGTCCCGCCCGATCTCGATGCGGTGGAAGGAGGCGTCACCGGCGAGCTGGGTGGCGTCGACGAACAGGTTGGTGGCCTGTACGGGCTTGTCGGCGCCGGCCGTCAGGTTGAGCGAGATGTCGCCGAGGACCGGCAGGTGGGTGACGACGGACTGGCACAGATGGTGCAGTTCGGCGGTCTTGATGGCGGTGACGGCGACCGGCAGCAGGTCGCCCCTGGCGTTGGTGTCCACGCTGCCGTACTGGGCGAATCCGTCGCCGGTGAGGCGGTCCGCGGACACCTTGAACTGCTGCCCCGAGACGGCGAACGAGGCCGCGAGCGCCCCGTTGGCGAGGGCGATGCCCAAGGCGGCGGTGCCGGCGACGGCCGGGACGGTCAGCACGGCGAACCGCCGCCAGCTGATGCGTCCCGTGACGTGTCTGCCGTGTGCGTCCTTCACGACGTGTCCCCTTCGAAGAGTGCGGTGGGTCGCGCTGTCGAACGTGTGGGGGCGTGCCAGGTGCGGGGGTGCGCGGCGTACGGTCCGGGCGTCGCGGCCGGCGGGCGGCGTGGGGCGCGGGCGGGCACGGTGGCCGTGCGGCGGTACGGGAGCGGACGGCAGGCGCTACGGACGGCGCGCTGCCGATGGCGCTGAACTACCGGTGTTACCACGGGTGTTACCGGCGAGTTGAATGTAATTCCGCCGCTGTCCGCTGGCAAGGACACGCGTGCGACGGTTTTCGGCCGACTGCGCGGCCGGTGGCGTGGCCCGGCGGCGCGGTCCGGTGGGCGCGCGGCCCCGCCGCCCCCGGGCGCGCACGAAAGCCCGCCGCCCCGGAGGCGACGGGCCCGTCCCGTACGGCGGCGGGGCTACACGTACCGCACCCGCATCTCCTTCACGCCGTTGAGCCACGACGAGCGCAGCCGGCGGGGCGCGTCGGTGAGGGTGATGTCCGGCAGGGCGTCGGCGATGGCCTGGAAGATCAGGTTGATCTCCAGGACGGCGAGGGACTTGCCGAGGCAGAAGTGCGGTCCGCCGCCGCCGAAGCCGAGGTGCGGATTGGGGTCGCGGGTGATGTCGAAGACCTCGGGGTGGTCGAAGACGTCCGGGTCGTTGTTGGCGGAGGCGTAGAAGACGCCGACCCGCTGGCCCTCCCGTATGCGCGCGCCGCCCAGGGTGGTGTCCTGGGTGGCGGTGCGCTGGAAGGAGACCACCGGCGTCGCCCAGCGCACGATCTCCTCGGCGGCGGTGGCGGGCCGCTCCCGCTTGTACAGCTCCCACTGCTCGGGGTGGGTGAGGAAGGCGTGCATGCCGTGGGTGATGGCGTTGCGGGTCGTCTCGTTGCCCGCCACCGCCAGCAGCAGCACGAAGAACCCGAACTCGTCGGAGCCGAGGTTGCCGTCGTCCTCCGCGGCGACCAGCTTGCTGACGATGTCCTTGGCCGGGCACGCCTTGCGGTCGGCGGCGAGGTTCATCGCGTACGAGATCAGCTCCATCGCGGCGGTGGTGCCGACCTCTTCGGTGATGGCGAGTTCCGGGTCGTCGTAGGCGATCATCTTGTTCGACCAGTCGAAGATGCGCGCCCGGTCCGCCTGGGGGACGCCGATCAGCTCCGCGATGGCCTGGAGGGGCAGTTCGCAGGCGATGTCGGTGACGAAGTCGCCGGTGCCGGAGCGGCGCGCGCCCTCGACGATCGCCCCGGCGCGCTCGCGCAGCGCGTCCTCCAGCGCCCGCACCGCGCGCGGGGTGAAGCCGCGCTGCACGATCTGCCGGACCCGGGTGTGCTCGGGCGGGTCCATGTTCAGCATGATCAGCTTCTGGACGTCGATCTGGTCGCGGGTCATGGAGTCGTTGAAGCGGATGATCGACGTGTTGCGGTGCGCGGAGAAGATGTCCGGTTTGGTGGACACCTCCTTGACGTCCTCGTGGCGGGTCACCACCCAGTAGCCGTCGTCGCCGAAACCGGCGATGTTGTGCGGCTGGGCGCACCACCACACCGGCGCGGTCTCCCGCAGCCGGGCGAACTCGGGGAGCGGGACGCGGGACTGGTAGACATCGGGGTCGGTGAAGTCGAAACCCTCGGGCAGCGCGGGGCATGGCATCGGCGGCTCCTGATCCGGTCCGTCGCGGCCCGGCGACCGGCCGTCGCGGGCCGGGTGGCGCCGGCGCCACCACTGGTTCTGACGAGTCATCAGATGTCGCGGCGAAGGTAGTAACGAGTTCTACAAGTGGCAAGGGCTGCGGCGTCATTCGCCCGTCGGCAAGGGCGCCCCGGCGGCCAACTCCGGCGCGCGGGACGCCGATACCGCGGCTGCATGCCCCTTGCGCCCCCGGGGTACGGCTCATGAGACTGACCGCAGAACTAGAACGCGTACTAGTTCTTCTTCCGTGGGTGCCGGGACGCCCCGCGGACGCGAGGAGAGGACGAGTCAGTCATGGCCGCGGAACCCGTCATCGTCGAAGCCGTACGCACCCCCATCGGCAAGCGCCAGGGCGCGCTCGCCAACCTCCACCCCGCCTACCTCCTGGGCGAGACGTACCGCGAACTCCTCGGCCGTACGGGCCTCCAGCCCGACTGCGTCGAGCAGATCGTCGGGGGCACCGTCACCCACGCCGGCGAGCAGTCGATGAACCCGGCCCGCAACGCCTGGCTCACCATGGGACTGCCCTACGAGACCGCCGCCACCACCGTCGACTGTCAGTGCGGCTCCTCGCAGCAGGCCAACCACATGGTCGCCAACATGATCGCGTCCGGCGTGATCGACATCGGCATCGGCTGCGGCGTCGAGGCGATGTCCCGGGTGCCGCTCGGCAGCGGCTCCAAGCACGGCCCCGGCAAGCCCTGGCCCGACGAGTGGCACGTCGACCTGCCCAACCAGTTCGAGGCCGCCGAACGCATCGCCCGCCGCCGCGGGCTGACCCGCGAACGCGTCGACGCGCTCGGCCTCCTCTCCCAGCAGCGCGCCCAGCAGGCCTGGGCCGAGGAGCGCTTCAAGCGGGAGACCTTCGCCGTCCAGGTCCCCACCACCGAGGAGGAACAGGCCGCGGGCCAGGGCATGTGGCGGCTGGTCGACCGCGACGAGGGGCTGCGCGACACCACCATGGCGGCGCTCGGCGGCCTCAAGCCCGTCATGCCGCAGGCCGTCCACACCGCCGGCAACTCCTCGCAGATCTCCGACGGCGCCGCCGCCGTGCTGTGGGCCTCCAAGCGCATGGCCCGCGCCCTCAAACTCAAGCCGCGCGCCCGCATCGTGGCGCAGGCGCTGGTCGGCGCCGATCCGCACTTCCACCTCGACGGGCCGGTCGACGCCACCCGCACCGTCCTCGGCAAGGCCGGGATGACCCTCAAGGACATCGACCTCGTCGAGATCAACGAGGCGTTCGCCTCCGTCGTCCTGTCCTGGGCGCAGGTCTTCGACCAGGACCTGGAGAAGGTCAACGTCAACGGCGGCGCCATCGCGCTGGGCCACCCCGTCGGCGCCACCGGCGCCCGCCTGATCACCACCGCCCTGCACGAACTGGAACGCCGCGACAAGGAGTTCGCACTGATCACGATGTGCGCGGGCGGGGCGCTGGCGACGGGGACGATCATCCAGCGGCTGTGACGGGACGGAATCCGGCTTGACCTTCACACGGTGCGAAGGTCTTCGCTGAGCCCCGGAGGTGGTCGAGATGACCCTGCCGGACAAGGACACACCCACCACGCGCGCGCTCCGGGCGCTGGCGCACGGCGACGCGTCGGTACGGCTGCGGGCCGCGCTCGCGGTCGGCACGGACCCGGGGTCGCCGTGCGTGGCGCCGCTCATCGAACGGTGCGCGATCGAGCCGGAGTTCTCCGTACGGGAGATGCTGACGTGGGCGCTCACCCGGCACCCGTCGGACGCGACGCTCCCCGGGCTCCTCGGTGAGCTGCGCTCGCCGCGCGCGCAGGCCCGCAGCCAGGCGCTGCACACCCTGTCCAAGATCGGGGACCGGCGGGCGTGGCCGGCGCTCACCCGCGCCCTGCTGACCGACGCCGACGACGAGGTGGCCCGCAGCGCCTGGCGCGCGGCGGTCGTCCTCGTACCGGAGGAGGAAGCAGCGGAGCTGGCCGCGGCGCTGGCCACGCAGCTCGGGCGCGGCGGGCGGGAGACGCAGCTGAGCCTGAGCCGGGCGCTGATCGCGCTCGGCGCGGCGAGCACACCGGTCGTGGACGCCGCGACGCACGACCGCGACCCGGGCAGACGCCGCCATGCGCTCGCCACGGAGCGGCTGCGGCGGGACCCGGACGCCGGGTTCGATTGCGCGATCGAGGAGGCGAAGCGCATCGTGGCTCTCGGCACGGCCGGCCGGGAGGGGTGAGCGACGGTGCTGATCGGCGAGGTGGCGCGGCGCTCCGGGGTCACCGCCCGGATGCTGCGGCACTACGACACGCTCGGCCTGGTGCGGCCGACGGGCCGCAGCGGCTCCGGGTACCGCGAGTACTCCGGCGACGACCTGCGGCGCCTCTTCCACGTCGAGAGCCTGCGGTCGCTGGGGCTGTCGCTGCGGGAGGTCGGGCGCGCGCTGGACGGCCCCGGCTTCGCGCCCGCCGCGCTCGTCGACGACCTCATCCGGCAGACCCGGGAGCGCATCGCCGCGGAGACGGCGCTGCTCACCCGGCTCCGCCGGATCGGCGCCGCGGAGCCCGCCGACTGGCCGGACGTCCTCCAGACCGTCGCCCTCCTCCAGGAGCTGGGGTCGCCGAGCGCCGGACGCCGCCAGCGCGCCGCCCTGGCCGCGGCGGCGGACGGCCCGGCACCGGTGGAAGCCCTGGTCGAGGCGGTGCTGAGCGAGCGGGAGCCGAACGTCGCCGGCGCCCTGAAATGGGCCCTGGCCCGCTCCGGGGACGGCGCGCCGCAACTGCTGGCCGAGGCCCTCGACGCCCCCGCCGCCGCGGTCCGCCGGCGCGCCGTACAGGCCCTCGCCGCGCTCCCGGACGACGCGGCGCGGGCCCCGCTGCGCGCCGCCCTCGCCCACCCCGACACCGCGGTCCGCCGGGACGCGGCCCTGACGCTCGGCGCCCGGGGCCTGACCGAGGCGGTCCCCACCCTCGTCGGGATGGTCGCCGAGGGCGCCAACGACGTCGACGCGGCCGATGCGCTGAGCACCCTGGCGGGCGACCCGGCGGTCGCGGAGGAGATCGCCGCCAGCCTTACCGCCCGCCTCACCCCGGGCCCCGCGGGCGCCCCCGCCCGCCGGCGCCTCGCCCAGGCACTGGCCGGCGTCCCCGGCCCCACGGCGTCCCGCGCCCTCACGGAACTGGCACGGGACGAGGACCCCGGCGTGGCGGTGACTGCGGGGTACGTCCGCATGCTGCGGGAGGCGGAGGCGGAGGCGGCGCCGGGCGGGGGCGGCGGGGTGCGGGGTTCCTGAGGGTTGCGGCGTGCGGGCGTTGGCCCGGTGGGTGGGTGCAGGGTTGCTGCCGGTTACGGCTCGCGGGCCGCGCCCCGGCCGGACGCCGCACGGGAGCCCGGCCCGCTCGGCGACGGCTCCACCGGTACCGGCGGCTCCGGCTCCGCCTCCGGCGCCGCGAACTCCACCGGTGCGTCGAACGCCGCCCGCCGGGTCGCCCGTCGCAGCGCCTTCAGCAGGGGGCCGCCGACGGTCAGCGTGAGGACCACCGTGACCGCCGCGCGCGGCAGGTCCCAGCCGAGCGAGGTCGCCAGGCAGTACGCCAGGTAGCGGGCCAGGTTGTCGGCGAGCGGGTCGCCGGGCACGAAGGAGACGCCCGAGGCCAGGCCGGCGATGTACGGCCAGCCCTGGAGGTTCATCACCAGGCCGTAGCCGACCGCGGCCACCGCCCCGTACCCGGCGAGCAGCGCCAGCTCGCGGCGACCGCGCAGCCGGTCGGCGCCGGGCAGCAGTCCGGCGCCCATCGACACCCAGCCCATCGACAGCATCTGGAACGGCATCCACGGCCCGACGCCGCCGGTCAGCAGCGCCGACGCGAACATCGCCACCGACCCGAGGACGAACCCGAAGCCGGGGCCCAGCACCCGTCCGGCCAGCACCATCAGGAAGAACATCGGCTCGATGCCCGCGGTGCCCGCGCCGAGCGGGCGCAGCGCGGCGCCCGCCGCGGCCAGCACGCCGAGCATCGCGATGGCCTTGGCGTCCAGACCCGAGTCCCCGATCGTCGCGACGACCACGGCCAGCAGCATCGGCAGCAGCGCGGCGAACAGCCACGGCGCGTCCGCGGAGTGCGCGAGCCCGGAGGCGGAGGCGGCCAGCAGCGGCCAGCCGAACGCCATCACGCCCGTCGCCGAGACGAGCGCCAGCGCGACGACGGACCGGGGCCCGAGCCGCACCGCCCGCGCCTGCCGTCCCGCGCCCGTGGCCGGCTCCCGTACGGCCGTCACGGCGTGGCCTCCAGGGCGCGGGCCACCTGCGGCACCGTCAGCCACGGCAGCGGCGCGAGGATCTTCGCGACCTGCGGGGCGAACGCGGGCGAGGACACCACGACCTCCTCGGTCGGCCCGTCGGCGACGATCTCCCCGCCGGCCAGGATGACGACCCGCCGGGCGAGTTCGGCGGCGAGTTCCACGTCGTGGGTGGCGAGGAGGATGCCGTGCCCCTGCGTCGCCAGCTCCCGCAACACCTCGATCAGCCGCGCCTTGGCCGCGTAGTCCAGACCGCGCGTCGGCTCGTCGAGCAGCAGCAGCGGCGGCCGCGCGGTCAACACCACGGCCAGCGCCAGCGTCAGCCGCTGGCCCTCGGACAGGTCCCGCGGATGCGTCGCGTCCGAGACGCCCGGCAGCAGCCGTGCGACCAGCGTGCGGCAGGTGCCCGGCGCGGCGTCCGCGTCCCGGTCGGCGGCGGCGCACTCGGCGGCGACGGTGTCCGCGTACAGCAGGTCCTGCGGCTCCTGCGGCACCAGTCCGACGTGCCGGACCAGCGTGCCGGGCGCGGTGCGGTGCGGCACGGCGCCGCCGACGGCGACCGACCCGGACGCCGGTTCGTGCAGCCCCACCAGCGCGCCAAGCAGCGTCGACTTCCCGGCGCCGTTACGGCCCATCAGCGCCACTGTCTCCCCGGCGCCGACGGTCAGATCGACGGCGCGCAGCGCCTCGGTCCGGCCCCGGCGGACGGCCAGCCGCCGCACCTCGGCGAGCGGCGCCCCGGGCACGGCACCCTCCGGCGCGCCCCGCCCGGCGCCGCGGCGCCGCAGCAGACCGGACCGCTTCGGACGCCGCGTACGGGCCGGGGGAGCGGGCGCGGCGCCCTCGGGCGGCGGTTCCGGGGCGTCCGGCCGAGACGGCTCGGCAGTGCCCAGCCGGGCGCGGAGTTCGGGGGCCCGGCGGCGGGCGTCGCGTACCGACAGCGGCAGCGGCGACCAGCCGGCCAGCGCCCCGAGGTCGACGACCGGCGGCCGCACGGGGGAGTGCGCCATCATCGCGGCGGGCGGGCCCTGCCGCGGCGCGGCGCCCGGCCCCGGCATCAGGATGACCTGGTCCGCGTACTGCACCACCCGCTCCAGGCGGTGCTCGGCCAGCAGCACCGTCGTCCCCAGATCGTGGACGAGGCGCTGGAGCACGGCGAGAACCTCCTCGGCGGCGGCCGGGTCCAGTGCGGACGTCGGCTCGTCGAGGACCAGCACCTTGGGGTGGGCGGTCAGCACCGACCCGATGGCCACCCGCTGCTGCTGCCCGCCGGAGAGCGTGGTCAGCGCACGGTCGCGCAGCCCGGCGAGCCCCAGCAGGTCCAGCGTCTCCTCGACCCGGCGCCGCATCACGTCCGGTGCGAGCCCCAGCGACTCCATGCCGTACGCCAGCTCGTCCTCGACGGTGTCGGTGACGAACCGGTCCAGCGGGTCCTGGCCGACCGTGCCGACCACATCGGCCAGTTCGCGCGGCGGGTGGGTGCGGGTGTCGCGCCCGGCGACGGTGACGCGGCCGCGGAGCGTGCCGCCGGTGAAGTGCGGCACCAGCCCGCACACCGCGTTCAGCAGCGTCGACTTGCCGACACCGGACGGGCCGACGAGGAGGCACAGCTCCCCTTCGGCGACGGTCAGGTCGACCCCCTGCACGGCGGGCGCGGACGCCTCGTCGTAGGCGACCGAGACCTGCTCGAACCGGATCACTGCGCGGGCTCCTTCGTGGGGCGGGCGGGGGAAGAGGCGTGGGAGGCGGGGCGCTCCCGGCGGGCGGGCGCCCGGCCGATGAGCCGTTCCCGGCCGATGAGCCGTTCCCGGCCGGTGGGCCGTTCCCGGCCGGCGCCCGGCCCCGCGCCGACGGCGGCGCGCCCGGGAGACTCCTGGCCGGCGGGCGACCGGTCGGCGGGCGCCGGGCGTCCGGCCCGTGCCCGCCCGGTGGCCCGCGCCCGCCCGCCGCCGTCCGGCCCCGCACCGGGGCCGTCGCCGTCCCGCCCGGTCAGGTCCGCCGGGCGCGGCGCCACCCACGCCGGGAGCAGCCCGACGAGGACGGAGAGCGCCGGCCACAGCGGCAGCCGCGGCGCGGTCAGCGGCACCGCCGGCGGGTGTAGCGCCTCGGGCGCGTAGCCGCCCGCCGCGATCAGCAGCGCCGCCACCGCCACGCCCGCGCCCGCCACCAGCCAGGCCCGTACGCCCCACCGCTCGGGCCGGTACCGGGTCCGCACCGCGCGGCGGCCGCCCAGCCACAGCCCGGCCAGCGCCGCCACCAGCCCCGCGAGCAGCAGCGGCAGCCCGAGGCCCGCGCCCGCCTGCGCCAGCAGACCGTACGTCCCGGCGCACACGCCCAGCAGACCGCCGAGCGTCAGCGCCGCCGTGATCCGCCGCACCGCGCGCGGCACCTCGGCGCGGCGCCCGTAACCGCGCGCGTCCATCGCCCCGGCCAGCGCCACCGAACGCTCCAACGCGCCCTCCAGCACCGGCAGCCCCACCTGGAGCAGCGCCGCGAACCCGCGGTCCGGGCGGCCGCGCAGCCGCCGCGCCGCCCGCAGCCGCCGCACATCGGCGACCAGATGCGGCGCGAACGTCATCGCCACCACCACCGCCACACCAGCCTCGTACAGCGCCCCCGGCAGCGACTTCAGCAGCCGCGCCGGGCTCGCCAGGGCGTTCGCGGCGCCCACGCAGATCAGCAAGGTGGCCAGCTTCAGCCCGTCGTAGAGCGCGAAGACCAGGCCCTCGGCGGTGACCTTGCCGCCGACCCGGACGCCCTGCGCCCAGTCGGGCAGCGGCAACTCCGGCAGCGTCACCAGCGTGTGCGTCCCGGGGATCGGCGACCCCAGCAGGAACGCGAAGACCAGCCGGATGCCCAGCACCAGCAGCCCCAGCTTCACGAACGCGCCGTACGACCGGGCCCACGGCGCATCCGTCCGGCGCGCCGCCACCACATACCCGGCCACCGCGATCAGCAGCCCCAGCAGCAGCGGATTGGTCGTCCGCGACGCCGCCGCGGCCAGCCCCAGCGCCCACAGCCACCAGGCGCCCGCGTGCAGCGCCGTGCTCCGGGTGGCCCGCGGCGCCCTCATCCGCGACGGCGACGGGCCTGCCACACCGCCGCCGCCCCCAGCACCACGACCACCGCGCCGCCACCGATCAGCCCGGCCGACGGTCCGCCGTCGCCGTCCGCCGCGGCCGACGGCCGCCCCGACGCCTTCGGCTCCGCGGCGCCCGCACCGCTCACCTGCTCCGCGCAGCCCGCCTCCGGATACCCGGCGACCCCGCACAGCATCCCCTGCGCGTCGTACCGCAGCGGCTTCACCACCGCGGCCAGCGCCTCAGCGGCCGACGCGTCCTCGGGCACCCGCGCACACGCGGTCCGCTCCGCCGGCGGCCGCTCACCGTCCGGCGCGTCCGCCGCCGACCCGAAGTCGACGACCACGCCGACCCGCTTCGTCCCGGACTTCTCGGGCGTACCGGAGCACAGCTTCCCGAAATCGGCCGCGGCCCGCGGCCGGTCCACCGCCGAGGACTCCGCGCTCACCGTGAACCGGAACCCGGCCACCGCACCGTCCGCGGGCCGCAGCGTCGCCGGGCCCTGCGTCGCGTACGCCCACTTCCCGGCCGCGCCGTCCCAGAACGACCAGTACCGGTACTCCTGCGCCTGCGCCGGGCCCGCGACCGACACCGATATCGCCCCGGCCAGCGCCAGCGCACCGGCCCACCGCGCACCCCGCATCACTTGCCGCGCTTCCGTCGGCCGCTCATCAGGAACCCGATGCCCGCGCCCGCGGCGAGCCCCACCGGCACCAGCCACCAGGCGCTGATCGACCCGGTGCCCTTCTCCTCCGGCACCGGCTTCCGCGCGCCCTGAGACGGCTTCGGGCCGGTCGCGTTCAACGCCGCCACCAGGTCCGTACCGCCGAAGTCCCGCGGATCGGCGCCCGCGGCGTGCGCCGCGAGCACCAGCTGCGCATACGCCGCCGGACCGGCCGGCTTCGCCCACGCCGGGCCGTTCCTCTCCAGCCACGCCAGCGGCTTGGCCGCCGCCGCGCCGTGCCCGCCGGCGGCCAGCGCCACCACCGCGTCCGCGGTGTTCCCGACGTCCGGCTGCGGCTTCGCGCCCGGCATCGCCGACATCAGATGCTGCCCGTTGGCGTCCATCTCCTTCACCAGGTACGCGCTCGCCCCCGAAGCGGCCTGCTTCAGCGCGGCGGCATCCGCCCCGGACGGCTCCTTCTTCCCGTCGCCGCACTCCGGCGCGGCCACCGGCGTGTCCGCGTCCTTGCCCGCCGCCGGGACGACGAAGCCCTTGCCGAGCGCACCGGTCGCCGCGGCGGCCGAGGCGTCCGCGTTGGCCGCGGCGCCCTTGAGCTGGAAGGTGAACGCACCCCGCTCGGCGGGCTTCGCGGCGCACCCGAGCCGGAACGTCAGCAGCCCCTCGTACGGCGTGTGGCCCTTCGGCGACTTGACCTTCGCCGGGTCCTGGCCCGCCGCGGTGAGCGCGCCGATGACCACCGCGGTGGAGTTGGCGTCGCTCGGCGACCCCGGCATCGACGGCCAGCCGCCGTCGTCGTTCTGCACCGACGTCAGCCAGCGCACCGCCTTCTCCACCGTCGCGCCGTGCCCGCCGAGCGCCGCCAGCGCCTGCACCGCCGCGCCCGTCTGGTTGGTGTCCCGCATCGTCGAGGCGCCGCACGCCTTCGACGCATCGGCGCGGTACGCGGTGAACGCGCCGTCGGCGCACTGCTGACCGGTCAGCCAGTCCACGGCCCCGGCGGCGGGCGTGACCTGCACGGTGTGCTGGGCGAGCAGCGCCAGCGACTGCCGCCACACGCCGTCGTACTGCGGGTCGCCGGAGCCGTACAGGCCCGCGGGCAGCTTCCCGGGGGACGGCGCCGGGGCGGCGGACGCGGCGGGCGCGGTCGCCGCCAGCGGTACGAGCGCCGCGGCGCACACCACGGCGGCGCGGCGCAGCAGCGCGGCGCGGGAAGGGGCCAGGGGGGCCATCGTCGGTGCCTCTCAGTCGGATCGCTCGGGGCGTCGCGGGGTGGGTGGCCACGCTCGGCCGTCCACCTGCGCGGGCGGCCGGGGCCGTGCGCGAGGGCACCGGGCTCAGCTCCGTATACCTCGACGGTGCCGCCGTCCGTCCGGCCGCGGCATGCGGCCCGCCGGCGGCGGGAGCCTGTCGTGCCCACTCGGGTGTTCCGGCTCGGACGGGGCGCGCACATGCGCACGTCCGCCCTGACGGTTGCGGGTCAGCGCCGGATTTTCACCGGCTTCCCCCGATCGGGCACGCATGGAGTTGTCCGCACATTTTAGCGGCCACCCCACCGAAGCGACCGGGGACGGGGCAGCGGCCACCGCCTCCCGGGGGACGGCGGGGCCCGGCGCCCGGCCGCGCACGACCGCCACCGGGGCGCGGCGGACACCGCCGTACGGCGGCGAACGGGCCCGCCGCCACCGGAGCGGGGCGGCCACCGCCGTCCCCGGTGGCCGCCCCGCCGTGTCGTACGCGCCGTACGCCTCACACCGCCCGGTACGTCACCGGATTCGACCCCGGCACCGCCGCCGCCCGGCCCAGCACCATCAGCCGCCGCAGATGCGCCTCGGCCTCCGCCACCGCGATGGTCCGCGAGGCGTACGGGATCCGCTCCCACGGGCGGTTCCACTCCATCGCCACCGTCAGCTGCCACAGCGTCAACGGCTCCGCCAGCAGCCGCACCAGCCCGCCGAGCCGCGCCTCGTGGTGCGCGAGCAGCGCCCGGGCGCGGCCCGCCGCATCGGTGAACGGATGCTGATGGGCGGGCAGCACCTCCGCCGGGTCGAGCCGCGCGACCCGCTCCAGCGACGCGAGGTAGTCGCCCAGCGGATCGGCCGGCGCCTCGTCCGGCCCCTCGTACACCCCGATGTGCGGGCTGATCCCCGGCAGCAGATGATCACCGGAGAACAGCCGCCCGAACCCGGCGCCCACCTCGTCGCCGCGCGCCCCCGGCGCCCGTCCCGGATGCGCCTCCTCCAGATGCAGACAGACATGGCCGGGCGTGTGGCCCGGCGTCCAGACGGCGCGCAGCCGGCGACCGGGCAGATCCAGCAGTTCGCCCGGGGCGATGTGCCGGTCCGGCACCGCCGCCCGCTGCCCGGGCAGTTCCCCGCCGCGCGCTGTCCGCAACGGCGCGAGGTGCTCCTCGGGTGCCCCGGCGGCGGCCAGCCGCGCGGCCAGCTGCGCCCGCCACGCGGCGGGCCGGGCCTGCCGGGTGCGCCGGACGACCTCGGCGTCCGCCGCGTGCATCGCGATCCACGCACCGGACGCCTCCCGCACCGCGGCGGACAGCCCGTGGTGGTCGGGGTGGTGGTGGGTGAGCAGCACGCCGTGGATGTCGGCGACGGCGAAGCCGCAGGCGGTGATCCCGGCGGTCAGCGCGTCCCAGGAGGCGGGGTCGTCCCAGCCGGTGTCGATGAGCACCGGCCCGCGGCCGGTCTCCAGCAGATGGACGAGGGTGTGGCCGAGCGGATTGCCGGGGAGCGGCACGGAGATGCTCCACACCCCGCCCCGGTGGTCGGTCACCTGCGTCATCCCGGTCCCCTCTCGGTGTGCCGCCCGTCGGGTTCGCGCCGTCCGCATGCACCGGACCACCGCCGTGGGCCGGGACGCCACGTCACTATAACTAGAACGAGTTTCAACGGAGTTCCGCTCGGGGAGGCGATGTCGGTGCAGGCCCCGCCGCCGGTTCCCGGGGCCCTGTGGACTCCTGCTCCGGCAGGTGGTATCAGTTCAACGACCCATAACTGACGCGCCGTCAGAACCAGCCGAGTGACGCTCCATCGACATCCCTTCGGCACCCATTCGGTGCCCCTTCGGCACGGCTCCGGTGCCGCCCCGCCCACCCCGGCGGACGGCCCGGGACGGCGCGCCCCACACGCTCGACGCGCAGGCAGTTGACGGAAGTTACCGCCCGACCCGGACACCCGGCGGGCGGCCGACCGCGGGAGGCGGCAGCCATGAGCGACCTCGTCGAACACGGCAAGCTCTACATAGGCGGTGCGCTCGTCGACCCCGCCGGACCCGACACCCTCGACGTGATCTCCCCGCACACCGAACAACTCATCGGCCGCGTCCCGCACGCCACCCGCACCGACGTCGACCGCGCCGTCACCGCCGCCCGCGCCTCCTTCGACTCCGGCGTCTGGGCCGACGCCCCGCTGGACGAACGGATCGCGGTCATCACCCGCATCAAGGACGCCTTCGCCGTCCGCAGCGAGGAGATCGCCAAGGTCATCAGCGCCGAGAACGGCACCCCCTACACCTCCGGCGTGATGGTCCAGGCGCTCGCCGCGATGCTGGTCTGGGACGCCGCACTCACCGTCGCCCGCGACTTCCCCTTCGAGGAACGCCGCACCGGCATCCTCGGCCCGCTGATCGTCCGCCGCGAGCCCGCCGGCGTCGTCGCCGCGGTCGTCCCCTGGAACGTCCCGCAGTTCACCGCCGCCGCCAAACTCGCCCCCGCCCTCCTCGCCGGCTGCTCCGTCGTCCTCAAGGTCTCGCCCGAGACCCCGCTCGACGCGTACCTCCTCGCCGACATCGCGACGGAGGCGGGCCTGCCGCCGGGCGTCCTGTCGATCCTCCCCGCCGACCGCGAGGTCAGCGAATACCTGGTCGGACACCCCGGCGTCGACAAGGTGTCGTTCACCGGCTCCGTCGCCGCCGGCAAACGCGTCATGGAGGTCGCCGCCCGCAACCTCACCCGCGTCACCCTGGAACTGGGCGGCAAGTCCGCCGCGGTGATCCTGCCCGACGCCGACCTCGACACGGCGGTCGCCGGGATCACCCCGTTCGCCTGGATGATCAACGGCCAGGCGTGCGTCGCCCAGACCCGCATCCTCGCCCCGCGCTCCCGCTACGACGAGATCGCCGAGCGGTTCGCCGCCGCCGCGAACGCCCTGACCGTCGGCGACCCCCTCGACCCCGCCACCGAACTGGGCCCCCTCGTCGCCCGCCGCCAGCAGCAACGCTCCCTCGACTACATCGCCCTCGGCCGCCAGGAGGGCGCCAAGCTCCTCGCCGGCGGCGGCATCCCGGCCGACCGGCCCACCGGCTGGTACGTCGAACCCACCCTCTTCGGCGACGTCACCCCCGCCATGCGCATCGCCCGCGAGGAAATCTTCGGCCCGGTGATCTGCCTGCTCCCGTACGAGGACGAGGCGGAGGCGGTGCGTATCGCCAACGACTCGGAGTACGGCCTGTCCGGCTCCGTGTGGACCGCCGACACCGACCACGGCGTCGACCTCGCCCGCCGCGTCCGCACCGGCACGTACTCCGTGAACACCTTCAGCATCGACATGCTCGGCCCGTTCGGCGGCTACAAGAACTCCGGCATCGGCCGCGAATTCGGCCCCGAGGGCTTCGGCGAATACCTGGAGCACAAGATGATCCACCTCCCGGCAGGTGCGTGATGGGCGACCGCTGGCAGGTCGACGTCGACCGCGGCGTCTGCATCGGCTCCGGCCTGTGCGCCGCCACCGCCCCCGGCCACTTCCGCCTCGACAGCGCCCGCCAGTCCCATCCGTCGGCGCCGGAGACGGACGCGGCCGAGCCCGTTCTGGCGGCGGCCGAGGGCTGCCCGGTGGAGGCGATCGCCATCACGCTGGCGAGCAGCGGAGAAGCGGTCTTTCCACCGGGGGAGGGAGAGGTGGAGGGAGAGGGGGAGGGGTAGGCGGAGGCGGGGGAGGCCAGGGCGCGGGGGTGTTCAGACGGGGTGTGAGGCGTCGGGGCGGGCGCGCGGCCCGAGGGCGTGGAAGGGGTAAGTCCGCCGCGGCTGCGGGTAGTTGGCCCGCAAGGGGGCCTCCCGACCCTTACGGGATCTTCCCTACGGGCCCCCGCCACCGCCCCCACCCCCGACCCCCACCCCGTAGCCCCCTCCCACCAGACGTCAGCGGAGCGTTACCGGTACGTCGGTGAAGCATCAGCGGCGGTCGGCAGTCTTGTTCTCAGAAGCCGGAACACCCCTCGCAGAGAACGGGAAGAACGTGTCGCACCCCACCCGCCGCTACGCTCGTAAGGCCGCTGCCGCCATGGTGATCACGATCGCCGCATTCGGGCTCACCGCCTGCCAGGACGGCGGCACCGACACCTCGTCCTCGTCCTCCGCGGTGTCCCCCGCGGGCAGCGCCAAGTCCTCCGAGAACAAGGCCCCCCAGGGCTCCGCCGGCGGCGCGGCGGCCGACACCCCCAACAAGTCCGGCGTGAAGTGCACGGACCAGATCAACTACGCGGGCGACCCGCGGTCCAACGCCGAGATCAACTCCATCGGCGAGCGGACCGGCCACTGCCCGGCGCCGGAGAAGGGCACCAAGCCGGTGGGCACGCCCAAGAAGCCGGGCACGAAGTGCACCGACCAGATCAACTACGCCGGCGACCCGCGCTCCAACGCCGAGATCAACTCGATCGGCGAGCGGAGCGGCCAGTGCCCGGCGCCGGAGAAGAAGAGCGCCGAGCCGGCGGGTACGCCGAAGAAGCCGGGCGTGAAGTGCACGGACCAGATCGACTACGCGGGCGACCCGCGCCCCAACGCCGAGATCAACTCCGTCGGCGAGGAGAGCGGTTACTGCCCGCCGATCCAGAAGTGAGCAGGTAGCACGCGCCACGGGGCGGGGGATACGCACCGCACACAGGGCCCGACGCGAACGGCGTCGGGCCCTGCGGCGTGGTGCGGAGCTGTACGGGAGCTGTACGGCGGAGCTGTACGAAGAGGACGCGTGGTCGCTGTGCGTCCGGCGGGCGGGCTTGGCGCTGACCCGTAGGGAACATCCCGTAAGGGTCGAAAAGGCCCCCTCGCGGGCCAACTACCCCTGCCCCCACCGGAAGGAACCCCTCCCGCCCCGCCGGGGCGAAACCCCCGCCCCCACCGAGGCAATGCGCCCGGCCCCCCATCAAGGCAAAGCCCCCGCTCGCACCAGGGCGAAACCTCCCACCCCACCGAGGCGCCCCCCCCGCTCCAGCCGGGGTACCCCCACGCCCCGCCCCACCGAAGTCGGATCACCCCCGAAGTCAACTCACCCCGTCACTGCTCCCGCCCCGCTCCCATCCCCGTCCGCCCCCGCCGCCACTCCGATCAGCCGGCAGGCCATCTCGATGTCGATCTTCACCTGGGCGATGGACGCCCGTCCCGACAGCCAGGTGATCAGCGCGGAGTGCCAGGTGTGTTCGATGACGCGGACGGCGGAGAGCTGTTCGGGGGTGGGCGGGCCGTCGAGGCCCATGGCGTCGAGGATGATCGTGGTGGTGAGGCGGGAGACGGTGTCGACCTCGGGGCTGACGGAGCGGTCGGCGAAGGTGAGGGCGCGCACCATGGCGTCGGCCAGGTGGGGTTCGCGCTGGAGGGCGCGGAAGGCCCGCATGAGGGTCTGGGCGACGCGGGCGCCGGGGTCCTCGTCGGACGGCGGGCGTTTGCGGAGCGTGGTGTGCAGGTGTTGCAGCTGGTCCTGCATGGTGGCGACCAGCAGGTGCACCTTGGACGGGAAGTAGCGGTAGAGGGTGCCGAGGGCGACGCCGGAGGATTCGGCGACCTCGCGCATCTGGACGGCGTCGAAGCCGCCGCGGCCGGCCAGCCGGGCGCTGGTGTGCAGGATGCGTCGGCGCCGCGCCTCCTGACGTTCGGTCAGGGGTGGACTCGCGGGAAGTGCCGGCCTGGCCGCCCTGGATTCCGTAGTCATATGTCCCATTCCATGGCATTTCGTCCGCGATGCGGTGCTGTGCCGGTGGTGCGATCGGCACAGCATGGCAGGGGCCCCGGCCGTGGCGCGAATCACCCGATGCGGCTCCTCGCGCTCCGCGACCGGCCGGTAGATTCAACAGCTCGTGAACTGATCAGTAGCTCTTCAGTTCTGAAACTTGTTCTAGATTACCGCCAGCGGTTACGCTCCGGCGGACGTCCAGTGAGGAAAAGGGGGCCGCGCGTGACCGCAGAGGCCGTCCAGGCAGCGACGCCACGCCCCGGTGGCGCTCCCTCCACCACCGCCCGGCCGCACGGCGACGACCCCCTGCGCATCGCGATGCTGACGTACAAGGGGAACCCGTTCTGCGGCGGACAGGGCGTCTACGTCCGCCACCTCTCCCGCGAACTGGCCCGCCTCGGACACACCGTCGAGGTCATCGGTGCCCAGCCCTATCCGGTGCTCGACGAGGGCGTCCCGCTCACCGAGCTGCCCAGCCTCGATCTCTACCGTCAGCCCGACCCGTTCCGCACGCCGAAGCGCGGCGAGTACCGCGACTGGATCGACGCGCTGGAGGTCGCCACCATGTGGACCGGCGGCTTCCCCGAGCCGCTCACCTTCTCCCTGCGGGCCCGGCGTCACCTCGCCGCCCGCCGCGGCGAGTTCGACGTCGTCCACGACAACCAGACCCTCGGCTACGGCCTGCTCGGCGGCCCCGGTGCGCTCGGCGCCCCGCTGGTCACCACCATCCACCACCCCATCACCGTCGACCGGCGCCTCGACCTCGCCGCCGCCGGCGGAACGGCCCGCCGCCTCTCCGTCCGCCGCTGGTACGGCTTCACCCGGATGCAAAAGCGCGTCGCCCGCCGCCTGCCGTCCGTCCTCACCGTCTCCGGCTCCTCGCGCCAGGAGATCATCGACGACCTCGGCGTCCGCCGCGACCGCATCCACGTCGTGCCCATCGGCGCCGACACTGACCTCTTCGCCCCGGACCCGTCCGTCCCCGAGGTGCCCGGCCGCATCGTCACCACCTCCAGCGCCGACGTCCCCCTCAAGGGCCTGGTCCACCTCGTCGAGGCGCTCGGCAAGGTCCGCACGGAGCACCCCGACGCGCACCTCGTCGTCGTCGGCAAACGCGCCGACGACGGGCCGGTCGCCGCCGCCGTCGAACGCCTCGGCCTCTCCGGCGCCATCGAGTTCGTCAAGGGCATCACCGACGCCGAACTGGTCGACCTGGTGCGCGGCGCCCAGATCGCCTGCGTCCCCTCCCTCTACGAAGGGTTCTCGCTGCCCGCCGCCGAGGCGATGGCCACCGGCACCCCGCTGCTCGCCACCACCGGCGGCGCCATCCCCGAGGTCGCCGGGCCCGACGGCGAGACCTGCCTCGCCGTGCCGCCGGGCGACGCCGAAGCCCTCGCCGGCGGACTGCGGCGCCTCCTCGGCGACGCGGCCCTCCGCCGCCGGCTGGGCGCCGCCGGACGCGAACGCGTCCTCGCCCGCTTCACCTGGCGGCAGGCGGCCCTCGGCACCGCCGAGCGCTACCGCGAGGCCATCGCCCGGCAGTCCGCCACCGCCCGCGCCGCCGCCCCGAGCCCCGCCGGGCGCGCCTAGCCCCGCCGGGCGAGCCCGGCCCCCGTCACCGCCCCAGAGTTCCACCGCCCCGCCCCGCCGGACGAAAGCAGAACGCCGTGCTGACCGTCGACTTCTCCCGCTTCCCGCTCGCCCCGGGCGACCGCGTGCTCGACCTGGGCTGCGGCGCCGGTCGCCACGCCTTCGAGTGCTACCGCCGCGGCGCGCAGGTCGTCGCCCTCGACCGGAACGCCGACGAGATCCGCGAGGTCGCCAAGTGGTTCGCCGCCATGGAGGAGGCGGGTGAGGCGCCCGCCGGCGCCACCGCCACCGCCATGGAGGGCGACGCACTGGCCCTGCCGTTCCCCGACGACTCCTTCGACGTCGTGATCATCTCCGAGGTCATGGAGCACATCCCCGACGACAAGGGCGTCCTCGCCGAGATGGTGCGGGTGCTGCGCCCCGGCGGCCGGATCGCCGTCACCGTCCCGCGCTACGGCCCCGAGAAGATCTGCTGGGCGCTGAGCGACGCGTACCACGAGGTCGAGGGCGGCCACATCCGCATCTACCGCGGCGACGAACTCCTCGCCAAGATGCGCGCCGCCGGGCTCAAGCCGTACGGCACCCACCACGCCCACGGACTCCACAGCCCCTACTGGTGGCTGAAGTGCGCCTTCGGGGTCGACAACGACCAGGCGCTGCCGGTCAAGGCGTTCCACAAGCTGCTGGTCTGGGACATCATGAAGAAACCGCTGGCCACCCGGGTCGCCGAGCAGGCACTCAACCCGCTCATCGGCAAGAGCTTCGTCGCCTACGCCACCAAGCCGCACCTGCCCGAGGCGGCCGCCAAGTGACCAGCCCCGGCCGCACCGAACGCCTCGTCCTCCCCGGGGTGCTCACCGCCGAACAGGCCGCCCGTACGGTCGCCGGCATCCTCGCCACCCAGCGCACCGACGGCGCCATCCCCTGGTTCCGCGGTCACCACCTCGACCCGTGGGACCACACCGAGGCGGCCATGGCGCTCGACGCCGCCGGCGAGCACGAGCGCGCTGCGGCGGCGTACGAGTGGCTGCGCCGTCACCAGAACCCCGACGGCTCCTGGTACGCGGCCTACGCCGACGGCGACGCGGACGAGCCCACCGACCGCGGCCGGGAGACCAACTTCTGCGCCTACCTCGCGGTCGGCGTCTGGCACCACTTCCTGTCCACCGGCGACGAGACGTTCCTCGACCGCATGTGGCCCGCCGTCTACGCCGCGACCGAGTTCGTCCTCGCGCTTCAGCAGCCCGGCGGCGAGATCGGCTGGAAGCGGGAGGACGACGGCACGCCCGTCAACGAGGCGCTGCTGACCGGCTCCTCCTCCGTCCACCACGCGCTGCGGTGCGCGCTGGCCATGGCCGAGCAGCGGGAGGAGCCGCAGCCCGACTGGGAGCTGGCGCTCGGCCGCCTCGGCCACGCGCTGCGCGAGCACCCCGAACGCTTCCTCGACAAGTCCCGCTACTCCATGGACTGGTACTACCCGATCCTCGGCGGCGCGGTCCGCGGCGCCGAGGCCCGGGAGCGGATCGACGCCCGATGGGACGCGTTCGTCGTCCCCGGGCTCGGCGTGCGCTGCGTGCTGCCCAACCCGTGGGTCACCGGCGGCGAGAGCGCCGAACTGGCCCTCGCGCTGTGGGCGATGGGCGAGTCCGACCGCGCCGTGCAGATCCTCTCCTGGATCCAGCACCTGCGCGCCGACGACGGCATGTACTGGACCGGGTACGTCTTCGACGACGAGACGATCTGGCCACGGGAGCGGACCTCCTGGACCGCCGGTTCGCTGCTGCTCGCGGTGGCGGCGCTCGGCGGCGACGAGGCCACGACGTCGGTCTTCGGCGGCGAGAACCTGCCCATCGGCCTCGCCCCGGACTGCTGCCGCTGACGCCGCGCCCGGCGGCGAAAACGGCTCGCCAGCGCGTTCGGGAAAATCCGGCGCGTCCCGGAAGCCGCCGCGTTACGGTGCGCCCATGACACTCCAAGGATCACTCAGCCACGAGCGGTACTGTGCCGAACTCCTCGCGGAGGCCGAGGCGTTCCGGGACGCCGTGCGCGGCGCGGACCTCACCGCCACCGTGCCGACGTGCCCGGACTGGAAGCTCGTCGACCTGATCCGGCACGTCGGCGGCGCGCACCGCTGGGCCGGGGCGATGGTCGCCCGCCGCGCCACCGAAGCCGTCCCGTTCGCCGATATCCCGGACATCCAGGGCCCCGAGGGTGACGACCCGGACGCCCTGGACCGCTGGCTCGCCGAGGGCGCCGAGGAGACCGTACGGGCGCTGCGGGAGGCCGGGCCGGAGGGCGCGGTGTGGACGTGGACGCCGGAGCGGCGGGCCGGGTTCTGGTCGCGGCGGATGGTCCACGAGACGGTCGTGCACCGCGCCGACGCCGCGCTGACCGCCGGTGTGCCCTTCGAGGTCGCCCCGGAGGTGGCGGCGGACTGCCTGGAGGAGTGGTTCCAGCTGGGCGCGCTGCCCGAGGTCGCGGCGCGGCTGGCCGACCGCGAGGGCGTCACGTCGCCGTTCGCGCCCGGCCGTTCGGTCCATCTGCACGCCACCGACGCCCCGCCGGAGCTGACCGCCGAGTGGCTCCTCGACCTCTCCGGTGACCGCGTCGTCCACCGCCGCGCCCACGAGAAGGCCGCCGTGGCGGTCCGCGGCCCGCTGACCGACCTGCTCCTGCTCGCCTTCCAGCGGCTGCCCGCCGACAGCGACCGCGTCGAGATCATCGGCGAGCGCGAGGTGCTCGACGACTGGCTGACGTACGCGACGTTCGGCTGAGCGGGCGAGCGGGCGGCCGGGCCGCAGCCGCGCCGGTCCGCGGGCCGCTAAGCCGTCAGCTCCGCCAGCACCCGCAGCGTGTGCGGATCGGGCGCGGTCACCAGCAGATCGGTGACCGGGCCCGTCCGCCACAGCGCCAGCCGCTCCGCGATCCGCTCCCGCGGCCCCACCAGCGAGATCTCGTCCGCGAACGCGTCCGGCACGGCCGCCATCGCCTCGTCCCGGCGGCCCGTCAGGAAGAGTTCCTGGATCCGGTGCGCCTCCTCGGCGAACCCCATCCGGGCCATCAGCCGGGCGTGGAAGTTCTTCGCGGCGTGCCCCATGCCGCCGATGTAGAAGCCGAGCATCGCCTTGACCGGCCACAGCCCCTCGGCGACGTCGTCGCAGACCACGGCCCGTACCAGCGGCGCGATCCGGAAGCCCGCCGGCGCCGCGCGCAGCGACTGTTCGTACACGCCGGTGCGCAGCGGCGACCAGTACAGCGGCAGCCAGCCGTCCGCGATCCGGGTGGTCTGCGCGATGTTCTTGGGACCCTCGGCGCCGAGCAGCACCGGCAGGTCGGGGCGGAGCGGGTGGGTGATCGGTTTGAGCGGCTTGCCGAGCCCGGTGGCGCCGGCGCCGCGGTAGGGCAGCGGGTGGTACGGCCCGTCCGACGTCACCGGGGCGCCGCGCCGCAGCACCTGCCGGACGATGTCGACGTATTCGCGGGTCGCGGTCAGCGGGCTCGCCGGGAACGGCCGCCCGTACCAGCCCTCGACGACCTGCGGCCCGGACAGCCCCAGGCCCAGCAGCAGCCGCCCGCCGGAGAGATGGTCGAGGGTGAGCGCCTGCATCGCGGTGGCCGTCGGGGTGCGCGCGGCCATCTGCGCGATGCCGGTGCCCAGGGCGATCCGGGAGGTGTGCGCGGCGATCCAGGTGAGCGCGGTGAACGCGTCCGAGCCCCAGGACTCCGCGGTCCACACCGAGGCGTAGCCGAGCCGTTCGGCCTCCCGGGCCAGCTCCAGATGGCGGGGATCGGGGCCGCGGCCCCAGTAGCCGAGCGCCAGCCCCAGTCGCATGCCCGCCCCTCCCGCCGCCGGAAACCGCAGAGCCCGCACCAGAACTGACGTAGCGTCAGGAACGGTCGGGTGGGCGCACTGTACGGCGCGGTGCCGGGCGGTGCAACGGTCCCTCGTCCGGCGCGAGACGCCCCGCCCGCCCCCGGACAGCACGAAGGCCCCCTGCCGGAAGGCGAGGGGGCCGTCGTACGGCGGTGACGCGAAGGCGTCAGCCGCGCTGGATGCCGGTGGTGTCCTGCAGGACGCCGCGGCGGCCGTCCTGCGTCTGCGCGATCAGGGCCTGACCGCGCTGCTCCACCGCGAGGTACCAGGTGCCGGGCGCCAGCTCCGCGATCGGCGACGGCGAACCGTCCTCGCCGTACAGCGGACGCGCCACCGGCACCGCGAACCAGAACGCCGCGAACTCCGCGGGCGCCGCCGCGCCCTGCGCGCCGCCGACCGTGCCGCCGGCCGCCGCGGGCTGCTGGCCGCCGTAGCTCTGCTGCGCCGGATCGGGCTGCTGCTGACCGCCGGGGTAGCCGTATCCCTGGCCCTGCGGCTGCTGCTGCGCGCCCGGGTAGCCGTAGCCCGGCTGCGGACCGGCGCCGTACGGAGCGGCCGCGGCCTGCGGCTTCGGGGCGCCGAGCAGCGGCGCGCTCAGGGCCGGGACCAGCGGCGTGGCGATGGCCCCCGCGGCCAGCACCAGCGCGGCGATCAGGCCGAGGATGTGGCCCGCCGAGGCACCGCTGCCGTTGACGATCCACCAGAACTCGGTCCAGACGACGAACACCGACAGCACGACGCCGATCTGGCCCAGCTCCAGACCGAGGACCTTCGGGGGCTGCGGCAGCGCCCGCGCCAGCACGATCAGGGCCGCGGCGATGACGCCCGCGAGGTACACGCACATCAGCAGCGGCAGCGCGTCCCAGGCGTTGGGGCCCGAGGACGGCGCCGGGCAGTACTTGCCGACACAGTCGGAAGCGCCGGTCGAATAGAGGGGGAGGAACGAGGCGATGAACAGCAACACCGCTGCTCCGGTCACCACGCCGTCACCTCGACTGAGGGAGCGGATGTTCACGTAAAGGTCCTTTGTCGGTTTCGGGTTCGGATCGTCGCTGTCGCTCGGTGCGCGGCGGGAGGCGCGGCGGTGGCCCCCCATCGTAAAGGCGAACCTATCGCCCGGGCGGGCGGGCCGTCCTGCCGGTCGATGCACCGTAGGGGAACACCGGGAGCCCGCGGGGGCGCATTCCGTGCCCGGCGTTCCGGGAGGTCCGTCTCAATCCTCCAAGAAGTCCGTAATGCCCTCGGCGATGCCGCGCGCGGCCTTTTGCCGCCACTGCGGATCGGTCAATTGCGCGGCGTCCTTCGGATCGCGCATATTGCCGCACTCGATGAAGACCTTCGGCACCTTCGAAAGGTTGAGACCGCCGAGATCGGAACGGACGTCGAGGCCCGTTCCGTCGCCGAGGTAATTGGACGGGGCGCTGCCCGTCACGGCCCCGAAGCGCGCGGCCAGTTGCGTGCCGAGCGCCCGCGACGGCGCCACGATCGCGGAGGTGTCCGCCTTGCCCGCGGTGACCCGCGCCGGGAGGATCACATGGAATCCGCGGTTGCCCACGGCCGAACCGTCCGCGTGCACCGACACCGCGGCATCGGCGTGCGCGGAGTTGCCCAGCGCCGCCCGCTCGTCGACACAGGGCCCGTACGGCCGGTCGCCGTCCTGCGTGAACACCACCTTCGCGCCCTCCTTGTGGAGCAGCTCCCGCGCCCGCCGCGCGACATCCAGCGTGTACGACGCCTCGGCGTAGCCGTCGTCGGTCGACGTGCCGGTGGTGTCGCACTCCTTGCGGGCGTTGCCGACGTCCACCGGGCGGGCGATCTTTGCGGTGTGGTCGCGGTTGCGCAGGTTGTGCCCCGGATCGAGGAGGACGACCTTGCCGGTCAGCCTGGCGTGCCCCGAGGGGGCGTGGCCCGCGCCGTGCCCGGTGGGGGCGTGCGACGGGGCGGGCGCGCCGTGCGGCGCCGCCGCCGGCGGCTCGCCGTCGGCCGACCGCCGGAGGAACCAGCCCGCCGCCCCGGCGGCGACCACCGCCACCAGCAGAACGGCGACGAGGACGCCGCGCCTGCGACGACGGGGCTCGGGGTGCGGGGAGGAGGGGCCGGAGAACACGTCGGTGATGGTAGCCCGCTCAGATTCCGGGGCCGGTGCGCCGCAGTACGTGCAGGGAACGGCAGGACGAGATCTCGGTGAACGCACCGGACTCCAGCGCCCGCCGGTAGATCCGGTACGGCGCCTGCCCGCCGTCCGCCGGGTCCGCGAACACGTCGTGGATGACCAGCAGCCCGCCCTCCGCGAGGTGCGGCGCCCAGCCCTCGTAGTCGGCGGTGGCGTGCTCGTCGGTGTGCCCGCCGTCCACGAAGACCAGCCCGACCGGCGCCCCCCACACCGCCGCGACCTGCGGCGACCGCCCGACCAGCGCGATCACGTGGTCCTCCAGACCGGCCGCGTGCAGGGTGCGGCGGAACGTCGGCAGGGTGTCCATCCGGCCCACCTCCGGGTCGACCACCGACGGGTCGTGGTACTCCCAGCCCGGCTGCTGCTCCTCGCTGCCCCGGTGGTGGTCGACCGTGAGCGCCGTCACGCCCGCCGCCCGCGCCGCGTCGGCGAGCAGGATCGTGGACCGCCCGCAGTACGTGCCGACCTCCAGCAGCGGCAGCCCGAGCGCCGCCGCCTCCACCGCGGCGGCGTGCAGCGCCCGCCCCTCGTCCACGGGCATGAACCCCTTGGCCGCCTCGAAGGCGGCGAGGGTCTGCGGCGCGATCTGAACGTCGGCGGGCACGGCGGCCATGGCGTCCTCCTGGTCGTACGGTCCGATGGGATTCCGCCCGGGGCGGGCCCGGTGGGTCATGGTGCCGTACGGGGGAGAGCGGGGAGCGGGTGGGGGCCGGTGCCGGACGGAAATCCGGAAAGAGGAGCCGCGGATCCGTATTCCGGAGAGCGCTATCCGGGCGTTCCGGGGGCGGGGGTACGACGGCCATTCCGGATTACCGGCAATTCGCCGGTCGGCGTACGGGAATCGGGGCCGGGAAAAGGGAGAGCGGAATGCGGGACGGAATCGGCCGTGGCGGTGGCGTTCACCCGCCTCGGGCCTCGTTCTCGTACGCGGACGGGGGATCGGCCAGTTCGGGGTGACGGTGCCAGTAGCCCTCGCCGTGCAGCGTCAGCATCGCCCAGTGCCACGCCTCGTCGTGGAAGATGAGCCCGCGCAGCGGCGCACCGGCCGGTTCGTACGGGTAGCGCCCGAGCGCCGCGGCCCGCGCCTCCTGCGGGGTGCGGTCGCCGTACCGGCACAGCACCCAGGCGTAGAGACGGCGCTCCTCCTCCAGGTAGGCGCGGTACTCGGTCTCGGTCCAGGTCATGCGGGGAGCCTAGGCGCGCCCGCCGCCGGAGCCGTCATCCGGCCCACATCTGACCTTCCGTCAGATTGAAACGTGTTCTACTCTGCCCGCCATGGGCATCGGAATCACGCAGGACCAACGTGACCTGGCCGAGGCGGTGCGGGGCTGGGCCGCACGGGCCGTACCCCCCGAGGCGGTGCGCGCGACGGTCGACGCGGGGGAGACCGGGAAGGCGTCCCGGGAACGGCCCGCTCACTGGGGCGAGTTGGCCGCGCAGGGGCTGCTCGGGCTGCACCTTCCGGAGCGCGCGGGCGGGGGCGGCGGCACCGCACTCGACCTCGCGGTCGCGCTGGAGGAGCTGGGCGCGGCGCTGTTCCCCGGGCCGTATCCCGGCAGCGTCCTCGCCGCCGAGCTGCTGCACCGCGGCGGCGCGGACGACCTCGCGGCGGCGCTCGCCACCGGCGACCGGATCGGCGCCGTCGCCCTCGGCCCCGGTAGCCTCACCGCCACCGCCACCCCCGGCGGCTACGTCCTCGACGGCACCGCGCCCCCGGTCGTGGGCGGCGGCCCCGCCGACCTGATCCTGCTGGCCGCCCGGGACGCCACGGCGACGGAAGGCGCCGGGGAGGCGCCGGACCCGGCGGCCACCGGGGAATCCCTGGCCATCGGGGATGCCGGGTCCGCCGGGGATGGCCGGCCCGCGCCCCTCTGGTTCGCCGTCGACGCCGCCGCCCTCTCCGTCCGCGTCCAGCGCTCCGCCGACCCCACCCGCCCCACCGCCGAGGTGCGGGCCGACACAGTGACCGTGCCCGCCTCCCGGCGGCTCGCCGTCGACTCCGCGCTCGTCCGGGACCTCGCCGGGGTGCTGTACGCCGCCGAGAGCTGCGGCACCGCCGCCCGCACGCTGCGCACCGCCACCGAACACGCCGCCGTACGCGTCCAGTTCGGGCGGCCCATCGGGCAGTTCCAGGCGGTCAAGCACCTGTGCGCCACCATGCTGATCCGCTGCGAGACGGCCCGGGCGCTGGTCTGGGACGCGGCGCGGGCGCTCGATGCGCCGCCCGCCGAACGCGGACTCGCCGCCGCCCTCGCCACCGCCACCGCCCTCGACGCCGCCTTCGACAACGCCAAGGACTGCATCCAGATCCTCGGCGGCACCGGCTTCACCTGGGAACACGACGCCCATCTGCATCTGCGCCGGGCCACCGCCACCCGCCAGCTCCTCGGCCCCGGCGACAGCCACCGGCAGCGCGCCGCCCGCCTCGCCGCCGACGGCGCCCGCCGCGCCCTGAACCTCGAACTGCCGCCCGCCGCCGAGGAGTTCCGCCGCCGGGCCCGGACCGCGCTCGGCGCCGCCCGCGGCCTCGACCCGGCCGCCGCCCGCCGGGCGCTGGCCCCCTCCGGGTACGCCGCCCCGCACCTGCCGCCCCCGTACGGACTCGGCGCCGGGCCCGTCCAGCAGCTCGCCATCCAGCAGGAGACGGCCGCCGCCGGGATCGTGATCTCCGGCCTGTCCATCGCCACCTGGGTCGTCCCCGCCCTCCTCACCCACGGCACCGAGGAGCAGCGCGCCCGCTATCTGCCGCCCACCCTCCGCGGCGACCTCGCCTGGTGCCAGCTCTTCTCCGAACCCGAGGCCGGATCCGACCTGGCGTCGCTGCGCACCCGCGCCGAGCGGACCGCCGGCGGCTGGCGGATCACCGGCCAGAAGGTGTGGACCTCCGCCGCCCGCGAGGCCGACCACGGCATCCTCCTCGCCCGCACCGACCCCGACGCCCCCAAACACCGCGGCCTGACCTTCTTCGTCGTCGACATGCGCGCCCTGGGCATCACCGTCCGCCCGCTGCGCGAGATCACCGGCGACGCCCTCTTCAACGAGGTGTTCCTCGACGGGGTGGAGCTGCCCGCCGATGCGGTGGTCGGCGCCGTCGGCGACGGCTGGAAGGTCGCCCGCACCACCCTGGGCAACGAACGCGTCCACATGGCCGACCAGATGACGTTCGACACCGGTCTCGCCACCCTCCTCGACCACGCCGCCCGCCGCGACGGCGCCGTCCGCGCCCGCGCCGGGGCGCTCGCCGCCGAGGCGCACGCCCTCGGCTGCCTCGCCCTGCGCACCACCCTCCAGCAGGTCGCCGGCGAGGAACCGGGCGCCGGGGCCAGCATCCGCAAGCTCGTCCAGACCGCCCACCAGCAAAAGAGCGCCGAACTGGCCCTGGAACTCCTCGGCCCCGGCGGCGCCCTCGACGAGGGGCCGGGCGCCCGCGCGCTGCACGGCTTCCTGATGTCGCGCTGCCTGACCATCGCCGGCGGCACCACCCAGGTCCAGCTCAACGTCGTCGCCGAACGGCTCCTCGGCCTGCCCCGCGACCCCGAACCGCGCCCCCTCATCTGACCCGCATCCGGCCCGCGCCCCCGGGGCGCGGCCGCCGACGCCCAGGAGGCACCGTGACCGGCAAGGCGTACATCGTCGGCGTCGGAATGACGCCCTTCACCAAACCCGAGACCGGCGACCGGCAGTACGCGGACCTCGCCGCGGAGGCGGGCGGCAACGCCCTCGCCGACGCGGGGATCGGCTACGACGCCGTCGAACAGGTCCCCGTCGGCTACTGCCACCAGCCCTCCACCGCAGGTCAGCGCGCCGTCTACGGGCTGGGCATGACCGGCGTGCCCGTCTACAACGTCAACAACAACTGCGCGACCGGCGCCACCGCCCTGATGCTGGCCCGCCAGTTCGTCGAGGCCGGCGTCAACGACTGCGTGCTCGCCCTCGGCTTCGAGCAGATGCGGCGCGGCGCGCTCGGCGCGGGCGCCGGCAGCGGCGACTTCGCCGCCTCGCCCGTCGCCCGCCACTACGGTGTGATGGCCGCCACCCACGGCTTCGGGAAAACCCCGCCCACCGCCCAGCTCTTCGGCAACGCCGCCCGCGAGCACATGGACCGCCACGGCACCACCGCCGAACAGCTCGCCGCCGTCGGCGCCAAGAACCACCGCCACTCCGCGCACAACCCGTACGCGCAGTTCCGGGACGTCTACACGGTCGAGGAGATCCTCGCCGCCCCCGTCGTCCACGCACCGCTGACCCGGCTCCAGTGCTCCCCGACCTCGGACGGCGCGGCCGCCGCCGTCGTCGCCTCCGAACGGTTCGTCGCCGCCCACGGCCTCGCCGACCGCGCCGTCGAGATCGCCGCGCAGGCCATGACCACCGACACCGAGGAGAGCTTCGCCTCCGGCACCTGCACCGACGTCGTCGGCACCCCGCTGACCCGCGCCGCCGCCCGCCAGGTCTACGAGGAGAGCGGCCTCGGCATCGAGGACGTCGACGTCATCGAGCTGCACGACTGCTTCTCCGTTAACGAACTCCTCACCTACGAGGCGCTGGGCATGTGCGCCGAGGGCGCGTCCGGCGCGCTCGTCGCCGACGGCGCGACGACCTACGGCGGCCGCTGGGTGGTCAATCCGTCCGGCGGGCTGATCTCCAAGGGCCACCCGCTGGGCGCCACCGGCCTCGCCCAGGCCGCCGAGCTGGTGTGGCAGCTGCGCGGCACGGCCGGTGAACGGCAGGTGACCGGGGCCCGGACCGGCCTCGCCCACAACATCGGCCTCGGCGGCGCCGCGGTGGTGACCCTGCTCCGCAAGTGACCCCGGAGAAACGGGAGTTGGGAGGCGTGCGGGCCCCGAACCGGGCCGCCCCGGGGCAGCATCGGTCGTAAGTCCTAGGACCCTGCCCGCGACCTGCGACGGGTCCGGGACCAGGCCGATATCCGATACCTGTTCGGTCCGCCGGGTGCGACCATTGACCTCATGCCGTCTGCTGCCACGTCCACCGCCCTGCCCGCACCCCCACGCCCCGGAAGAACCGCACCCGGCTGGCTCGTCACGCTGCTCGTCTGCGCCGGCCAGTTCCTCGTCATCCTGGACGTCTCCGTCGTCAACGTCGCACTGCCCGCCATGCGGTCGGGCCTGGGCCTGAGCGAGCTGGGCCTGCAGTGGATCGTCAACGCCTACGTCATCACTTTCGCCGGCTTCATGCTCCTCGGCGGGCGCGCCGCCGATCTCTTCGGCCGTAAGCGGATATTCGTCCTCGGGCTGGCGCTCTTCACCGTCGCCAGCCTCGCCGGGGGAGTGGCGCAGCAGCCCTGGCAGCTGATCGTGGCCCGCTCCCTCCAGGGCATCGGCGCGGCCGTGCTCTCCCCCGCCACCCTCACGATCTTGACCACCTCCTTCCCGACCGGCCCCGCCCGCACCCGGGCCATCGCCACCTGGACCGCGGTCGGCGCCGGCGGCGGCGCGGTCGGCGGCCTGGTCGGCGGGGTGCTCACGCAGTACCTGTCCTGGCGCTGGGTGCTGCTGATCAACGTCCCCGTCGGCGCGCTGGTGCTGCTCGGCGCCGTGCTCTGGCTCACCGAGAGCCGCCAGGCCACCGCCCGGCGCCTCGACATACCCGGCGCGCTGCTGGCCACCGCCGGTCTGGGCCTGGTGGCCTACGGCATCGTGCGGACCGAGACGGCCGGCTGGGGCTCCGCCGCCGCGCTGCTGCCGCTCTTCGCCGGGCTGGCGGTCATCGCCGCCTTCCTCGCCGTCGAGGCGCGCGCCAAGGCGCCGCTGATGCCGCTCGGCATGTTCCGGATGCGGGCGGTCTCCTCGGCCAACGCCGCGATGCTGCTCTCCGGCGCCGCGATGTTCTCCATGTGGTACTTCCTCTCCCTCTACATGCAGAACGTCCTCGGCTACTCCCCGCTGCGGGCCGGGCTCTCCTTCATCCCGCACTCGCTGAGCATCGTCATCGGCTCCAAGCTCGCTCCGCGGCTGATGCACAAGATGGGCGCCAAGACCCTCGCGGTGTGCGGTGCGGCGCTCTCCGCGTGCGGCATGCTCTGGCAGGGCACCATGGGCGTCGATGGCACCTACCTCGGCACGCTGCTCGGCCCCGGCATCCTGATGGCGTTCGGCGCCGGACTGTCCGCCACCCCGGTCGCCGCCATCGCGACCTCCGGCGCCGCCCCCGGCGAGCAGGGCCTGGTCTCCGGGCTGATCAACACCTCCCGGCAGATGGGTGGCGCGCTGGGCCTGTCCGTCCTCTCCACCGTCGCCGCCGCCCACGCCCTGACCGGCGACGGCCCCGCGGCCCTGGCGAGCGGCTACGGCCTGGCCTTCCACGTCGGCGCGCTGGTGCTGGTGGTGGCCATCGCCTTGATGCTCACCGCCCTGCCGCGCCGCCGGGAGGACGCGACCCGCGGCTGATCACAGGGCGGGGCGGGGGCCGGCGCGGTCCGGGCGGCAGGCCTGTTCGCGGGCGCCGGGCCCCGGGCCGCCGCGGACGGTCCTCGCGCCGCCGCGTCCGGCCTCGGGCCGCCCCGCCGCGTCCGGCCCCGGGGCGATCACCCGCTCCACGGCGGCCCCGCCCGGCCGTGGCCCCCGCCCCTCGCCCGGCGCAGACCCCCGGGCCGTTTCCGAAGGCAGTCAGGGCAACCACCCTGCACGACGGCAGCCGGGTCCGCAGATCGGCGACCACATCCGGTCCGCTGCCGCCCGGCGGCTCGAAGCCGAGCAGCGCCACGTCCGGCCACGGCGAGGAAGCGGGAAACGAGAGGCCGCCCCTCCGGCACATGTCACCGGTGGCGCCCGAGGCTCTATAACTGACGCACCGTCAGAGGGGTTCCGGGCGCCGGGCGGATCGGCTATACAGGAGCCCATCGGCTAGAACGCGTTCTAAAAGCGCGGGCGCGCCCCGGAGCCACCGGACGCGCACCGGCCCCACCCGCCCCGAAGCCACCGGGCGCGCACCGGGACCACCGCCCGCCACCGGCCCGAGCCACCCAGGTCCGGGCCGCCCGACCCCGGGCCGCCGCCCCGGAGAGCGCCCGCACGCCCGGAGCCACCGGGCGCCCCGCTCCCCGGCAGGCCCGGCCCCGCGCCGCCGGACGCGTCCCGGCCGAACCGGTACGGCCCCGGCCCGTCGACGGTGCGGACGGCGGGCCGGGGTCCTCACACCCCTAAGGAGCGAGACAGCCCGATGCCCATCGACGTCGCCAAGGCCACCGCCGCCCCGCCCCGGACCACCGAACTCGCCTGGGACCACAAGGACGTTCAGCTCTACCACCTCGGCATCGGCGCCGGCGCGCCCACCCCGGAGAAGGAACACCCCGCCACCGACCCCGACGAGCTGCGCTACACCCTGGAGAGCGGGCTGCACGTGCTGCCCAGCTTCGCCACCGTCGCCGGCGGAGGCATGGCCGTCGCCGGGGGACTCTCCGCCCCGGGCATCGACGTCGACCTCGCCGCCGTGCTCCACGGCGGCCAGACCGTCACCGTCCACCGCCCCCTCCCGGTCAGCGGCCGCGCCACCCAGACCTCCACCGTGCCCGCGGTCCACGACAAGACCAAGGCGGCGGTCATCGTGCTGCGCTCCGAGGTCGCCGACGACGACGGGCCGCTGTGGACCTGCGACACCCAGATCTTCGTCCGCGGCGAGGGCGGCTTCGGCGGCGACCGCGGCCCGTCCGCCCGCATCGAGGTGCCCGAACGCGCCCCCGACCTCACCACCGAACGCCGCATCCGCGAGGACCAGGCCCTCCTCTACCGCCTCTCCGGCGACTGGAACCCGCTCCACGCCGACCCGTCGTTCGCGAAGCTCGCCGGGTTCGACCGGCCCATCCTGCACGGCCTGTGCTCGTACGGCGTCGCCCTCAAGGCCGTCGTCGACACCGCGCTCGGCGGCGACGTCTCCCGGGTGCGCGCCTACACCACCCGCTTCGCCGGGGTCGTCTTCCCCGGCGAGACGCTGCGCCTGCGGCTGTGGCGCGACGCCCCGGCGCCCGGCCGCATCCAGGTGCTGGTCACCGCCGCCGACCGCGACGACGCCCCGGTCCTCGCCGACACCGTCGTCGACCACACCTGACCCACCCGCACCGCCCGTTCGTACGAGAAGGAGCCGCACCGTGCGCGCAGCCGTACAGCACGAGACAGGACAGGACACCCTCGACGTCCTCGACGACGTCGAAGCGGTGGGCTTCGGTCCCGGCAAGGTCAGGATGCGGGTGCGGGCCACCGGCCTGTGCCACTCCGACCTCTCCGCGATGAGCGGGGTGCTGCCGCAGCCCGCGCCGTTCGTCCCCGGCCACGAGGGCGCCGGCGAGATCACCGACGTCGGCGACGGCGTCACCGCCCTGTCGCCCGGCGACCGCGTCCTGATGTGCTGGCTGCCCGCCTGCGGCGCCTGTCCGTCCTGCAAGCGCGGCCAGAGCCATCTGTGCCTCGCCGGTTTCATGAACGCCGGGACGCCCAACTTCAAACGGCCCGGCGGCGACGTCTTCGGCTTCGCCGGGACCGGCACCTTCGCCGAGGAGGTCGTCGTCCCCGCGCACTGCGCCGTCCCCATCCCCGACGACGTGCCGTACGACATCGCCGCCCTCATCGGCTGCGGCGTCACCACCGGCCTCGGCGCCGCCGTCAACACCGCGAAGGTGGAGGCCGGATCGTCCGTCGCGGTCATCGGCTGCGGCGGCGTCGGCATCTCCGTCATCCAGGGCGCCCGGGCCTGCGGCGCCGCCCACATCACCGCCGTCGACCCGGTGCCCGCCCGCCGCGAGGCCGCCCTCCGCTTCGGCGCCACCGAGGCACTGGCGCCCGATGCCCTCGCCGACGCCAAGGCCAAGGTCACCGCCGGCGAGGGCTACGACTACGTCTTCGAGGTCGTCGGCAAGTCCGCCACCGCCCGCACCGCCTACGAGACCACCCGCCGCGGCGGCACCCTCTGCATCGTCGGCGCGGGCGCCCTCGACGACACCTTCCAGGTCAACATGTTCGAGCTGTTCTTCGACGAGAAGCGCATCCTGCCCTCCCTCTACGGCGGCGGCGACGTCCTGCGCTCCTACGAACGCGCCATCGCCCTGTGGCGGGCCGGCCGCATCGACCTCGAAGGGCTGATCACCCACCGCGTCCGCCTCGACGACATCAACGACGCCCTCGACCAGATGCGCACCGGCGCCGCCCTGCGCACCTGCATCGAGCTGTGACCGCCCGGGCCCGGGCCGCGTCCCGCGTGCCCGCCCGCCCCCGCGACCGAGAGGAACGGCATTGACCGGCACCGCACTTCCCCTGGACGGCCGCACCGCCGTCGTCACCGGCGCGGGCCGCGGCCTGGGCCGCGCCGAGGCCCTGGAGCTGGCCCGGCTCGGCGCCGCCGTCGTCGTCAACGACTTCGGCGCACCGGGCCGCGACGGCTCCGGCGAGGCGTCCGCCGCCCCCGCCGCACAGGTCGTCGCCGAGATCACGGCGGCCGGCGGCCGGGCCGTCGCCCACACCGGCGACGTCGCCGACCACGCTCAGGCCCGCGAGCTGATCGAGCTGACCGTCGCGACCTTCGGCGGCCTCGACATCCTGGTCAACAACGCGGGCATCCTCCGCGACCGGATGATCTTCTCCATGACCGAGGACGAATGGGACTCGGTCATCCGCGTCCACCTCAAGGGCCACTTCAACACCACCCACTTCGCCGCCGCCCACTGGCGCGCACAGGCCAAGGCGTCCGGCGCGCCCGCCTACGGCCGGATCGTCAACACCTCCTCCGAGGCGTTCCTCGCCGGCTCGGCGGGCCAGCCCAACTACGCCGCGGCCAAGGGCGGCATCGTCGGCCTGACTACCTCCACCGCGCTGGCGCTCGCCAAGTACGGCGTCACCGCCAACGCCATCTGCCCGCGCGCCCGCACCCGCATGACCGAGGACGTCTTCGCCGGGTTCGCCGAACCCACCGACGGCGGCCTCGACCCGCTGGCGCCGGAACACGTCGCCCCGCTCGTCGGCTACCTCGCCTCCCCGGCCGCCGCCCGCGTCAACGGACAGCTGCTGGTCGTCCACGGCGGCATGGTCGCCGTCGCCGAACGCCCGCGGATCGCCGCGCAGTTCGACAGTGCGAAGGAGACCTTCACCTACGACGAACTGGACGCCCGGCTCACCCCGTACTACGCGGAGCGCCCGGCGGGGGAGACCTTCGCCGCCACCGAGGTGCTGGGGCTCAAACGGGCCTGAGTGCGGGCGGCGCGGGGCGTGTGGCCGCGGGGGCGCCCGGCCGCCGGCCCCGCGCCTGCGCGGTCACGGCCGCGCGCCGGGCGTGAAAGCCGCGGCGTGCGCCGCCGCGAACTCGGCGAACGCGCGGGGCGGACGGCCGGTGATCCGCTGCACGGCGGGCGTGACCCGGTCCTCCGCCCCGTCCGCGATCCGCGCGTCCAAAGCGGCGAGCACCGCGGCGAACTCCTCGGGCACCTCCGCCGCGAACCGCTCCCGCATCCGCGCCGCGGAGACCGCCTCGTGCCGCACCGGGCGGCCCGTCACCGCGCCGATCACCGCCGCCACGTCCGCGTAGCTCAGCGCCTGCGGGCCGGTGAGCACCGGGGCGTCGTCGAGCGGGCGCACGGCGGTGAGGGCGTGCACGGCGACCGCCGCGATGTCGTCCGCGTCGATGAACGCCACCCGGCCCGCACCGGTGGCGGTGGTGAGCACCCCGTCCGCCCGGACGCTCCGGGCGTGCTGGTGGTCGCCGGTGAAGTTCTGCATGAACCACGAGGGCCGCAGCACCGCCCACTCGGGGAACAGTCCCGGCAGCGCCGCGTGCACCGCGCCCGTCCCCGGATCGTCCGCCCCGATCTGCGACGAGCTGAGCAGCACCGCACGGACGGCGCCCGCCTCCCGGGCCCGCCGCAGGAACGGCAGCATCACCGCCGCCGGATCGGCCGCACCGACCGGCGGGACGAGGTACAGGCCGCGCACCCCCGCCAGCGCCGCGTCGTGGGTGCCCGGCTCGTACCAGTCGAACCGGACGCCGCCCGGGTGCTCCGGGACCCGCCGCGCGGCCGCCCGGACCGGCACGCCCCGCCGGATCAGGCCGTCCGCCACCCGGCTCCCGGTGGTGCCGGTGGCTCCGGTCACCAGCGTGAGCGGCGCGGCGGACGGACGGGGTGCAGCGGACATGACGGCTCCTCATGAACGGCGGGATGCGGGAAAGGGCGGGACGGGCGCGGCGGTTCACGGCCGCAGCGAGGCGGGCGCGTTCAGGGGGTTCCAGTAGTCCCGGTAGCGGACGATGCGGCCGTCCCGGACGGTGACGACGGCGATGTAGTCCATCGCGAACGGCTCGTCCTCCACCACCGCCCGGCCCCGTGCGGCCATCTCCACCACGATCGTCTCCGGGTCCCGGGTCTCGTGGATCTCCAGGCGGGGGAAGGCGTGCAGCGCGATATGGGCGGGATAGTCGCGCATATAGGCGGCGACGGCGGCGCGGCCCTCCAGCCGGGCCGGGGCGCCGGGCGGCGCGAACGGGAACTCGAAGACCCCGTCCTCGTCCCAGAGCGCGACCCAGCCGTCGATGTCCGCGGCCAACAGCAGCCGCAGACCGTGGCGGTAGAGATCTGCGGGGGAGCGGTGGGTGAGCATCACAGGGCCTCCGGGCGTGCGGCGGCAGCGGACCGCTAGAATGCGGACCGCCGGTCCGCTTCAATTTACGGACCGACGGTCCGCTTTGTAAAGGGAGACCCCGTGCCGCCACGCAAGCCCCGCTCGGACGCGGCCCGCAACCGCGAGGCCGCCCTCACCGCCGCGGAGACGCTCTTCGCGCGGGAGGAGGACGCCGCCCGCGTCACCATGGACGCCGTCGCCGCGGCGGCGGGGGTCGGCAAGGGCACGCTCTTCCGCGCCTTCACCGACCGCGACGGCCTCATCCTGGCGCTCGTCGACCGCCGCTCCGACGCGTTGCGCGCCCGGGTCGAGGGCGACGAACCGCCCCTGGGCCGCGCCGCCCCGCCCCGCGAACGGGTGGTGGCGCTGCTGGACGCGCTGGTCACCTTCAAGCTCGACAACCGCCGGCTCGTCCTCGCCCTCGAACAGGGCGGCGCGGCCAGCCCGTTCCGCTCCCCGGCGTACGGCTGGTGGCACGGTGCGCTGACCGATGCCTGGCGGGAGCTGGGTGACCCGGATGATGCGCCGTTCCTCGCGCATCTGATGCTCGCCGCCGTCCGCGCCGACCTCATCGAGCATCTGACGACCGCCGAGGGCCGCCCGCCCGCCGAGATCCGCGACCGCCTGACCCGCTACGCCCGCTCCCTCATGCCGTGACGCCCCGGAACGGCGACGGCCCCCGCCGCCCTTCCGGAGAAGGGGGCGGGGGCCGTGACAGGCTCCGGGGCGCCTGGGGACTCAGGCGTTCTGGGGCTGCTTGGCGCGGCGGTGACGGCCGTTGGCGGCCGCCTTGGCCTCCTCCGTCGCTGCCGGTCCGCGGTGCCTGCCGGAGCCTTGGGCCTCGGCGGCCTGGGCGGATGCCTCCTGGGGGCGCGCCTCGGTCGTGTCGGTCTGGGCTTCGGGCATGAAAAGTGTCACTCCGTCGGATCGCTTACGGCTGTACGCGTCGGGACCGCCGCGGTGTCGCCGCCGATGGGCCGGGTCGACCAGCTGCGCGGGGGACGTCCCGCGCTCCGTGAAGAGTGAACAGAACAGGGCGACCCCCTTAGCCCCGCTGAATCCTAACGGGGCGGGTGATCACGCTCCACCGGGCCTCCCCGGCCGACAGCGGCGCCTCCTGCAACGGCACCGGCCGGTGCTGAGAAGGATGCGCGGGGCCCGCGTACGGTTCCCGGAGCGGGGCGTCCGGTTGGGGGGATGGCGTGGAGGAACCGCCGTCCCGGGGCGGCGGGAACGCCGCGCCGACCGGGGCGATCCGGGTGCGCTCCTGCCACCGCCGGACGGCGTCCAGGTTGTTGCGCACCGGCAGCGGCGGGCGGGTGGTGCGCAGCCCCTGCATCGTCCGCACCGCCTGCGGCAGCCGCGGCCGCTCCGCGTCCGGCGTCTGCACGGTGGCCCCCACCGGCGATGCGGGCGCGGCGGCCGGAACCGGCGGGACGGATGCGCCGGCCGGAACCGGCGGCACCGGCCCGGGCTCCGGCGCCCGCGCCGCGGGCAGTACCGGCGCCGGGGCGGGCGCCGGGAGCAGCGCCGCCACCGGCGCCGCGACGGGCGCCGCCGGGCCCGGCGTCACGTCGGACAGCGCCTCCGGCAGCACCTCCGGCATCGGCTCCGGCTCCGGTGCGGGCTCCGCCGTGCGTGGCCACGGCCCGTCGGACGGCTCCAACGGCACGGCCATCCGCGCCAGACCGCACGCGACGGCGTCCGTGACGTACGGCAGCAGCAGTTCGCCGTCCGCGCTCCAGCGGCCCGCGCCGGACAACCAGCCGTCGGGGGCCGGGAATTGGCGCAGGCCCTTGGCGGCGGGACGCCAGACGCCGAGACGCTCGCCGCCGGCGTCCTCGATGCGCCACGCCACCGCGCACTGCTCCGGCGTCAGCATCTGCCCGGGCTGGACGGCGAACGGGGTGAGCGCCGCGCCCGGTGGCCGCAGGCAGGAGGGGAACCGCACCGGGAGCGCGCTGCCCAGGACGCCCCAGCCCAGCCGGTCCTCACCCGGTGCGTCGGAGCGGACCAGCAGCAGTCCGCTGTGCGGATCGGCCAGCAGCAGCCGGTCGTTGCTCTCCTCGGTGATCTGGAGCAGGAGTGTCGTTTCGCCGTCACGGGTCAGGTCGACGGCGACGGTCTTCGTCCGCCCGTCCAACTCCTGGTCGACGGCGAGCAGCTGCCCGGAGCGGTCCAGCCAGGCGCCGCCGGTGCACCGCCCGGGCAGTTCCGCGAGGTGTTCGGGGCCGTCCGGACCGCCGTGCAGCAGCCACAGGGAGGTGGAGGTGTCACCCGGTGTCAGCGCGTGCGCGCTGCGGCCGCCCGGCGCCGGGGGCAGCAGCGTCAGCTCCGGCGCCTCGATGGTGCCGAGCGGCAGCTCACCGGTGCCCGGACCCGTCGGGTACAGCAGCGCGAGGGCGAAGCCGTCCTCGACCGGCCGCCGGATCAGCACCCGGCCGTCCGCCAGCGGCAGCAGCGCGCTGTCCGGCGCCTCGGGGGCGTCGCCGGGCAGCGGCACGGCGTAGGGCTCCGGCCCGCTCAGCGTCCAGCGCTCCGGGAACCAGCCGTTCCCTGTGCCGTCCTGACGCACCAACCGGGCCGCGTACGAGCCGTCGGCGGCGATCGTCAGCGGCGCGCGGGGCGGACGTCCGAGCGCCGAACTGTCTTTCCTGATACGGACCGTCATCGGATGGTCACCTCCAGTCATCATGCCGAAGGTAGTTTTCGGACTTCCGGCCGATCAATGTGTGTGGTGAGGGTTCACGCATAAGGGTGGCGAAAGTCCGGTTCGCCGGTCTTGACGGGGGTCTCTGTGCTGCGAGTTTCAAGCATGCGTAAAGTAAGGGCTGCCTAACCTCACGTTGCGCCGGGTGTGCCGCCTGCCGTGGACCGCCCGCAGTCCGACCCCCTGGAGTACGCGATGTCCCTTCGCCGCCGCGGCACCGCCGCCGCAGCCCTCGCCGCCGCCGGTGCCCTCGCCCTCGCGGCCTGCGGTTCCGCAGACGGGGGCGGCAAGAGCGACAACGGCGCCGGTTCCAAGTCCGTCGCCCAGGGCGGCAAGGACTTCGCCAAGGCGGCCGAGGAGACGGCCAAGATGGGGACCGACGCCAAGGCCGGTCAGTTCCCCCGCACCATCGAGCACGCCATGGGCACCACCAAGCTCGACGCCGCCCCCAAGCGCGTCATCGTCCTCGACGTCGGCGAGCTGGACAACGTCGTCTCCCTCGGCATCAAGCCCGTCGGCTACGCCCCCACCGAGGGCGACGAGTCCCTCCCGGACTACCTGAAGAAGGACGCCGGCGACCCCAAGAGCGTCGGCACCATCAACGGCCTCAACCTGGAGGCCATCAACAAGCTCAAGCCCGACCTGATCCTCGGCAGCAAGCTCCGCGCCGAGAAGCAGTACGCGCAGCTCGCGAAGATCGCCCCGACCGTCTTCTCCATCCGCCCCGGCTTCACCTGGAAGGAGAACTACCTCCTCAACGCCGCCGCGCTCGACAAGACGGCCGAGGCCGAGGCGAAGCTCGCCGCGTACCGGGAGAAGGCGAAGAAGCTCGGCGAGGACATCGGCCCGAAGAAGCCGACCGTC
Organism: Streptomyces sp. NPDC000404; assembly: GCF_040300365.1. Classification (NCBI taxonomy): domain Bacteria; kingdom Bacillati; phylum Actinomycetota; class Actinomycetes; order Kitasatosporales; family Streptomycetaceae; genus Streptomyces; species Streptomyces sp. NPDC000404. Next base: position 523,535 of record NZ_JBEPDN010000001.1, on the reverse strand, counting down.
ACCATGCTGCGCTACATGCCGCAGTTCACCCGCCTCTACGCCCAGCAGTCCTTCATCGGCACCCTCCTCAAGGACGTCGGACTGCCCCGCCCGAAGAACCAGCAGGTCGACGATCTCGCCACCGAGGTCAGCCCGGAGAACATCAACCAGGCGGACGCCGACTGGATCTTCACCGGCGTCTACGGCGACCCGAAGGCCACCAAGCGGGACACCGCCGAGTCCAACCCGCTGTGGAAGAACCTCAAGGCGGTCAAGGACGGCCACGCCAAGAACGTCAAGGACGAGACCTGGTACCTCGGCCTCGGCGTCACCGCCGCCGACAGCGTCCTCGACGACCTGCGCGGATACCTCGTCAAGAAGTGACGCCCGGGTGTATGGATCACGAGCGTCGCCGACACCCGTGATCCATGCACCCGGTCCCGGCGGCGCGGCGCCGCACCCCGCCGCCGCACCGCCGGGCACCCGCCGCCGCCCGCCGGGGACGCGGGACGCCGGGCCCTGCGTGGGAGGTAACCTTCCACCCGTGCCCGCACTGTCTGAAGTCCTCACCGCTCTCGACGCCCTCTGGCCCGCCGAGCGGGCCGAAGGCTGGGACGCCGTCGGCACCGTCTGCGGCGACCCCGCGGCGCAGGTCGAGCGCGTCCTGTTCGCCGTCGACCCCGTCCAGGCGATCGCCGACGAAGCGGTCTCCCTCGGCGCCGACCTCCTCGTCACCCACCACCCGCTCTATCTGCGCGGGACGACGACGGTCGCGGCGTCCACCGTCAAGGGCAAGGTCGTCCACACCCTCATCCGCGGCGGCATCGCCCTGCACGTCGCGCACACCAACGCCGACACCGCCGACCCGGGAGTCTCCGACGCCCTGGCCGGCGCCCTCGACCTGCGGATCACCGGCCCGCTGGTGCCGGACGCCACCGATCCGCACGGCCGCCGCGGCCTGGGCCGGATCTGCGAACTGCCGCACCCGATGACCCTCGCCGAGCTGACCGCGCACGCCGCGGCCCGGCTGCCGGCCACCGCGCAGGGCATCCGCGCGGCCGGCGACCCGGAGCGCGTCATCCGTACGCTCGCCGTCTCCGGCGGCTCGGGCGACAGCCTCTTCGACGCGGTGCGGGCCGCCGGTGTGGACGCCTTCCTCACCGCGGACCTGCGCCACCACCCGGCCTCCGAGGCCACCCAGAGCGTGGGCGCCGTCCCCCCGGCGCTGCTCGACGCCGCGCACTGGGCCACCGAGTGGCCCTGGTGCGAGCAGGCCGCCGCCCAGCTCGACGCCGTCTCCGACCGCCACGGCTGGGGCCTGCGCACGCACGTCTCCCGTACGGTCACCGACCCCTGGACCGCCCACGCGGCGTCCGTCCCTCCCACCCCGACCCACACCACAGGAGCCCCCCGCTGAACGCCGCGCCCGCCGACCAGATCCGCCTCCTCGACGTCCAGTCCCTGGACGTCCGCCTCACCCAGCTCGCGCACAAGCGCAGCACCCTCCCCGAGCTGGCCGAGCTGTCCGCCCTGGAGGCCGAACTCACCCAGCAGCGCGACCTGCTCGTCGCCGCGCAGACCGAGGAGAGCGACACCACCCGCGAGCAGACCAAGGCCGAGCAGGACGTGGACCAGGTGCGCCAGCGCGCCGCCCGCGACCAGAAGCGCCTGGACTCCGGCGCCGTCACCTCGCCCAAGGACCTGGAGTCCCTCCAGCGCGAACTGGCCTCCCTCGCCAAGCGCCAGGGTGACCTGGAGGACATCGTCCTGGAGGTCATGGAGCGCCGTGAGGCCGCCCAGGCGCGCGCCGCCGAGCTGGACGGCCGCGTCCAGGCCGTCCAGGCCAAGGTCGACGACGCCACCGCCCGCCGCGACGCCGCCTGCACCGAGATCGACGCCGAGGTCGAGACGGTCACCAAGGAGCGCGAGCTGACCGTCGCCGACATCCCCGCCGACCTGCTGAAGCTCTACGACCGGCTGCGCGAGAAGCACGGCGGCGTCGGCGCGGCCCGCCTCTACCAGCGGCGCTGCGAGGGCTGCCGCCTGGAGCTGGACCTCACCGAGCTGAACGACGTCCGCTCGGCCGCCGCCGACGCCGTCGTGCGCTGCGAGAACTGCAGCCGCATCCTGGTCCGCACGCCCGACTCCGGTCTGTAGGCCGTGGCCCGCACCCTGATCGTCGAGGCCGACGGCGGCTCCCGGGGCAACCCGGGCCCGGCCGGTTACGGCGCCGTCGTCCTCGACGCGGCCACCGGCGAAGCCCTCGCCGAGGCCGCCGAGTTCCTCGGCACCGTCACCAACAACGTCGCCGAGTACCGCGGTCTCGTCGCCGGGCTGCGGGCGGCGCACGCCCTCGACCCGGCGGCCCGGATCCGGGTGCGGATGGACTCCAAGCTCGTCGTCGAGCAGATGTCGGGCCGCTGGCAGATCAAGCACCCCGACATGAAGCCGCTCGCCGCCGAGGCGGCCGCCGCCCACCCGGCGGACCTGGTCTCGTACGAGTGGATCCCCCGGGCGCGGAACAAGCACGCCGACCGGCTCGCCAACGAGGCGATGGACGCCGGGCGCGACGGCCGGCAGTGGCGGCCCGCGGACTCCCGCGCCGCGCTCGACACCCCGGCGCGCACCGGCAAGGACACGACCGAGGCGGCCGCCCCCGGCTGGGGCGACGCGGACCTCGGCAAGCCCGCCACCCTCGTCCTGCTGCGCCACGGCGAGACGGCGCTGACCCCGCAGAAGCGCTTCTCGGGCAGCGGCGGCAGCGACCCGGAGCTCTCCCCGGCCGGACTGCGGCAGGTCGAGGCGGCCGCCGCCGCGCTGGCCGCCCGCGGCACGATCGAGGAGGTCGTCAGCTCCCCGCTGCGCCGCTGCCGGCAGACCGCCGCCACCGTCGCCGACCGGCTCGGCCTCGACGTCCGCATCGAGGACGGGCTGCGCGAGACGGACTTCGGCGCCTGGGAGGGCCTGACGTTCGGCGAGGTCCGCGAGCGCTACCCGGACGACCTCGACGCCTGGCTGGGCTCCACCCGGGTGGCGCCGACCGGCGGCGAGGCGTTCGCGACGGTGGCCCGCCGGGTCGCCGCCGCCCGCGACGCGCTGACCGCCCGCTACGCGGGCCGCACCGTCCTCGTGGTCACCCACGTCACGCCGATCAAGACGCTGGTCCGGCTGGCGCTCGGCGCGCCGCCCGAGGCGCTGTACCGCATGGAGCTGTCCGCCGCGTCGCTCTCCGCCGTCGCGTACTACGCCGACGGCAACGCCTCGCTGCGGCTGCTGAACGACACCTCGCACCTGCGCTGACGCGGTACGACGACGGGCCCGGCACCCTCCGCAGGTGCCGGGCCCGTCGTCGTACCGCGGATCAGCGGGCCAACGCGGCCGCCCCGCGGGCGAGTTCGGTGACCCGGCCCCAGTCCTTGGCGGCCAGCGCGTCGGCCGGGAGCATCCAGGTGCCGCCGACGCAGCCGACGTTGGGCAGCGCGAGGTAGGACGGCGCGGAGGCGGCGCCGATGCCGCCGGTCGGGCAGAACCGGGCCTGCGGCAGCGGCGCGGCCAGCGACTTCAGATACGGGGTGCCGCCCGCGGCCTCGGCGGGGAAGAACTTCATCTCCGTCACGCCCCGCTCCAGCAGCGTCACCACCTCCGACGCCGTCGAGACGCCGGGCAGGAACGGCACCCCGGCGTCCTGCATCGCGGCCAGCAGCCGCGGCGACCACCCGGGGCTCACCAGGAACCGCGCACCGGCGCCGCACACCGCCGTGACCTGCTCGGGCGTCAGCAGGGTGCCCGCGCCGACCACCGCGTCCGGGACCTCGGCGGCGATGGCGGCCAGCGCGTCGAGCGCGGCGGGCGTCCGCAGCGTCACCTCGATCGCGGGCAGCCCGCCGTCCACCAGGGCACGGGCGAGCGGCACGGCGTCGGCGACGTCCTGGATCACGACGACCGGAATGACGGGGGCGAGGCCCAGCACGGAGGCGGGCACATCGGGCGCGGGGGAGGGAGCAGCGTGCATCACGCGCCCATACTGCGCCTGACTCTGCACACTTCGCAACGAGTGTTGCGCACCATGCAACGCGCTCGTTCTCAGACCTCCGTGACGACCACATCCACCGCCCACGGCCGGCCCGCCCGCGCCGGAGCCTCGGCCTCCACCGTGTACCCGAGCGCCCGCAACGCCTCCACCAGCTCCGCCGGGCCCTTGGGATCCGCTCCGGAGGTCAGCAGATCGCGGACCATCCGCCCCTTCGTCGCCTTGTTGAAGTGGCTGACCACCGACCGCTTCTCCACCCCGTCCACGATCTTCGACTGGAGCACCCGCACCGTCGCCGTCCGCCCCGCGACCTCGCCCTTCGGCTTCCACGCCGTCGCATACGCCGCCGACCGCAGATCCAGCACCGGCCCGGACGCCGCGACCTCCGGCAACACCCGCGCCATCGGCTCCCGCCAGTACACCCCGAGCGCCCCCAGACCCGGCAGCTTCACCCCCATCGAGCAACGGTAGGAGGGGATCGCGTCACCGGGCCGCACCGCGCCCCACAGCCCCGAGAACACCAGCAGCGACCGGTCGGCCCGCTCCCGCGCCGCCGCGTCCAGCGTCGTCAGCCCCAGCGCGTCGTAGAGCACCCCGGTGTAGACCTCCGCGGCCGGGCGGGTGCCCGCCGTCCGCAGCGCCGCGTTCTTCGCGACCTCGCCCCGCAGCCCCACGCCGATGCCCAGCGTCTCGCGCGCCTTGTCCTCGTCACCCGAGCAGAGCGCGATCAGCTCCGCCAGCACCGCCTCCCGCGCGGCCCCGAGCCCCGGCAGCGACAACCCGGCCACCTCCAGCGGCGCCCCCTCGCCCCCCGCGGCCTTCCCCTCGGACGGCGGCAACAGCACCAGCACGGTCTTCTCCTTCACGCGGCAAAAGCTGTACGAGGCCCCCGGCGCAGCTGCCCGGCAGGCCCCGCCAAAGGGTAGATCCTGCCGAGGGTCACGACGGAACCGCAGCTCAGGGCCGCGAGCCCGGTCTTGCACCCGGCCGGCTTCCGCCGGGCCCGCCACCCCGCGCCCAAGGCCGGGCCCGCCACTCCGCGCCCAAGGCCGGGCCCGCCACTCCGCGCCCAAGGCCGGGCCTGCCACTCCGCGCCCAAGGCCGGGCCCTTCCGTCCACCCCGCCACGGAACCGCAGCTCACGCCCGTGAGAGCCGCCCCGCACCCGACCGGCCCCCGCTCGGCTTCCGCCGACCCTCGCCACCCCGCACCCAAGGCCGAGCCCTGCCACCCATCGCGCCACGGAACCGCAGCTCACGACCGCCATACCGGCCGCACCCGACCGGCCCCGGACCGCCCCGCCGTACCGCGCCGGGCCCGCCGCACCGCCCTACGCTCGGTGCCATGCCCCGCCGCCCCATGCACGTGACCGACGCCGCGCAGGACCCGCTGCGCGCCGCGCTGCGCGGACTGCGCTGGCGGCTGGAGATCCCTGAACACTTCCCGCCCACCGCCCAGGCGGAGGCCGACAGCGCCGCCCTCGCCCCGCGCATCCCCACCGCCACCGGCGACGTGGCCACCGCCCACAGCCTCGCCGACGCCACCGACCTGCCGCTCTTCACCCTCGAACCGCCCGGCGCCCCGGACCTCGACCGCGCGATGTTCCTCGCCCGCCGCCCCGCCGGACGCGGCTTCCGCCTCCACTACGCCGTCGCCGACGTCGCCTCCTTCGTCACCCCCGGCGGCGCCCTCGACGCCGAGGCCCACCACCGCGTCACCACCCTCCACTTCCCCGACGCACGCGTCCCCCTCCACCCGTACGCCCTCAGCGAGCGGGCCGCAGGCCTCCTGCCCGACGAGGACCGCCCGGCCGTCCTGTGGCAGCTCGACCTCGATGCGGACGGCGCGCTCGCCACCGCCTCCGTACGCCGCGCCCGCGTCCGCTCCCGCGCCCGCCTCGACCACCCCGCCGTCCAGCGCATCCTCGACGACGGCACCGCCGAGGAACCCCTCGCCCTGCTCCGTGAGACCGGTCTGCTGCGCGAGGCCCGCGAACGCGCCCGTGGCGGAGCCTCCCTGTACGTCCCCGAGGCCCGGCTCACCGCCCACGACGGCCGCTACGCCCTCGCCTACCGCGCCCCGCTGCCCGTCGAACGGTTCACCGCCCAGCTCGCGCAGCTCGTCGGCGTGGCCGCCGCCGACCTCATGCTCGCCGCCGGCACCGGCATCCTGCGCACCCTGCCCACCGCACCGGACGGCTCCGTCGCCCGCCTGCGCCGCACCGCCCACGCCCTCGGGGTCGACTGGCCGCACCACACGTCGTACGCCGCGCTCGTCCGCGGCCTCGACCCGCACCGCGCCTCGCACGCCGCGTTCCTCCAGGAGTGCGCCACCGTGCTGCGCGGTGGCGGCTACCTCGCCTTCGACGGCAGCCCTCCGCCGCCGTCCGCCGCGGTGCACGCCGCCGTCGCCCTGCCGTACGCCCACGCCACCGCCCCGCTGAGCCGCCTCGTCGACCGCTACACCTCCGAACTCTGCCTGGCCGCCTCCGCCGGCATCGCCCCGCCGCCCTGGGTCCGCTCCGTCCTGACCGGCCTGCCCGCCACCATGGCGGCCGGCGCCCGCCGCGCCGACGCCGCGGAGGAGGAGTGCGTCGCCCTCGTCGCCGCCGCCCTGCTGCGCGACCGGATCGGCGAGACCTTCGACGCCGTCGTCACCGACACCGACACCGAAGCCGCTCCCGGTACCGGCACCGACGCTCCCGCCGGGGCCACCGTCCACCTCCGCACCCCCGCCGTCACCGGCCACCTCACCGCCCCGCCCGACGCCCCCGCCCCGCGCCCCGGCGACGCCCTCCGCGTCCGCCTCACCGCCGCCGAACCGGGCAGCGACCCCGTCCGCTTCACCCCGGCCTGACCGCCGGGTCCGGCCGGGTAGCATGGTCACCACGGCGGACGAGCCGGCCGGGCGGCCGCGTGAGGATCTTCGGACCCTCCCGAGGAACGTCCGGGCTCCACAGGGCAGGGTGGTGGGTAACGCCCACCCGGGGTGACCCGCGGGACAGTGCCACAGAGAACAGACCGCCGGCGCCGCAAGGCACCGGTAAGGGTGAAACGGTGGTGTAAGAGACCACCAGCCTCCGAGGTGACTCGGAGGGCTCGGTAAACCCCACCCGGAGCAAGGTCAAGAGGGGGCGCCCCGGCGCTCCTGCGCGGACGATCGAGGGCTGCCCGCCCGAGTCCGCGGGTAGACCGCACGAGGCTGCCGGCAACGGCAGCCCTAGATGGATGGCCGCCTCCCCTCGGCCCGCAAGGACCGGGGGAGACAGAACCCGGCGTACAGGCCGGTCTCGTCCGCCGGCTAGCTGGGGAAGGGCCCCTGACCTGGAATTTTGCCAGGTCAGGGGCCCTTTTCGTGCGCTGTGAGGGCGGAGCGCGATGGTCACTGTTAGTGAGCATTTCGGGGTGTTTCTCAGTGCTGTGTGGCGATCGTGTGGCGGTGAAGGGGCAGCGGTTGCGGTCCTGCTGGGCCTCCCGGAGAGGCCGGAGCACTCCTTGGGGCACGGAGTGAGAGAACCCCAGAACGGACGTGCGTGCCCCTTCGCGCTCGGGACGGGGAAAGTTCAGTAAAGTCGGGCCGCGATGTGGCTGCGCCGGAGTGCCGACGTGTTTGGGCGGGGTCGGATCCTCTTTCGATCACGGCACATTCGGCGGAATCACCGGGAACGGTCCCCAATCGATGCTGGACGCACTCGCGACCCGCACACCATTGAAGGTGACTGTGCCGCCTGTGAACTCCGCGCCGTTGAAGGTGACTGTGCCGCCTGTGAACTGCGCCGTGTTGAAGGTGACCTCGCCGCCTGTGAACTCCGCGCCGCCGAAGCCGACCGCGCCGCTGAAGCTGACTGTGCCGCCTGTGAACCGCGCGGCGTTGAAGGTGACCTCGCCGCCTGTGAACCCCGCGTATCCGAAGTGGACCTCGCCACCTCTGAACTCCGCGGCTCTGAAGTCGACCTCGCCGCCTGTGAACTGCGCCGTGTTGAAGGTGACCTCGCTGCCTCTGAACTTCGCGCCGAAGAAGGAGACCCTGCAGCCTGTGAACTGGGCGGCTCTGAAGTCGATCCCGCCGCCTCTGAACTGCGCGTATCCGAAGTCGACCTCGCCGCCAGCGAACTGCGCGCCGAAGAAGGCGACCCTGCCGCTAGTGAATTTCGCGCCGAAGAAGGTGACCTCGCTGCCTCTGAACTTCGCGCCGCTGAAGTCCCCGCCGTCGAAGGTGGCCCCGGTGAAGTCCAGATTGAGCCCGCACCACGTCGTTGGTGCCTCTGGATCTCGTAGGTGGTCGCGGATCACGCGGATGATGGTGTGCCGAACCTCCCGCTCGCCTGTCTTGAAGCCATTTGCGTCGCGGTTGGTCTCGTAGGGCATACGCAGGTACGCACATAGCACGTCGATGCACACCTGCCGCTGTTCCGGCCAGTCATCCGCAAGCCGCGCCATCGCGTACACACCAGCGAGTCGAACGGCGGCCTGCTCATGACCCAGCTGTTCTGCTGCGGTCGAGTACCGGTCGGCGAGCTGGCTGGCATCCGCCCGGCGTGAGTCGCCTTCGGTAAGGCGTTGCTTGCGGTAGGCGTAGACGCCTGCGAGGACGGCGCCGATGAGGGTGATGACGGTGACGGCGGTCTTGATGACGTCGTTGACGTCGACCGGCTTCCCCGTCTTGTTCTTCGCGATGAGCAGTGCGTCCGCGCCTTGGAAGAGGCCGTAGGCGAGCACTCCCACGACGGCTAGGGCGAGAGGCGCGACGATCCACACCGACCACAGGCGTGGGGTGTGACGTCCTTGTGGCAGCTGGCGTTTTAACGGGTTGGGCATGGTGCCGAGCATGAACGAGACAGCGGTCGTTACGCGGCCTGTTTGATCAATCCGTCCTGGCTGCCTGCCATGCCGCTGATCGCTGTGCGTGAGAGCCGGCCTGTCGGGGAGCCGGCGCAGCTGTGTGTCGACACCCTGGCATCGTCGGGCCAGGCTCACCAGACGGGATTCCCCATGCGAAGGCTTGCGAGCTACCCGAGGGGTTGGCGGGCGGCGTCATCGGGTGGCGGCGGCCGTTCCTACTTATCAAACGAGGATTTCGGCCTGCCTTGTGCATGCCGACGTTTCCGTTGTCCGGAATGGTAACGGCCGATTCCGCCGACGCGAGACCGGAGTGTGAGGATCCGCGGATACGGCTGGAATTACCGGAATTGAAAATTCTCGGACTGGCCTGAATGCGCCTGTCAGGCGGTCTTGGCCGGCGACTAGCGTGTCCGCGCCCGACAGACGAATGCCGCGTCTGCCGACGGGGGAGGCGCGGCTGTCGACAGGAGGATCATGCACCACCGCAGCAAAATCGCGGCGCTCGGGGCAGCGGCAGCAGCAGTCATCGCACTCGGCGCCGGGCCTGCCGATGCCGCCTCTGCATCGGTTCCCTCGATCCAGAAGATGCACCGCGGGACCAGTCACTGCTTCCGCTACTCGTGGGCCGACGGAACCGTCACGACCACTGTCTACTGGCACAACACCTGCAAATCGTCGCACTTCCTCCGCATAAGGTTCGGAGGCGACGGGCGCTGCTTCCAGACCCCGGGGCGCTCGAAGCGTCAGGCGACATTCTTTGGGCCGCCCGCCAGTATCAAGGACACCGGCACCAAAGGGTGCTTTCTATGAGGGCACCTCTCGATCGCTCGGGATCCGCACTGTTGCCTGAATTCTGAGGAATGGAGAGACGCTCTCGGTTCGAGCGGTGCCTGCGCGACAGGGAAGAGGAAGGCCCCTGCCGTCCCCTCGTGGGATGGCGGGGGCCTTTCTCTCTGCGGCCTCACCGGGCCGGTCCTGAGCGGTCCGCAACCTCCCCCTTCCTTGCCGCGCCGCATACGCGGTCCGGCGTGCGAAGTCGGTGGCGCCCGCCGCCCGGCGACTGCTTCTCCAGCGGTATCGGCCCTCGTGGATAACGGGGGCAGGCAAAGGCGAGCTGCTCGTGCAGGCCGCTGGGTACGACGAGATGTCGAACCTGGTGGCGCTTGGCGACCGAGGTGCGGGTGCAGAGGTGAGTGGGGACCTGGTCGCCGGACTTGAACGGGCGAAGCCTGGGCGCTTCGGCCCGGCACCGCGCCCCCCTTATGGCGGGGCCCTCTGCCTTACTGAGCGGAGTGCGGGGAACGAACTGACGCCTTACCAGTCAGTGAGGTCCATTACGTGGGAGCAGTGCGGATCTGTGTCATCCGCCGTCATGCGTTCCTTTTCGGTAATCAGGGTCGGCAGGGCAGAAATCAAAGAAGAGAGGGTACCTGAAGGCCGTACGTCGGCGGCGATCACCCCGGGGGTACTCTCGGTTTCGAGGTAGATCCGCAACCGGTCCTGGTCGCGGAAGAGAAAACCGCGCAGAAGCGGCTGTGGCGCTTCCTCGGGAAGAGGAAGCGCCAAGCAGTGCAGGATCTTCAGTGCATTGTCGTTCGGTGTGGCTGGGGACGGTTTCACGTTCGCAAGGTCCACGCGAACGAGGCTCATCCCCATCACGCTGCTGATGAGGTCGCTGGAGTAGAAGTGAGTTCCGGTCAGTAGAGCGCGCACAATGCCGATGATGTCGTACGCGTTCAGCAAATCATCCTTCACGCGGATGGGGATCTCATAGGTGATCAACTCGTCTGGTGTGAAGGCGGTAATGGAGCCGGTGACGATCCGGATGGCCTCGGCGGGTGCCGGCGGAGGCAGAACACCCCGGATGTGCGTGGCGCCGACGAGGGGCGCATGGATGTGGTGGAGCAGCAAGCGGATGATCTCTGCCTGCCGTTCCGTGATCTCTTGGTACTCAGATGTCATTGATTTACTCAATTGGGGCACTTGTTCATGCCCTTGCGGTAGGCGGTGATGACGGTGTTGTTGACGAAATTACCCTTCCGGAAAGGCGAAGCCGGTGAGGAGGGCAGCGGTGGAGAGGCCTGCTGTCGGCAGCGATGAGGTCTTCTTCGTGATCCAGCTGTGGCATGCGGCGTGCCCCGGTGTCGCGATGTTTTTTCGCCCGGCTCGGCCATGAATTCCCGCGATCTGCTGGGGTTCATTCGGAGGTCCGGCCTCGGCCTGGACAACGTTGAGCCTCCTGCGGTGCCTCGTGTGTTCGGGTCGGACGGTGTCGCCGGACAGCTTGCCGACACCGCAGAACTCGCCCGCGCACGACCCGTGTGACACACTCCGCGCCGAGCATCTGAGGGCGGGGGAGAGGATCACCATGCGGCCAGTGAAGCGTGGCCAGGACGGGCGCGTGGGTAACGGCCTGTATGGGCAGTCCGGTCAGCGGCCCGATCTGCTGCCTGATGACCCGCCCGAAGAACCGATGCCGCGGATGCACGTGGGCTGGGCTTTCAGTGATGATCCGTACAAGGCGTTTCCCGCCGGCCTCACCCACACCCAGCGTGTACTGGCCGTTCGTATCCACAACAGCACCAGGGCCTTCGTTCAGTGCCTGATCTTCGGTGGTGCGTTCCTTGTTTTCGGTGCCGCCTACCGTAAGTTCGACGTCACCATCGCTGCCGTGGGGGCGCTCGTAGGAGTCGGTTTGGTTGCCTTCGGGGTGCGGTCGCTGGTCAAGTCTTTCGGGTTTCGGCGGGAGTTGCGGCGCGTCAATCAGGGCGGCTGACCACGAAGCCGCCGGTGTCCAGAGCCCGCACATCACGGATAACCAGAGCAGCAGCCGGCCCAGCCCGCGGATGGTGCCGGTCGTCACCGAAAAGCGGCCGGCACCCGGTCCGTACGCACCGGGTGCCGCCTCGTACGTACCGGGTGCCGCCCCGCACGGCCCGGGAGTCGGCCCCCGGTCCCGGCTACCGCCCGCCCTTCGCCCCCACCGGGAACCACGTCGCGCGGGACTTCTTCCACTCGTCGTGTGGGAGGTCCTTGGCCTCGGTGCCGTCGCCGTAGAGGTCGGCGGAGCCGTCGTCGGTGATCAGTTGGGCGCGGGCGTCCGGGGCGGAGAGGTCGGGGACGTCCACCACGGCTTCCCAGCCGCCGGGGTCCTTCGTCGGCAGGTCCTGCGACTTGACCGGCGCGTGCCCGGGGACGCCGTCCCAGGTGTAGAGGGCGTACGGGGCGCTGTTGTCCTCGGCGGACCAGGAACCGGCGACGATCAGGTACTGGTCGGCGGCGTTCTTGCGGATGTCGCGGACGGAGAGACCGCCGAGGTCCAGTTCGACGGGGGTGCCGATGATGGCACGGGCGCCGTCGGCGACGACCTTGTCGAAGTTGGTGACCGGCACCAGCAGCGCCTTGCCGCCCTCCTTCGGCGGCACCAGCGGCGCCCGGAAGCCGATGTACGCGGTGCTGGTGGAGCCGGGCGCGAACTCCAGGCCCTCCACGTTGAACCCGTCGATCTGCTTGGGCACCTGCCCCTCGGCCGTACCGGCGGCGAAGCCGTACCTGTCGTCGTGCTTCTCGTCCCAGGCCACCAGGTCGTCGCGGAGTTTCTTGTACGAGCCGCCGAGGGTCAGGCGGGTGCCGGCGCCGGAGCCGCTGACCTCGGTGGTGAAGACGGTGGCGCGGTCGGGCTGGAACTTGCCCTTCTTGCTGTTGCCCAGCGAACCGGTCCAGTAGATCGTGTCGCCGACCCGGGCCGCCGCCTCGATGTCGATCTCCTTGGAGACACCCAACTCGTCGCTGAAGTCCCAGGTCTTCACCGGTGCGCCGCCGGCCCGCCGGTCGTACAGGCGCAGCACGTTCGACTCGTCGTCGGCGATGACGACGTAACCGCCGCCGGCGTCCACGGCGGCCGAGGCGTCGCTGGAGCCGGTGAAGTAGCGGGTGTCCGCGGCGTGCTGGACGGCGGCGGACGCCGCGTAGTGCAGCGTGGCGGTGGCCGAGCCGCCGTCGCCGTCGGTGACCTTGATCTTCAGGTCGGTGTAGCCGGTGCCGCGGGCGGTGACGGTGAGGGTGCGGGTGGCGCCGTCGCCGCCGATGTGGACGTCGCCGGTGCGGGCGACGGACGTGTCGGAGCTGGACTGCGCCGACACCTTCAGCGCCGAGGCGTCGCCGCCCGACAGCTTGACGGTCACCGACGGATCGCCGGTGGCGCCCACCGCGCCGGAGAGGTAGCCGGACGACAGGGAGATGCCCGGCCCGCCGGAGGCGGCGGCGAGCGCGGGCCCGCCCAGCCCGGCGGCGGTGAGGCCGAGGGCCGCGCCGAGGACGAGGGGTATCCGGCGGTGGGCCGGGCGGGGGGACGGGGAAAGACGACTGCGCACGGGTGTGCCCTTCGACGGCTCCGGTGTCGCGAACAATGTCCAACGCCGCCGCCAACGGCGGCCGCACCCCCGGGCGTACGCGGGGTGAACAGCGGTCGGCGGCGCGGGCAACACCCTACGGAGCGACGGGCGTTCACGACCATGGTCCGGACCATGCCTAATCCGGCCATGTGCGGAACGCCCCCCGTCGTGCTCCGCCATGCCCCGGATTCCTTGCGCCGCCGGGCCGTTCGGTTCGCTACGTCCCCGGTCGTTCGGGCTCAACTCCCTTACCCTGTCGGGTTGTTCGGTTCGCTACGTCACTCGGCCGTTCGCGGCTGAACTCCCTTACGCCGCCGGGTCGTTCACCCTCCGTGTCATCCAGTCATCCAGTCGGCCGGGCCTCCGGCAGGGCGGTGGCGGTGCCGCCGACGTGGGCGCGGGGGTCGCCGTCGCGCAGCTCGACGGTGAGCAGACCGGGGCGGCCCAGGTCGTGGCCCTGGTGGAGGGTGAGGGTGGTGGGGGCGGTGACGAGGCCGAGGGTGCGGGCGTAGGCGCCGAGGGCGGCGGCCGCGGCGCCGGTGGCCGGATCCTCGACGACGCCGCCGACCGGGAACGGATCGCGGACGTGGAAGACCGATTCGCTCTCCCGCCAGGCGAGTTGGAGCGTGGTGAGGTCCAGCCGCCGCATCAGCGCGGCCAGGCGCGGGAAGTCGTAGTCGAGGTCGGCGAGGCGGGCGCGGGTCGCGGCGCCCAGCACCAGATGGCGGGCCCCGGCGTAGGCGATGCGGGGCGGCAGCGCCGGGTCGAGGTCGGCGGCGGGCCAGCCCAGCGCGGCCAGTGCTTCGGCGAGATCGCCCGGGGCGATGTCGGTGACGTACGGCTCGACGCTGCTGAGGGTGGCGACGAGGCGGCCGCCCGTCTCGCGGACGGTGACCGGGACGGTGCCGGCGCGGGTGGCGAAGGTCAGCTCACCGGGGCCGAGGCGCTCGGCGAGGGCGACCGCGGTGGCGACCGTGGCGTGGCCGCAGAACGAGACCTCGGCGAGCGGGCTGAAGTACCGGATGGTGAAGGCGCGTCCCGGTGTGCCCAGGCCCTCGGGCGGGGCGGTGAGGAATGCCGTCTCGGAGTAGCCGAGCCGGGCGGCGACGGCGAGCCGGGCCGCGTCGTCGAGCCCCGAGGCGTCCAGGACGACACCGGCCGGATTGCCGCCCGCGGGGTCGTCGGAGAAGGCGGTGTAGCGCAGGATCTCGGGGGAGCCGGCCGGGTCCGCCGCCGTCGTGACGCCCGTCGGGCCGGTGCCGGTCGTGGAGGTGTCGTCGCGTGTCATGGCGGCGAGAACCTGCTGCCGCGGTGAGCTATTCCCGAGGGGTGCCCACCCGGGGAGGGGTGGTTTGGGGGGCCGGTGTCCCCGGGGCGCGCTGCTTCACGCGGGACGGTCCCGGGCGCGCCCGGCGGGCGCCGGTGCGGCCCCCGGGGACCGTCATGCCGCGCCGCTCAGCCCCGGCCGATGTACGGCATGTTCGTCGCCATCACCGTCGCGAACTGCACATTCGCCTCCAGCGGCAGCGCCGCCATGTGCGCCACCGTCCGGGCCACGTCCGCCGCGTCCATGACGGGTTCGGGGGCGGTGGTGCCGTTGGCCTGGAGGATGCCGGTCTGCATGCGGCCGGTCATCTCGGTGGCGGCGTTGCCGATGTCGATCTGCCCGCAGGCGATGCGGTACGGACGGCCGTCCAGGGAGAGGGACTTGGTCAGCCCGGTCAGGGCGTGCTTCGTCGCGGTGTACGCGACGGAGTGCGGGCGCGGGGTGTGCGCGGAGACCGAACCGTTGTTGATGATCCGGCCGCCCTGCGGGTCCTGCGCCTTCATGGTCCGGAACGCGGCCTGGGCGCAGAGGAACGCGCCGGTGAGGTTGGTGTCGACGACCGTCCGCCAGTCGTCGGCGGACAGTTCGTCGAGGGGGACGGCGGGGCCGAAGGTCCCGGCGTTGTTGAACAGCAGGTCGACGCGGCCGCAGCGGGCGCGGACGGCGGCGAAGAGGGCGTCCACCTCGGCGGGCCGGGTGACATCGGTGGGCAGGGCGAGGGGCGGTGGGCCCGGGGGCGCGGTCGCCGCGGTCTGCGCGAGGGCGTCGGCGCGCCGCCCGGCGAGCGCCACCCGCCAGCCCCCGGCGGTCAGGGCGTGCGCCACGGCCCGGCCGATGCCGGAGCCCGCACCGGTGACCACCGCGACGGGCGCCGCGCCCGCGGCCGCGCCGTCCGCTCCCCCCGCTTCGTACGCTTCCGGCCCGGGTCCGGCCGGTGAGTGCTGTGCCTGTGCCTGTGCCATGGCGGCAGGGTAGGGGGCGGGGGCGCGGGGTGCCGGGGTGTCTCAGGGGGCGGTCCGGGCGGGGAGGGCTCTCGGGGGCGGAAGCGCTCCGTGCCCTTGCGGGGCGCGCCCTTTCCTCTCCTGCGGGAAAACCTCCGGGTCTTCCCGTCCCCTACGGGAAACCTCCGGGTCTTCCCGCCCCCTACGGGAAACCTCCGGGATTTCCCGGGGATCGCCCGCGGTCCCTCGCCCCGGCGGCCGGGCAGGGGCACACCCGGGGGCCCACCCACCCCCTAGGGAACAACCCCGACCCCACCCGCACCCCGATCCCCCGCCCCCACCTCACCCCGCCCCGTTGAACCGCTCCAGCACCGCCGCCTTCGCCACCTCGAACTCGCTCTCGGAGAGGATTCCGTCGCGCCGCAGATCGCCCAGTTCGCGCAGCCGGCGCAGCAGGGTGTCGTGGTCGTCGGCGGGTGCCGCCGGTGCCGGTTCGGCGGGCCGGCCCGCGGGTTTGGTCAGGGCGGGGCGCCGGGCGGGGGCCTTGGGGTGCGGGAGGCGGGCGGTGATCGCCGCGGCGAGCAGGACGGTGCCGCTCTCCTTCTTGAAGCCCCACAGCTCGATGGCGTGCGGGTCGTGCTCCGGTGAGCCGGGCAGCTTCACGCCGTGCGGGCGGAAGCGCAGGAAGCCCGACTCCAGACCGGCCGGCGGCTGCCACTCCACCGCCTCCAGCGCGCCGATCGCGAACTCCTGGGGCCCGGCGTGCTTCTTGTGCTCATTGGTGTTCCACCGCCAGCTGACCGCGACCCGCTCCCCGTCGAACGTCGCGGTGCCGTCGACGCCCGCCCCCGACACGGGCAGCGGCGGACCGGGCAGCAGATAGCGGTCGCAGGGTCCCTCCGGGATCTCCTCCAGCGTCAGCGACCGCCGGACCTCGTCGACGAAGTACTCGGCGACGCCGGAGCGGTTCGCCTCGACCGCCAGGTGGTACGGGCTCGCCTCGTCCGGCAGGCGGCCGCCGGTGGCCTGCAGCAGCGGATCGGCGCCGTCGCGCAGCCGCAGCCGCAACCGGCCGCCCTTGCGGCCCGGTTCGTAGGAGATGCTCGCGACGGCCTCCAGCGGGACGGTCTGCTCGCCCAGTTCCTGCCGCAGCCGGTGCACCCCGCGCTCGCTGCCCGGCACGATGCGGACGGCCTCGCCGTCGAAGGTCCAGTTGCCGTCCCGCGTCATCAGTTCTGCCATGCCCAGGAGCCTAATGAGCCGCCGGTGCGGCGGGCCCCGAGCCGGCGCGTACGATCCCGGAATCGCGCGCCGGGGAGCGCCCGTGCCGGGGAACGCCCCCCGTTCCCGGAGCCGGTTCGGGGGCGCCCGGTCCCGTTGCACGCGCCCCGCCCGTACGCCCCCCTTTGCCCCGCCGCGCCCGTTGCGGGACGAGTTCTCACCGAGCTGTCATGTATGCGACGGGCACGGGACAGCGGCCCGCCGTCCCCGGCCCCTGCAATCACCGGTGACAACCACCGTCAGGGGAGGGGCAGATGACCCAGCACGCAGCGCACGAGCAGGGAACGGCCGCGCACGACCGGGAGCTGCGGGACGCCGCCGCGCACCTCGGGCGGCGCCGCTTCCTCACCGTCACCGGCGCGGCCGCGGCGCTCGCCTTCGCCACCAACCTGCCGCGCCCCGGCGCCGCCCACGCCGCCGAGGCCGACCCGCAGCGGATCACCGAGAACCCGTTCACCCTCGGCGTGGCCTCCGGCGACCCGCAGCCCGGCTCCGTCGTCCTGTGGACCCGCCTCGCACCGCGCCCCTACGAGCCCGGCAACGGCATGCCCGCCGCCCGCGTCCCGGTCCGCTGGGAAGTCGCCTACGACGAGAAGTTCACCAGGCTCGCCGGCCGCGGCCGCGCCGACGCCCACCCGGAGTTCAACCACTCCGTCCACATCGAGCCCACCGGCCTCGCCCCGGACCGCGTCTACTACTACCGCTTCCGCGCCGGGAGCTGGATCAGCCCCGTCGGCCGCACCCGCACCGCCCCCGCCCACGGCGCCCGCAACACCGCGCTGCGGCTCGGCGCCGTCTCCTGCCAGGCGTACCACGACGGCTACTTCACCGCCTACCGCCACCTCGCCGAGGAGGACCTCGCCGTCGTCTTCCACCTCGGCGACTACCTCTACGAGTACGCCGTCCCCGCCAACGGCGGCGCCCGCGGCTACACCGACCGCACCCTGCCCGCCCACTTCAACCACGAGACCGTCACGCTGGAGGACTACCGGCTGCGCTACGCCCTCTACAAGTCCGACCCCGACCTCCAGGCCGCACACGCCGCGCACCCGTTCATCGTCACCTGGGACGACCACGAGGTGGAGAACAACTACGCCGCCGACATCAGCGAGGACGACGCCCCGCGCGCGCAGTTCCTCGCCCGCCGCGCCGCCGCCTACCGCGCCTACTGGGAGAACCAGCCGCTGCGCCGCCCCCAGCTCCCGAACGGCGCCGACGCCCAGCTCTACCGCCGCATCCGCTACGGGCAGCTCGCCCAGTTCGACATCCTCGACACCCGCCAGTACCGCTCCGACCAGGCCTACGGCGACGGCTGGCACGCCCCCGGCCCGGACTCCGCCGACCCGGCGCGCACCCTCACCGGCGCCGCCCAGGAACGCTGGCTGCTCGACGGCTGGCGCAACTCCACCGCCCGCTGGAACGTCCTGCCCCAGCAGGTCACCTTCTCCGAACGCCGCTCCACCACCGGCGAGGCGTACAAGGTGAGCATGGACAGCTGGGACGGCTACCCCGCCTCCCGGGAGCGGCTGCTGGCCGGCGCCGAGGCGGCGGGCGCCGACAACCTGGTGGTGCTCACCGGCGACGTCCACGTCCACTACGCCTTCGACATCAAGCGCGACTTCGCCCGCCCCGACTCGCGCACCATGGGCGTCGAGTTCGTCACCACCTCCATCACCAGCGGCAAGGACGGCGCGGACAAGCCCGCCAACTGGGACGCGTACATGGCCGCCAACCCGCACATGAAGTTCTACAACGGCCGCCGCGGCTACGTGACCGTCGCCCTGGACCACGACACGGTGCGCGCCGACTACCGCACGGTGTCCGCCGTCACCACCCAGAACGCCCCGGTACGCACCGCCGCCTCCTTCGTCTCCGAGGCGGGCGCCCCCGGACTGCGGAACGCCTGACCGGCCCCGGGGGCGGGCGGGCGCCGGGCCCGTCCGCCCCCGCACCGGGCCGCCTCTGCGACCTGGGACGTAGGTCCGACGACCTCGGGCGAAGCGGTCGGAAAGGGGCCGCTGCATGACACGATGGTCCGCGGCCATCAACAAAAACTGGAGACGCTCATGACGGACGCCGCGCCCGGCACGGCAGAGAATCAGGACCTTCCCCCCATACCCGGGCGGGGCCCGGCGGCACCGCCGTCCGCGTCCCGCCGCACCGGGCTCCTCCTCACTCTCGTCCTCGGCGGCCTCACCGCCGTCCCGCCGCTCTCCATGGACATGTACCTCCCGGCCCTCCCGGAGGTCACCCAGGCACTGCACAGCCCCGCCGCCACCGTCCAGCTCACCCTGACCACCTGCCTCACCGGCATGGCGCTGGGGCAGCTGGTCGTCGGCCCGATGAGCGACAAGTGGGGCCGCCGCCGCCCGCTGCTCACCGGCATGGTCATCTACGTCCTCGCCACCGCGCTCTGCGCCTTCGCCCCCAACGCCGAGATCCTCATCGCCTTCCGGCTGCTCCAGGGCCTGGCGGGCGCCGCCGGCATCGTCATCGCCCGGGCCGTCGTCCGCGACCTCTACGACGGCGTCGCGATGGCCCGGTTCTTCTCCACCCTGATGCTGATCTCCGGCGTCGCCCCCGTCGTCGCCCCGCTGATCGGCGGGCAGATCCTGCGGATCACCGACTGGCGCGGCGTGTTCGTGGTGCTCACCGCCGTCGGCCTGGTGCTGACCTGCGTCGTGTGGCGCACCCTGCACGAGACGCTGCCGCCGGAGCGGCGTCACGCCGGTGGCCTCGGCGAGACCCTGCGCACCATGCGCGACCTCCTCGCCGACCGGGCGTTCTCCGGCTATCTGCTGGTCGGCGCCTTCGGCTTCGCCGCCCTCTTCGCGTACATCTCCGCCTCGCCCTTCGTCGTCCAGGAGATCTACGGCGCCTCCCCGCAGACCTTCAGCCTGCTCTTCGGCGTCAACTCCGTGGGGCTGGTGCTGGTCGGCCAGATCAACGGCAAGATCCTCGTCGGCCGGGTGCCGCTCACCAAGGTGCTCGGCTGCGGCCTCACGCTGATCGCGCTGGCCGCCGCGGCGCTGCTGGCGATGTCCGCGGGCGTCTTCGGCCCGGTCGGGCTGTGGCCGATCGCGTCCGGGCTCTTCGTGCTGATGGCGTCGATGGGCCTGGTCATGCCCAGCACCAACACCCTGGCGCTGCTGCGCACCCCGCACGCCGCCGGTTCCGCCTCCGCGCTGCTGGGCACCTCGACCTTCCTGCTCGGCTCCGTCGCCTCCCCGCTGGTCGGTATCGCCGGTGAGCACACCGCCGTCCCGATGGCCGTCGTACAGCTCGGATGCGCCGTTCTGGCGCTGGCGTCCTTCCTCGGCCTGTGCCGCCCGTGGCAGCGTGGGGAGGGCACACACGGGGGCACCGCCGACGGAAGGGCCACGCTCTGAACACACCGAAGCCACCGCACCCCCCGGGCGCCCCGGTGCTCCGGCCGGGCACCCCGGCCGACGCCGGGCTCGCCCCCGGCTGGACCACGCGGCTGACCGACGGCGTCCGGGCGCTGCCGCACGGCCGCGACCCGTGGTGCGCGGGCGCCGTCGTCCTCGCCGGACGCGGCCCGGTCGTCGCCGTCGAGGAGGCCACCGGGTGGGCGGTCCGCTACCGCGCCCACGACCCGGCGACCGACCGCGGCGTCCCGCTGCCCCGCGACGCCTGGGAGCCGATGCGCCCCACGACCGTCTTCGACCTGGCGTCGGTCAGCAAGCTCTTCACCGCGCTCGTCGCCCTCCAGCACGTCGAACGCGGCGCCCTCACCCTCGACGAGGAGGTCCGCGCCACCCTCCCCGCCTTCGCCCCCGGCATCACCGTCCGCCACCTCCTCACCCACACCTCGGGCCTGCGCCCCGAACTCCCGCTGTACGAACACCGCGGCCGGGAGCGGCAGTTGGCGCTGCTGTGGGAGCACGCCGCCGCGCCCGACGACCGCCCCGGCAGCGGCCCCCGCTACTCCGACCTGAACCTCCTCACCCTCCAACTCCTCCTGGAGCGCCGCACCGGCCGGGGCCTGGCCACCCTGGTGCGCGACGGCCTCACCGCCCCGCTGGGCCTGCACTCCACCGCGTACGGGCCGCTGGCGCCGCAGGGCGTGGCGGCGACGGAGGACCAGCGGCGGCCGTGGGCGAAGGCGGACCGCGGCATGGTGCGCGGCGAGGTGCACGACGAGAACGCCTGGGCGCTGGGCGGCGTCGCCGGACACGCGGGCCTCTTCTCCACCGCCCAGGACCTCGCGGTCCTCGCCCGGACGCTGCTCAACGGCGGGGCGTACGGGGCGGTGCGGGTGCTGCGGCCGGAGACCGTCGCCGCCCTCCTCGACCCGCCGGGCCTCGGCTTCGCCGTCGACCAGCCGTACTTCATGGGCGAACTGGCGGGCCGCGGCGCCGCCGGGCACTGCGGCTTCACCGGCACCAGCCTGGTCCTGGACCGCGCCACCGACACCTTCCTCGTCCTGCTGGCCACCACCGTCCACCCCCGCCGCCGCACCGCGGGCAGCGCACCCCGCGCGGCGGCCGCGACGTGCCTGGCACGGGCGGTGGCGGGGTGGGACGGGGTGCGCGGGGGGTGAGGGGCGGGCGGGGGCCCCGGGGGCGGTGCTCGCGTTCCGGCTGTCCGACCGGGCCCGGCGTCGGGGTTGTTCCCTAGGGGGTGGGTGGGCCCCCGGACTTGGCCCTACCCGCCGGGCAGGGCCAGGGACCACGGGCGATCCCCGGGAAGCCCCGGAGGTTTCCCGTAGGGGAGGGGGAAGCGTGCCCGCAGGGAAGGGCGGCGCGCCCGCAGAGGCACAGGGGCGGGCACGCACCCGGCGCACCGGATCGCGAGACCCCGGGCCTCATCGCATCGCCAGGCGCCGGGCCGCACCGGATCGCGAGGCCCCGGCCGCCACCGAACCGCGAGCCCCCGGGCCCCCGCACAAGGTCCGTCGCCCCCGCCCCGCCCCGTAAACTTGGCCCAATGCACGACGAACTGCGCGCCGCCCTGGCCGGCCTGCTCGACGGCCTGCCGCCCACGCAGGCCGCGCGGGCCGTCGACCGGCTGATCAGCCACTACCGCGGCACCACACCCACCGACGCCCCGGTGCTCCGCGACCGCGCCGACGTCGCCGCCTACGCCGCGTACCGCATGCCCGCCACCTTCGAGGCCGTCCGGTCCGCGCTGGCCGCGTTCGCCGAGCGGGTGCCGCAGTTCGCGCCGCGCACCCATCTCGACATCGGCGGCGGCACCGGCGCCGCCACCTGGGCCGCCGCCGCGACCTGGGACGGCCACCGCTCCACCGTCGTGGACTGGGCGCAGCCCGCCCTGGACCTGGGCCGGGAGCTGGCCGGGGCCGCGCTGCCCGGCACCGAGTGGCGCCGCGGCGTCATCGGCGACGGCCTCACCGTCCCGGCGGGCACCGACCTGGTGACCGTCTCGTACGTCCTGGGCGAGCTGCGGCCCGAGGCCCGCCGCGCCGTGGTCGGCGCCGCGGCCACCGCCGGCGCCGTCGTCCTGATCGAACCGGGCACCCCCGACGGCTACCTCCGCATCCGCGAGGCCCGCGAGCAGCTGACCGCCGCCGGGCTGCGGATCGTCGCGCCCTGCCCGCACGGCGCCGCCTGCCCGATCGTGCCCGGCGAGGACTGGTGCCACTTCTCCGCGCGGGTCAGCCGCTCCTCCCTGCACCGCCAGGTCAAGGGCGGCTCGCTGGCGTACGAGGACGAGAAGTTCTCCTACGTCGCGGCGGTCCGGCCCGCCGCGGCGCCCGACGCCCCCGGCGCGGCCCGCATCGTCCGCAAACCGCAGCTGCGCAAGGGCCAGGTGCTGCTGGACCTGTGCACCGCCGAGGAGGGGCTGCGCCGTACGACGGTGACCAAGCGCCACGGCGCGCAGTACCGCGCGGCCCGGGACGCCGCCTGGGGCGACACCTGGGAGTGACGGCCGGGCCCCGACGTATACGAGACGACCCGTCTCGTCCGAGGGCTCCGCTCGGTACGATCGCGCCATGCCCACCACCCCCTCGCCCAACGCCGCACGCCGCAGCGAGCGCTCCCGCCGCGCGATCTTCGACGCCGCCCTCGCCCTGGTCGGCGAGGTCGGCTACCCGCGCCTGACCATCGAGGGCATCGCCGCCCGCGCCGGCGTCGGCAAGCAGACGATCTACCGCTGGTGGCCCTCGAAGGCCGCGGTGCTGCTCGACGCGTTCACCGAGGGCGCCGAGGGCTACGGAGAGGCGCTGCCCGACACCGGTGACCTCGCCGCCGACCTGAAGTACGTGCTGCGGGCCACCTGCGACGAGTTCAACAGCCCGGCCTTCCAGGCGCCCTACCGCGCGCTCGCCGCCGCGGGCGCCGCCGACGAGGAACTGTCCGGCGCCTTCGTCGCCCGTCTGATGGAACCGGGTTTCGCCGTCTACGGGGACCGGTTGCGCGCGGCTCAGGAGGCCGGGCAGATCGACCCGGACGCCGACCCCCGCATCCTCACCGAGATGCTGCTGAGTCCCTTCTCACAGCGCTGGCTGATGCGCACCGGCGAACTCACCCACGCCTACACCGACACCCTCGTCGACCTGGTACTCCGCGCGGTGCGCACCGGCGACTGAACCGTGCGCCCGGCGTGCGCTCCCTCGTACGGGACGGCAAATGCCCGCTTCGTCCGTCCCGTACGGGCCCCGGATCCTGACACGGGTCACCCGGAGCGCCAGATGGTGGCAGCATTGTTCCCAGACCACCGCTCGAATTGAGGGGATAGATGGAACGCAAGAGCAGGTTCTCCCAGTGGCTGCGCCGGCCGAAGAGCGGATCGGACGGCGATGAGACGGACACGGGATCGGCGGCCGCACGCGGCCGCGAGGACCTGCTGCTGGCGGCGGTCGACGCCGGCTTCCCCATCGCCCCCGCCGCCCACCCGTCCGGCTACGGTTGCTCCTGCGAACGCATCGGCTGTCCCACCCCCGGCCGCCACCCGGTCTCCTTCGGCTGGCAGACCGTCGCCACCACCGACCGCGACAAGGTCGCCGCCTGGGTCCGCACCCTCCCGCAGGCCAACTTCATCACCGCCACCGGCATCGCCCACGACGTCCTCGACGTCCCCGCCGAGGCCGGCCGGACCGCCCTGGAACGCCTGGAGGCCGCCTCCGTCGAGCTGGGCCCGGTCTCGCTGAGCGGCGCCGGCATCGGCGACGGCCGGATGCTCTTCTACACCGCCACCCGCGGCACCCCGGACGACGAGGACGAATGGTGGCCGTGCGAGCTGGACTGCCACCCCGAGACGCTGGACGAGCATCCGGGCCTGCGCTGGCACTGCCGCGGCAGCTACGTCCTGCTGCCGCCCTCCCGCCTCCCCGGTGACCGGCCCGCCGTCTCCTGGCTGCGCGGCCCCGAGCGCCCGCTGCCCGACCCGCTGACGCTGCTGGAAACCCTCACCGACGCCTGCGCCGAGTTCATCGGCCGCACCCCGGACCACGAGACCACCGCCTGGCCGATCGGCCGCTGACCCGGGGCCCGCCGGGACGCCCGGCGGGCCACCCGCCGGACCACGTCGCCCGGGTGCCGCCTACGGCACCTTCGCCGACGTCCGCGACTCGATGTAATTGAGCACCGCGACCTTGCCGCCCGCGCTCTTCGCCGGGACCTTCACGACCTGCGCCGACAGATTGGTCAGCGTGATCTTCTGGGCCTGCTCCACCGGCTTGTCCATGACGCCCTGCACCTGCGGCGACACCTGCATCATCGAGCCCTCGGACACCGTCTTCTGCTGGTGGTAGTAGCTCGCGAAGAACACCAGCGCGCCGCCGTCCGCCGTCCGCAGCGCCACCGGCGCGAACCGCGCCGGCTGGTCCACGTACTGGATCTGCGAGCCGAGCGTGCGGGACTTCGCGTCCCGGTCGCGGCGCCAGGCGTCGGTGCGCGGACCCGGCGCGAAGAGATCGCCCTTACCGGTCCGCAGATAGTCCGTGTACGCCTTGCTCAGCCCCGCCGGATCCACCACCAGGCCGCTGCCGTCGCCGGGCACCGGCTCCGCGAACCCGTCCGCGTCCGTCCGGAACCGCGGCACCTGGTCGCCGGCGAGCGACGCCAGATACACCGCCCGCCACGGGGCGTCCGGGGCGGAGCGGCTGAACACCAGGAACCAGCGGGCGTCCTGCCCGCGGCGGTCCTGGCGGTTGGTGACCGCGTCGGCCAGGAAGAAACGCGGCCAGCCCGCCTGCTTCGGGACCGTGAAATGCGGGTCACTGAAGGTCAGCGGGCGGGCGTTGGGGTTGCCCTGCGGATTCGCCGCCCGGGAGGCCTTCAGGCCCGCCCGGTCGATCGTCAGCAGCGCATCCGACTCGTACGAGGGCGTGACGGCCGGGTCCAGCGTGCGGTTGGCCTTGTTGAAGCCGTTGGTGAACTGCTTCAGCGCCTTGGCGGCGTCAGCCTTCGTCACCGCCGGGACGATCTCCCGCTCGCCGTGCACCGTCACGCATCCGGTCAGCGTCGCCAGTGCCGCCGCTGCCGACGTCAGTGCGAGCGCCACCCGGAACGGCGACCTGCGTGTCATGGGACTCGGGCTCCTTCGGGGCGACCGGGGCGGACGCGGACGCCGCCGGGGTGGCAGGATTCGGCGCCACCCTACCGGGGGAGAGGAACACCGCGAGCGTGGGGACCAGATACGCCGCCCACACCACGACCTGAAGCACCGTCGGATCCGGCTGGAAGTTGAAGATGCCCTTCAGCAGCGTGCCGTACCAACTGTCCGCCGGGATCTGCTCGCTGACGTCGAACGCCAGGGTCGACAGCCCCGGCAGCCAGCCCGCCTCCTGCAGATCGTGGAAGCCGTACGCGAGGACGCCCGCCGCGACGATCACCAGCATCCCGCCGGTCCAGGTGAAGAACTTCGCGAGGTTGATCCGGACCGCGCCGCGGTAGAACAGCCAGCCCAGCACCACCGACGTGGCCAGGCCCAACAGCGCGCCGACCAGCGGCCGTACGCCGTCCTGTGCCGACTGCGCCGCCGTCCAGATGAACAGCGCGGTCTCCAGGCCCTCGCGCCCCACCGACAGGAACGCGGTCACCACCAGCGCCGTGGTGCCCATCGCCAGCGCCGCGTCCAGCTTCCCGTGCAGCTCCTTCTTCAGATGCCGCGCGGTGCGCCGCATCCAGAACACCATCCACGTCACCAGGCAGACCGCGATGACCGACAGCGAGCCGCCCAGCGCCTCCTGCGCCTGGAACGTCAGCGTCTGCGAACCGAACTGCAGCGCCGCGCCGAACCCGAACGACAGCAGCACCGCGAGCGCGATGCCCGCCCACACCGGACGCAGCGCCTCGCGCCGCCCCGTCTTGACCAGATAGGCGATGAGGATGCAGACGACGAGGCTGGCCTCCAGGCCCTCGCGCAGACCGATCAGATAGTTGCCGAACACGTCGGTCCCTTCTCTTCCTTCATGGCGTTCGTGGCGTACGGCGGTGGTGGCGCGGACGGTTCAGGCGGACGTGAACAGCGCCCGGCCCCACCAGTCGGCGGCGTCCCGGACGCCCGGCGGCACCGCGAACACCGCGGAGCCGACGTGCTGGATGTACTCGTTGAGCGCGTCGTGCCGCGCCAGCTTCCGCTGCAACGGCACGAACCCGTGCCGCACATCGCGCTGGTAGGCGAGGAAGAACAGCCCCGCGTCCAGCCGGCCCAGCCCGTCGGTGCCGTCGGTGAAGGAGTAGCCGCGGCGCAGGATGCGGATGCCGCCGTTGCTGTCGGGGTGCGCGAGGCGGACGTGCGCGGTCGGCAGCATCGACGGCAGATGCGCCGCGTCCCGCTCGTGGCTGCGGCCCGCCGGGGCGCCCTCGGCCTTGTCCCGCCCGAAGACGTCCTCCTGCTCCTTGAGGGAGGTGCGGTCCCAGGTCTCGATGTGCATCCGGATGCGCCGCGCGACGAGGTACGAACCGCCGGCCATCCACGCCGCGTCGCCCTTCGCCTCCGACGCGGGCACCCATACATGCTTGTCCAGCGACTTGGGGTCGTCGCCCGCGACGTTCTCGGTGCCGTCCTTGAAGCCGAACATGTTCCGCGGCGTCTGCGCGTCCGGCGTCGTCGACGAGGTCTTGCCGAAGCCCAGCTGCGACCAGCGGATGGCGACCTTGCCGAAGCCGATCCGGGCGAGGTTGCGGATGGCGTGCACCGCGACCTGCGGATCGTCCGCACACGCCTGGACGCACAGGTCGCCGCCGCTGCGCGCCTTGTCGAGGTTGTCGCCGGGGAACTGAGGCAGATCGATCAGCGCGTCCGGCCGCCGGTCCTTGATCCCGAAGCGGTCCTTGCCGTCCTTGCTGAAGAGCGTGGGGCCGACGCCGAACGTCAGCGTCAGCCGGGACGGCGGCAGCCCGAGCGCCTCGCCGGTGTCGTCCGGCGGCGCCTCGGCGAGCCCGCCGACCGCACCGTCACCGACCGCGTCGCCCGCCGTCATCGCGGCAGCCGCCTTCGTCCACTCCTTGAGCAGCGAGATCAGCGCCTCGCGGTCGTCGGTGGTGACGTCGAACGCCGCGAAGTGCAGCCGGTCCTGGACGGCGGTGGCGATACCCGCCTGATGAGCGCCGTGGAACGGCACGGCCGCGCCGGCGGCGGCGTCCGCGTCCGCCGGTGCGGCGCCGCCGGAGCGCACCGCGGCGGCGGTGCCGCCCGCCGCGACGGCGCCGAGCGCCAGCCCCGCACCGCCCCAGCCCAGCAGCTTCCGCCGCGAGGGCGCGGTCTTCTCCGCGGCGGGCGCCTCCTGCGCGGGCGTCTCGTCCACCGGCTCGCTCACTTGGTCACCGCCACGGCGGCGGCCAGCTTCGACAGCGGCTCGGCCAGCGCGTTCACGCTGTCCGACAGCTTCTTGCGGGCGTCCTTGCCGACCGTGTCGTACGAGACGAAACCGTCGGCCGAGCCCTTGTCGCGGTGGTCGTCGAGCTGGGTGTGGATGGCCTTGAACTGCCGGTCCAGCTCCTTCGCCAGCTCCGGGTCGTTCTTCGACACCACCGGCTTCAGCAGGTCGTAGGCCTTCTGGGCGCCCTCGACGTTGCCCTGGAAGTCGACCAGGTCGGTGTGGCTGTAGCGCTCCTCCTCACCGGTGACCTTGCCGGTGGCGACCTCGTCGAGGAGTTCCTTGGCGCCGTTGGCCATGCTGGTCGGGGTGATGTCGGCGGTGCCGACGCGCTTTTGCCAGTCCTTCAGGTCGGTCATCAGCTGCGCGGCGAGCTTCTTGTCGTCCGCGGAGATCTTCTTCTCCTGCCAGAGCGACTTCTCCAGCCGGTGCCAGCCGGTCCACTTCTGACCGTCCTCCAGCCCGTCCGCCCGCACGTCGACCTTGGGGTCGATGTCCCCGAACGACTCGGCGACCGGCTCGGTCCGCTCCCAGCCGACGCGGGAGAGGGCGTACGTCTTCTTCGCCTCCTCGACGTCCCCGGCGCGCACCGCGTCGGCGAACTTCTGCGCGGCGGGCAGGGTGCGGTCCGCCTCCTGCTGGACGTAGGTGCGGTACGCGGCGACCGCGGCGTCGAGGCGGGGGTCGCGCTTGGCGTCGGCGCCCTTGCCGTCGGCCGTCACCTTCTGGCGGATGCCGCTGCCCTTCATCCCGGGCTTGCAGGCGACCTCGTAGTGGCCCGGCTTGATCTCCGCGGTGATCTCCGCGCTGGTGCCGGGGCCGATGTTCTCCCGCTCGGTGACGATGCGGTCGCCGGGCGCGTAGACGTAGACCTCGGTGACCTTGGAGCCCTTGTTCTGCACGGCGAAGCGGACGTGGCCGGCGGGGAACGTGTCGGTGGACAGCTCGCAGGCGCTGTCGCTCGCCGTCACCTCGATCACCCCCTTGCCGCCCTTGCCGTCGCTCTTGGCCGCGCAGCCGGAGACGACGGTCAGGGCCGCGACCACGGCGACGGCGGCGACGACGGGGGAGCGGAGGGCTCGCATGCGGGCTCCAGTGGAGGCGAGAAACGGTAAGGGGCGCTAAGGCAGACCTAAGTTATCTGAGGCTTACCTGAAAGAAGCCCCCGTACGCCCGTGATCCGGCTCTCATGGGACACGGCTCGATGACGGAATGGCCGGAATTACGTCACGGAAAAGTCATCAAAATGCCAAGTAAGGGGCGTGGCGGCAGGGCAGCCATGACGTCCCGCCCGCGGATCGGACGGCCTCGGACCTCCTCTTTCGGCCACCGCCCGCACGCCGGTCCGGCCTCGCTCCCGCACGTCGCTCCGGCCTCGCGCCCGTACGCGACGGAGCCGGGCGGCCACCCGTCATCGGGGTGACCGCCCGGCTCCACAGCCGTGCCGAGAGGCGCCGCCCGTCCCGTGCGGCCGCGGTTCCGCACGGGACGAGGCGGTGTCATCGGGCCCGGGGTGCTACCCGGCCCGGGTGCCGGTTACAGCGGGCGCGCCCACAGGTCCCACTGGAGGCCGCCGCCGTCGCAGAACGGGTCCGCCCACTTGCCGCTGGACACCAGGTCCGTGCCGGCCTCCTGGCAGCCGCTGAGCGTCCAGAACTTCTTGCCCGTCCAGACGGTTCCGGGCGGGCCGTCCATCGGCTTGTACTGCGGGGCGGCGTGGGCGGCCGGGGCGGCGGCCTTCGCCTCGGTGACGGTCGCGGCGCCGGCGGCCGACTGCGTCGCCCCCAGAGCGGCCACCGTCAGCGCGACGGTCGCGAGCGCGCCGCCGAGGATTCGCCTGTTACGCATCGTGTGCTTCCTTTCCCCGTTTCGCGGGGCCCCGTTGCGGCCCCGTCCCCCTGCACACGGATCCGGCGGCCGTCCCGTATGACACCGTCGTGCGTGACCTGCGTCACATGTTCATCGCGGGGTCGCCCGGCTCCCCAGAATGGCCCGATGACCGACATCGAAGTGCTCCGGGTGTTCTGCGGCGACGACGGTGCGGGCGGCAATCCGCTGGGCGTCGTCCGCGACGGCGCCACCCTGCCGGACCGCGCCGCGCGCGCCGCCCTCGCCGCCGAACTCGGCTACAGCGAAACGGTGTTCCTCGAAGACCCGGCCCGCGCCACCGTCGACATCCACACCCCCTCCGTCCGCCTGCCGTTCGCCGGCCACCCCCTCGTCGGCCTCGCCTGGCTGCTGCGCGACCTCGGCCGCCCGCCCGCCGTCCTGCGCCCGCCGGCCGGGGCGGCGGCCGTCCTCTACGAGGGCGACACGGTCTGGGTGCGCGGCCGCGCCGACTGGGTCACCGAGCGCCGCTGCGTGCGCTACGGCTCGCCGGCCGAGGTCGACGCGCTGCCCGCACCGCCACCCGGCGAGGGCTGGCTGTACGCCTGGGCCTGGCGGGACGAGGCCGCCGGCACCGTGCGCGCCCGCGGCTTCCCCCGGCGCGGCGACTCGGTCACCGAGGACGAGGCGACCGGCGCCGCCGCCCTCCTCCTCGCCGATCAGCTCGGCCGCCCCCTCGACATCCACCAGGGCGTGGCCTCCCGCATCCTGGCCCGGCCCGGACCGGACGGCACCGTCGAGATCGGCGGCCGGGTGCGCCGGGCCTGACGGCGGCGGGGCGCGCCGCCCACCGCGCCGCGCCCCGTGGCCCCGCCCCTACGCGCTCAACGGGAACCGCTCGCTCAGCGCCCGGAACACCGCGTCGTTCAGTGCGAAGGCCCGCTTGCACTCGTCGGTGATCCGCTGCTTCTCCAGATCGTCCGCCGGGAGGGCGTCCAGCAGCCCGCGGTACTCCCGCTTGAAGGCGGCGGGGTTGGCGATGCCCTCGAAGACGTAGAAGCGCACCCCGTCGCCCTTGGGCGCGAACCCCCACTCCTTCTCGGCGGTGGCGCGCAGCACCTGGCCGCCCGAGAGATCACCGAGATAGCGGGTGTAGTGGTGCGCGACGTAGCCGCCGGGCCAGTGGCGCGCGCAGTGCCGGATGCGGTCGGTGTACGCCGCCGTCTGCGGCAGCGGCGCCACCCGGCTGCGCCAGGACGGGCCGTGGAAATGGGCCAGATCCCGCGCCAGCTCCGGCGTGCGGGTCAGCTCGGGGCGGACGAACGGGCCGGCGACCGGGTCCTGCGCCAGCCGCTCCGCCTCCTCCTCCAGCGCGTCGTAGACGCACCACAGCTGCTCGGTGTAGCAGCGGAAGGCGGGCACGCCGTGCCGGGCGCCGATGAGGTCGGCCAGGAAGGAATCGCCCGAGGTGGCGTCGTGCTGCGGGCGCGAGGCGGTGCGCAGCTGCGTCGAGAAGGGGGCGGGCGCCGGCGAGGCCGTGCTGCTCGGGTCCAAGGCTGACCTCCGGGAACGGGTCTACTTAGGTAACCCTGAGTAGACCCGCGGCGGAGGCCCGGGTCAACCCGTTCCCGACGATCTGTCGGTAAATATTCGGTGCGCGCGGGCGCCGCGGTGCGCGGCCCCTGGTCAGGGCAGCGTCAGGATCTCCGCGCCGGTGTCCGTGACCACCAGCGTGTGCTCGAACTGCGCGGTCCGCCTGCGATCCTTCGTCACGACCGTCCAGCCGTCCTCCCACATGTCGTACTCGTACGACCCCAGCGTCAGCATCGGCTCGATGGTGAACGTCATGCCGGGCACGATGTCCGTCGTGTGGTGCGGGCTGTCGTAGTGCGGCACGATCAGACCGGAGTGGAAGGACGTGTTGATGCCGTGCCCGGTGAAGTCCCGCACGACGCCGTAGCCGAACCGCTTGGCGTACGACTCGATGACCCGGCCGATGATGTTGATCTGCCGGCCCGGCTTGACGGCCTTGATCGCGCGGTTCAGCGCCTCCCGCGTCCGCTCCACCAGCAGCTTCGACTCCTCGTCGACATCGCCGCACAGATACGTGGCGTTGTTGTCGCCGTGCACGCCGTTGATGAACGCGGTCACGTCGAGGTTGACGATGTCGCCGTCCTTGAGGACGGTCGAGTCGGGGATGCCGTGGCAGATGACCTCGTTGAGCGAGGAGCACAGCGACTTGGGGAAGCCGCGGTAGCCGAGCGTGGACGGGTAGGCGCCGTGGTCGCACATGAACTCATGGGCCACCCGGTCGAGTTCGTCGGTGGTCACGCCGGGGGCGATCAGCTTGGCGGCCTCCTCCATCGCCTGCGCGGCGATCCGGCCGGCGATCCGCATCCGCTCGATCGTTTCGGCGTCCTGGACCTCGGGACCGCTGTACGGGGTGGGCGCGTCCTTCCCGACGTACTCGGGCCGCGGGATCGAGGCGGGGACGGGGCGGGTGGGGGAGATCTTCCCCGGGACAAGAAGCGACTGGCCAGACATGCCAGCGAGTGTATCGGCGGGCCATCGGGCAGGATGGCGGCACGGAAACGGACCACAGGAGGCGGCGATGGCGCTGTTCAAGAGGCGGACCGAGGGCAGGCCCGGAGAGTGGTTCTACTGCCTGCGGCACCAGAAGGTCGAGGAGGGGCCCGAATGCCGGGCCGCCGACCGCTTCGGGCCGTACGCCACCCGTGAGGAGGCGGCGCACGCCATGGAGACGGCCCGCGAACGCAATCTGGAGTGGGAGACCGACCCCCGCTGGCACGACAGCGGCAAGAAGGACGACCCGGAGTCCTGACCTGCGGCCCGCGACGGGCCGGAATCCGGCGACGGACGAAGAAGTCCTGACGAAGAAGGGCGTTCCGGAGCCCTCCCTGCATTCCATGTGATTCCATATCGTTACTCTCCCGATTCTTGACGTTACGACCGGTAGTGGCGTTCACTTCAGCCGTTCCAGAACGGCCCACGGGGGAGATTTCGAAATGACCGCACAATCGCGCAGATTCCTCATCGGCGCATTGACTCTTTCCCTGGCCCTGCCGTTGGCCGCCTGCGGAAGCCAGCAGCCGAAGAAGCCGGACGACAACACGTCCATCGGATTGCTGCTGCCGGACAAAGCCGAGCGTTACGAGGACTTCGACCGCCGCATCATGGCCTCGAAGATCGCTTCCCGCTGCCTGGACTGCAAGCTCAGATACCAAAACGCCGCGGGCGACGTGGAGACGCAGCGGCGCCAGTTCGAGGAGATGGTCAACGACGGCGTCCGCGTCATCGTGCTCGACGCGGTCGACTCCCGGGCCGCGGGCCCGTGGGTGGACGCCGCCGCGAAGAAGGGCGTCAAGGTCGTCGCCTACGACCGGCTCGCCGAGGGCGCCGTCGCCGCCTACGTCTCCTACGACAACGAGAAGATCGGAAAGCTGCAGGCAGAGGGGTTGGTCGCCGCCCTCGGGGCGCGCGCCGCCACCGCCCGGGTGGTGATGCTGAACGGCTCGCCCTCCGACCCCAACGCCGTCGCCTTCAAGAAGGGCGCCCACGCCGTCCTCGACCGCAAGGTCGGCCGGATCGTCTACGAGAAGGACATCCCCGGCTGGTCCGTGCCGCTGGCCCGGAAGAAGATCACCGAAGCGCTGAACACCCTCGGCCCGACCGGATTCGACGCGGTCCACGCCGCCAACGACGGAATGGCGGGCGCCGCGGCCGACGCATTGGAGAAGGCCGGCCTGCAGCTGCCGCTCGGCGGCCAGGATGCCGAACTCACCGCGCTGCAAAGGCTGGTGAAGGGTACTCAGACCTTCACTGTTTACAAGGAAGTCCGGCCCGAGGCGCAAACCGCCGGGGAAATTGCCGTCGATCTGCTCCAGGGAAAGCACACCCGTTCCCTGACCCCGGCAACGGTCGACAGCAAGACCCATTCGCATATTCCCGCCAAGCTCTTCAACGCCCGGATCGTCACCCGGAAAAACATGGCGGACACCGTGATCCGCGACGGCGCGGTCCGCACCGATCTCATCTGCACCAAGGACCTCAAGGCCGAATGCGCGGCGCTCGGCCTCGACTGATCCGGCCGCCGGCCCCGGCGCCTTCGCCCCTCACCACCGGGGCGGCGGCGGTGACGTCAGCGCGTCGGCCAGCCGGGAGAGCCGGTCGCGGAAGCGGCGGCCACCGCGCGGAGCCGGCGGGCCGTTCTCCCCGGCGGCCGCGCTGACCAGGTGCTGCACCGTCTCCAGATCGAGCGGTGAGGCGTCGGCGCCCGCCGCGTCCGCCGACGGCGGCGCCGCCAGCGCCTCGTGCGCCAGCGCGTGCAGCTCGGTGTCCCCGCCGTCCAGCGCCAGCACCGTGGCGCCGCCGCGCCGCGCGTCGTCCACCCGCTCCAGCAGCCCGGCGCCCGGCGCCCACGGCGAGACGACCAGCAGCGTGTCACCGCGCCCGGCCGCCGCCAGCCGCTCCGTGGAGACCGCCAGATGCGCCGGGCTCCCGGCGGGCACCCGGTGCCGCACCAGCGTCGGCGACAGCTCCGGCAGCCCCGACCAGGCCGCCTCGTCGTCCAGATGCGCCGCCAGATGCCACGGTTCGTACGCCTCGCCGCCCACCAGCAGCAGCCCGCCGTGCGGGGTGACCGAGGAGCGCAGCGCCCCGGCGAAGCGGCGGGTGGCGGTCAGCCACTCCGTCCCGGCGAGAACGTCGCGCAGCAACGCGACCCGTACGGCATCCATGGCCCGGCATCCTCGCGCAGCCCCCGCCGCCCCGGGCCGCCCAGGCCGCACTTCACCCGAAAGGGGGTGCGGCCCCCGGGGCGGCCCCCTCCGCCGCCCCGGGAGCCGGCGCTTCGCCCGCGGCGGTGTCCGGCTCCCCGGCGAGATGATCGCGCGGCGCGCCCGGGTTCCGCAGCCGGTGCAGCCGCCCCGGTACGTCGCAGCCGACCAGCACCACCACCAGCAGCGTCCCGGCGAACGTCAGCCCCGCCAGCGCCCCGCCCAGCGACCGGCCCTCGGCGAGCCGCGCCCCCAGCACCGGCGCCACCGCCCCGCCCAGCGCCCCCACGTTGTACGTGAACCCCAGCCCGGCGCCGCGGCTCCCGGTCGGGAAGTGCCCGCCGAGATAGCGGGGCAGCAGCCCGGAGACTCCGGTGCTCAGCCCCTGGAGGACGAAGAGCAACACCCCGAGCAGCACCAGATGGTCCGCGACCGCGAAGACCGGGAAGACGAACACCAGCGACACCAGCAGCGTGTACGCGTACGCCCGCCGCGCCCCGAACCGGTCCCCGGCGAACCCCGCCAGCCAGCAGCCCGCCATCGTGCCGAACCCCGCGAAGTACAGGACGTCGGTCACCTGCCCCGCGTCGTAGTGCAGCTCCGTCTTCAGATACGTCGGCAACAGCGCCTGCAGCGGCCAGCTGTAGAGGAACGCGGTGAACACCGTGGCGCTCAGCGCGAGGTACAGCACCCAGCCGCGGGCGCCGCCCAGCTGCACCGCCAGCGCGACGAGGGCCAGCCCGCCGGCCACCGCCAACTGCGGCACCGCGCCCGCGCCGACCGGCGTGAACACCCCGAACAGCGCCGCCGTCGCCACCGCCGCCACCACGGTGTTCACCGCCGCCCGCGGCGCCGTCGCGAACAGCGGCTTGAGCGGGTTCGGCGCGGCCGCCCGCTCACCCGCGGCCGCCCGCCACTCGGCCGTCTCCGGCAGCGACCGCCGCACCCACAGCGCCACCGTCAGCGGCGCCAGCCCCAGGTAGAACATCCAGCGCCAGCCCAGGGCCGGGACGACCCACTTGTAGCACTCGGCGGCGGCCACCGAACCGAGGGAGAACCCGGAGATCAGAAAGCCGCTGGCCCGGCCGCGGAACCGGGCCGGCCAGCTCTCCAGGACATACGTCGCGCTCGCGCCGTACTCTCCGGCCATGCCCATGCCGATCAGCAGCCGGGCGGTGAACAGGCTGGTGTAGTCCCAGGCGAAGCCGCAGGCGAAGGTGGCGCCCGCGTACAGCGCGATCGACGCGATCATCGACACCTTCCGCCCGAAGCGGTCCCCGACCGCCCCCAGCACCGCGCCGCCCAGCCACCGGGTGATGAACGCCCCCGACACCAGACCGGCCGCCGCCACCGTGTCCAGCCCGAACTCGTCGCCGATCTCGGTCAGCACGAGCGTGATGAGGACGAAGTCGAAACCGTCGAGGACATAGCCGAGCCAGGCCGCGAGGAACGCCTTCCACCGGGCGCGGCCCACCTCCCGGTACCACGGAACGGCGGCCCGGGACGGCTGCTGCGGAGTGGGCACGGTGCCTCCAGGGGAGCCGGGCGTGCGCGGTCTACGAGGGGCGTGCGGGTGTCAGCGCGCCGGGGGCAGTCCGGCGGCGGCCAGCAGCTGGCCGACCTCGGCGACGGCCGCCGCGTCCAGCGGCAGCTGCGGTGCGGCGGTCGTCCCGTGCGCGAGGACGCCGCGCAGCGCCAGCGCCGCCTTGAACGCCCCGAGCCCCGACGAACTGCGCCCCATCTCGGACTCCGGGCCGACGTCCACCATGGCGAACAGCGCCGCCAGCCGCTCCTGTTCGGCGGCGGCCGCCGCCCAGTCCCCGGCCCGCGCCGCGTCGTGGAGGCGGACGTACCCGGCCGGATCGACGTTGCCGAGGCCGGGCACCACCCCGTCCGCGCCCGCCAGCAGCGCGGCGTCCACGGTCAGTTCGGAGCCGGTCAGCACCGTGAAACCGGGCGCCGGGCCGGTGCGGCGCCCGGTGCGCCCGCCCAGGGCGACCAGGAGCCGCCGCAGCCCGGCCTCGTCGCCGCTGCTGTCCTTGAGCCCGGCCAGCGTGGCGTCCGCCGCCAGCTCCCGCACCAGCGCGGCCGGCAGCTTGGTGTGCACGGCCACCGGGATGTCGTACGCGAAGAGCGGCAGGTCGACGGCGGCGCGGAGGCGGCGGAAGTGCGCGGCGATCTCGCGGGGGTGGGTGCGGGTGTAGAACGGCGCGGTGGCGACGAGGGCGTCGGCGCCCAGATGGGCGGCGGCGCGGGCGTGGGCGAGGACGCGGGGGGTGGTGGTGTCGATGACGCCGGCGAGCACCGGGACGCGGCCGTCCGCCGCCCGGACGACGGTGCCGAGCACCTGCGCCCGCTGATCGTCCGTGAGGTAGGCGACCTCGCCGGTCGAGCCCAGCGCGAACAGCCCGTGGACGCCGCCGTCGAGCAGATGGCGGACCAGACGGGTCAGGGAGGCGGTGTCGACCTCGCCGCGCGGGTCGAGCGGGGTGCAGACCGGGGGGACGACGCCGTGCAGCGGTGCGGGCAG
This sequence comes from Streptomyces sp. NPDC000404, assembly GCF_040300365.1. Taxonomy (NCBI): domain Bacteria; kingdom Bacillati; phylum Actinomycetota; class Actinomycetes; order Kitasatosporales; family Streptomycetaceae; genus Streptomyces; species Streptomyces sp. NPDC000404. The sequence goes on along the minus strand of NZ_JBEPDN010000001.1, from coordinate 486,780 downwards.
TGCCATGGGCTCTCCAGCGGTGGTGCGTGGGGCGGGCGGGCGTACCGTCCTGCGGGACATCGGACATGGGATGTCCTATGTCTGGGTCACAATAGCCAGGTGGACACGCGGTCGGTCAAGGGTGCCGTGCCCCGTACGGGGCGGGTCGCCCACCGTCGCACGGCAGACGCGGGAGAGGGAGATTCATGGCGCGAGGCACGCTGTCCGAGGACGTCCAGGCGCAGATCAAGCAGCTCATCCTGGAGCGCAGGCTCACCCCGGGCGACCCGCTGCCCACCGAGGCCGAACTGGTCGCCCTCCTCGACGTCAGCCGCAACTCCGTCCGCGAGGCGCTCAAGGCGCTCCAGGCCATGCGGATCGTCGAGATCCGGCACGGCTTCGGCACCTACGTCGGCCCGCTCACCCTCGAACCGTTCGTCGAGGGCGTCGCCTTCCGCGCCGCCGTCCGCCACCACCAGGGCGAATCCAGCCTCTACGAGCTGATGGAGGTCCGCGAGGCGCTGGAGTCCGGCCTCATCGCCACCGTCGCCCGCGATCTGCCCCCCGAGGACCTCGCCGTCCTCAAGGGCCTCGTCGACCGCATGGGGGAGGAGGCCGCCGCCGGGCGGGTCGACCGTTCCACCGACCGCGCCTTCCATCTCGCGCTCTACCGCTCCCTCGGCAACCAGCTCCTCAGCGACGTCCTCGACGCCTTCTGGGACGCGCTCCGCCGCGTCAGCGACGACCTCGCCGACGGCCCCCGGGATCCGAAGGTGACCCACAGCCAGCACGCCGAGATCGTCGCCGCGCTGGAGGACGGCGACGGCGACCGGGCCGTCGAGTCGATGCACCGGCACTTCGGGGACATCCGGCGGCGGCTGGCGGAGTGAGGGCGGGGCGCGGTGCGCCCGGGGTGCCGCTTCGGGCGGGCCGGCTCATGCTTCGGGCGGTCGGCCCGAGGGGGGCGGGCGCCCGGGTGGTGGGCCTCGGGTGCCCGGGAGCGGGCGGCTTCGAAGTGCCCCCCGGCGGCCGGATCCGGCGCGCGCCCCGGAGGTGCTTGGCTTCCGCTCCGACCCGGAGGCCGCGCGGAGGTCGCCCGGTCCCGCGCGGAGGTCGCCCGGTCCGGTCCGGAGATCGCCCGATCCCGCCCGGCCCCGCCCGCCCCCTTCCTGCCGGTGACCTGGCCTCTCGTACCGGCAACCCACCCCGATTCACCAGAAATTAACGTCCCGTCAGCTCCGCCTTCTCCCGCCCCCGCGACACGAAACCGGGACATGTCCGGTCTCTTGACGCTCTGTTGGGTGCTCCTTATGGTCACCGCAGGACGAGGGACGTCCTACGTCCGGCCGATGGGGGTGCCCCGTGGCATACGAGACGTCGGTGCCGTACCGCGCCGGGGACGACGGCTACGCCGCCTTCCGGATCCCCGCCGTCGTCCGTGCCCGCTCCGGTGACCTCCTCGCCTTCGCCGAGGGGCGCCGCCACTCCGCCGCCGACTCCGGCACCATCCACCTCGTCCTCAAACGCTCCGCCGACGGCGGCCGCACCTGGGGCCCGCTCCAGGTCGTCGCCCGCAACGGCACCGGCACCGCCGGGAACCCCGCCCCCGTCGTCCTCGCCACCGGCCGCATCCTGCTCCTCCAGGTCCACAACGCCGCCGACGCCACCGAGGACCGCATCCGCCGCGGCCTCGTCACCCCCGCCGACGGCCGCCGCGTCCACCTCCAGCACAGCGACGACTCCGGCGCCACCTGGAGCGCGCCCCGCGACCTCACCGACCAGGTGAAACACCCCTCCTGGCGCTGGTACGCCACCGGCCCCGGCCACGCCCTCCGGCTCCGCCGCGGCCCGCACGCCGGACGGCTCGTCGTCCCCGCCAACCACTCCGTGCCGCCCAACGCCCCGGACGGCAACGGCACCGAGCCCGCCTGCGACCGCGCCCACACCCTCCTCAGCGACGACTCCGGCGCCACCTGGCGCATCGGCCTCACCGATGGCGGCCACCACGCTTCCGTCGCGCCCAACGAGACCGCCGCCGCCGAACTCCCCGACGGCACGCTCCACTTCGTCACCCGCAATCAGGCAGCCGCCCCCTGGCGCCACGCCGACGCCCGCTCCACCGACGGCGGCGCCCGCCTCACCGCCCCGTTCCGCCCGCAGGCCGGTCTCACCGGACCCGCCTGCCAGGGCAGCCTCCTCCACCTCGCCGGCCACGGCACCCTGCTGTACTCCGGGCCCGCCGACCCGGGTGCCCGCGCCCTGATGACCGTCCGCGCCAGCCGCGACCACGGCCGTACCTGGCGCCCCGCACACACCGTCTCCGGCCGCCCCGCCGCCTACGGCGACCTCGTCCGCGTCGACCCCGAAACCGTCGGACTCCTCCACGAGACCGGCGACTTCAGCGCGTACACCACGCTCACCTTCCGCCGCATCCCCGTGGAGGACCTGCTGTGATCCACCGCCCGCTGCGCCGCAGAACGGTCCTCGCCGCGGCGGCCGCCGCGGCCGCCGCCGCCCTCGCCGGCTGCTCCGGCGCCGCCGACCGGCCCGCCGCGCCCCGCCGCCGCAAGAAGGGCGAGAAGATCCGCCTCAGTTTCTGGTCGTGGGTCCCCGGCATCGACAAACCCGTCGACCTCTGGAACCGCACGCACCCCGACGTCCACGTCACCGTCGAAAAGGTCTCTGCGGTCAACGGCCAGCAGTACGCCAAAATGCACGCGGCCATCAAAGCCGGAAATCCGCCGGACCTCGCCCAGATCGAATACCCGGTCATCCCCAGCTTCCTTCTCGACAACGGTCTCTACGACCTCGCCACCCTCGGCGCCGCCCGGCACCGGAACCGATTCATCGGCTGGCAGTGGCAGCAATCCGTCTTCGGCGACGGCATCTACGCCATTCCCCAGGCCTCGGGCCCCATGGGCCTCTTCTACCGGCACGATCTCTTCGATAAATGGGGCCTGAAGCCACCGGAAACCTGGGACGCGTACGAGAAAGCCGCCGCCGTCATCCGCGAGAAAGGCGCCTGGATCGACACCTTCGCGCCCACCAACGGCAACCGCTTCGCCGGTCTCGCCTGGCAGGCGGGCGCCGCCTGGTACAGCGCCCGCGGCGAGACCTGGACCGTCCGCCTCGACGACGCCCCCACCCGCCGCGTCGCCGACTACTGGCAATCCCTCGTCGAAAGGAAACTCGTCAAGACGATCCCGGACCGCCAGAACGCCTGGTACAAGGACATCCAGACCGGCGCCGTACCCGCCTGGATCGGCGCCAGTTGGGGAGACGCCCTGCTCGCCGGAAACGCGCCCGCGACCGCCGGGAAATGGCGGGTGGCCCCCCTTCCCCAATGGCAGAAGGGCACCGACGCGCAGGCGAATTGGGGCGGCTCCGCCACCGCCGTGCTCGCCGCCGCCTCCTATCCCGAGGACGCCCTGGAATTCGCGCTCTGGCTCAACACCGACCCGCGGTCCATCGCCCTCCTCATCGACGGCGGATACGGCTTTCCGGGCGCGGTGAAGGGCTATGCCACCACCGATCTCGATGTCGACCGTGAATTCTTCGGCGGCCAGGAATACAGCAAGGTCTTCGCCGACGCCGGCGCCCATGTCGACACCGCCTGGAAATGGGGCCCCGGCGTCGACACGCTCTACCAGCGCCTCGGCGACGCCTTCACCCGCGCCCTCGCCGACGGCACACCGTTCCGCGCCGTCCTCGCCGACGTCCAGCGCGCCACCGTCACCGATCTGCGGAACAAGGGTCTCGACGCGGTGAGCGGCACATGAGCCGCACCGCCCTCACCCGCCCGCGCGCCCCCCGCGCACGCGTTCGCCCCGCACGCCCCCCGCGCGGCCGCCGCCCGAGCCGCACCCGGACCCGGCACACCCGCGCCGCCGCCGTCCTCCTGCTGCCGTTCCTCGCCCTCTTCGCCCTCTGCTTCCTCGCCCCGCTCGGATACGCGGTGTACCAGAGCGTCCACCGCACCCACCGCACCGGACCGCTGGGCCTGGGCGGCCACCCGACCCAGACCTTCGCCGGGCTCGACAACTACGCCCAGGCGCTTGCCGATCCCACCTTCCTCGCCGGCTTCGGCCGCGTCCTGCTCTTCGGCGCCGTCCAGATCCCGCTGATGATCGTCCTCGCCACCGCCCTCGCCCTCCTCCTGGAGAGCGCGAGCGCCCGCGGCGTCCCCTTCTTCCGGACCGCCTTCTTCCTCCCGTACGGCGTCCCCGGCGTCATCGCCTCGCTCCTGTGGGGCTTCCTCTACGTCCCCGGCATCAGCCCGCTCGTCGAGATCGCCGGCCATCTGGGCGTCCAGGTCGACTTCCTCGCCCGCGACACCGTCCTGTGGTCCCTCGCCAACATCGTGACCTGGCAGTTCACCGGCTACAACATGCTCGTCCTGATCGCCCAGCTCAAGGCCGTACCCCCGGAGCTGTACGAGGCCGCCCGCATCGACGGCGCGAACGCCTGGCACCTCGCCCGGCACATCAAGATCCCGCTGATCCGCCCCGCGCTCGTCCTCACCGGCGTCTTCAGCATCATCGGCACCCTGCAACTCTTCGCCGAACCGATGGTCCTGCGCCCCCTCGCCTCCGCCATCGACTCCGGCTACACCCCCAACCTGCACGCCTACAGCGAGGCGTTCACCGGCGACAACCCGCACCTCGCCGCCGCCGAGGCGGTCCTGCTCGCGCTCGTCGCCTGCGTCCTCTCCTTCGGCTTCCTGCGGCTGACCGCCGGACGCGGAACGGACCGCCGATGACCACCCCGCCGCTGCGCCACCGCATCCTGACCGCCTCCCTCCTGACCGTCGCCGCCCTCTACTTCCTCATCCCCGTCTACTGGCTCGCCGTCTCCGCCACCAAGAACACCGCCGACCTCTTCGGCACCTTCGGCTTCTGGTTCGCCCACCCGCACCCGCTCGACCGCCTCGGCGCCGTCCTCGCCCACGACCACGGCGTCTACGTCCGCTGGTTCGCCAACTCCCTGCTCTACGCCGGGATCGGCGCCACCGCCGCCACCCTGCTGTCCGCCGCCGCGGGCTTCGCCCTCGCCAAATACCCCTTCCGCGGCCGCGAGACGGTCTTCCGCGTGGTCCTCGCCGGGGTCCTGCTCCCGGGCACCGCCCTCGCCCTCCCGCTGTACTTCCTCTTCAGCGACCTGGGCCTGGCCGACACCTACTGGGCGGTCCTGCTGCCCGGCACGGTCAGCCCGTTCGGCGTCTACCTCTGCCGCATCTACGCCACCGCCGCCGTCCCCGACGCGCTCTTGGAGGCGGCCCGGATCGACGGCGCGGGCGAGACCCGGATCTTCGCCACGCTCGGCCTGCGGCTGATGACGCCCGCGCTCGTCACCGTCTTCCTGTTCCAGTTCGTGCACATCTGGAACAACTACTTCCTGCCGCTGGTCATGCTCTCCGACTCGCGCCTCTACCCCGTCCAGCTCGGCCTCACCACCTGGACCGGCTACGCCGACCGCAACCCCGTCCTCTACCAGTACACGGTCGGCGGCGCGCTCCTCTCCGTCATCCCGCTGATGATCTTGATGACGGTCCTTCAGCGGTACTGGCGTACGGGCCTGGCGGACGGCGGTCTCAAGGCGTGACGGCGGCGCTCCCGCGGCACCCCCGACCAAGATCGACAAGGTTGTCCACAGGCCGATCCGCGTCCCCGCCACCCATGGCACCATCACTGCCATGACTACTGCTGACCAGACCCCCGCCGCCGATCCCGCCCACTCCGAGAACGCCGCCACCCGCGCCAAGGCCGCCCTCAAGCGCGATCCGTGGGATCTGCCCGATGTCTCCGGGCTCACCGTCGGCGTCCTCGGCGGCACCGGCGACCAGGGCCGCGGCCTCGCCTACCGCCTCGCCAAGGCCGGGCAGAAGGTGATCATCGGCTCCCGCGCCGCCGACCGCGCGCAGAGCGCCGCCGCCGAACTCGGCCACGGCGTCGAGGGCGCCGACAACGCCGAGTGCGCCCGCCGCAGCGACATCGTCATCGTCGCGGTGCCCTGGGACGGCCACGCCAAGACCCTCGAATCCCTCCGCGAGGAGCTGACCGGCAAGCTGGTCGTCGACTGCGTCAACCCCCTCGGCTTCGACAAGAAGGGCGCCTACGCCCTCAAGCCCGAGGAGGGCAGCGCCGCCGAACAGGCCGCCGCCCTGCTGCCCGGCTCCCGCGTCACCGCCGCCTTCCACCACCTCTCCGCCGTCCTCCTCCAGGACCCGGAGATCCACGAGATCGACACCGATGTGATGGTCCTCGGCGAGTCCCGCGCCGACACCGACGTGGTCCAGGCCCTGGCCGGCCGCATCCCCGGCATGCGCGGCGTCTTCGCCGGCCGCCTGCGCAACGCCCACCAGGTCGAGTCCTTCGTCGCCAACCTGATCTCCGTCAACCGCCGCTACAAGGCCCACGCCGGGGTGCGCCTGACGGACGTGTGAGCCGCGCACGGGGAACGCCCGGCGGGGACGGCACGGCGGGGAACCGCCCGCCCGGGGACGGCCCGGCGGGGAGGCGGCCCGGCGGGGAGGCGGCCCGGAGCCGGAGCCGGGGACGGCCCGGCCTGGCGCCGGGGGCGGCCCCGGGCGCCCGACCCCCGCCGGGCGCCCGAAACCCATGGGGGACACTGGGAGGGACCACACCATTCCCGACAGGAGCCGACCCCCATGCCCTCCGTTCCCTCGTCCCGCCCGGCCCCCCGACTGGCCGTCTTCGCCGTCGTGGTCTGCGTCCTCGCCGTCGCCGCCGCCGTCGTCTCGTTCGTCCAGGGCAGCTGGCTCGGCATCGTCTGGATCCTGATGGCCGGCATCTCCAGCAACATGGCGTGGTTCTACGTCCGCCGCGACCGGATGGCCCGGGCGACGGAGGGGGAGGCGGCGCCTACGGCGTGACGGGTGCGGGCGCCGTCGCCCCACCGGAATCGCGACGGGCCCGGAAGGGCCTCCGGCCCCGCTTCGTCAACGACGGGCGGTTGACCGCACCGCGTCATGCACCGCCGACGCGCGCCCCGGCGGCCCGCGCCCGGGCACGGGCCTCGGCGCTCACCCCACGGCTGCGCGGGGACATCCGCGAGTCCAACGCCTCGCGCTGCGCCACCCGCAGCAGATTCCCGGGGCCGGGCGTCGCCACCACCGCGACATACCGCGGGTCGCCCGCGAACCACGCCGTCGTGCACCGCCCGGACCGCGCGGCGCGGACCCAGAAGTGGCGCCCCGTACCGATCACCCCGCCGTGGCCCAGGCGCACCGCCTTCCCCACTCGCTCCGGATCCGCCACCGTGAACCGTGCACCGCGGCCCTTCCCCACCGAGACCTCCGCCCCGTCGGCCTGCCACGGGTACACCCGCAGCACGCGGCGCACACCGGGCAGCGTCGCGGCGACGCTCGCGGCCAGCAGCGTGTACCACAGGCCCGCACACAGCACCGGCAGCCAGAGCACGAGCAGCCACGCGGGCGTCGTGACGACGGCGAACAGCCACGCGCAGAGCCCGAGCAGGCAGCACACCAGGACGGCACAGCGGAAACAGACGGTGCGTCGCCAGGCCCGCCGCGTGGCCGGTTCGTCCCAGGCGCGGCCGGTCCGCACGGCGGCCCTCGCTTCGTTCTCCACGGTTCTCCGATCGTCGGCCGGCCGCGGTCGGCAGCAGGCGGCCACTCGCCCCCTACCCCACCGGAACCTGCGGCTCGCCCTGCCAGAAGCGGAAGAATTCCTGGCCCCAGTAGGAGTCCCAGCGGGTGACGCCCAGGGTGTCGAGGAGCGTGTCCACGAGCTGGAAGAAGACGTGGTTGATCTCCGGGACCCACAGCAGGCCGAAGACGGCCAGCAGGCCGAACGGGGCGAACGGCTCCACCTGGCGGCGCAGGCCGGGGGAGAGCCAGGGCTCGAGGACGCCGTAGCCGTCCAGGCCCGGGACGGGGAGGAGGTTGAGGATCGCCGCGGTCACCTGGAGCAGGGCCAGGAAGGCCAGGGCGTAGCGGAACGGGTCGGGGACGCCGTCCAGGGCGTGCAGCCAGAAGGGGGCGGTGACGACGGCGGCGAAGAGGATGTTGGTCAGCGGGCCGGCGGCCGAGATCAGGCTGTGGCGCCAGCGGCCGCGGATGCGGCCCCGTTCGATGAAGACCGCGCCGCCGGGCAGGCCGATCCCGCCCATGATCACGAAGATCACCGGCAGCACGATGCTCAGCAGCGCATGGGTGTACCGGAGCGGGTTCAGCGTCAGATAGCCCTTGGTGCCCACCGAGACGTCGCCGCTGTGCAGCGCCGTCCTGGCGTGTGCGTACTCGTGGAGGCAGAGCGAGACCACCCAGCCGGAGACGATGAACAAGAACACCGCGAAGCCGGTGCTCGCGGCGAGCTGTCCGCTCCAGACGGCCCACCCCGAGACCGCCATCACCGCGACGAGTGAGAGAAAGACCGGGCTGATGCGGCGCTCGGCGTGCCGTATGGCGGTGGTCATCGTGCGGGGCTCCCAGGTGCGGACGGCGGTGGACGGTGCGTACGCGGTGTGGCCGGGCCGCACGGTACGGGTGACGGTAGCCCCGACCGTATCGGCGGCGGGGCGGTCCGCGCACGGGGCGGGGGCGGAACCGTCGGGCGGGGCGCGCGCCGCCCCGCGTGCGCCCCGCGGCGTGCCTGGCGCCGACCGGTGCCGCCCCGCGCCGCCTCGGACGCACCTGGCGCCGACCGGTGCCGCGCCGCGTGCACCCCGCGCCGCCTCGGACACGCCCGCCGCCGCCCGGTGCCCGCGGCCGCACCCCTCCCGCCCGCGTGCCCCGGCCGCTCCACCCCAGGCCCCCGCGTCCCGGCCCCGCTTCCCGGCCCCCGCGCCCCCGGCCGCTCCGCCCCGCCCCCGTACCTCGGCAGGCAATCCGGTGGTCGCGGGGCGGGCGCCCGGGAGAAGGTGGGGCGGGCCCGTGCCGGGGGCGGCGGGCCGTATGGGGAGGAAGGGGGCGGATCGTGACCGACAATGTTCGGGTGCGGTACGGAATTCTGGGCACGACGCAGGCACTGAGGGCGGACGGGACGGCCGTGCCCCTCGGGGGCGCCCGGCTGCGGGCGCTGCTGGCGGCGCTCGCGCTGCGGCCCGGCCGGGCGCTGCCCACCGACGCGCTGATCGCCGACATCTGGGGGATGGACCCGCCGGCGGATGCGAACGGCGCGCTCCAGGCGCTGGTCGGACGGTTGCGGCGGGCGTTGGGACATGCGGCCGTGGCCTCCGCCGACGGCACGTACCGGCTGTGTGCGGAGCCCGACGCGGTGGATCTGCCGCGGTTCGAGCGGCTGACCGCGAACGGCGCCGCGGCGCTCGGCGGCGGCGACCCGCAGCGGGCCGCCGCGGCGTTGGACGAGGCGCTGGCGCTGTGGCGGGGCCCGGCCCTCGTCGACCTCCCGGCGGCCCGTGCGGACGCGGTCCGGGCCGAGCGGCGGCGGCTGGACGCCCGCCGGATGCGGTTCGCCGCCGACCTCGCCCTCGGGCGCGCCGAGGAGGCGCTGCCGGGGCTGGACGCGCTGTGCCGGGAGCATCCGCTGGACGAGCCGTTGCAGGCGCTGCGGCTGCGGGCGCTGCGCGCGGCGGGCCGCACCGCGCAGGCGCTCGCCGCCTACGAGGAGATCCGGCGGGACGTCGCCGACCGGCTCGGCGTGGACCCCGGGCCGGAACTCCGCGAGCTGTACGGGGAGTTGCTGAGACCCGGCGGGGCGCCGGCCGGGCAGGCCATCGGGGGTGCCGGGCCCGTTTCCCCGGGGCCGGCCACCGGTCCGGGCGCGGCCGCGCCGCCCGCCGGGCCCGCCGTCCCCGCCACGGTGGACGGTTCCGCACCGGCGGCCGCACCGGCCGCACCGGCCGCACCCGTACCGGCGCGCCCGGCCCCGTCCGCCGGGTCCGCTCCGCCCCCGGCGGCCCCCGCCGCCCGGCTCCCCGGCAATCTCCGCGCCCGCCGGACCTCCTTCGTCGGCCGGGACGGCGAGCTGGCGGGGCTGCGGGCCGATCTCGCCGCGCACCGGCTGGTCACGCTGCTGGGGCCCGGTGGCGCGGGCAAGACGCGGCTGTCGCAGGAGGGGGCGGAGGCGGCCGCCGCCGGTCTGCCGGGGGCCTGGCCGCAGGGGGTGTGGCTGGTGGAGCTGGCGCCGGTCGACGATCCGGCGACGGTGCCGGAGACCGTCCTCACCGCCCTCGGCGCCCGCGAGACGGTGGTCCGCGGCTCCACCGCCGAGGGACTGCGCGCCGCCAACGACCCCACGGCGCTCGACCCGCTGGGCCGCCTCACCGAGCACTGCGCCGACCACCGCATGCTGCTGATCCTCGACAACTGCGAACACGTCGTCGGCGCCGCCGCCGCGCTCGCCGAGCGGCTGCTGACCGACTGCCCCGGTGTGACGGTCCTGGCGACGAGCCGGGAGCCGCTGGCCGTCCCCGGCGAGGTGCTGCGCCCGGTGGAGCCGCTGCCCGACCCGGTGGCGCTGCGGCTCCTCGCCGACCGGGGCGCCGCCGCCCGGCCCGGTTTCCGCGCCGAGGACGACCCGGCGGCGTGCGCCGAGATCTGCCGCCGCCTCGACGGGCTGCCGCTCGCCGTCGAACTGGCCGCCGCCCGGCTGCGGATGCTCTCCCCGCGGCAGATCGCCGACCGCCTCGACGACCGCTTCCGGCTGCTGACCAGCGGCAGCCGTACCGCACTGCCCCGCCAGCAGACGCTGCGCGCCGTCGTCGACTGGTCCTGGGACCTCCTCGACGCGCCCGAACGCGCCGTGCTGCGGCGGCTGTCCGTCTTCGCCGGGGGCTGGGACCCGGAGCTGGCCGAGGAGGTCTGCGCGGGCGACGGCGTCGATCGGCGGGAGGTCGCGGCCGTCCTCGGCTCGCTGATCGACAAGTCGCTGGTGGTCGCCGCCCCGGTGGCGGACGGCCGGATGCGCCACCGCCTCCTGGAGACGGTCGCCGAGTACGCGGGCGAGCGGCTGGACGAGGCGGGTGAGCGCGCCGCCACCGAGCGCCGCCACCTCGTCGCCCACCGCGAACTGGCCCGCGCCGCCGACCCGTTGCTGCGCGGCCCCGGCCAGCGGGCCTGGCTGGAGCGGCTGGAGCTGGAGCACGACAACCTGCGCACCGCGCTGCGCCGCGCCGTCGCCGCCCGCGACGAGCACGAGGCGCTCTGCCTGGTGCTGTCGCTCCAGTGGTTCTGGATGCTGCGCGACCACCGGGTGGACGCCCGTACGTGGTCGCGGGCGGCGGGGGCGCTGGGCACCAACCCGTTCCTGCCGCCCGTCGCCCCCGCCCCGGACCTCCACGACCGGCCGATCGACGCGCCGCCGCCGATGGGCGCGGAACAGCTGGTGGAGGCCCGCCGGCAGGTGCGGCTGGTGGAGCTGTCGTGTGCGGAGACGTACACGGAGGTGTTCACCGGTCCGGAGCGGAAGGAGGAGATGGCCGGGGTCCTCGCCGCGTACCGCCGGGGCGTGCCGCAGACCTGCCGGGTGCCGGGCGTGTTCTGGTTCTACCCGGTGCTGCTCTCCGGGGGGCAGAAGGACCTGCTCACCCTCGTCGACCGGGGCGTGGCCGCCTGCCGGGCGCTGGGCTACGACTGGGAGCTGGCGTACGTCCTCCAGCTGCGCGCGAAGATCCTCCACGACCGGCCCGGCGGTCTGGAGCAGGCGGACCGGGACGCCGATGAGGCGCTGCGGCTGTTCCTGGAGATCGGTGACGACTGGGGCGTCGCCGAGGCGATGGCCGGGCGCGGCGAGGCGCGGGAGACCCGCGGCAGGTACGCGCTGGCCGCCGACGACTACCGCGCCGCGATGCGGTACGCCGGTGACCTGGGCGCCCACGGCCAGACGCTGATCCTGCGGACCCGGCTGGGCGGGGTGCTCATCGAGGACGGGCGGGCGGAGGAGGGGGAGCGGCTGCTGCGCGAGGTGCTGGCGCGGACCGAGGACCTGGCCGCCGGCCGGGACGCGGTGCCGTTCGCCCGGCTGACGCTGGCGACGCATCTGCTGGTGACGGGCCGGCCGGCGGCGGCGCGCGAGCATCTGCTGCTGGTCCGGGGCGAGTCGGCCTCGTGGGGGCCGGAGCTTTTCGTCGGGATGGTGGACGCGGCGCTGGTCGCCGTGGACATCGAGACGGGCTGCTTCGACGGGCTGCTGGAGCGGCTGCGCTCGGCCCTCGCCAAGATGCAGGACGAGCTGACCCGGATGGTCGCCCCCGATCTGCCGGTGGCCCAGCTGCTCACCGGCGCACGGGCGCTGATCGCGGTGCGCGGCGCACCGGCCGGGCGGGACGCGGCGCGGCTGGTGGGGGCGTACGACGCCCTGTGGCAGCCGGGGCACGCCCCGCCGCGCGCCATCCGGCACCTGCGACGGGCGGCGGAGGAGGCCGTCCGCGCGGCGGTCGGCGACGCGGCGTACGCCCGCGGCTACGCCGAGGGCGGCGGCCTCTCCCTGAAGGAGGCCACCGCCCTCATCTGACGCGAGCCGGGCGAAGGTCTCCCGGAAGCCGCGGCCCCCGGGCGCGTCAGGTCTTGCTGCGGAACTTCCGGACCGCCAGCGGCATGGTGACGGCTGTGATGGCGACCGCCCAGCCGAGGGTGATCAGGGCCGGATGGGCCACCCCGCCCTGGCCGTTGATCAGTGCGCGGGCCGCGTCCGCCAGCTGGGAGAGCGGATTGACCTCGGTGAAGCTCTGCAGCCAGCCGGGCATCTTGTCCGTCGGCGTGAAGATCGACGAGCCGAACTGCAACGGCATCAGCACCAGCATCGCCATGCCCTGCACCGCCTGCGGCGTCTGCACCGACAGCCCCAGCAGGATGAAGATCCACATCAGCGCGGCGCCGAAAGCCGTGGACAGCAGGATCGCGGTGACGAACTCCAGGGCGCTGCCGCGGATTTCGAGGCCGAGCAGGAACCCCATGGCCAGCAGGATCGTGGTGGCGATCAGCATCCGGCCGATCTCGACGACGATCTTGGCGATCAGCACCGATGAGCGGGCTATCGGCATGGTCCGGAAGCGGTCCATGACGCCCTTGCGGAAGTCCTCGTTGACGCCGGTGCCCACCGCCATGGCGATGTTCATGCCCATCATCGCCATCATGCCGGGCACCAGGTGCTGGACGTACTCCTGCTGGTGGCCCTTGCCGGCGATGGCCCCGCCGAAGACGTAGACGAACAGCAGGATGAAGATGATCGGCATCAGCAGGACGTCGAACATCGACTCGGGGTCCTGCTTGATCTGGAGGGCGTTGCGCCGCGCCAGCGCGGTGATGTGGCGCAGGTTGGCGCGCAGCCCGATCCGGCCCTCGTCGGCGCCCGGCTTCGCCGCCGGCGCCGTCAGTGTGGCGGCACTCATGCCGATACCTCCGCGTACTGCTGATCCGATGCGTCCTCGGGGGCGCCCGCGTCGGAGGTCTTCTGGCCGGTGATGGCCAAGAACACCTCGTCCAGGCTGGGCAGATGGGTGCTGATGCCGGCGAGGGCGATGCCCCGCGTCCCCAGCAGGCCGATCACCGCGGTCAGTTGCTCGTCGCTGACGATGGGGACGTTGACGACGCCCTCGGCGGGGTCGGGCGTGGCGCCGCCGAGGCCGTCGAGCCCGGCGCCCGCCAGGGCCGCGGCCACCGCGTCCAGGGCGGTGGGGTCGGCGGGGCGGATCTGCAGCGTGCGGCCGCCGACCTTGGCCTTCAGCTCGTCGACGAGGCCCTCGGCGATGACCCGGCCGCGGTCGATCACCGTCAGCTCGTTCGCCAGCTGCTCGGCCTCCTCCATGTACTGCGTGGTCAGCAGCACCGTGGCGCCCTCGCGGACCATCCGCTGCACCTCATCCCACACCTCGTTGCGGGTGCGCGGGTCGAGGCCGGTGGTCGGCTCGTCCAGGTAGAGGACGGCGGGCTGCCCGATCATGGAGGCGGCCAGGTCCAGGCGGCGGCGCATGCCGCCGGAGTACTTCGCGGCCGGCCGCTTGGCGGCGTCGGTGAGCGAGAACCGCTCCAGCATCTCGTCGGCGCGGCGCCGGGCGTCCTTGCGGGAGAGGTCGAGCAGCCGGCCGATCATGTAGAGGTTCTCGTAGCCGGAGAGCTTCTCGTCGACCGAGGCGTACTGGCCGGTCAGGCCGATCGTGCGGCGCAGCGCGCGCGGCTGGCGCACCACGTCGTACCCGGCCACCACGGCGCTCCCGGCGTCCGGGACGAGCAGCGTGGACAGGCAGCGGACGAGCGTGGTCTTACCGGCGCCGTTCGGTCCGAGTACGCCGAGCACGGTGCCTTCGCGCACGTCCAGGTCCACCCCGTCGACGGCTTTCACGTCGCCGAAGTGCTTGACCAGACCGCGCACCTCCACGGCGTTGCCGCCCCGAGGGGTCTTCGTCTGTCGTGTCATGTCCCCCACGGTGCCGGGCCCCGCCGACACCGCACCGACATTCCGCCGACACGGGGCGGACGGCGGCCGGCGACCGCCGGCACGGGGGCCGCCGCGCGCACGCACCGGCCCCCGCCGCACCTCAGTGGAAGGTGTGCCGCTCCTCGGGGAACGTCCCCGCGACGACCTCCTCGGCGAACTGCTTCGCCGCCCCGCCCAGCAGCTCCCGCAGCGCGAGGTACTGCTTGACGAACTTCGGCACCCGGCCGGCCGTCATCCCGGCCATGTCCGTCCACACCAGCACCTGTGCGTCGCACTCCACCCCGGCGCCGATGCCGACCGTCGGGATGTGCAGCGACCGGGTGACCTCCGCGGCAAGCTCCGCGGGCACCGCCTCCAGGACCACCGCGAACGCGCCCGCGTCCTGCACCGCCTTGGCGTCCCGCAGCAGCTGCTGCGCGGCCTCCTCACCGCGGCCCTGGACCGGGTAGCCGCCGAACGCGTGGACCGACTGCGGGGTCAGCCCGACGTGCGCCATGACGGGGATGCCGGCCGACACCAGCAGCTCCACCTGGTGCGCGGAGCGCTCCCCGCCCTCCAGCTTCACGGCCCCGGCGCCGGCCTCCTTGACCAGCCGGGTGGCGTTGCGCAGCGCCTGCACGGGGCCCTCCTGGTACGCGCCGAACGGCAGGTCGGCGACGATCAGGGCGCGCTCGGTGCCGCGGACCACGGCGGCGGACAGCAGGGTGATCTCGTCCATCGTGACCGGCACGGTCGACTCGTAGCCGAGATGGCAGTTGCCCATCGAGTCGCCGACGAGGAGGACGGGGATCCCGGCCTCGTCGAAGACCGATGCGGTCATCGCGTCGTAGGCGGTCAGCATCGGCCATTTCTCCCCGCGCTCCTTGGCGGCGGCGATGTCACGGACGGTGACCCGGCGGGAGCGGGTACCGCCGTAGAGGGACTTGCCGGGCTCGGCGGGCGGCGTCGCTGCGGGCTCCGCGGCCGGTTTCCGGGCAGGCAAAAGCTGCGTCATGGTGACGGCTCCTGTTCTCATCTCGAAGCGCCCTGACGGCGTCTCCGGACTCCCCTCCATGCTGGCACGGCCCGGCCGGGCCGGGGAAGGGGGACGCCTTCCGGCCCGGCCGGGGCGCCGCACCCGGGGTGCCCGACCCGGCCCCGCGATACGGAACGGTTCCGTATCGAAAGGCGTACGCTGACGGACATGGCCCCCTCCCCGAGCCGCTCCGGCGACCCGCGCCCCGGCCGCACCGACGCGACCGTGCACCGCCGCCGCTGGGTGATCCTCTCCGTGCTCATGCTCAGCCTGCTGATCGTGGTGCTGGACAACTCCATCCTCAACGTCGCGATGAAGACCATCGCGACCCCCGCGCCCGCCGGTCTGGGCGCCACCCAGAGCGAGCTGGAGTGGGCGATCAACGCCTACACGCTGGTCTTCGCCGGGCTGCTGTTCACCTCGGGGCTGCTCGGCGACCGCCTCGGCCGCAAGAAGGTGCTGCTGTTCGGCCTCGCGGTGTTCGGCGCCGGGTCGGTGCTCGCCGCGTTCGCCGCCACCCCCGTCGAGCTGATCGCCTTCCGCGCGCTGATGGGCCTGGGCGGCGCCTTCGTGATGCCCGCGACCCTCGCCATCTTGATGAACGTCTTCGAGCGCGAGGAGCAGCCCAGGGCGATCGGGATCTGGGCGGGCGGCGTGGGCCTGGCCATCGCCGTCGGGCCGATCGCCGGCGGCCTGCTGCTCGACCGCTTCTGGTGGGGCTCGGTCTTCCTGATCAACGTCCCCGTGGTGCTGATCGCCCTGGTCGCGATGGTCTTCCTGGTGCCCGACTCCCGCGACCCGGCGCCCGGCCGCCTCGACCCGGTCGGCGTCGCGCTCTCCGTCGTCGGCCTGGTCCTGCTGATCTACGGCATCATCAAGGGCGGCCAGCTCGCCGACTTCACCGCCCCCGAGGTGGTCTCCACCGTCCTCGGCGGTCTCGCCGTCCTCGCGGCCTTCGTCGTCCACCAAAAGCGCAGCGACCACCCGTCCATCGACATCGGCTACTTCCGCAACCCGGCCTTCTCCGCCGCCGTCACCGCCATGGCGCTGGTCTTCTTCGCGCTGACGGGCGTCACCTTCTTCATCGTCTTCTACGTGCAGAGCGTGCGCGGCTACTCCCCGCTGGAGTCGGGGACGCTGATCCTGCCGCTGGCCGCCGCGCAGGTGATCTTCGCGCCGCGCGCCCGGCACGTCGTCGCCCGCTTCGGCGCCCGCGCGGTGTGCACCGCCGGGATGCTCACCGTCGCCGTCACCATGGCCGGACTGCTGGTGCTCGACGTCTCCACCCCGATGTGGCTGATGGAAGTGATCTTCTTCCTCCAGGGCACCGGCATGGCGCACATCATGCCGCCGGTCACCGTCTCGGTCATGCAGGCGCTGCCCCGCGAGAAGGCCGGCTCCGGATCGGCGCTCAACAACACCTTCCGGCAGGTCGGCGGCACCCTCGGCGTCGCGGTCCTCGGCTCGGTGCTCTCCACCACCTACCGCGACGCCGTCAAGGGCGCCCTCGACGCCGTCCCCGCTCTCCCCGGGCCGGTGCGGCACGCCGCCGGCGAGTCCATCGAGGCCACCCTCGGCGTCGCCGCCCGGCTGGGCCCCGCCGGACAGCCCCTGGTGAGTGCCGCGCAGGACGCCTTCGTCCACGCCATGCACCTCACCGCGCTCGTCGCGTCCGGCATCGCGCTGATCGGCGCCGTGATGGTCGCGGTGTTCCTGCCCGGCCGCCCGGCGACCGCCGCACCCGTCGCCGCCCCGCGCCCGGACGAGACCGAACGGGCCCCGAAATGACCGGCCCGAGCGCGCCCGGCGGCCCGTCCGTCCCGGAGGCGGCGGGGGACGGGCGCCGCGGCCGGCCCCGCTCCGCCGCGGCGGACACCGCCATCGTCGAGGCGGTGCTGCGCCTGATCGAGGAGGGCGCCTCCATCGGCGAGCTGTCCATGGAGGGCATCGCGCGCGCCGCCGGCGTCGGCAAGGCCACGCTCTACCGCCGCTGGCCCGGCAAGAACGCCCTGCTCCTGGACGTCGTCCGGTCCCTGGACGACGACCTCCCCCCGGCGCCCGGCGTCTCGGTCCGCGACGACCTCGTCGCCCTGCTGGAGCATCTGCGCCGCCGCGGCCTGGCCAAGCGCCACTCCGCGGTGCTGCGCACCGTCCTCACCCACGTCCAGGCGCAGCCGGACGTCTGGCGCGAGTACCACGAGACGGTCATACGGGCCCGCCGCGAGGCGGTGCACGCCGTGCTGCGGCGCGGGATGGCGCGGGGCGAGATCCGCGCCGACCGCGAGGTCGAGGTGCTCGCCGATCTCTTCGTCGGCCCGATGCTGGCGCGCGCCCTGATCGACGAGCGCACGGCGCTGCCCGAGGGGCTCGCCGAGCAGATCGTCGACACGGTGCTCGAAGGGGTGCGCCCGCGCCCCTGACGACGGCGCCCGGACCGCGCGGGGGCGCCCGGAGCGGTGCCGCGCGCCGGGGCGGACGGCCGCATGTGCCCGTTGTGTCACAGGATGCGGTGCGGCGGCCGCGGCCGGAACTTTCCGCCGTGGGCACCTCGTCACTAGGGGTGGAAAGGCACCGCCCCGCGATCACCTAGGGTCGGTGGGCGGAGTCGAGGCCGCGGCGGATTCAGAGCAGTGAGGGAAGCGGAATGGCGCAGGCGTACATGACGGAGCCGGAGCAGGGGCCGGGCCCTGAACGGACCGGTTCCCGGGCCGAGCGTCTGCGCAGATGGTGGGGGCCGGAGCGGATGTGGCGGCGCGGCATCGTCCTCGGGGTGCTGGCCGTGGCGCTCGGCCTGCTGATGCTGCTGCACGCCAAGGTCCCCAACTCCGTGGGCAACCTCGGCAGCCTGCTGGAGACGTTCCTGCCGTGGGCGGGCCTGGGCATCCCGCTGCTGCTCCTGCTGGCGGTCCTGCGCCGCTCGGCGACCGCGCTGGTCGCCCTGGTGCTGCCGGTCTTCGCCTGGGCCAACCTCTTCGGCGGCCAGCTCACGAGCAAGGCGGGCACCGGCGGCGACCTGACGTTCGTCACCCACAACGTCGACGCGGCCAACCCGGACCCCGCGGGCACCGCCCGCGACCTCGTCGCCGCCGACGCGGACGTCATCGCCCTGGAGGAGGTCACGGCCAAGGCGCTGCCCGCCTACACCAAGGGCCTGGCGGCGGCGTATCCGTACCACGCGGTCAAGGGCACCGTCGGCCTGTGGAGCAAGCGGCCGCTGTCCGACGCGGCGTCGGTGCCGATCAAGATGGGGTGGACGCGGGCGCTGCGCGCCACGCTCACCGCCCCGGACGGCGAGAAGATCGCGGTGTACGTCGCGCATCTGCCCTCGGTGCGGGTCAAGGTCAAGGCGGGCTTCACCGCCAGCCAGCGCGACGCCAGCGCCGCCGCGCTCGGCAAGGCCGTCTCGGAGGAGCCGCTGAGCCGCGTGGTCCTCCTCGGCGACCTCAACGGCACGATGAACGACCGGTCGCTGGCGCCGGTCACCTCCCAGATGCGCTCGGCGCAGGGCGCGGCGGGCGACGGCTTCGGCTTCACCTGGCCGCAGTCGTTCCCGATGGCCCGCATCGACCAGATCATGACCCGGGGCCTGGAGCCGGTGGCCGCCTGGACGCTGCCCGCCACCGGAAGCGACCACCTGCCGATCGCCGCCTCGCTCAACCTCACGGGCGGCTCCTGACTCAACCGGCCGACCGGCCACCGGAGCGGGCGGAACGGCGACGTTCCGCCCGCTCCGGCGTGTCCGGGGCCCTGCGGGAGCGCGGGGCACGGCGGACAGCCCGGGCCCCGTGTTCCCGTACGGGACGGCTCCGCGGCGCCCTTCCGCCGTGCGCAACGGCACACCCCGAGGTCACACCGTCGTCACCCGGCGGAATTCCGGACCTGCCAGACTTTGTTCCGTCCTCGAACATAGGGCGGCGGCGCCGAGGCGACCCGGCGGCGCCCGCACGGACACCCCGCACCCGTCGCCCGCCTCGCGCATCGCTCCGAAAGGTCTCCCATGCCCTTGGCTCTGCTCGCGCTCGCGATCTCGGCCTTCGGAATAGGCACCACAGAGTTCGTGATGATGGGCCTGCTGCCCAACGTCGCGGACGATCTGGGCACCTCCGTGCCCACCGCCGGCTACCTCGTCTCCGCCTATGCGCTCGGCGTCGTGATCGGCGCCCCGCTGCTGACCGCGCTCGGCTCCCGCGTCCCCCGCAAGCCGATGCTGGTGGCGCTGATGGCGCTCTTCACCGCCGGCAACCTCGCCTCCGCGCTCGCCACCGACTTCCCGCTGCTGGTCGCCGGGCGGCTGCTCGCGGGGCTGCCGCACGGCGCGTTCTTCGGCGTCGGCGCGGTGGTCGCCGCCCGGCTGGTGCGCGAGGGGCGGCAGGCGCGCGCCGTCGCCACGATGTTCCTCGGCCTGACCGTCGCCAACATCGTGGGCGTGCCCGCCGCGACCCTCCTCGGCCAGCACCTCGGCTGGCGCGCCACCTTCCTCGTCGTCGCGGGCATCGGCCTCGTCGCGATGGCCGCGCTGGCCCGGCTGGTGCCGCCGCTGCCCGCCGGGGAGCGCACCGGGCTCGGCCGCGAGCTGCGCGCCCTCGCCGGGCGGCAGGTGCTGCTCGGCCTGCTCACCACGGTCCTCGGCTTCGCCGGCGTCTTCGCCTTCTACAGCTATCTCGCCTCGGTGCTGACCAAGGTCACCGGCTTCTCCGAGACCTCCGTGACCGTCGTCCTCGCCCTCTTCGGAATCGGCATGACGCTCGGCGCCCTCGCCGCCGGACCGCTCACCGACCGCGCGCTGCGCCCCACCCTCTACGGTTCGCTGGCCGCCCTCGCCGCAGTCCTCGCGCTCTTCCCGCTGGCCGCGCCGCACAAGCCGCTGGTGCTGGCCGCCGTTGTCCTGATCGGCGCCGTCGGCTTCATGACCACCACACCGCTCCAGATGCTGGTGATGGAGAAGGCGCAGGGCGCGCCGACGCTGGCCGCCGCGTCCAACCAGTCGGCGTTCAACCTCGCCAACGCCGGCGGCGCCTGGGCCGGCGGCCTGGCCCTGTCGGCGCGCTGGGGCTGGACGTCGCCCGCCCTCGTCGGCGCGGTGCTGGCCGCCGCGGGCCTGGCCGTCGCCGTCACCGCCGGACTCCTGGACCGTACGGAGGGCGACGCCTCCCGGGTGGTGGCCCGCGGCGGCGCCCCGGAGGAGCGGTCGGCGCAGGCAGCGGCTCCCGCCGACCGTCAGGGCTGACTCAGGCGCCCTCCCGCCACAGGTTGGTGACCGGCAGCCGGCGGTCCTTGCCGAAGCCCTTCGCGGAGATCTTGGTGCCCGGCGGGTACTGCCGCCGCTTGTACTCCGCCGCGTCCACCATCCGCAGCACCCGCACCACGAGATCGTCGTCGAACCCCTCGGCGACGATCTCGGCCCGCCCCCGGTCCCCGTCGACGTAGAGCGCGAGAATCCGGTCGAGGACGGCGTAGTCGGGCAGCGTGTCGGTGTCGAGCTGGCCGGGGCGCAGTTCGGCGCTGGGCGGTTTGGTGAGGGTGTGCTCCGGGATCGGCGGGGCCGTGCCGCGGTCCGCGGCGGCGGCGTTGCGCCAGCGGGCCAGCGCGTAGACGTCGCTCTTGTAGACGTCCTTGATCGGCCCGAACGCGCCGACGGAGTCGCCGTAGAGCGTGGAGTAGCCGCAGGCCAGCTCGGATTTGTTGCCGGGCGCCAGCACGAGGTGGCCCTCCTGGTTGGCGAGCGCCATCAGCG
Source organism: Streptomyces sp. NPDC000404 (assembly GCF_040300365.1). Taxonomy (NCBI): domain Bacteria; kingdom Bacillati; phylum Actinomycetota; class Actinomycetes; order Kitasatosporales; family Streptomycetaceae; genus Streptomyces; species Streptomyces sp. NPDC000404. Next base: position 465,674 of record NZ_JBEPDN010000001.1, on the reverse strand, counting down.
TGGTGCCGCGCACCCGCGACTGGAGGTTCTCCTCGGCCGTCCCGGTCAGCTCCAGCGCGCTCATGTACGCGTCGACCATCGGCCCGATCGGCACCGTACGGAACGCCAGCCCGGTGCGGCGGGCCAGCTCGGCGGCGTCGGTGAGCGAGTGCTCGGAGGAGTACGCGGACGGCATCGCGATGCCGTGGACGTGGCGGGCGCCCAGCGCGTCGCAGGCGAGCGCGGCCACCAGCGCCGAGTCGATACCGCCGGACAGTCCCAGCACCACGCTGCGGAAACCGTTCTTGGTGACGTACGCCCGCACCCCGGTGACCAGCGCGGTGTAGATCTCCGCCAGATCCTCCAGCCGGTCCGCCGCACCGCCCGCCGGCTGCGGGGGATAGGCGGGCAGCGGGTCGGCGGAGAGCGTGACGTGGTCGATGCGCAGCCCGTCGTCGACGGTGCCGGAGGGCGGCTCGGCGGCGGCCGCGGGCAGTTCCAGATCGACCAGGAGACACTCCTCGGCGAACTGCGCGGCCCGCGCCAGGACCCGGCCGCCGGCGGTGACGACCAGCGAGTCGCCGTCGAAGACCAGCTCGTCCTGGCCGCCGGTCATCGCCAGGTACGCGGTGGTGCACCCGGCCTCCCGGGCCCGGCGGCGCACCAGCTCCAGGCGGGTGTCGTCCTTGTGCCGCTCGTAGGGGGAGGCGTTGAGGGAGAGCAGCAGTCCGGCTCCGGCGGCGCGGGCGGCGGGGACCCGGCCGCCGTCCTGCCAGAGGTCCTCGCAGATCGCCAGCGCCACATCGACGCCGTGCACCCGCACGACGGGCAGCGTGTCGCCGGGCACGAAGTACCGGAACTCGTCGAAGACGCCGTAGTTGGGCAGATGGTGCTTGGCGAAGCGCAGCGCGACGCGGCCGCGGTGCAGCACCGCCGCCGCGTTCTGCGGCGCCCCGGCGGGCCGTCCGTAGCGCGGCGCCTCCTGCGCGCCGCGGTCGAGGTACCCGACGACGACGGGGAGTTCGCCCAGCCCCTCGGCGGCCAGCCGCCCGGCCAGCTCCGCCAGCGCCGCCCGGCTCGCCTCGACGAACGACGGGCGCAGCGCGAGGTCCTCGACGGGGTAGCCGGTCAGCGCCATCTCGGGGAAGGCGACGAGGTGCGCGCCCTGCCGCGCGGCGTCCCGGGTCCGGCGGAGCAGCGCCTCGGCGTTGCGCGTGAGCGCGCCGACACAGGTGTCGATCTGGTTCAGGGCGACCCGGAGCTGAGGCACCCCACCATTTTATTCGTCCGCCGGGCGCGGCAGGGGTCGGGAAAGTTACGGATCCGGCGCCCGCGTTACGGGCGGATGACGGGGCGAGGACGCCCCGCCCGGCGGGGCGGCGGCGCCCCGTGCCCGCGCGGCCGCCGCCCCCAACTCCCTTACATCCAGGGGCTATTCGCGGTATCCGAGCACCGTCATCATCCCGCTCTCCGAGTGGTACACGTTGTGGCAGTGCAGCATCCACAGGCCCGGGTTGTCGGCGTCCAGATGGACCCGCACGGTGTGGCCCGGGCGCACGATGACGGTGTCCTTGCGCGCCCCGCCGTACGTCAGCTCGAAGGGGTGGCCGTGCAGATGCATCGGGTGCCACATCGGGGAGTGGTTGCGGAACACCAGCTCCACCCGCTCGCCCTCCCGGACGGGATAGCGCTGCGAGGACGTGTACGGCTTGCGGTTGATCGCCCAGTCGAAGCGGCGCATCGACCCGGTCAGCACCAGCTGATGGCGGCGGTCGACCTCGCGGTCGGGCAGCCGCGCCGACTCCCCGCAGTCCAGATCGAACGCGGTGACCAGCTTCCCGTCCAGCTCCCGGGGGCGGGCGCCGGGCCCGGGAGCCGCGCCGCCGCCGGTCCGCAGCAGGGCCTGGGCCAGGTGCTTCTTGCCCTCGGCGAGCGCGGTGAGCGGGAAGACGCCGTCCTTGGCGGTGACCAGCACGTCGTAGCGCTCGCTCATCCCGATCAGCAGCGTGTCGGTGTCGGCGTGCTCGACGGGGTGGCCGTCGGTGTGGGTGATGGTCATGGTGTGTCCGCCGAGCGCCACCCGGTAGGCGGTGTCGCCGCCCGCGTTGATGATGCGGATCCGGATGCGGTCGCCGGGCGCGGCGGCGAAGGTCTCCGGGTCGTCCGCGGTCCGCCCGTTGATCAGGTGGAGCGGGTAGTCGACGTTGCCCGCCTCGCCGCCGAGCAGATCGCTGTGGGAGCGCTCCAGCATCCGCGGCGGACCCTTCGGCTCCGGCGCGGCGGCCCGCATCTCGTGGCCGCTGCTCATGCCGTGGTTCAGCTCCTTGAGGATCGCGTCCGGATCCGAGCCGTCGACCCCGTCGACCCAGTCGTCGAGGACGACCACCCACTCCCTGTCGTACGCGAGCGGCTCCCGGGGATCCTCGATGATCAGCGGTCCGTACAGACCGCGGTCCTGCTGCACGCCGACGTGCGGGTGGTAGTAGTACGTGCCCGGCCGCTGCGTCATGAAGCGGTACGCGAAGGACTCCCCGGGCGCCACCGCGTCCTGGGTGATGCCGGGCACCCCGTCCATGTCGTTGCGCAGGGTCAGGCCGTGCCAGTGGACGGTGGTGGCGTGCGGCAGGTCGTTGGCGAAGTCGACCGCCAGCATGTCGCCGGCGCTCACCCGGATCTCCGGTCCGGTCAGCGCGCCTTCGTACGTCCAGGTGTTGACGGTGCGGGCGCCGAGCCGGACGGGGGCGGGCGTGGCGAGCAGGGACATCTGCCGCACCGGGCCGTTGCCCCGCCGCCGCTCCGTGTCGCGGACCCGGGAGCCGCCGGGGGTGACGTAGCCGGGCGGGACGCCGTCGGCGGCGGCCGCGGCGCCCTTGCCGTCGGCGCGCGCAGGGCGGGCGGCGGCGGTGTCGCCCGAGCCGAGCAGCCCGGCGGCGACGGCGGCGGCTCCCGCGCCGAGCAGTGCCCGCCGCCCGGGCTCGGCGGGGCGGGCGGACGGTTCGGTCTGGGGGCGGGAGGGGCGCTCAGGTCGCATGAAGTACCTCGGGGTGTCGGTGGGCGCACGGCCGGAGTGGCGGACGGGGACGGGACGGGGAGAGGCGTGCCGCAAAAGCGAATGAATGCGGACAAATCGCCGCCGGGAGGGTGGACGGAAGGACGGTGGGCGGGGTGTCGGGTGGGGGCCGGTGACGGCGCGCGGCGGGTCCGGCGGTCGGGTGGTGCCTCGCGGGGCACCTTACGACCTGGGGGGCGGGAATCCGCGGCGTCACGGCGCCCGCCACGGGCACCGCTCCTTCCTCCGGGGCTATCCGCCACTCCGGGTCGTTACCCCCACGGGGTATCGGCCGTTCGGTGGCGGTGCCGTACGGCGGCGAGGCCCGGAGCGGCCCGCGGGCTCCCCCGGGCACCGCCGCCGGACGGGCGGGAGAAACTCCGGGTGCGGCGGGCGGGGGAAACTCCCTGCCGGGCGGGCGGGAGAATCGGTGCCGGGCGGGAAGAAACCGAGCAGGGCGCGGCCGGGGGCGGTGCGAGACGGATGAGCGGGAGGCCGCGGATGAACCGCAGCAGGGGCAGCAGTCAGGGCAGCGGCAGCCGGGGGAGCGGCGGCCGCGGCGACACGTTCCCCGGCGGCGCGGACCGCGCGCCGGCCCGGCCCCGCGGCGCGGACCCCGCGGACGGCCCGGGCCCCGGCGCGCCGCCCGGCCGGATGCTGCGCGTCGACGGCGTGCCGCTGCACGTCCTCCAGGAGGGCACGGGCCCCGTCGTGGTGCTCTGCGGCGGCCTCGGCATGGCCTGGTTCGACTGGGAGGCGGTGGTGGCGCTGCTCGCCCCCGACCGCACCGTCGTCCGCTTCGACCGCCCGGGCCTGGGCCTGAGCGCGCCCGCACCGGGCCCGCCGACCGCCGCCGCCGAGGCCGACCGGATCGCCCATGTCCTCGATGCGCTCGGCCACCCGGGCCCGGCCACCGTCGTCGGCCACTCCATGGCCGCCTTCCACGCCGAGGCCTTCGCCCGGCTCCACCCGCACCGCTGCGCGGGCCTGGTCCTCGCCGACGGCAGCCTCGCCGACCCGGCCCGCCCGCTGCTGCCGCGCGCGGTCCGGCACGCCTGGGCGGGCGGTGTGGCGGGCGCCGCCTCCGCCGCCGGACTGCCCCGCGTCCTCGGCCCGGCCGGCCGCCGCCTCATCTCCCGCGCCGGGGCGCTCGGCCCGCACCCCGCGCACCCCTGGGAGCGCCCCACGTACCGCACCAGCCGGGTCGTGCGCGCCTGCGCGCTGGAGAACGCCGCCCACCCCTACCAGGCGGCGGAGGTGGCGGCGTTGCGCCCGGAGCGTGCGCTGCCACCCGTACCGGTGACGGTCCTCGCGGCGTACGGCGGCGGGGAGACGCCCCGTGAGCTGCGGTGGCTGGAGCGGCAGCGCGCGCTCGCCGCCGAGCTGGGTGGCCGGTTCGTGGTGGCCGCACCCGCCGGGCATCTGCTGATGGCCGATGCCCCGGACACCGTCGCCCGCGCCGTGCGCGAACTGTGACGGGGCGCGCCCCCGGCACCCCATGGGCGGGTCAACGGCGCCTTTCGGGGAGGTCAGGAGTGCGCCAAGCCGCCGGTTTGCCGTGCCGCGGCCCGTGACAGACGGCGCCCGCGCGCCCCACGCTGACCATGGCGGGCCCCTCGGGCGCGCCCCGGACGAGGCGGGCGACGGCCCGAGGACACGGCCGGGCGGTTCTGAATCAGGCCAAGGGTGCGTAATGTGACGGTAACCCCCGCGCGTGATACTGGTGTGCCACACGATGTGATCCCACATGTGTGGACGGGCTGATTGACCTGCAAGGATTGGTGAACCATGGACAAGCAGCAGGAGTTTGTGCTCCGCACGCTGGAGGAGCGTGACATCCGTTTCGTACGGCTGTGGTTCACCGATGTGCTCGGGTTCCTGAAGTCCGTGGCCGTCGCGCCCGCCGAGCTGGAGCAGGCCTTCGACGAGGGCATCGGCTTCGACGGCTCCGCCATCGAGGGCTTCGCCCGGGTCTACGAGTCCGACATGATCGCCAAGCCGGATCCGGGCACCTTCCAGATCCTGCCCTGGCGCGCCGAAGGCCCCGGCACCGCCCGGATGTTCTGCGACATCCTGATGCCCGACGGCTCTCCCTCGTACGCCGACCCGCGCTATGTCCTCAAGCGCATCCTGGCGAAGACCTCCGACCTCGGCTTCACCTTCTACACCCACCCCGAGATCGAGTTCTTCCTGCTCAAGGACAAGCCGGTGGACGGCCGCCGGCCCACCCCCGGCGACTCCTCCGGCTACTTCGACCACACCCCGCAGAACGTCGGCATGGACTTCCGCCGGCAGGCGATCACGATGCTCGAATCGATGGGCATCTCCGTGGAGTTCAGCCACCACGAGGGCGCCCCGGGCCAGCAGGAGATCGACCTGCGGTACGCCGACGCGCTGTCGACCGCCGACAACATCATGACGTTCCGGCTGGTCATGAAGCAGGTGGCGCTGGAGCAGGGCGTGCAGGCGACGTTCATGCCCAAGCCGTTCTCCGAGTACCCCGGCTCCGGCATGCACACCCACCTCTCCCTCTTCGAGGGCGACCGCAACGCCTTCCACGAGTCCGGCGCCGAGTACCAACTCTCCAAGGTCGGCCGGTCGTTCATCGCCGGACTGCTCCGCCACGCCGGGGAGATCTCCGCCGTCACCAACCAGTGGGTCAACTCCTACAAGCGCATCTGGGGCGGCACCAACCGCACCGCGGGCGCCGGCGGCGAGGCCCCCTCGTACATCTGCTGGGGCCACAACAACCGCTCCGCGCTGATCCGGGTGCCGATGTACAAGCCCGGCAAGATGGGCTCCACCCGCGTCGAGGTCCGCTCCATCGACTCCGGCGCCAACCCGTATCTGACCTACGCGGTCCTCCTCGCCGCCGGACTCAAGGGCATCGAGGAGGGCTACGAGCTGCCGCCCGGCGCCGACGACGACGTCTGGGCGCTGACCGACGCCGAGCGCCGCGCGATGGGCATCGAGCCGCTGCCGCAGAACCTCGGCGAGGCCATCGACCTGATGGAGCGCAGCGAACTGGTCGCCGAGACCCTCGGCGAGCACGTCTTCGACTTCTTCCTGCGCAACAAGAAGCAGGAGTGGGAGGAGTACCGCTCCGAGGTCACCGCCTTCGAGCTGCGCAAGATGCTGCCGGTCCTGTAACCCGAATCCCGCCGTCGCCCGGCCCGGCGGCCGGGCGACCCTTGAGAGGCGCCCGCCCATGGCACAACCCGCTCCGCAGGGCCGGCGGAGCAGCACCCTCACCCGGCTGCTGCGACACGGTTTCACCGATCCGTCGGCCGCCGCCCGGCTGCTGCAGACGCCCGAACTCGCCCCCGTGCACGAGGACCCGGTGCTGCTGGAGGCGTTCGCCGCCGTCGCCGACCCGGATCAGGCGCTGCTCGGGCTGGTCCGGCTCGTCGAGGCGCAGGACGAGGCGGAGCGGCAGCGGCTGCTGGCCACGCTGGTCACCGCGAAGCCGCTGCGGGACCGGCTGCTGGGCGTCATGGGCACCTCCGAGGCGCTCGCCGACCACCTCGCCCGCCACCCCCGCGACTGGCGGTCGCTCACCGCGTACGAGGCGGCGGACCTGCACCCGGCCACCCCGGAGTTCGAGGAGGCGCTGGCCGAGGGCGTCTGGGGCGAGGAAGGCTGTGCGCTGCCGCGGCCGGACGCGCTGCGGATCGCCTACCGCCGCTGCCTGCTGGGCATCGCCGCGCGCGATGTGTGCGGCACCACCGACGTCAGCGAGGCCGCGGCGGAGCTGGCCGACCTGGCGACGGCGACCCTGCGCGCCGCCCTGCAGATCGCCTCCGAGGAGGCGCCGGGCGACGCCGCCGTCTGCCGGCTCGCCGTCATCGCGATGGGCAAGTGCGGCGGCCGGGAGCTGAACTACGTCTCGGACGTCGACGTCGTCTTCGTCGCGGAGGCCAAGGAGGGCACCGAGGAGGCGGCGGCGCTCCAGGCCGCGACCCGGCTGGCGGCGCGGCTGATGCGGGTCTGCTCGGACGTCACCGCCGAGGGCACCATCTGGCCGGTCGACGCCAACCTCCGGCCCGAGGGCCGCAACGGCCCGCTGGTCCGCACCCTCAGCAGCCACCTCGCCTACTACCAGCGCTGGGCCAAGACCTGGGAGTTCCAGGCGCTGCTCAAGGCCCGGCCGACGGCGGGCGACCCGGAGCTGGGCAAGGCGTACGTCGAAACCCTCGCCCCGCTGGTGTGGCAGGCGGCCGAGCGGGAGAACTTCGTCACCGACGTCCGGCAGATGCGGCGCCGGGTGGTCGCGGGCATCCCCGTCGCCGAGGTCGACCGGGAGCTGAAGCTCGGCCCCGGCGGGCTGCGGGACGTGGAGTTCGCCGTCCAGCTCCTCCAGCTGGTGCACGGCCGCAGCGACGCGACGCTGCGCAGCCCCACCACCCTCGACGCGCTGGCCGCGCTCGCCGCCGGCGGCTACGTCGGCCGCCAGGACGCCGCCGCCCTCGACGCCGCCTACCGCTTCCTGCGCACCCTGGAGCACCGCATCCAGCTCCAGCGGATGCGCCGCACCCATCTGATGCCCGAGGACGACGCCGACCTGCGGCGCCTGGCCCGCTCCCTGGGGCTGCGCACCGAGCCGGTCGACGCGCTGCGCGCCCAGTGGAAGTGGCACGCCCGCGAGGTGCGGCGGCTGCACGAGAAGCTGTTCTACCGGCCGCTGCTGGACGCCGTCGCCCATCTGGAGCCCGGCGAGACCCGGCTGTCGGCGAAGGCCGCGGGCCAGCGTCTGGAGGCGCTCGGCTACGCGGATCCGGTCGGGGCGCTGCGCCACATGGAGGCGCTGGCGTCCGGCGTGACCCGCAAGGCGGCGATCCAGCGGACGCTGCTGCCGGTGCTGCTCGGCTGGTTCGCCGACTCCGCCGACCCGGACGCCGGACTGCTGGGCTTCCGCAAGGTCTCCGACGCGCTCGGCAAGACCCCGTGGTACCTGCGGCTGCTGCGCGACGAGGGCGCCGCGGCCGAGAACCTCGCCCGGGTGCTGTCCGGCGGCCGCCTCGCCCCCGATCTGCTGCTGCGCGCGCCGGAGGCGGTGGCGCTGCTCGGCGCCCCGGACGGGCTGCGCCCGCGTGGCCGCCTCGCGCTGGAGCAGGAGGTGCTGGCGGCGGTCGGCCGCGCGGACGGCGCGGAGGCGGCGGTGGCCGCGGCCCGCGGGGTGCGCCGCCGCGAGCTGTTCCGCACCGCCGCCGCCGATCTGATCGGCGCGTACGGCACGGAGGACCACCCGGCCGAGGAGGACCACGGGCGGCTGCTGGACGCGGTGGGCTCCGCGGTCTCCGATCTGAACGCCGCGACGCTCGCCGGCGCGCTGCGCGCCGCCGTCCGCGAGAGCTGGGGCGACACCCTGCCGACCCGCTTCGCGGTGATCGGCATGGGCCGTTTCGGCGGCCACGAGCTGAGTTACGGCTCGGACGCCGATGTGCTCTTCGTCCACGAACCGCGCGAGGGCGCCGACGAGCAGGAGGCTGCCAAGGCCGCCCGCGCCGTCGCCAACGAGATGCGCCGGCTGCTCCAGCTCCCCTCCGCCGACCCGCCGTTGCCCATCGACGCGGACCTGCGCCCGGAGGGCCGCTCCGGTCCGCTGGTGCGCACCCTCGCCTCGTACGCGGCGTACTACCGGCGCTGGTCGCTGACGTGGGAGGCGCAGGCGCTGCTGCGCGCCGAACCGGTCGCCGGCGACGCCGAGCTGGGCCGCCGCTTCATCGAGCTGATCGATCCGCTGCGCTACCCGGTCGAGGGGCTGGGGGAGGACGCGGTCCGGGAGATCCGGCGGCTCAAGGCCCGGATGGAGTCCGAGCGGCTGCCCCGCGGCGCCGATCCGACCACCCACGCCAAGCTGGGCCGCGGCGGCCTGAGCGATGTGGAGTGGACGGTGCAGCTCTTCCAGCTGCAGCACGGCTGGGAGCTGCCGGGCCTGCGCACCACCCGCACCCGCGAGGCCCTGGCCGCGGCCCATCAGGCCGGACTGATCGGCACCGAGGAGGCCCAGATCCTGGACGAGGCGTGGGTGCTCGCCGCCCGCGTCCGCAACGGCGTGATGCTGGTCCGCGGCCGCCCCGGCGACACCTTCCCCGCCGACGCCCGCGAACTGGCCGCCGTCGGCCGCTACCTCGGCTACGAGGAGGGCCACGTCGGCGACATGCTCGACGACTACCGCCGCATCACCCGCCGCGCCCGCGCGGTGGTGGAGGAGGTCTTCTACGGGGCGTGAGCCTTGCGCGCGCCGCCGTGCGGGCAAGGGAAGGCCCCGGCCCGCACGCCGGAACGCGTGCGGGCCAGGGCCTCTGGCCGGTCAGGCGCCGGCCGGGAGCGGGGCCGCCGGGTCGAGCAGACCGGCCGCGCGCAGGTCGTGCCAGAACGCGGCGGGGATCTCCTCGCGCAGGGCGCCGAGGTCCTCGGCGATGCGGGAGGGGCGGGAGGCGCCGGGGATCGCGGCGGCGGTCACCGGGTGGGCGAGGACGAACTGCAGCGCCGCGGCCTTGATGGACACGCCGTGCCGGTCGGTCAGCTCCCGGATGCGCCGGACGGCCTCCACGATGTGCGCCGGGGCTTTCTGGTACTCGAAGTGGGTACCGCCGGCCAGCACACCGGAGCTGTACGGGCCGCCGACGATCATCTCGACGCCCTGCTCCCGTGCGGCGGGCAGCAGCCGCTGGAGCGCCTGGCCGTGGTCGAGCAGGGTGTAGCGCCCGGCCAGCAGGAAGCCGTCGGGGCGCGGCTCGTCCAGGGCGAGGGTCAGCTCGACGGGCTCGACGCGGTTGACGCCCAGGCCCCAGGCCTTGATGACGCCCTGGTCGCGCAGGTCGTCCAGGACGCGGAAGGCGCCGGTGCGGGCCTCCTCGAACTTCTCCAGCCACCCGTCGCCGTGGAAGTCCTGGGCGATGTCGTGGACCCAGACGATGTCGAGCCGGTCGGTGTTCAGCCGCTTGAGGCTGTCCTCGACGGAGCGCTTGGTGGCGTCGGCGGTGTAGTCGTCGGTCATCTTGTTGGGGCGGCCGTGTTCGAACAGGCCGGTCTTCTCGCCCATCTCGCGGGCGGCGGGGTCCTCGATCTCGTCGTGGATGACCCGGCCCACCTTCGTGGACAGCACGTAGGAGTCCCGCGGCTGCTGCGACAGCATCCGGCCGAGGCGGATCTCGGCCAGGCCCGCGCCGTAGGAGGGCGCGCTGTCGTAGTAGCGGATGCCCTGGTCCCAGGCGGCCTGGAGGGTGGCCTGCGCGTCGTCCTCGGGGATGGCGCGGAACATGTTGCCCATGGGGGCGGTGCCGAAGCCCAGCGAACCGGGCAGCAGGTGGGTGAGGCTCATCGGGAGCTCCCTTTCGTGCGGTCGTGCGTGGTGGCGAGCCGTTGGGCGCCTCCCCGTTTCACGCTTCCACGGACTTGCTTGCATACGAAGTTACTTGCATACGCTGGATAATGCAAGGGCGGGTTATGCGCGCCTTGCGGGCAGGCTTCGCGGCCGGGCTCCGCGGCCGGGAAACGCCCGCGGCCGGCCCTCCTCCCTTCGGAGGCGGACCGGCCGCGGGCCAGGGAAGCGCGTCCCTAGGGCAGGATCGAGTCCACGTAGCCGCCGTCGACGCGCAGCGCGCCGCCGGTGGTGGCGGAGGCGTACGGCGACGCGAGGTAGACCACCATGTGGGCGATCTCCTCGGGCTCGATGAGCCGCTGGATCAGGGACTGCGGGCGGTACTTGACCATGAACTCGCGCTGCGCCTCGTCCCAGGGCAGCTCGTCGCCGACCAGCTCGCGGACGAAGCCCTCGACGCCGCCGGTGTGGGTCGGCCCGGCGATGACGGAGTTGACGGTGACGCCGGTGCCCGCGGCGTCCTTGGCGAAGCCGCGGCCCACCGCGAGCAGCGAGGTCTTCGTCATCCCGTAGTGGATCATCTCGGCGGGGATCACCACGGCCGAGTCGCTGGCGAGGTTGAGGACGCGCCCCCAGCCCCGCTCCTTCATCCCCGGCAGGTACGCGCGGATGAGCCGGACCGCGGAGAGGACGTTGACCTCGAAGTAGCGGCGCCACTCGGCGTCGTCGATCTCCAGGGGCGGCGCGGAGCCGAAGATGCCCAGGTTGTTGACGAGGATGTCCACGTCCGGCGCGCTCGCCAGCACGGCCTTGGCGCCCTCCTCCGTGGCCAGGTCGCCGACGGCGCCGGTGACGTCGTCGCTGCCGGACTCGTCCTGCACGCTGCGGACGGCCTCGGCGACGCGCTCCGCGCCGCGCCCGTTGACGACGACGCTCGCTCCCGCGCGGGCGAGGCCGACGGCGATGGCGTGGCCGATGCCCTGGGTGGAGCCGGTGACCAGCGCGGTGCGGTCGGACAGATCGATCTGCATGAGGCGTTCCCCTCGTCGAGGTGGTGGAACTGCTGGGATCGGGTGGGCGCCCGGCAGCGCCCGTCCGCGGGGGACGGGCGCTGCCGGGCGGCGCCGGGTCAGTTGAGGGTGTCGGGGTCCGGGCCGGTGCGCAGGCCCCGGTCGAGCCCGGCGAGGTCGGCCATCTCGGCGTCGGTCAGCGTGAAGCCGAAGACGTCGAGGTTCTGCCGGATGCGCGCGGGGGTGACGGACTTGGGGATCACGATGTTGCCGAGCTGGAGGTGCCAGCGCAGCACGGTCTGGGCCGGGGTTACGCCGTGTGCCGCGGCGATTCGCACGATCGCCTCGTCCTGGAGGACCGCGCCCTGGGCGAGCGGGCTCCACGCCTCGGTGGCGATGGAGTGCTCGGCGTGGAAGGCGCGCAGCTCGGCCTGCTGGAGGCCGGGGTGCAGCTCCACCTGGTTGACCGCCGGGGTGATGCCGGTGCGCTCCATGAGCCGCTGCAGGTGCGGGACCTGGAAGTTCGAGACGCCGATGGCCCGGGCGCGCCCGCTCGCCAGGATCTTCTCCAGCGCCTGGTAGGTCTCCACGTACAGGTCACGGGCCGGGGTGGGCCAGTGGATGAGGTAGAGGTCGACGTCGTCGAGGCCCAGCTTGTCCAGCGAGGCGTCGAACGCGGCCGGGGCGCGGCCCGCGCCCTGGTCCTCGTTCCACAGCTTGGTGGTGACGAACAGCTCCTCGCGGGCGAGGCCGGAGGCGGCCAGCGCCTTGCCGGTGCCGCGCTCGTTGCCGTAGATCGCGGCGGTGTCGATGCTGCGGTAGCCGGCCTCAAGGGCGGACGAGACCGCGGCGGTGGTCGCCTCGTCGGGGACCTGGAAGACGCCGAAGCCCAGCTGCGGCATGGTCACGCCGTTGTTGAGCGTCACGTTCGGGACGGAGGTCATCAGGGGTTCCTTTCGTGGGTGCCGTGGTGGCGGTGGGGGTGGTCGGCGGCGCGCCGGTGGCGGCCGCCGGCCGGGGGAGGGCCCGCGGGTGCGGGCACGGGGTCAGGAGCGGGCGGATCCCGCCGGGACCGGCTCGGCCGCCGCGTCGGGGCGCGCCGGGGCGGCGGCCGCCTTGGCGTCGGGGGAGCGCAGCTCCAGCCGGTGCGAGACGACGGCCAGCACCAGGGCGGCGGCGGCCAGGACGGCGCCGACGGCGTTGGGCGCCGCGTAGCCGAGGTGGGCGGAGATCACCAGGCCGCCGAGCCAGGCGGCGAGGGCGTTGCCCAGGTTGAAGGCGCCGATGTTGGCGGCCGAGGCGAGCGTCGGGGCGCCGTGGGCGTGGTCCAGGACGCGCTTTTGCAGCGGCGGGACGGTGGCGAAGCCGAGCGCGCCGATGAGGAAGACCGCCACGACGGCCGCGACCTTGCCGGAGGCCAGGAAGGTGAAGAGCAGCAGGACCACCGCCAGGCCGCCCAGCGCGGTGTAGAGCATCGGCATCAGCCTGCGGTCCGCGAACCGGCCGCCGAGGAGGTTGCCCACGACCATGCCGACGCCGAAGACCACCATCAGCCAGGTCACGGAGGACTCCGCGAAGCCGCTGACCTCGGTCATCATCGGTGCGATGTAGGTGATCGCGGCGAACACGCCGCCGAAGCCCAGGACCGTCATCGCCATCGCCAGGATGACCTGGCCGTTCTTGAAGGCGGCGACCTCGTGCCGCAGCCGCACGCCTTCCGGCTTGGGCACGTCGGGGACGAGCTTGGCCACGCCGGCCAGGCCCAGGACGCCGAGTGCGGCGACGAGCAGGAAGGTCACGCGCCAGCCGGCGCTCTGGCCGACGAAGGTGCCCACGGGCACGCCGACGACGTTGGCCACGGTCAGACCGGTGAACATCATGGAGATGGCGCCCGCCTTCTTCTCCGGCGCCACCAGCTCGGCGGCGACGACGGAGCCGATACCGAAGAACGCGCCGTGGGCCAGCGAGGCCACCACCCGGCCGATCAGCATGACGGCGAAGACCGGGGCGACGGCGGAGATCACGTTGCCGATGATGAACAGGCCCATCAGCAGCATGAGCATGTTCTTGCGGGAGATCTTGGTGCCGAGGACGGTCATGAGCGGCGCGCCGATCATGACACCGAGGGCGTAGCCGGTGACCAGGAATCCGGCCGTCGGCACCGAGACCCCGAGGTCCGCGCCGACCTGGGGCAGCAGCCCCATGATGACGAATTCCGTGGTGCCGATTCCGAAGGCCCCTATGGCCAGGGCCAGAAGTGCGAGCGGCATGACGAGGGTCCTTTGAGGTGCGGAGGGGAAAGCCGGGGAGGAGGCGCCGGAAGATGCGCGAGCGCCTTACATGCACTGACAATAGTTGCATGCGATGGCTAATGGCAAACGCGGGTATAGTGAAGTACGTGATACGGCGGCAGGCACCCTGCCGTCGCCTCCGCCCCGGACGACCCGACTGAGGGAGCTGCCCATGACCGCCACCGATCCGGCGATGACCGCACTGGCGCACAGCTGGTCGGCGCTCTCGCTGCTGCACGGACGTATCGAGAGCAGCGTCGAGCGGGCGCTGCAGGCCGAGCACCGGCTCAGCGCCCGTGAGTACTCGCTGCTGGACGTGTTGAGCCGCCAGCACGACGGTGAGGGCGGCCACCTCCAGATGCGGCAGGTCGCCGACGCCGTGGTGCTCAGCCAGAGCGCGACCACCCGGCTGGTGACCCGGCTGGAGGACCGCGGGCTGCTGGCGCGGTTCCTGTGCCCCACCGACCGCCGCGGCATCTACACCGACGTCAGCGAGGCCGGTCTGCGACTGCTGGAGGAGGCCCGCCCCACTCACAACACGGCGCTGCGGGAGGCCTTGGACCGGGCCGCCGGCGAGCCCGCGCTCGCCCCGTTGGTGACCGCCGTCGAGGAGCTGCAGGGCGAGGCCCGCCCGGTGTGACCCGCCGGGGCGCCCGGGCGTCCCGCGCGGCGGTCGATGCCGCCAACTTCCGTCATCGCGACGGGAGTTGGCGGCGTTTTCGTTATGCCGTCCCCTCCTGCGCGCCTGCCGCGCGCAGCGCCCGGACCCGGTCCATCACGCCCGTCAGGGAGAGTTCGAAGGCGGTGTCGGCGCGGTGCGGGCCCGCGTGGGCGACGGCGGCGGCGAGGCGCGGGGTGCCGGCCGGGTCGGCGACCTCCCACATCGTCTCGGGGGCGGCCAGGTCGAGGGCGGAGCCGAGGACGACGTTCTCCACGGCGACGATCACCGGGATCACCTCGGACGCGGCGAACCCGGCGGCCAGCAGCACCCCGCAGGCCCGCTCGTAGAGGGCCAGTACGCGCGGGGTGCGGACGGGGGAGGCGGTCAGCAGCGGGATGGTGCGCGGGTGGGCGGCGAACGCGGCGCGGTAGCTGCGGGCCCAGGCCTCCAGGGCCGCGTCCCACGGTGTGATCTCCAGCGCGGCGGCGTCGATGGCGGCGGCGACGTGCTCGCGCAGCAGCTCGATGACCCCGGCCCGGCCGTCCACGTGGTGGTAGACGGAGGCGGTGCGCACCCCCAGCTCCCGGGCGATCTGCGGCACGCTGAAATCGCCCTGTTCGTCCACGAGCCGCAGCGCCGTCCCGCCGATCCGTGCCCGGTCCAGCAGCGGTGTCCGCGGCCTCGCCATGTCGTCTTCTCCCGCCCGTGAGGTCTTCCCGAATCGTACGGGCGGGGGTTACGGTGCAAAAACCGAAAGGCTTTAGGTTAAATCCTTGCGGTCCCGTTGCCGTGCCCACCCCTCCCGCGCACCGGGCCGCCCTCCTCCTCCGCCGCAGAAGGGCACCCGCACGCCATGGCCGCACCCGCCACCACCCCGCCCCGCCCCGCACCACCCGGCGCCCCGGAGCCGGCGCTGCGCCGCGGCAGCCTCTCCGCCGCCGACATCGCCTTCTTCGTCATCTCCGCCGCCGCCCCGCTCACCGTCATGGCCGGGACCTCGCCCGTCGCCCTCGGCGCCGGCGGTCTCGGCGCCCCCGTCGGCTACCTCCTGGCCGGCGCCACCCTCGCCCTCTTCGCCGTCGGCTTCACCACCATGGCCCGGCACGTCCGCCACGGCGGCGGCTTCTACGCCTTCATCACCCGCGGCCTGGGCCGCCCCGCCGGATTCGGCGCCGCCACCCTCGCCCTCCTCGCGTACAACGGCATGCAGATCGGCGTCCACGGCCTGTTCGCCACCGCCACCCGGGACGCCCTGGAAGCCTTCTGGGGCGTGCACGTGCCCTGGCCGCCGCTGGCCTTCGCCGGGATCGCCGTCGTCTGGTACCTCGGCTTCCGCAGCATCGACTTCGGCGCCAAGGTCCTCGGCGTGCTGCTGGTCGCCGAGACCGGCATCCTCGTGCTGCTGGCCGGCGGCGTCCTGCTGCACGGCGGCGCGGCCGGCCTCGCCGCCGACTCCTTCACCCCCGCGCACGTCCTGGTGCCCGGCACCGGCGCCGTCCTCGCCTTCGCGTTCGCCGCCTTCACCGGCTTCGAGTCGACCGCGATCTACCGCCGCGAGGCCCGCGACCCGGCCCGCACCATCCCCCGCGCCACCTACGTCGCGGTCGCCTTCCTCGGCCTCTTCTACGCCTTCATCATCTGGATCATCGTCCAGGCGTACGGCCCCGGCCGCATCGTCGCCGCCGCCCTGCACGACCCGGCCGGTCTCTTCTTCTCCGCCACCACCCGCTACGTCGGCGCCTGGGCCGCCGACCTGATGCACGTCTTCATCGTGACCAGCATCGTCGCCTCCCAACTCGCCTTCCACAACGCCATCAACCGCTACGCGCTCTCCCTCGCCCAGGAGGGCGTGCTGCCCGCCGCCCTCGGCCGCGTCCACCCGCGCCACCGCTCCCCGTACGTCGCCGGAGACGCGCAGAGCGCCCTCGCCGTCCTCGTCGTCGCGGGGTTCGCGGTGGCCGGCGCCGATCCGTACCGGCAGCTGCTGCTCTGGATGAACACCCCCGGCATGCTGGGCCTGCTCGCCCTCCAGGCGCTCACCGCCGCCGCGGTGCCGCTCTTCTTCCGCCGCCGCACGCACGGCGAGGGCGTCTGGCGCACCCGCGTCGCGCCCCTCGCCGCCGCGGTCTTGATGACCGGCGCCCTCGGCCTCGTCATCTCCAAGATCGACCTGATGACGACCGCCCCGCTCGCCACCAACACCGTCCTGGTCCTCCTCGTCCCCGCCGCCTTCCTCCTCGGCCTGGCCCTCGCCCGCCGCCTGCGGCGCAGCCGCCCCGCCGTCTACGAAGGGTTCGCCGCCGAGCCCGCGCAGGACGGCGACGAGGACGCGGACGGCGCGGCGCCGGCCGCCCCCGCGACGGCCTCCGGAACCACCCGCCCCTGACACCCCCTCACCCACCCACCACCGAGGAGGCCCCGTGCCCACCGTTTCCCCCGCCCCGCTGACCGCCGCCGACACCGTGCTGACCGGCGCCCGGGTGCGCACCCTCGACCCGCGACGCCCCTGGGCGGGCGCCGTCGCCGTCAAGGACGGCCGGATCGCGGCGGTCGGCGAGGACGCCGACGTACGGGAGTGGCGCGGCGCCGCCACCGAGGTCGTCGACCTGGGCGGCGCCACCCTCACCCCGGGCCTCGTCGACGGCCACAGCCACCCCGTCTGGGGCGTCGACATGTCCGCCGGCACCGACCTCTCCGCCGTCCGCGACCTCGGACAGCTCCGCGCCGCCCTCGCCGCCGCCGCCCGCGACCTGCCGCCCGGCGGCTGGGTCACCGGCTGGGGCCTCGACCACAACGCCTTCGGCGACCACCCCGTCCACCGCGCCCTGATCGAGGACGCCCTCGGCGGCGCCCCCGCCTTCCTGCGGCTCTACGACGGCCACTCCGCGCTGGCCAGCGGCGCGGCACTGGCCGCCGCCCAGGTCACCGGACCGCGCACCTTCGCCCAGCGCGCCAGCGTCGTCTGCGACGCAAACGGTCCCACCGGGCACCTGATCGAACACGCCGCGATGGAACTCCTCGCGGACGTCGTCCCGCTGCCCGACCCCGCACAGCGCCGCGCCCGGCTGCTCGCCTCGCTGCACGACATGGCCGCCGCCGGACTGACCGGCGCCCATGTGATGGACATGCAGAGCCCCGGCGTCCCCGAACTCCTCGACGCCGTCGAAGCCGACGGCCACCTCCCCGTCCGCCTCCGCCTCGCCCCCTGGTGCATGCCCGGCATCGACACCGAAGGCCTCGACCGCCTCATCGCCCTCCAGCGACTGCACGGCCGTCAGTGGCGGGTCGGCGGCGTGAAGTTCTTCATGGACGGCACCGTCGAGGGCGGCACCGCCTGGCTGGAGCGCCCGGACTGCCACGGCGAGTCCACCGACGCCCTCTGGCCGGACCCGGCCGCCTACACCCGCGCCGTCCACCACCTCGCCCGCGCCGGGGTCCGCACCGTCACCCACGCCATCGGCGACGCCGCGGTACGCCACGCCCTCGACACCGTCGAACTCCTCGGCGACACCGGCGCGGCGGGCCGCCACCGCCACCGCATCGAGCACATCGAGACCGTCCCCGCCGACCAGCTGCCCCGCTTCGCCGCGCTCGGCGTCGCCGCCTCCATGCAGCCGCTGCACACCGCCTACACCCGCGCCGACCACACCGACGCCTGGTCCCGCCGGGTCGGCGAGGAGCGCGCCGCCCGCGCCTGGCGCTGCCGCGATCTGCGCGACGCCGGCGCCGTCCTCGTCCTCGGCTCCGACTGGCCGATCGCCCACCACGACCCGCGCGCCACCCTCGCCACCGCCCGGCTGCGCCGCCCCGCCGGCGCCCCCGGCACCGCGCCCGTCACCCCCGAACAGGCCCTGACCGGCCTGATGGCGCTGGAGGGCTGCACCACCCACGCCGCGCTCGCCGCCGGCGAGGAACACGAGGCGGGCCGCATCGCCCCCGGCTACCGCGCCGACCTCACCGCCCTCGCCGTCGACCCGGTCACCGCCCCGGCGGACGACGTCGCCACCGCCCCCGTCCGGCTGACGATGTCCGGCGGCCGGATCACCCACCGCGGCTGAACGGGAAAAGGGCCGGGGCACCCGCCCCGGCCCTTCCTCAGACCTGCACCAGCTTCCGTTCCCGCCCCACCGCGTGCCGGGCCAGATGGTGCGGCAGCGTCCCGTACCACAGACAGGCCACCGCGAAGCCGAACAGCAGGCACAGCACGCCGCCGAAGGCGTCCAGCCAGAAGTGGTTGGCGGTGGAGACGATCACCAGCAGGGTGAGGAACGGATAGAGCAGCGCCACCGCCTTCACCCACCCCCGGCGGGCCAGCAGCGCCACCGTCAGACCGCACCACAGCGACCAGCCGATGTGCATCGACGGCATCGCCGCGTACTGGTTCGACATCGACGCGAGATTCCCGGACGCCATCGAGCCCCAGGTGTTGTGCTGGACGAGGGTGTCGACGAAGCCGCCGCCGCTCATCAGCCGCGGCGGCGCCAGCGGATAGAAGTAGTAGCCGACGAGGGCGACGCCGGTGGTCGCGAAGAGCGCCAGGCGGGCGGCGGCGTAGCGGCCCGGATGCCAGCGGTAGAGCCAGACCAGCACGCCGATCGTCGCCACGAAGTGCAAGGTGGCGTAGTAGTAGTTCATCGGCACGATCAGCCAGGTCACGGCGTTCATCGCGTGGTTGACGGTGTGTTCGACGGCGATGCCGAGGGTGTGCTCCGCCCGCCAGATCCAGTCGGCGTTGCGCAGCGCCTTCGCCTCCTGCTCGGGCACCGCGTTGCGGATCAGCGAGTACGTCCAGTAGCTGAGGGCGATGAGCAGGACCTCGAACCACAGCCGGGGGGCGCGCGGGGCCCGCAGCCGGGTCATCCGGCCCGGGCGGGGCGGGCGCTTCGCGGTCGCGCCATGAGGTGGCGAGCCGGCCGGCCGGTCGTCGACGGTC
Source organism: Streptomyces sp. NPDC000404 (assembly GCF_040300365.1). Taxonomy (NCBI): domain Bacteria; kingdom Bacillati; phylum Actinomycetota; class Actinomycetes; order Kitasatosporales; family Streptomycetaceae; genus Streptomyces; species Streptomyces sp. NPDC000404. Next base: position 446,424 of record NZ_JBEPDN010000001.1, on the reverse strand, counting down.
CTCACATGCGCTTCACCCATAGGCAGACAGTTTGCCAGAAAGGGGTAACCCGTCTGTCATTCTCTGGCGGGATTGGCGACGAACTGAGTACCTCTCGGGGTGGATGTCCGAACCCCGCCCACCGTAGGTGGAGTGGACGGCTCCGGGATCTTTGTCCGCTTTGCCGAGGTGGTGGGCTCCGTGCCGGCGGTGTCCGCGGCGCCGCCGGGCCACGCCGCCGCGTCCGCGTCCGCCGCCCGCGGCGCCGACGCGGTCGAGCCCCGCACCACCAGCTCCGGATGGAAGACGAACTCGCTGTGCGGCGCGGGCGTCCCGCCGATCTCCTCCAGCAGCGCCCGCACCGCGGCCTGACCCATCGCCGGGACCGGCTGCCGGATGGTGGTCAGCGGCGGGTCGGTGAACGCGATCAGCGGGGAGTCGTCGAAGCCGACGACGGAGACCTCGTGCGGCACGTCGAGCCCCCGCTGCCGGGCCGCCCGGATCGCGCCCAGCGCCATCATGTCGCTGGCGCACACCACCGCCGTCGCCCCGCGCTCCAGCAGCGCACCGGCCGCCGCCTGCCCGCCCTCCAGCGAGTACAGCGAGTGCTCGATGCACCGCTCGGCCGCCGCCGCGTCCAGCCCCAGCTGTTCGCGGACCGCCCGGACGAAGCCCTCGATCTTCCGCTGCACCGGCACGAACCGCCGCGGGCCGAGCGCCAGCCCGATGCGGCGGTGGCCGAGCGCCACGAGATGGGTGACCGCCAGGTGCACCGCCGCCCGGTCGTCGGGGGAGACGAACGGCGCCCGCACCTCGGGGGAGAAGCCGTTGATGAGGACGAACGGGACGCCCTGGCCGCGCAGCCGGGCGTAGCGCTGCATGTCGGCGGAGGTGTCCGCGTGCAGCCCGGAGACGAAGATGATGCCGGCGACCCCGCGGTCGACCAGCATCTCCGTCAGCTCGTCCTCGGTGGAGCCGCCCGGCGTCTGGGTGGCGAGCACCGGTGTGTAGCCCTGCCGCGTCAGCGCCTGGCCGATCACCTGGGCGAACGCCGGGAAGATCGGGTTCTCCAGCTCCGGGGTGATCAGCCCGACCAGCCCCGCGCTGCGCTGCCGCAGCCGCACCGGACGCTCGTAGCCGAGGACGTCGAGGGCGGCCAGCACCGATTGGCGGGTGGCCGCGGAGACGCCCGGTTTACCGTTGAGCACCCGGCTGACGGTGGCCTCGCTGACACCCGCCTGCGCTGCGATATCGGCAAGCCGGGCGGTCATGCCAGGGACTTTACCTTTCGCCCCTCAGATTGCCCACCAGGCGCAGCTGTCCCCCGGGAGCACCGCCGACGCCCCCCGGGCGGGCAGCGGCGCACTGGCCAGCAGCAGCCGTCCGGGCGCCTCCAACGCGACGTCGCCGCCCGTGGTGTTGACGGTGCACACCACCCCGGGGCGGGCGAACGCCAGTACCCCGTCGGGCGCCTCGCGCCAGGTCATCCCGCCGTCGCCCAGGCCCGGCAGCGCCCGCCGCAGCGCCAGCGCCGCCCGGTACAGCTCCAGCGTGGAGTCCACGTCGCCGGTCTGCGCCGCGACCGAGAGCCCGCCCCACGCGGCCGGCTGCGGCAGCCAGCTCCCGCCGTCGCCGAAGCCGTACGAGGGGCCGTCCGCGGTCCACGGCAGCGGCACCCGGCAGCCGTCGCGCAGCCCGTCCTGCCCGGAGGCGCCGGCCGCGGCGCCGGCGGCGCGGCGGCGGAGGAACGCCGGGTCCCGGCGGACCTCGTCGGGCAGGTCGGTGACCTCCGGCAGGCCCAACTCCTCGCCCTGGTAGAGGTAGACGGAGCCGGGCAGCGCCAGCATCAGCAAGGTCGCCGCGCGGGCGCGGGCCGGCGAGCCGAGGCGGGTGGCGTGCCGGACCACGTCGTGGTTGGAGAGCACCCAGGTGGTGGGGGCGCCGACGGAGGCGGTGGCGGCCAGCGAGGCGTCGATGACCTCGCGCAGCGCCGCCGCCTCCCAGCCGGCCGTCAGGAACTGGAAATTGAAGGCCTGGTGCAGCTCGTCGGGGCGGACGTAGAGCGCCAGCCGTTCCGGGGTGGGCGCCCAGGCCTCCGCGACGCCGATGCGGGCGCCGCCGTAGCCCTCCAGCAGGGCGCGCCAGGAGCGGTGGATGGCGTGGACGCCGTCCTGGTCGAAGAAGGGCAGCGACTGGTTGCCGATCAAGGTGGCCTGGCTGCCGCAGCCGATGTCCGGCAGGCCCGGCGCCTTGACCATGCCGTGGGCGACATCGATCCGGAAGCCGTCCACGCCGAGGTCGAGCCAGAAGCGCAAGATCGCCTCGAACTCCGCGTGCACCTCGGGGTTGTCCCAGTTCAGATCGGGCTGTTCGGGCGCGAAGAGGTGGAGGTACCAGTCGCCGCGGTCGGTGCGCGTCCAGGCGGGGCCGCCGAACACCGATTCCCAGTCGTTGGGCGGCAGCGCGCCGTCGGCGCCGCGGCCGGGCCGGAAGAGGTAGCGCTCCCGGGCCAGCTCCGGGTCGCGGAACCACGGGTGCCGGTCGGAGGTGTGGTTCGGCACGATGTCGACGATCACCCGCAGCCCGTGGCCGTGGGCCGCGCGGATCAGCGCGTCGGCGTCCTCCAGGGTGCCGAAGAGCGGGTCGACGGCGCGGTAGTCGGCGACGTCGTACCCGCCGTCGGCCTGCGGTGACGCGTAGAACGGCGTGAGCCAGACGGCGTCCACGCCCAGCTCCTTGAGGTACGGCAGCCGCTCGCGGACCCCGCGCAGATCGCCGATGCCGTCGCCGTCGCTGTCCGCGAACGACCGTACGTAGACCTGGTAGATGACGGCGTCGCGCCACCAGCCGGGCCCGGGGGCCGGTCCGGCGGCTCGGCGGGCGGGGCTGGGGGAGGTGAGCTGCTGGGTCATCTGCCGTCCCTGTTCGTGCGGGGAGGGCGGACGGCGGGCCGCCGGTGCGGCGCGGTGCCGCCGGGGCGCCGTGCGCCACCAGGAGGAGGTCGCCTGGCACCGGAAACAACGCGCGGGCGGGCGCCGGGTGACGGCCCGTACGCCTTCCCGCCGCAGACCTTTCCAGCAACCTTGCAGAAATATCCCGCAAGGTCTTTCGGTTTTCTTGCGGCGCTGTTACGTTCCACCACGCCATCTCAGGCGATTCCCAAAGGAGTTCACATGCGGCGTGGCATACGTGGCGTCACCGCCACCGCACTGGCGGCGGGCCTGGCCCTGACGGCGACGGCCTGCGGTGGCGGCGGCGGTGACGGCAAGGGCGGCGACGGAAAGATTGCCGGCACCGTCACCTTCTGGGACACCTCCAACGACGCGGAGAAGGGCACCTACCGCAAGCTTGCGGAAGGCTTCGAGAAGGAACACCCCGGCGTCCGCGTCAAGTACGTCAACGTGCCCTTCGGCGACGCCAACGCCAAGTTCAAGAACGCGGCGGGCGGCAACGCCGGCGCCCCCGACGTGATGCGCACCGAGGTCGCCTGGACCGCCGACTTCGCCCACCTCGGCTACCTCGCCCCCCTCGACGGCACCCCCGCCCTCGACGACACCGCCGACTACCTCCCGCAGGCCCTCGGCTCCACGAGGTTCGACGGCAAGACCTACGCCGCCCCGCAGGTCATCGACACCCTCGGCCTCTTCTACAACAAGGCGCTGCTGAAGAAGGCGGGCGTGGCCGTCCCCAAGACCTTCGCCGAGCTGGAGTCCGCCGCGAAGAAGATCAAGGCGAAGACCGGTGCCACCGCCCTCTACCTGCGCGGCGACGACCCGTACTGGTTCCTGCCCTACCTCTACGGCGAGGGCGGCGACATGGTCGACGCCCGCGACAAGACCATCGAGATCGACGACGACGCCGGCACCCGCGCCTTCGCCACCCTCAAGCGCCTCGTCGACTCCAAGGCGGCCGTCACCGACGCCACCGACGGCCAGGAGAACGAACTCAAGGCGCTCAAGGACGGCGACGTCGCGATGGCGATCGACGGCCCCTGGGACATCGAGGGCGCCCGCGCCGGCCAGGCCTTCGCCGACAAGGACGACCTCGGCGTCGCCCCCGTCCCCGGCGGCAGCAAGGCCCAGGGCTCCCCGCAGGGCGGCTGGAACCTCTCCGTCTACGCCGGGTCCGCCAACCTCTCCACCGCCTACGCCTTCGTCAAGTACATGAGCGGCGCCGACGTCCAGCGCAAGACCACCGAACGGCTCAGCCTGCTGCCGACCCGCAAGTCCGTCTACCGGCTCCCGTCGGTGAAGAAGAACGAGATGGTGACGTTCTTCAAGCCCGCCGTCGACGGCGCCGTCGAGCGCCCGTGGATCGCCGAGGGCAACTCCCTCTTCGAGCCGATCAAGGTCCAGATGAACAAGGTCCTGACCGGCGCCGCCACTCCGAGCCAGGCCGCCAAGGCCACCGGCGACGCCTACCGGAAGCTGCTCAAGGACTACAAGTGACCCTCGCCGCCCGCGTCCGCCGCGCGCTGGCCCCCCACTGGTACGCCTGGACGATGGTGGCGCCCGTCACCGTCGTCCTCGGCGTGATCATCGGGTTCCCGCTGGTGCGCGGCGTCCACCTCTCCCTCACCGACGCCGACGAGTCCAACGTCGCCCGCGACATCGGCATGAACCACCTTCCGGCCACGTACCACTTCACCGGCCTCGACACCTACCGCGCCATCCTCACCGACTCCGTCTTCTGGGGCCGGCTGGGCTGGACCGTGGTCTGGACGGTCGCCTGCGTCGGCCTCACCTACCTCATCGGGCTGGGCCTGGCCACGCTCCTCAACCGCCCGCTGCGCGGCCGCACCGCCTACCGCCTCGCGCTGATCCTGCCGTGGGCGCTGCCCGCCTTCGTCTCCGTCTTCACCTGGCGGATGCTCTTCAACGACCGCAACGGCCTGCTCAACTCCGTGCTGACCGGCGGCGGCATCGGCGCGGTCCCCTGGCTCAACGACCCGACGTGGGCGAAGCTCGCCGTCATCGCCGTCAACGTCTGGCTCGGCGTCCCCTTCATGCTCGTCGCCCTCCTCGGCGGCCTCCAGTCCCTCCCGGGCGAGCTGTACGAGGCGGCCGAGATGGACGGCGCCGGGCCCTGGCAGCGCTTCCGCCACATCACCCTGCCGGGCCTGCGCGCCGTCAGCTCCACGGTGATCCTGCTCTCCACCATCTGGACGTTCAACATGTTCCCGGTGATCTTCCTGCTCACCCGGGGCGGCCCCGGCGACGCCACGGAGATCCTGGTGACCTACGCCTACCGCCTCTCCTTCGTCGACAGCCCCCGCGACTTCTCCGGCTCCGCCGCCTGGGGCGTCCTGATCCTCCTGATCCTCTGCGCCGCCGCCGTCCTCCACCGCCGCGCGCTCCGCAAGCAGGGAGAGACGTGGTGACCGTGACCGCCGCTACGAAGCCCCCGCGCCGCCGCGGCGAGCGCTCCCCCCTCGCCTCCGCCGGCCTGCACGCGACGCTGCTGCTCGCCGCCGTCATCGCCGTCTTCCCGCCGCTGTGGCTGCTGATCACCTCGTTCAAACCGAAGAACGACGCCTTCACCACCGACGTCGTCTCCCACCCCACCCTCGCCAACTACCGCCACGTCCTCGGCGACACCTCCTTCCCGACCTGGTTCGGCAACTCCGTCCTGGTCGTCGCCGTCACCACCGTCGTCGGCGTCCTCCTCGCCGCCACCACCGGCTACGCGCTCAGCCGCTTCCGCTTCCCCGGGATGCGCCCGCTGCTGTGGCTGCTGCTGATCACCCAGATGTTCCCGGTGGCCGTGCTGATCGTGCCGCTCTACAACCTGATGGCGGGCCTCGGCCTCCTCAACCAGCCCGGCGGCCTGATCATCACGTACCTGACCATCGCCGTGCCGTTCTGCGCCTGGATGATGAAGGGCTACTTCGACACCATCCCCGTCGAGATCGACGAGGCGGGCCGCGTCGACGGCCTCTCGCCGTTCGGCACCTTCTGGCGCCTGGTGCTCCCGCTGGCCCGCCCCGGCCTAGCCGTCACCGGCTTCTACACCTTCGTCACCGCCTGGGCCGAGGTCGCCTACGCCTCCGCCTTCATGACCGGCGAGGAACACCTCACCCTCGCCGGCGGGCTCCAGACCTTCGTCAACCAGTACACCAACGACTGGGGCTCGATGACCGCCGCCGCCGTCCTCATCGCCGTCCCCGCCACCGCCGTCTTCGCCTTCGCCCAGCGCCACCTCGTCGCCGGACTGACCGCCGGCACCACTAAGGGATGACATGACTCAGGACACCTCCGCCCCCGCCCCGAGCCAGCCCCCCGCCCGCCCCGGCTGGTGGCGCGACGCGGTGATCTACCAGGTCTACCCCCGCAGCTTCGCCGACGCCGACGGCGACGGCATGGGCGACCTGGAAGGCATCCGCCGCCGCCTGCCCCACCTGCGCGACCTCGGCGTCGACGCCGTCTGGCTCTCCCCCTTCTACGCCTCCCCGCAGGCCGACGCCGGCTACGACGTCACCGACTACCGCGCCGTCGACCCGATGTTCGGCACCCTCGCCGACGCCGACGCGGTGCTGCGCGACGCCCACACCCTGGGCCTGCGCGTCATCGTCGACCTCGTCCCCAACCACTGCTCCGACCAGCACCCCTGGTTCCGTCAGGCCGTCGCCGAGGGCCCCACCTCCCCGCTCCGCCACCGCTTCCACTTCCGCGACGGCCGCGGCGAGAGCGGCGAACTCCCGCCCAACGACTGGGAGTCCGTCTTCGGCGGCCCCGCCTGGACCCGCCTGCCCGAGCCCGACGGCCAGTGGTACCTCCACCTCTTCGCCCCCCAGCAGCCCGACTTCAACTGGGAACACACCGTCGTCCGCGACGAGTTCCGCTCCGTGCTGCGCTTCTGGCTCGACCGCGGCGTCGACGGCTTCCGCGTCGACGTCGCCCACGGCCTGATCAAGGCCGCCGGCCTGCCGGACATCGGCCACGGCGGCCAGGCCACCTTGATCGGCAACCAGCAGCTGCCCTTCTTCGACCAGGACGGCGTCCACGAGATCTACCGCGACTGGCGCACCCTCCTCGACGAGTACCCCGGCGCCCGCATCGCCGTCGCCGAGGCCTGGGCGCCCAGCCCCGGGCGCACCGCCCGCTACGTCCGCCCCGACGAACTCCACCAGGCCTTCAACTTCCACTACCTCGGCACCGCCTGGGACGCCCCCGCCCTCCGCGAGACCATCGACGCCTCCCTCGATGCGATGCGCCCCGTCGGCGCCCCCACCACCTGGGTCCTCTCCAACCACGACGTGGTCCGCCACCGCACCCGCCTCGGCGGCACCCTCGCCCGCGCCCGCGCCGCGACCCTGCTGATGCTCGCCCTCCCCGGCTCCGCCTACCTCTACCAGGGCGAGGAACTCGGCCTCCCGGAGGTCACCGACCTGCCCGACGAGGCCCGCCAGGACCCGGCCTTCGCCCGCCGCGCCGGCGCCGCCGGCCAGGACGGACTGCGCGACGGCTGCCGCGTCCCGATTCCCTGGGAGAAGGACGGCTGCTCCTACGGCTTCGGCCCCGGCGGCAGCTGGCTCCCGATGCCGGCGGAGTGGAGCGCCCTCTCCGTCGCCGCCCAGACCGGCGACCCCGACTCCACTCTGGAGCTGTACCGCACCGCCCTCGCCCTGCGCCGCACCCACCCCGGACTCGGCGCCGGCACCGAGCTGACCTGGCTGGACGCCCCCGACGGCATCCTCGCCTTCCGCCGCCCCGGTGGCCTCGTCGCGACCGCCAACACCACCGACACCGCCGTCCGCCTCCCCGCCCCCGGCAAGCCTCTTCTCTCCTCGGGGCAACTCCCCACCTCCGACGGAGAGTTCATCCTTCCCCCCGACACCACCGTCTGGTGGGACGCGTGAGCGCACCGGCCTCCCGCGCCACCCCCCGCCTCGCCGACCTCGCAGCTCAGGCGCAGGTCAGCGAGGCGACCGCGAGCCGCGTCCTCAACGGCCGCGCGGGCGTCGCCCACGCCACCCGGCAGCGCGTCCTCGCCGCTCTCGACGTCCTCGGCTACGAACGCCCCGTCCGGCTCCGGCGCCGCAGCGCCGGGCTGGTCGGGCTGGTCCTCCCGGAGCTGACCAACCCGATCTTCCCGGCCTTCGCCCAGATCATCGAGCAGTCGCTGGCCGGCCACGGCTACACGCCGGTCCTGTGCACCCAGATGCCCGGCGGCTCCACCGAGGACGAACTCGTCGAGCAGCTGGAGGAACGCGGCGTCACCGGCATCGTCTTCCTCTCCGGACTCCACGCCGACACCGGCGCCGACCCGGCCCGCTACCTCCGCCTGCGCGACCGCGGCGTCCCGTACGTCCTGATCAACGGCCACCGCCCGGACATCCCGGCGCCCTCCGTCTCACCCGACGACGGCGCCGCCGCCCGCATGGCCGTCGACCATCTCGCCACCCTCGGCCACACCCGCATCGGCCTCGCGGTCGGCCCCGCCCGCTACGTCCCCTCGCGCCGCAAGGCGGCCGGATTCACGGCGGCGCTGACGGACCGCTTCGGCCTGCCGCCCGCCGACGCCGAACGCCGCGTCCGCCACACCCTCTTCACCGTCGAGGGCGGCCACGCGGCGGCCGACGCCCTCCTCGACGACGGCTGTACGGGCCTGGTCTGCGGCAGCGACCTGATGGCCCTCGGCGCCGTCCGCGCCGCCCGCGCCCGCGGCCTGCCGGTCCCGGGCGCGGTCTCCGTCGTCGGCTTCGACGACTCCCCGCTGATCGCCTTCACCGACCCGCCCCTGACGACGGTCCGCCAGCCCGTCCAGGCGATGGCCGCGGCGGCCGTCGACACCCTCATCGAGGAGATGCGGGGCCACCCCGTCCGCCACACGGAGTTCGTCTTCCAGCCGGAGCTGGTGGTGCGGGGGTCGACGGGGGCGGTACGGGGGTGAGCGCCCGGGGCCGCCGGTGTCAGTACACGACCGACACGATCCGGCAGGCCGCCTCGGCCAGCCGGCGGTCGCCGTCGACGCGGGCCGAGGCGAACGCGGTGGCCGGTGAGATTCCGCGGGTGCACAGCCGCCACGCGCTCTCGGCGTCCAGCCCGAGCCGGGCCGCCGGACGGCCCGTATCCGGCTCGGCCAGGGACCACCCGCCCGCGACAGCGGTGGCCGTCCAGGTACCGCCCGCCGGACCGCCGATACCCACCTGGACCTGCGTACCGGACGGCGCCGCCGTACCGCGCAGGGTGTGCGGAAGCGCCCGCAGGAAGGTGTCCAGGACGACGGAGAGGGAACGCGGATCGGGATCGGTCTCCTGCCCGGCGGCGTGCCGGATCTGCTGCCGGTGCGTCCAGAACTCGGTGAGGTCCCGCGCGCTGTCGAGCCACATGGGCGCGGGGTCGGCCCCGGCCCAGGACACCCCCAGCGACGCCCGGCCGAGATCGACGCTCCCGAAGAAGTCGGCGACCTGCCCGCCGACCAGGTCCACCGTCCCGGTGAGCGCGGCGGCGCTGACCCGGCGGTGGGCGTCCACCCACTCCTGGTTGATGCGGTGGATGAACCCCTCCAGCGTCTCGCCCGGCGCCGGAGCGGGGCCGCCTCGATGCCCGTCGCGGTCGCGGCCGAGCCGCCCGTAGAAGTCCCCGAGCAGATGCGCGACGAGATCCCGCACGCTCCAGCCCGGCACCGCCTCCCGCTCCCAGTCGCCGGGCGCCAGCCCCCGCAAGGTGTCCATCAGCGCCGCGTGCTCCGCCGCGAACAGGCCACGCGCGTCGATCGGCGGGCCGAGCCGGCGCCATCCGGGATTCGTATCGGGCTGCGATGTCATGGCGACAGCCTGCCAACCAGGTGCCCGGCCCTCCAGCGGATTCCTCGCGGAGAGCCCTCCCGTAACCGCTGGCCATGAGTCGTGAGCGGTGGGAGCCGAGGGTGTCGTGGCCTGTTGTCCGTGGACTGCCGCGCGGGTGGCGCGGCAGACTCGTGGTCATGGTGCAGCTACGGGTTCTCACGACGAGCGACTGGCCGTTGTGGCGGGCGGTCCGCCTCGCCGCGCTGAGCGAGGCACCGCACGCCTTCAAGGCCGGACTCGCGGAATGGCACAACGGCGGGGAGGCGCGGTGGCGCGAGCGCTTGGCGATGCCCGATGCCTACTGCGTCGTCGCGTTGCTGGACGGCGAAGCCGTAGGGGTGGCCGCCGGCCTTCCCGGGGACGGCGGCGCCTGCGAGCTGAGGTCGGTGTGGGTCAGCCCCCAGGCGCGGGGCCGCAGCGTCGGAAACCAGTTGATCGCGGCGGTCGAGGGATGGGCCCGGCAGCGGGGTGCCACGACCCTGAAGCTCGCGGTCCTACCGGGCAACGAGCCCGCCGCCGCGCTGTACCGCCGCAACGGTTTCGTCGATACGGGAGAATTCGGCGACCTGCTGTCCGACGGGGTGAGCAGGGAACGCCTGATGGTGAAGGCGCTGCGCTGAGAGCGCGGCGTGCGAGCGGGCGCCGTCGATCCGACGGCACACCCGCCTGCCGCCTCAAGGTCAGCCCTGAACGACCGCGTACGCGACGAAGTCCCGCCAGGCACCGGACGCGACGGCGAGCTGCGGCCCGTCCTTGTCCTTGGAGTCGCGGATGTGGATGGTGGTGGGGGAGGGGGCGATTTCTACGCAGTCGCCGTCTTCGCTGCCGCTGTAACTGCTCTTACGCCAGGCCAGTTCGGTGGTCTTCATAGTGCTCCTCGCATCCGCTGCAACAGGCTCAGTGAGTCTTCGGGGGAGAGAGCCTGTGAACGCATCCTGGCATAACGCATTTGGAGCACACTGATCTCCTTGGGGTCGGAGATAAGGGTGCCGCTTCGTTGGCCCTCGCAGTAGGCAAACCACTTGTGCTCCGGGGTTTCCGCAAGCTGCATCGGCCCCGCCAACCCAGCATGAGTTTCTCGCACTTGAGGCATGATCTGTACCTCGACGTTGCGCATCTGGGCGATTTCGATCACGTGGTCAATGAGTTCCCTGGTCACGTCCTTGCCGCCCGCACAACGCAGGAACAGGTGCTCTTCCAGGATGAAGCTGTACGCCGTGTTCGGGCGCTCCCGCAGCAAGCGCTTCCGATCCATCCTCGCCGCTAGCTGGTTCGCCATCTGTTCGTCGTCCAGGGGAGGTAGTCGGTTGGCGAACAGCGACTTCGCGTACTCCTCCGTCTGCAACATTCCAGGCACCATCCGGCACTCGTACGCGTACAGGCTCAGCGCCTTCTGCTCCAGCGCAGCCCACTGACGGAACCATGCCGCCAACCCCGGCTTCCGGGCGAGATGCGGTGCCATCGCGGCCAACACGCCGTGTGCGTCCAGTACTTCCTCTGCCTTCTCCACGAAATCCGGCTGGGGGAAGCGCCGTCCCTGCTCGATCGACGCCACTGTCTGGGCCGAGAACCCCACCAGCGGAGCGAACTCCTCCTGCGTCAGATCGGCCCGTTCCCGGAATGCCTTGACTGCTGCGCCGAACGCCTTGAGGCTGTCCGTGCACTCCGGCTCGCTACCGCCCTTTTTCTTCGCCATGTTCGGCACCTCCGCTGTGTGCGCACCCCTCTGGCTAACTCGGCCATGCTCACGGTCGGTTACCCGTACTGTCCACTCTCCGCACCCGTACGCTGACCAAGCGTACGGGCGAAGATGCTGGCCAACGCGTCGCTCAGCGCGCCAACTTGGGCATATGCATGCCCTGCCTGCTGCCGTCGCAGCTCCCACTTCCGTCACCGCGCGTGTGTTCGCACAGCGCTTCAGTGCCACCCGTCGGGGCGCCCGCCTCGCCCGTCGGCTGGCCACCGCACAGCTCGATGCCTGGGGCACCCCCTACGGCAGCGAACGGTCCGACACCGTCGCCCTGCTCGTCGCCGAACTCGCCGCCAACGCCGTCCTGCACGGCCGCGTCCCGGGGCGCGACTTCGAGCTGCGGCTCACCCTCGTAGGCGGCGCCGACGGGCGCGACCGGCTGCGGATCGAGGTCGCCGACACCCGTACCGAGGCCCGGCCGCCGGACCCGGACGGGCTGTGTCCGCCCGCCCCGGAGGCCGAATCGGGTCGCGGCCTCCTCCTCGTGGCGGCGCTCGCCGACCACTGGGAGGTCGCCGACCGTCCCGGCGTCGGCAAGATCGTCCGCGCGGAGGTGACGCTGTGATCTCCACCGGTGCGATAACCCGCCCGCAGGTCGCGCCGTTGAACAGGTTCCGTGCCGGGAAAACGGCGCGAAGTCCCTTGCGACGTAAGGAAGTTCCTTGGCGAAGACGATGGGCGACACCGGGCGGGTGTCGGTCTTTCCGCTGCTGCACATGTGGCCGGACGCGTTCGGCGTGGCGGCGTACGCGACGACCGGGCGCTTCGGCGACACGGCCGTCGTCGGCTACCTCCCGCTGCCGGAGGTGCCGGACACCTACCTGATGGACGTCGCCGCGCGCCACGCGGCGCAGCCCACGGAATGGGTGCTGTGCCTGGGCTGGAGCAGCCGGGTGGTCCCGAAGCCGGGCGGGCTCGACCTCCGCGAGGCGACCTGGTCCCTGGACGTGGACGGCATCAGCGAACCGGCGAAACCGGTCTACGGTCACAGCAAGCTGGTGGTGGGACGGCTGTCCCTCGTGGACCCGCAGGACCCCGGCGAAACCGTGGAGTACACCCGCCGCCTCGCCCGCCAGGTCCTGGCCAGCCGGGTGACGCCGTAGCGACCGGCCCGTACGCGACCGGGCACGGCGAACCGCACCGCCGTCGGCCGCCACGTCTGCATGATGTACGGGACGACGGACGACGGACGGCGCGGGGGACACGGGGGACGTGGTGACGCGGATCTGGGGACGGCTGGCGTGCGGTTGGGCGATGGCCTTCGCCGCCCTGCACTTCTACTGGGCGCTGGGCGGCAGCCGGGGGCTGGCCGTCTCCGCGGGACCGCTCGCCGCGGAACGGCCCGGCTGGTTCGTGGCGGTGGGCCTGTGGGGAGTCGGCGCGGTGTGCCTGATCGGCGCCGCGCTGGGCCGGCGGCTCACCGGTCCCCGGCCGCGGGGAACGGCCGGGCGGCTGCTCACGGCCCTGGGCTGGTGCGCCTGCGCCGTGCTGCTCGTGCGCGGCGCGGTCCTCCAGGCGCTGCTGCTCACGGGCGCCGCGGGCCCGGCGATCCAGGTGAGCGCGGAGCAGCGCCGGTGGACGCTGATGCTCTGGAACCCGTGGTTCCTGCTCGGCGGTCTCCTCTTCGGACTGGCCACGTGGGCCTTCGGCCGCGCATCGTCCCGGGACGACACCGCCTGACCTCCCGCCGTCCCGCGCCCGACATGCACCCGCCCGCCGCCCCGGCGATCCTGGGAGGAGCGCATTTCCCGAGGGGCCGGGCGCGCGACGCGGCCGGCCGCCGCAGCCGAGGAGGCGGGCGCATGGGACACCACCACCACAAGCAGAACAAGGCGGTCGAGGGCGACCCGGACGCGGGCCACGGGCGCGGCATGCCCCGGCGGCCCGACGGGCGCGAGGCCGAACGCCGCACCGAGGAGGACCGCCGCGAGGCGGGCCTGCCCGACGGCGCCGGGAAGGACGAGGCGACCCGGTACGCCGAGGAGCGGGCCGAGGTGGAACGCGAGGCCGACAGCGGCACCATGCCCCGCAGCGTCGCCTCACGGAAGCAGCGGAACCCGTTCCCGCCCTCCGACTACGAGAAGTGAGCGCGGGGCCGCCGGTCGTACGGGTGGGCCGGAGAGCCGGACGCGCGGGCCCGGCCGTCCCGCAGATCAGCCGTCCGCGCAGGTCAGAGGTGTGGAGCAGGCATGAGTGAGGAACCCGAACCGATCAGCGCCGCCGAGCGCCGCGCGCTGGAGCGGGACCGCGACGCGCTGCGCGCCGCCCGCGCCGCCGATGCCCCGGCGCCGCAGGACTCCGGCCAGGCGGGCGACCGCGGCGACGCAGCCGACCAGTCCGAACGCGTCGATGAGGCCACCCACATCGGGGTCCGCCTCGCCGAGATCACCCTGCGCCTGCACGAGGGCGAACGCGCGGGCGTGCCGCCGGTCGACGCCGTCGGCGTGGGCTCCACCGTCACCGTGCGCTTCCCGGACGGCGACCGCGCCACGCTCCACCTCGCGCGACTGGCCTCGGACCGCGACCCGACACTCGTCACCGCCGACAGCCCCCTCGGCCACGCCCTCCTCGGCCACGAGGCGGGCGACCGCGTCGAGTACGCCACCCCCGAGGGCCGCGAGACCGTCCACCTGCTGTCGGTCGGCGAACCGGGACCGGAGAACGGGCGGTAGCGGCCCGTCGGCCCGTCGGCCGGGGAGTCACTGACGTCCGCGGCACGTGCGGCGGGATGCCGTCGCAAGGCCACCACGCCCGCCTACGCTCAGGACCATGATCCTGCTGAGCGATCCCCGGGTGAGCGGCATCCCTGTGCGGGACTGCGGTGAACCCCTCGCGGAGATCGCCGCGGACCCGGCGGTGGTGCTGAGCCACCAGGAACGCGACCCCGCGGGGGCATACGGCCGGGCCCGGACCGGCGTGCTCCGGCGGCTGCGCTCGGCGTCGCGGAGCCTTCCCGACGGCATCAGGTTCCTCGTCGTGGAAGGCCATCGCGGCAGCGCCGAGCAGGCACGGCGGTTCGCCCGCCACGAGGACCGCCTGCGCCGCTCCGGCATCACCGACCCCGTCGAGCTGCGGCGCCGGACCAGTGCCTTCGTCTCGCCGGTCGAGGTGGCGCCGCACTGCGCCGGCGCGGCACTCGACCTGACGCTCATCGACGCCGACGGCACCGAGCTGGACATGGGCGGCGCCGTCAACGCTCACCGCACCGGCGACGAACGGTCCTGCCCGCTGGACGCTCCGGGACTCCCGGACGCAGCACGCGATCACCGCCGCCTCTTGGCCCGCGCCCTGCGTGGCGCCGGCTTCGTCAACTACCCCACGGAGTGGTGGCACTGGTCGTACGGGGACCGATACTGGGCGCTGATCAGCGCGGCCGGCAGCGCGATGTATGGACCGGTCTGAGCGACCGGCCCGGCGGGCCGCGCCCCGCCGCCGAAGCGCTCGGGTCTGGCCGCTCGGGCCTGGCCGCTCGGGCCTGGCGGCTCGGGCCTGGCGGCTCGGGCCTGGCGGCTCGGGCCTGGCGGCTCGGGCCTGGCGGCTCGGGCCTGGCGGCTCAGGCCCGGCCGCTCAGGCCCGGCCGCTCGGGCTGCGCCGAAGCGCTCGGGCCGCGCCGACCCCTCACCCGCCCAGACACTCCCGCACCGCCGCCACCAGCCGGTTCGCCCGCGCATCGCCGTGGCCGATCATGCGGTTGGCGACATACGCGAACCCGACGCCGAACGCATCGTCCCCGAACGCGAACTGCCCGCCCGCACCATCGCTCCCGAAACTGCGCGCACCGAGCATCGCCCGGAACGGCGAGTCCAGCAGGAACCCCGCACCCCAGCGCGCCCCGGCATCGAACCCCAGCCAGCCCGCACCCGACGACACCTCCCGCACCACATCCGTCACGGACTCCGGCGCCAGCAGCCGCGCGTGCCCGTCCAGACCGGTGACGGCCGCCGCATACAGCCCGGCGAGACCCGTCGCGGACGCCACCGCACCCGCGCCCGGCAACTCCGCGCCGAGCAGCGCCGGGTCGTTCCAGCCGTACGGCGCGTCGGTGCCGGGGAAGACCAGCGCGCCGTTCATCGTCACGATGCGGGTGAGCAGATGCTCCGGCCCCGGCATCGCGGGCCGCCCCGCCGCCTCCGCCAGCCGCGCCCGGCCCGCCATCTCCGCCTCCGGCAGCCCGATCCAGGCCCGCAGGCCCAGCGGATCGCCCACCGCCCGACGGAAATACGCACCCGGCGTGAGCCCCGTCAGCCGCCGGATCACCTCACCGAGCACGAAACCGAAGACATGCCCGTGGTACTCGTACGACGCACCCGGCTCCCACAGCGGCCGCTGCTCCTCGACGGCGCGCACCACCGGCGTCCACGCCGCGATCTCCTCGAACGTGAGCTTCTGGTCGAGGACGGGTATCCCGGCGCGGTGCCCGAGGATCATCCGGCAGGTGATCTCCTCCTTGCCGTGGCGGGCGAACTCCGGCCAGTAGCGCGCGATCGGCACGTCAAGATCCAGGAACCCTTCCTGAACGAGCAGCTGCACACACACCCCGACCAGGCCCTTGGCGCACGAGAACACCGGCACCGGGGTCTCCCGCTCCCACGGCCGCCCCGTCCGCCCGTCGGCGACCCCGCCCCACAGCTCGACGACCTTCCGCCCGCCGACGAACACCGTGACCGCCGCGCCCAGTTCCGGAAAGTCCGCGAAGTTCCGCACGAACGCCTCGGCAACCCCGCCGAAGCCCTCATCCACCTCGCCCCGACACCGCTCCACCGGTCCCCGCTCCTCCGCCTACGCGCTTCCGGCACGCGGTGACCCCGCCCGCCGCCGACCGCGCCACGGTACGGCGCCCCCTGCCCCGGCACGAACGAATTTCCGGGGGAGGGGAGGGGAGGGGTGGGCGGTTGTCGGTGGCTGCTTCAACTCGTAGTTGCGCGAAGGGAGTTGACGGGTGGAGAGCGGCATGCCGGTGCGCTCCGCCGACATCCCGCTCCCCCCTGCTCCTCCCACTCCTCCCGCCCCCGCCCTCCCGGCCGTCAGACGCCGAACGCCGCCGGATAGCGGATCGTCCCGGACGGCACGGGAGCATCCGGGACCAGCGCGAGCGCCATCATCGCCTCGTCCGGCACGTCGAACGGCGCCCGGATGCCGAACCGGGAGGCGGGCACGAACCCGAAGCGCGGGTAGTACGTGGCGTGGCCGAGGACCAGAACGAGGTTCTCGCCCAGCGCCCGGGCGGCCTCCAGCGCCGCCCGGATCGCCGCCGACCCGGCACCCTTCCGCTGCGCCGCCGGCACCACCGCACAGGGCGCGAGCGTGAGCGCCGGCCGCCCGTCCACATGGCAGCGGGTCAGCAGCGCGTACCCCACCGGCGCCCCGTCCGGCGTGAGCGCGAGGAACGACAGTCCGTCGATCCACGCCCCGGGATCGGCCCGCAACGCCTCGACGATGCGCGCCTCCTCGGGCGTGGGGAAGGCGGCGAGGTTGATGTCCCGGACGGCGGGCACGTCGGCGGGGGTTTCGGGGCGGGTGGTCCACGTGGTCATGGCATTCCAGGGGGAGTGGGTGGTCCGGCTTTCCTGACGGTCCGGCTGGTCGGGCTGGTCGGGCTGGTCGGGTTGGTCGGGTTGATCTGACGGAGCCGGCGGACCTGGTGGAACTGATGGATCCGGCTGCTCCGGTTGCTCGGTTGTTCCGGGGCGGGCTCATTCCCAGGTCATGTCGATGCGTCCCGCGAAATTCCGGTAACCGGTGCGCCGGAACGCGTTCGACATGGGGACGTTGCCGAGGTCGGTGGCGGCGCGTATCCGGGGCACGCCCTCCTCGGCCAGGACGCGGGTGCCCTCGGCGAGCAGCGCGTCGGCGTAGCCGTGGCCGCGGTGCGCGGGCACCACCCCGAGGTAGGCGATGATCGCGTGGTAGTCGTTGCGCGCCGGGATCACGAACCCGACCGGCTCACCACCGGGCAGCACCGCGACCCGCCACCACTCCCGCGGGCTGCGGTAGCGCACCAACTCCTCCTCGTACTGCAAGACCGCCGCCTCCCGCGCGGACATCCGTCCCAAATCGGCCCGGCTGTGCGCATCCAACGTGCCGTCCAGCACCGCCGTCATCAGCGTCAGCAACTCCTCCCGGTCGCGGGGCGCCCGGAAGGCGAGCGCGGCGGGCGCGTGCGCGGAGCCGGGCGAGGCGGTTGTCCGTGCGGGTGCGGGTGCGGGTGCGGGTGCGGGTGTGGGTGCGTGTACGGGCGCGGGCGAGGCGTGCCCGTCCCGCGCGGTGCCGGGTTCCGGGGCCGGTGGCGCGGCGGCGTCCCATGAGGCGTCCGGCGCGTCGTCCCGCGGCGTCCACTCCCACCGCAGCCGCTCGACGAGCAGCCGGGCACCGGTCGTCTCCAGCGCCGCCATGCGGGTCTCCACGGCGCGCCGCTCCACCGGGTCCGCACGCCAGCCGGGCGGGACGAAGCGGAGGTACTCGGGCCGCGCGCCGTCCGGCAACACGGCGGGCAACGCGGCGCGCAGCAGCCGCACCCCCGCGTCGAACGGATCGGGGCCCGCGGCGGGCGCCCCGGAGCCGTCGGGCGCGGCGCCCGCGTCATCGAGATCGAAGATGTCCATCAGCATCGGGACGGCGTCACCCGGCCGCGACCACCAGGCCACCCGCGCCAGCACACGGTCACCGTGCAGCGCCACCCACATCCACGACGGCTGCCGCCGCCCCTCCGCGAGATCGCCGGCCAACTCGTCGTTGAGGTCGTACGGAAGGCTGCGGAAGAGGCCCAACTCCTCGGGCCCGCGCAGGGCGCGCAGGACGAGGCCGTCCGCGTCGCTCGTCCCGGTCGCTTCGCCCGGACCGGTCTGTCCGTCCGGGATACCCGGGTGTCCAGGGTGGCTCAGAGGATTCCTCGCGTGGTTGCTCGGTTCGGGATTCGGACGCGGACGCTCGTTCGCGCTCGGGTGGTTCCCACTCCGGTCGTTCGTGCTCGGGTGGTTCGCGCTCCGGTCGTTCGTGCTCGGGTGGTTCGCGCTCCGGTCGTTCGTGCTCGGGTGGTTCGCGCTCCGATGGTTCGCGCTCCGGTGGTTCTCATGTGTGGTCAAGGCGCACTCCTACGAGGCGCCCGTCCCTCCGGGATCAGCGGGATTCCGTGTCCCGGGAGGACGCGGGCGCGGTGACAGCGGTGGTCATGCCTGCCTCCTCCTTCCGATGTCGCGGTCGTCGGCCACGCCTGCGGGCGGACCGGGGACACACCTAACCGAGCCGGAACACCGACCGCAAACCCTTTTCCGGCGGCCGCCCCCGCACTGTCGGCCCGCGACCGGCGGAACGCCGAGGTCGCAGGCCGTACCCGCACCGCCTGGCCGGAACCACGAACGCCCCGGCGCCCCCGTAGGCCGTACGCGCCGTACCGCCGACCAGGCGCCAGGAATGCCAGGAACGCACCGCTGCCCGCAGGGCACATACCCGCCGACGACCGGGAAGCGGGAACTGGGAACCCGACGACATCCACGGACCGGACGCGCCACGGCCTCCTCGATCCCGGTGCCGCCGCTCGTCCGAAGGCGCGCGCCGCCGGTCCGCCCGTGCCGGGCGCGTGGACCCGGGCCACGGGGCGCCCGGACCTCCGGCCGGACGGACCGGGGCTCGCCGGCGAACGTAACACCCTTGCAATCACTTGCGTAAGACCTTGCGAAGGGGCGTACGGGAGGAGAGGAGGAGTCGCTTGAGGCAGGCCGGGGCGCCTCCGGCGCAGCGTCCGTCGCGCGGCACCGGCCGCCTTGACCTGTGGAATGGATCACGGCCCCTGCCCAGGCAACACCAGGGCCTTTACCCTCCTTTGCACGGGCCGGACGGTCCGGCCGGGTCGCCTGTCCGGCCGGCTTCCCGCCCGACCGATGTCCGTCCCGCGTGAGGAGAACCGCCTGTGACCATCGCCCCCACCGGACACGAGAGCCACCGTCGGAGCAGCCGCGAGAGCTACTACGAGCGCACGGACGAGCGTCACTACAAGCCGACCCCTCATGCGCAGGGCGCCTGGAGCCTCGACGAGCAGCACTTCGGGCCGGTCTCCGGGCTCATCGCGCACGTCCTCGACCGCCATGTCGCCGAACGTCCCGGCTCCGGGCTGGCGCTGGCCCGGATCAGCTACGACATCCTCGGGCGCATCGCCTTCGAGGAGTGCGAGGTCACCGTGGAGACCGTCCGGCCGGGCCGGACCATCGAACTCCTCGAAGCCGTCCTGCGGATCGGTGGCCGCCCGGTCGTCCGCGCCCGCGCCTGGCTGCTCGCCTCGCTCGACACCGCCGCCGTCGCCGACACCCCCTTCACGCCGCTCCCGCACCCCGACACCCTCGCCCCGTGGACCATGGGCGACACCTGGGGCGGCGGCTACATCGCCTCCCTCGACGCCCGCCGGATCCCGTCGCAGCGCAAGGGGCGCAACCAGGCGTGGATCTCGTCCACCGTCGATCTGGTCGCCGACGAGCCCCGCAGCGAACTCGCCTCCTACCTCACCCTCGTGGACACCGCCAACGGCATCGCCGTCCAGCAGGACCCCGCCGCGTGGATGTTCCCCAACGTCGACCTCACCATCCATCTGCACCGCGCGCCCCGCGGCCCCTGGACCGGCCTGGACACCAGCGTCACCTTCGGCCCCTCCGGCCAGGGCGTCACCAGCAGCGTCCTGCACGACCTCGACGGCCCCGTGGGCCACGCGGAGCAGATCCTCACCGTCCGCCCGATGCCCGGCGGCTGACACCCGGGGCGCGTCGGGCCGGTCGCGGGTCCCCGCCCCGGGCCGGCCCGCAGGTCCGGGAACTCTCCTGCCCTGCCCGTGAGTTCAGGAGACATGCTGAGTGCGGGGTGGGGGCTTGCCGGGGGTGTCGGCGCACTGGTGGTCGTGGCGCTTCTCGCGGATCAGGCGCTGCTGTGGATGGAGCGTCAGGGCTTGGGTGTACTGGCGCAAACGCAAGGGCTTGTCCTCGATCGGCTTCGAGCTCGCGCAAGAGGTCACCCCCGGGGCGCGGGTGGTCAAGCAGAGCCTGGAGCAGGAGCGGGTGCGTAAGAACGTCAGGCCGGCGGAGGAGCCTCCTTTCCGGGTCGATCTGAACGCCGGAGTGGTACGCGTACGCCGCAGCGGCCCCGCCGAGGGGGAGCCCCGCAAGGGCGCCGCTGAAGCGGAACCTCACAAAGGCACTGCCGAGAGGGAGCCCCGCAAGCCGCTGTGACGCGGTGACGGTGCCATGAGCAGGGGCCGCACGCAGGCGGAGCGAGACCGCCTAGCCCTCCTCCCCATCCGGCACCCACCGCAGCACATCCCCCGGCTGGCATTCCAGCACCCGGCAGATCGCGTCGAGCGTCGTGAAGCGCACCGCTTTGGCGCGGCCGTTCTTGAGGACCGCGATGTTGGCGGGGGTGATGCCGACGGCGGCGGCGAACTCGCCCACCGAGAGGCCCCGGCGGGCGAGTTGCACATCGAGGTCGACGATGATCGCCATCAGATGACCTCGGCCATCTCGCTCTGCAGCTCCGTCGCCTTGTGCAGCAGGCCCCGCATGACGACGACCAGCATCGCGAAGGCCGCGCCCACCCCGACGGCCGCGAGGGCCGCGCCCAGGGCGCCGATGACCTCCATGCCGTCGTCGGGCGAGGGTATGGAGGCCAGCGCGAGATGCCCGGTCACCCCGGCGGCCAGCAGGGTGGCCACGAGGGAGGCGCCGATGATGACGTCGACCCAGCGGAAGGCCCGCGGGGTGAAGAGCGCGCCGCGCCGCACCATGGCGAGCAGCCGCCACACGGCGGCCAGCCCCACCTGGACGCAGGCCACCCCGGCGATGGCGATCGCCGCGTACGGCACGGCGAACGGGGCGTAGGGCGGGAAGCGGTCGACCTCTTCGGCCGCGGTCCCGGGGATGATCACGCATTGCGCGAACAGGCCGAACAGGATCGCCGCGGCGATGGCGGCCCGGAGCGCGATGATGAGGACTCGGTGCATGTATCGAATATCGATGGGTTTCCATCGAAAGTCAATCGATATGCGGGAGATAGCGAGAGGCGGAGCGTCCGCGGCTGGGGCTCAACTCGCCTTCGGCTCGCGGAAGATCCGGTTCAGCTGGTGCCGGAGTACCGCCGTGGCCGACTCCGGGGTGCGCTGACCGGTCAGAACGCTCGTGCCCAGCCCGGCGGCGAGGGCGAGCAGGGTGACCGCCTCGGTCCGCGCGTCGGCGTCCGGGGCGAGCAGTCCGGCCTCCCGGGCCTGTTCGAGCAGGCCGGTCACGGCGTCCTCGGCGGCGTCGGGGCGCTGGAGGTAGGGCTGGGCGGCGAGCGCCTCGTCGGTCACGGCGAGCAGCGCGTACGAGGTGAGGACGAGGTGGAAGGCGCGGCTCTCCTCGTCGGTGGGGAGCGAGGTCATCAGCAGTGCCTCGACGACCGTGCGCGGCCCGGGGTTCTCGCCGGCCGCCCGGACCCGCGCGGTGACCCGCTCCCCGAAGCCCTCGGTCAGCTGCTGGAGGCCGTGGAGCAGCAGGTTCTCCTTGGTGTGGAAGTAGTACTGCACCAGGCGGAGTGAGACTCCGGCCTCGGCGGCCACGTCGCGCATGCCGACGGCGTGCAGTCCCTTGCGGGCCGCGACCTGGACGAGGGCCCGGCCGATCTCGGCGCGCCGTTCGTCGTGGTCCACGCGCTTGGGCATCGGTGCTCCCCGGGGTCGGTCCGTCCGGCCGCTGCGGCCTCGGATTTTCATGGTACCGCCGTATCAACAACGTGGTACGGTCGTATCACGAAAACGAGGACCCCAGGAGGTGCCCCCGTGTCCGATACCGCCACCCGCGCCCGGGCCGACATCGGCCGCTACGTCAACGACGCCCTGCGCGACCGGTACTTCGCCGCCTGCGACGCGGTCCACGCGCTGGGCGCGCCCGCCCGCGCGGAGTACGACGTGGAGACCTCGTTCGGGACCACGCACGTCTACCGCTACGGGCCCGAGGAGGGCACCGCGGCCGCCGGCCGTGCCGCCGGGCGCACCCCCGTCGTCCTGGTGCACGGCGCGGGGGGCTGCGCCGCCATGTGGTACCCGAACACCCCGGCGCTCGCCGCGGAGCGCACCGTCTACGCGCTCGAAACCCCGGGCGACGCCAACCGCAGCGTCCACCGCGCCCCGCTCCACCAGCCCGAACGCGCCGCACAGTGGCTGGACGAGTCGCTCGCCGCGCTCGGCCTCGACCGCGTCCACCTCATCGGCACCTCGTACGGCGGCTGGCTCACCCTCAACATGGCGCACCGGCGGCCCGGACGCCTCGCCTCCGCGACGCTGCTCGACCCGGGCGGGCTGGAGAAGGTGGGCCTGCGGTTCTTCGTCTGGATCTTCCTGAGCCTCTTCGCGACCGCCGCCCCCGCGGCCCTCCGCCCGCGGCTCGCGGCCTGGCTGGAGCAGCCCGTCCTCGTCGTCCCGGAGCTGCGCGCCATGGTGCGGGCCGGGGTCCGCGCCCACCGAATCCGCCGCCCGGCCCCCAAGCCCCTCACCGACGACGAACTGCGCACCATCCGCACCCCGCTCCACCTCGTCCTCGGCCGGCGCAGCCTGCTGCTGCACCCGAAGCGGCAGGCCGAGCGCGTCCCGCGGCTGGTCCCCGGCACCCGCGCCGTCATCCTGGAGCGCACCGGCCACGGCCCGCAGATCGACCACGCCGACGAGGTCAACGCCCGGATGATCGACTACCTGGACGGCGTCGACGATCCGGCACGGGAGGGGGAGGGCGTGCCGGGGAGGGCGTGACGGCGCACCGGGTCGGCGGGGGCGCACCGGCTGTCACCGGGCGCCCCGCCGGACCGCCGCCCGCGCCCCGCCGGACCGCCGGCCGGCCGCCCCGGCTCAGGCCTGCCGCGGCGCCAGCGCCAGCAGCCGCGCCGCCAGCTCCGCGAACATCCCGTCCGGCGGCTCCTTCTCCAGGAAGGCGCGCACGACGTCCGCCATCCCGTCGTCGTACGCCGCGCTCACCGACGCCAACGCCGCGAAGTCATGGACGAGTTGCCGCTCCAGCTCGCCGCGCGGCACCCGGCGGCCGTCCAGCCACAGCAGCGCCGTGGTCTCCGCCAGCGACACCCACGAGCGCACCACCAGCGTCAGCCGCGGCGACGGCGCGGTGACCTCCAGATGCGCCAGGATCTGCTCGTACGCGGCCTGGCGCACGCTCTCGATCAGCGCACCGGTGCGGCCCGGACCGATCGCCGGACCGCCCCGCATCAACGCCGAGAACCCCGGCCCGTGCTCGTCGACGAAGTCGAAGAACCGCTCCATCACGCGCAGCAGCCGCGCCCCGAGCGGACCCTCGTGCGGCTCCTCGAAGCGCGCCGTCAGCTCATCGGCGGCGCGCCGCAACGCGGCCTCGTACAGCTGCTGTTTGCCCGGGAAGTAGTGGTAGACCAGCGGCCGCGATATCCCGGCCGCCTCGGCGATCTCGTCGATCGACACGTCCTCGGGCGAACGGTGGCTGAAATGGTCGAGCGCGACGGAGATCAGCTGCTCCCGCCGCTCCTCGACGCCCATCCTGCGGCGCGCCCGGGTCGTCATGGCGCACACCCTAACGACCCGGGGCGCACGCCCGGCTCACAGGTCCAGCGTCAGCGACGCCCCCCGCGCCCGGGACACGCAGAGCAGCATCGAATCGTCGCGTTCGGCGTCGGTCAGCAGCTCGTCGCGGTGGTCCACCTCGCCCGCCAGCACCCGCTGCTGACACGTTCCGCAGAAGCCCTGTTCGCAGGAGTACGGCAGATCCGGCAGCGCCTGCTCGCGCACGGCGCGCAGCACGCTGGTGCCGGGCTCCACCGTCACCGTGCGGCCGGTGCGGCGCAGCTCCACCTCGAACGGGGCGTCCCCGGCGGCCCCTTCGGGCGCGGCGGGCGCGAAGCGTTCGGTGTGCAGCGTCAGCCCCTCCGGCCCGTCGGGCAGCAGCGCCGCCACCGCGTCCATCAGCGGGTCCGGGCCGCAGCAGTACACCGCGGCGTACGGCGGCGTCCCGGCCAGCGCGGCCGCCAGATCGGGCCGCCCGTCGGTGTCCTCGGCCACCACCGTCAGCCGCTCGCCGTCAGCCAGCTCCGTCAGCTCCGCGAGGAACGGCATCGACGCCCGCGAGCGCCCCGCGTACACCATCCGCCACGGCACGCCCTCGGCCACCGCCTGCCGCACCATCGGCAGCAGCGGGGTGATGCCGATGCCGCCCGCCACGAAGAGGTACACCTGCGCGTCGGCCAGCGGGAAGCGGTTGCGCGGCCCGCGCACCTCCACCTCCGTGCCCTCGTGCAGCGCCTCGTGCACCTCCCGCGAACCGCCCCGCCCGTCCGCGATCAGCCGCGTCGCGACGGTGTACGAACCGGCGCCCGGCCCACCCGCGTCCGCCGGGTCCCCGCACAGCGAGTACTGCCGCACGGTGCCCGACGGCAGGACGAGATCGAGGTGCGCGCCCGGCTCCCAGGCCGGCAGCCGCTCGCCGGTCAGCCGCAGCGCCACCACGCCCTCGGCCGCCTCGGTGCGCTCCGCGACGCGCAGCCGCAGCGCCCCGGCGCCCCGGCCGCCGCCCCGGCCGGAGACCGGCTCCTGAAGCGCGGGCAGCGGCCACAGCGGCGACCGCCGGATCCGGCGGCGCAGCGCACCGCGCACCAGCAGCGCCGCCGTGGCGGCACCGCCCACCGCCAGCGCGGTCCTCACGGCACGGGGACGGGGAACGACGGACATCTCAGGCGCCTCCAGGGGATCCGGCCTCGGCGGCGACCGCGGCGGGGGACCGGGCCAGATACGCCGCGGCCTGTGCGGTGCTGCCGTAGTGGGAAGGGTGGTACGACGGGCTCAGGTACTGCGGGATGGACCGCAGCATCGCGGCGGGCTCCGGCAGCACGCCCTCCCGGCCGCCGCGCCAGAAGTCCTTCGCGGACGCCTTGCCGTCGCGCAGCGTCGGATCGTTCTCCATGAAGAAGCGCATCCCGCGCTGCCACATGAAGACCAGCGCGCCGAAGGCCAGCGCCCAGGTGCGGGCCCGGCGCCGGTAGCCGCCGTCGACGTGCAGGAAGAGTTCGTAGGCGACCGACCGGTGCTCGACCTCCTCCGCGCCGTGCCAGCGCAGCAGGTCCAGCATCACCGGGTCGGCGCCCTTCGCGTCCAGCGCCTCGGCGTTGAGGACCCAGTCGCCGAGGAACGCGGTGTAGTGCTCGATCGCCGCGATCAGCGCGATCCGCTCCCGCAGCCACCACTGACGCGCCCGCCCCGGCGGCAGCGTCCGGTCGCCGAGCAGCTTCTCGAAGAACCAGTCGACCTGCGCGGTGTACGGCTCCGGGTCCAGGCCCTGCGCCCGCAGATGCGGCAGCACCCCGTCGTGCGCCTGCGAGTGCATCGCCTCCTGCCCGATGAAGCCGAGGACGTCCTCGCGCA
Source organism: Streptomyces sp. NPDC000404 (assembly GCF_040300365.1). NCBI lineage: Bacteria > Bacillati > Actinomycetota > Actinomycetes > Kitasatosporales > Streptomycetaceae > Streptomyces > Streptomyces sp. NPDC000404. The sequence continues at coordinate 420,504 of NZ_JBEPDN010000001.1, read as the reverse complement.
GCCGGGCGTCGCGGATCAGCGGCAGCGCCTGCTTGTAGACGTGGACGAACCACCGCTCGCCGGCGGGCAGCAGCAGATGCAGCACATTGATGGTGTGCGTGGTCGACGGGTCCCCGGGCACCCAGTGCAGCGGGGTGCCGGCCCAGTCGAACGCGACGTTGCGGGCCTTCAGCGGCACATGCTCCTGTGCGGCCGGTTCCGGCCGCGGCGACGCCTTGTTAGACATGGCGTCAATGTACTGGGGGGTAAAGCGCGGCGATAGTCCTCGGACAGGGAAAATCCCGGGAGCCGGCCCCCTCCGCCGCCTCCCGGGATCCGCCCGCCCGCCGCCGGGCCTCAGCCCAGCCCGTCGATCCGGCCACCGCCGCGCAGCCGGCCCGTCAGCTGCGCATGGCTGCCCGCCGGGACTGGCAGCGACAGCAACCGCCCCGCCGCACCGCCCCGTACGCCGCCGGTCGCCGCGATCGACGTCACCTCCCGGCTGCCCGCCGCCAGCAGCCACCACATGCCGTCCCCGGACTTCCACAACACCCCGGCCAGCACCCGCGGCGCCCGCGGACCGCACGCCGTACCGCCCTCGGCCGCCGCCGTCACCGCGGCCGTCGCATACGGCTGCCCGGCCGGTGCCGGAGGCTGGAACACCGACAGCGTGCGGCTGCCCGGACCCCGCCAGGTCTCCGCCCGGGCACAGAGCCACGACGCGGTCCCCGACCCGCCCGGCAGCGTCTGCCGCGCGAACGGCCAGGCGTTCACCGACGCCACGCCCCGCCCCCGCAGCAGCGGGAGCTGACACGCCGTCCGCGCCCACGCCGCCCGCCCCTCCGGACCGTCCACCGCACCCGGCGCCTGCGGCGTCCCGTACGTCAGCCGCACCGGGGTCGTCTCGCCCAGATCGGTCAGCAGCGCGCCGTCCGTCCGCAGCGCCGGCCAGGAATCGCAGCCGCCCGACGGGCCCGGCGACGGCGCCGGGGCGGTCAGCCCCTGCGCGTCCACGGCCAGCCGCTCCCCGGGCGCACCCGGCTTCAGCAGGTCCACCAGCTGGACGGAGGACGCCCAAGGGGCGGTCAGATAGCGGACGTTACGGGCCGTGCGGCCCACCGCCAGCACGGCCGCCGACGCGCCCTGCGCCCCGTCCGTCCGCGCGAAGTCCAGCGCCGCGCCCGCCCCCGTCGAACCGTCCGCCGCCTCCGCGTACCGCACCAGCCGCTGCCCGTCGTGCAGCAGCACCACCGCCGCGTGATCCACCGTCCCCGCGAACAGCAGCTGCGCGGGACCCGCCGCCGGACCCGACGCCGTGCCCGGCGTCGCCACCACCTTCACCTGCGGCCCCGGCCGCGCCCACACCGCCAGCGCCCGCCGCAGCAACGCCTTGTCACCGACCCGGTCGCCCCGCGCCGGCCAGGCCGCGAAGTCCTCCCGCGCAGCCGACTTCCACGCCGTCGGCGACGACGCCAGCAGCCGCCCCGGATCCATCGCCGCCCGCGCCGCCGCGTTCTCCGCGTACGGCGGCGCCGCCGCGCCCTGCGGCCCCCAGCCCTCGCCCGGCAACCCCAGCAGCGCCCCGCACACCACCACCGCGACCGCCGCCGCCAGCAGCGCCCGGCCGTGCTGCCGCCGCCGGATCAGATCGGTCGGCCGGGCCTGCAGCGCACACGCGTCGAACTCCGGCGACTCCAGCAGCGACCGGCCCCGCACCGCGCCCGGCGCCGTCACCTCCTCCGCCTCCACCGCCGCGACCTCCGGATCGCGCACCCCGGCGGCCTCCAGCGTCCGCAGCACCTCCGCCGGCGCCAGCCGCTCCAAGGCCCGCAGCACATACGCGGCCCGCCCCGCCGCCGACAGCTCCGCCAGCTCCCGCTCCAGCGCCGACTCCGCCGCCCCGCACGGCCGCGGCGCCAGCCGCACCCCCCACACCTGAGGCAACGGCCCCGGCCGCCGCCACCGGCCGCCCGCCACCGCCAACGCCTCCCGCAACACCTGGACCCGCAGCACCGCGTACCCGGGGCCGTCCGCCTCCAGAGGGCCGCGCGGACCGGGCAGCGGCAGGGACGCGGGGGCGGTGCGGCGGCGCGGCAGGGCACGCTGCGTGACGGCGTGCGCGGCGCGTACCCGGCGGCCGCGCCCGCCGCCGGGCGGCAGCACCAGATAGGCCAGCCGCACCAGCCGCGGATAGTGCGTGACCAGCGCTTCCTCGGCCTCTTCGACGTCCAGCGCGTCGAGGCCGTCCGGGGCCCCTCCGGCGGCGTGCGCGGCGGCGCGGTCCTCGGGGGCGCTGATCTGACGGGAGGATGTCGACTGCTTTTTCACGCTGAGTGAAACGAGCGAAAACGAGGCCGGTCACCCGCCGGCACACGGGCCGGACCGGGTGACCGGACGGATGCCCGGGCCCGGCCGCGAACGGCCGCCCGGCGCAGGGGTGTTCAGATCTCCAGGTCGAACTCGCCGTCCCGGGCGCCCAGCACGAACGCGTCCCACTCCGCCTTGGTGTAGCGCAGCACGACGTCCGGATCGGTGGAGTTACGCATCGCGACCGCACCGCGCTCCAGGAACGCGATCTCGACCGCCTCCTCGGCGTCGCCCGGGGCGCGCTGCCAGACGGCGTCCGAGATGTCGAGGCCGTACAGCCAGGTCTTCTCGGCCTCCTTCACCGCCGCCCGCTCGGCCGCTTCCCGATCGGCTGCTTCCTGCTCCGCTGCGGCGCTCATGCCGTTGTCCCCTCACTCACGTGATCCTTCCGGCTCAGCGTACGCGGTGACCGGCCGGTCACCGTACGCTCCAACGGCGGAACTCGGCCGTCCCGCGGGTCCCCGGGGCGGAGCTTGCCGCGCACTGGTGCAACCCGGTGTCCTGCGCCGCGGCCGCCCCCGGCACCCGCACCGTGCCCACCTCCCGCCACGTCGCCCCGCCGTCCACCGAACACGCGCCGGTGTACGTGCCGCCGCCCGCCTCGTCTGCGCCCCGCGCCAGCCGCAGCGTCACCGGGGCGGTCACCCCCGTCAGCCGCGCGTAGGTGTCGAGGGTGCCGTCGCCGGTCGCGTCGTAGGAGAGCACCACGCCGTTGGCCGGGGTGACGGAGAGGTTCAGGAAACCGCGCGCCCCGGCGGAACCGGGCGCCGCGGACAGCCCGTTGCGGACGATCAGGCCCGCGCGTGCCCACGGCGCCGTCGCGTCCTGGCGCACCACCTCGACCTGCGCCGACCCGCCCGCCGCGAGCGCCCCCGGCCGGTACACCGCGCCGAACTCCGCGGTGGCCCGCCACAGATCGGCGCCCCCGCCGTCGATCGCGAACCGCTCCGCCAGCTGACCGAAAACCGCCGCATTGGTGGTGACCGTCGCCAACCCCGCCGCAAGCGGCCCCGCCACCCACAGCGTGCCCTCGCGCACCGCCCGCACCCGCGCCTCGCCACGCGGCCCGTACGTGGCGGTCAGCGTGTACGGCAGCGGGCTCAGCGGGTCCTTCGGCGGGCCCGCCGGCGCCGTGACCTGCCAGCGTGCCCGGCCGGTGGCGCCCGGCCCGACGGACGGCAGCGACAGCGGACCGTCCGGCGCGGCTTCCGGCCCGCTCAGCGCGAAGTCCACCCGGCCGGTGGCGCGCAGCCCGCTGACGTTGCGCAGCGCCGCCGTGACGCGCGCCCGCCCGCCCGGCGGCAGCGCCGCGGGTTGTGCCGCGACCGTCAGCGTCCCCTGGTACGGCGCCGCCGCCAGCACGTCACGCACCCGCCGCGCGGTCCGGTACGCATCGGCGACCGGCCGCTCCGGATGCCGGTCCCGCCGTCGCGTCCACTCCTCCTCTTGCGCGTACCAGTCGAACGCCGCCGGCTCCCGCCCGGCCGCCAGCGCATCCGCCAACTCGTCGAGATACGCCCGCCACTGCGGCAGGTACACCTCGCCGATCAGCCCGTGCCAGTCGCGGTTGGCGTAGCGCGCCAGCTTCCCGCCGTCCGCCGTCGGCCGGTCCGCCCAACTGGTGATCAGCGCCCGCGCCGACCGCTCCAGCCGCGCCGCGAGCGCCGCGTCCCCGGCGGCCGCCGCCCGCGCCTCGGCCAGCCACGGCCCCAGCAGGAACCGCCGGTGCGCGCCGGTGACCTCCTCGCTCAGCTGCATCAGCCGCAGCCACAGCGCCGACAGCGCCCCGAACGCCGCCCCGTCGCCCCGCCCGTACGCCTCCTGGAGCTGCGGAATCAGCTGCCAGGAACGGTTGGCGAGCGCCTGCCGGGCCAGATCGGTCAGATCGTGCCGGTAGGTGTCGGCGCCGCGCAGCGCGGGCCGGACGTCCAGCAGCGCGGCGAACGCGGTGTCCACCGCCGCCGGATCGCAGGCCGGGGTGTGCGTGGCGTGCGCCGTGCCCGACCGCGCGGCCAGATCCGGCCGGGCCGCGAACACCGCGTCGTGCGGCCGCCCGTCGGCGCTCGCGATCTCGTACGCACTGGTGCGCAGCGCGGCGAACGCGGCCCGCGCGGCGGTGTCCGGGCCCCCGTAGCGGGTGTCGGCCCAGCCGTCGAACCAGGCGGCGCGGTCCACCGGCCGCTCGCTCCACGCCAGCTCCGCGAAGAGCGCGAACGCCGCCGGATCGCGCTCCGCCGCCTCCGGCATGTACGCCGTCCCGGCCAGCGCGCTGCCCGGCTTGTCCCGCCACACCGTGAACCGCTCCGTCCACCGGTGCGTCTTCGCGCCGATCGTGGTGCGCCCGCCGAAGTTGGGGATCGTCCCGAACGCGTACGGCGTCCCGCGCCAGTCCCGCTCCCGGTCGGCGACGGTGTCCAGATCGCTCAGCCCGTCCACGATCAGCATCCGGTCCCGGTCGACGCCGTCCAGCAGCTCCGGCCGCGGATTCTCCTGCCAGCCGAGGATCACCCACGTCGCCCCGGGGTGCGCGGTGCGCAGCGCCCGCTCCACCGCGCGCGCCGCGTCCGCCACCGGGACGTCGCCCGCATCGCCGCCCTCGTGCAGCAGATCCATCTTGAACAGACCGGCCGGGCCCAGCAGTTCGCGCTGGTGGCGGTAGAACGCGGCGGCGACGTCGGCGAACGCCCCGGTGCGCGGGTCCAGCCAGTCCGGGCGCCGCAGCCCCGCCCAGACGCCCTGCGGCACGGTCGCGGCCCCCGGGTTCCGCGCCGCGAAGTCCACCGGCACGGTCCCGAAGTAGCCCGGCAGCACCGGCCGCATCCCCAGGGCGCGCAGCCGGTCGCAGATCCGCCGGCCCAGCCGCGCCCGCCGCGCCGGCAGCGCCGGATCGATCGGCCCGCCGTAGTCGCTCATGTTCTGCAGCAGCCACCACGGCTGATGGGTGGGCTGCGGGATCCACGCCCGCGCCTCGGCGTCGGAGTAGCCGAACCCGGTCAGCAGCCGGTGGTAGACCGCCTCCGAACCGGGCGTGACCAGCACCTCGTTCACCCCGTGCAGCGCCAGCAGATCGATCAGCCGCTCCCAGCGCGGCCAGTCGGCGTACGGGGCGGTGTAGCCGTCGTGGGTGTCGTTGAGCGCGAAGCGGTGCGGCAGCCCACAGGACCGTTCGGCGGACGCGCCCGGGGCGGGCAGCCGCTCCGGCAGCGCCAGCTGGTCGCCGCCCCAGGACAGCTGGGCCCCGCAGGTGTGGCGCAGATAGTGGTGGACGCCGGTCAGCAGCGTCGCCGGGGTGGTCGCGGCGACCTCGATCCGCCCGGCCCGCCCGCCGACCCGGAACCGGTCCCCGGCGCCGTCGCCCGGGGCCAGCGGGACGAGCCGGAACTGCGCCGCGTGGTGCGGCAGCAGACGGCGCAGCGCGTCCTGCGCCGGACCGGCGTCGAACGGGAGGCCGCCGTCCGCGCGGGCCGGAGCGGGGACGGCGGCGCCCCCGCCGAGCGTGGCCCGTACCCCGAGCGCGGCGGCGGAGCCCAGCAGGGTACGACGGGTCGGACGGGTCATGGCGGCCTCCACTGCTCGGCGGTCGTACGACGACACAACGGGGACGTACAAAAGCGCGACGCGGGCGGCACTCCCGCCCCGGCACGCTAACGGGCCCCGGACGCCCCTCCAAGGAGGCGGGAGCGCGGGGAGCACACCCATCGACGGGTTCCGGCCTCGCCTGCGGCCGCCCACCCCGCGCGCCGAGGCCGGGCCCCGACTAACGCCGCACCGCCCCCGCCCCGCCCCACGCGTCCGGCGCCCACCCCGCGCCCCTCCGGTGACTGTTCCGCCGCCCCTCACCCGTTCGCTCCCTCCGCTTCACGCGACCGGGAGGCACCCGCGGGGACAGTCGGAGCGGTGGCGCGCCCCGCGGACCCGGCCACCGGGCCCGTCCGCGCACCGGGACGCGCCCCGCCCCGTGCCGCCCGTCCCCCGCTCCCCGACACCGCTCCGTCCCCGCGCACCCGTACCCCGCCGGTCGCGCCTTCGAGACCGGCGTCCGTCACCGTTCCGCGGCCTCCGCAGCCGGAGGCCGCCGCAGCCTCCCCGGAGGGTTCCCCATGCGTACGGTCCCGACCGCCCCCGCCCGCCCCGGGCCCGGCACCGCCCCGCAGCCCGGCTACACCACCGCGCTCGCCGCCACGGACGCGGAGATCCGCGCCGCGCAGCGGCTGCGGCACCGGATATTCGGCCAGGAGCTGGGCGCCGCCCTGCACACCGAACTGCCCGGCCACGACACCGACGCCCTCGACGCCCACGCCGACCACCTCGTCACCGTCCACCACCCCACCGGCGAGGTGGTCGGCACCTACCGGCTGCTGCCGCCCGGCCGCACCCGGCGGCTCTACTCCGACGGCGAGTTCGACCTCACCGCCCTGGACGCGCTGCGGCCCTCGCTGATCGAGGCGGGCCGCAGCTGCGTCCACCCCGACCACCGCGGCGGCGCCGTCATCAACCAGATGTGGGCCGCCCTCGCCCGCTACACCCTCCTCTCCGGCCACCGCTACCTCGCCGGCTGCGCCTCCGTCCCGCTCGCCGACGGCGGCACCGCCGCGGCCCACGCCTGGGCGCTGGCCCGCACCCGCCACCCCGCCCCGCCCGGCCTGCACGCCGTACCGCACCGGCCCTGGCTCCCCGCCGGACCGCTGCCCGAGCGGCCCGCCGCGGCCCAGCTGCCGCCGCTGCTCCGCGGCTATCTGCGGCTCGGCGCCTGGATCGCGGGCCCGCCCGCCCACGACCCGGAGTTCGGCGTCGCCGACTTCTTCGTCGTCCTCGACATGGACCGCCTCGGCGACCGCTACCGCCGCTACTTCCTCGGCGAGGACGCCGCATGACCGGCGGCCCCTGGGACGTCACCCCCGGCTGCGGCCGCGACTGCGCGCGGCACGCCCGGCCGCCGGTCCCGGCGCATACCACCGCGCTGCGCGGCGCCGCGTTCGCCGCCGCCGTCCGCCGCGCCCTGGCCGACGGCGGCCGCCTCGCCGACCCGGTCCGGCTGCGCGCCCACGCCCGCGCGCTGCTGTCCGCCCTCGGCGTCCGCCTGGTGGCCGACGGTCCGCTGCGCGCCCCGTCCACCGGCCCCGGCACCCTCGTCGTCGCCAACCACATCTCCTGGCTCGACATCCCGGCGCTGCTCGCCGTCGACCCGGTGGCGGTGCTCGCCAAGCGCGAGGTCGGCGGCTGGCCGGTGGTCGGCGGCCTCGCCCGCCGCGCCGGTACGCACTTCATCGACCGGACCAGCCCGCGCCGGCTCCCGCACGTGGTGGCCGGGTTGGCACAACTCCTCGCCTCCGGCCGGTCCGTCGCGGTGTTCCCGCAGGCCACCACCTGGTGCACCGCCGGCGCGGGCGTCTTCCGGCGCGCCGTCTTCCAGGCGGCCCTCGACGCCGGCGCCCCCGTCCGCCCGGTGACGCTCACCTACACCCAGGAGGCGCTGCCCACCACCGTCGCCGCGTTCTGCGGCCCGGACACCTTCCTGGCCTCGCTCCGCCGCGTCCTCGCCGCCCGCGGCCTCGCCGTACGGGTCACCGCCCACCCGGCACTGCCCCCGGGACACTGCCGGGGCCGCCGGGAACTGGCGGCCCTCGCCCAGCACGCCGCACTCGGCATGTCGCCCAACATGCCTGCGTACCACGGCAGTTGACACGCCGGACAGGCGAACGGCCGGGCGCGCACCGCGTGGTGCCCGCCCGGCCGCAGCCCAACGATCAGGCGCTGGGCACGTACTTGTACCCGACGCGCCGCACCGTGACGATCGACGCCCGGTGGTCGGAGCCGAGCTTGCGCCGCAGCCGGGCGATGTGGACGTCGACGGTCCGGCCGTCACCGACGTGCCCGTAGCCCCACACCGTCGTCACCAGCTGATCGCGGGTGTGCACCCGGTGCGGATGCGCCACCAGGTGCGCCAGCAGCTCGAATTCGAGGTACGTCAGATCCAGCAGGCGGCCCAGCACCCGCGCCGTCCGCTGCTCCGGATCGATCCGTACGACCTCGTCGCCGGTCTCCGCGGCGGGGCCCGGCGCGGGCTGCGGGGCCGGCTGCGGGGCGGGCTCGCCGGGCGGCCCGGAGGCGGCCGGTCCGGAGGCGGACGGTGCGGCGTCCGCACGGCGGCCCGCGGCGGCCGCCTGCTCGGCCGGTACGAGGACCAGATAGCCGACCATCGGCGGGCGGCCCGGCAGCACCGGCAGGCTGCTCTGCGGCGCGGGCAGCCAGGTCGCGCCCGCGGTCAGCAGCTCGGCGACCGGCGGCACCTCATCGGGTGCCACGGCGCGCAACCGCTGCCGGGGGAGGTGCGGGGACGGAGCGGAGGGGTGGGGGGCCGTCGCGGAAGTGGCAGGCAGAGGGCGGATGTTCGTCATGGGATTCAGCTCTTTCGCGCAGAGAAGCGTCAGGGGACGTCGTGCGCGCGGGCAGGGCCGACGACACCGGTCAACGGCGTCGGACTGAGGAGTGCGGGCCCGCGCTCAGTGCGCGTGGCAACACAGACGATCGAAGGCGTGCGCCTGGCGGGACGGCCAGAAGGGCTCAAGGTCGCTGCGACCTGTCGCGCTGTCAAGGAGGCTGGCCATGTCTGCCATTCAACCAGACGGTTGTTGATATGTCCTTCACAAGACCGCGGTGTGAGACGGGCCGCCCGCATCGCGGGCACCGTGCCCCGCCGTACGCCCCGTCCCCGTCACCGCGGCACCGGCCCGGCCGCACCGCCCCGGGGCCGTGCGGGCGCGGGCGGGGCGTACGGAACGACCGCGGGGGAGCGCGGGGGCGTACGCGAGCCCCCGGCGGGCGGGGCGCGCCGCCCGCCCGGACCGGCGCGGTGGCGGCACCCGGGGCCGGGGCCGGTCCGCCGCCCGGATGCGCGCGACCCCGGGTGATTCGGGACCCCGTGCCGGGCTGCGGCACCCCGGGGAGCGGGGCCCGGCGGGGCAGACTGGCCCCATGACGACCCCGCGCATCGGACTTCTCGGCACCGGCTTCTGGGCGCAGCGCGTCCACGCACCCGCCCTGGCGGCCCACCCCGGAGTGGAGCTGACCGGCGTCTGGGGGCGCCGCCCGGAGGCCGCCGAGGAGCTGGCCCACGCCCACGGCGCCCGCGCCCACACCTCCCCGGACGCGCTGTTCGCCGAGTGCGACGCCGTCGCCCTGGCGCTGCCCCCGGCCGTCCAGGCACCGCTGGCGACCCGCGCCGCCGAGGCCGGCTGCCACCTCCTCCTCGACAAGCCCGTCGCCCTCGACCCGGCCGACGCCCGGACGCTCGACGAGGCCGCCACCCGCGCGCACGTCGCCTCCGTCGTCTTCTTCACGGCCCGCTTCGGCACCCACGAGGCGGAGTGGATCGCCGGACGGGCGGAGGAGGGCGGCTGGTTCACCGCCCACGCCGACTGGCTCGGCTCCGTCTTCGCCGAGGGCAGCGACAGCCCGTACGCCGCCTCCGCCTGGCGCCGCGAGAAGGGCGCCCTGTGGGACGTCGGCCCGCACGCGCTCTCCGTCCTGCTGCCGGTCCTCGGCGACGCGGAGGACGTCACCGCCCGCCGCGGCCCGGCCGACACGGTGCTGCTGACGCTGCGCCACCGGGGCGGCGCGGCCAGCTCCGCCACCTTGAGCCTGACCGCGCCGCCCGCCGCGGCCGGCGTCGCCGTCACGCTGCGTGGCGCCGCCGGGGTCGCCGTCCTGCCGCGCCGCCAGGACGGCCCGCTGCCCGCCTACCACCGCGCCGTCGACGCCCTCCTCCTCGCCGCCCGCACCGGCCACCCGCACCCCTGCGACCTCCGCTTCGGCCGCCGCGTCACCGAGATCCTGGCGGCGGCGGAGCAGGCCCTCGACTGACCGGTCCTCCTTGGGGGTGGCGCATTCCCGCAGGTGCGGGCGGTCCCCGGTCGTAGCGTCGGCGTACCGGCGGACCGGCCGCTCCGGTGGCGGCCGCCCGCCCGACCGCGCGAAGGAGCCACCCCGTGAACACGCCCCAACCCCCCGACGCCGTCTACCCGGATCTCCTCCTCGCCGCCCTGCGCCGCGACCCCGCCCGTACGGCGCTGATCGCCGCCGACGGCACCGAGATCACCGCCGGTGAACTGGCCGCCACCGTGCACCGGACGGCCGCCGTCCTCGCCGACCGCGGCATCGGCCGCGGCGCCACCGTTGCCCTCCTCAGCGGCAACGCCCCAGCCGTGCTCGCCGCCCGCTACGCCGTCAACCACCTCGGCGCCCGCGTGGTGTTGCTCTACGACGGGCTCGCCCCCGCGGCCCTCGCCACCCTCGTCGACAGCGTGGACGCCGCCCTGCTGCTCGTCGAACCGGAGCTGGCCGCCACCGGCCGCGCCCTCCTCGGCCACCTGCGCGGGCCCCGGCCCGCCGTCCTCACCCTCGGCCCGGACCGGGACCGCGGCGACCTGCCGCCCCTGGGCGACGACCTGATGGCCGCCGCTGCCGCGCTGCCCGCCACCCCGGAGGTGCCGGGCGCAGCGCGCCCCGGGGACGACTGGTGCATCCGGCACACCGGGGGAACGACCGGCATCCCCAAGGGAGTCCGGATGACCCACGGGCCCTTCGCCCGGATGCTGACCCGCCCGGTGGCCGGCGCCGGGGACCCGCCCCGCTTCCTGGCCGCCACCTCCCTCGCCCACCTCGCGGGCATCTTCACCGACATGACGCTGGTGGCCGGCGGCACCGCCGTCCTGCGGCGCGGCTTCGAGGCGGGCGACGTCCTCGCCGCCATCGCCCGCCACCGCATCACCCACCTCTGGGTCCTCCCGCCGCTCCTCCACCGCCTCCTCGACCACCCGGACCTGCCCGCCACCGACCTCTCCTCCCTCACCCGCGTCAGCTACGGCGGCTGCCCCGCCACCCCGTCCCGGATACGGCAGGCCGCCGAGCTGCTGGGGCCCGTGCTGTACGGGGAGTACGGGTCGTCCGAGGCGCTGTCGATCACCGAGGCGGTCCCCGCCGACCTCGACGTCGCCGGTCCCGGCGGCCGGCTCACCGTCGGCCGCGCCCGCCCCGGCGTCGAGATCGCCGTACGCGACGCGGACGGCCGCACCCTGGGGGCGGGGGAGACGGGCGAGATCCACGTACGGTCCGCGGGCGTGATGACCGGCTACTGGAAGGACCCGGAGCGCTCCGCCGAGGTCCTGGTCGGCGACGGCTGGCTGCGCACCGGCGACATCGGCTTCCTGGACGAGGACGGGCGGCTCTACCTCGCCGACCGCGCCAAGGACGTGATCATCGTCGTCGGCGGCCATGTCCACCCGCTGGAGATCGAGGACCTGCTGCACACCCACCCGGACGTCGCGCAGTGCGCCGTCTACGGGGTGCGCACCGACGACGGCGAGGAGGTGCACGCCGCGGTGGTCCCGGCGCCGGGCCGCACCGTCGACCCGGAGAAGCTGCGCGCGTTGGTGGTTCACCACAAAGGCGCCCTGTACGCGCCGGTGGCGTTCCGTGTTTGGGACGCGCTGCCGCTGACACCCGTCGGCAAGCCCGACAAGGTCCGGCTGCGGGCGGCGGAGGGGCCGGCCGCGGCGGTCGCCGAGGCGCCCTGACCGGATCGGCTCAAGCCTCGTCATATCGCTGCTGGTCAGGGGCTTTTGTCAGTGGTCGGCCGTAGAATGGGAACCAGTAAGTGAGGGTTCACCCAGCACTCGGAGGTTGCCCGATGGCCCCTGCCACTCTGACGACGAAACCTCTCCCCGCCCATCCGCTGCCCAAGAAGCCGCTGCCCGCCGGCTGGCCCCGCGAGCGGTATGAATCCCACAACCGCCGCCTCAAGGCCATGCGCCTGGCGATAGCCCTGCTCGACACCGGCGTCTACCGCCCCGACCAGGCCTCCAACGGCCGTATCCGCGCGACGGCCGAGGCCATCGGCGTCCACCGCCCGTCCGACACCACCTGCCGCGTGGTGCGCGCCCTGCTCTACGACCACTGCTGATCCGAAGGAGACCCGAGGGAGCGCCGGGAACAGGAGAACGGGCCCTCGCGGGCGTCGTGCTGACGCCCGCGAGGGCCCGTTATCCCCCCGATTCCCCCGTCGGACGGTTCCGCGCCGGTGGCGCGGGGCTCGGCGGTGCGGGGCGCGTCGCCGGGGCCGAGGTGTCCGAGGGCGGCCCGCGGCGCTCGCCCCGCGGGCTACCACCGCCCGCACGGCAGCCGGGCGTCTGCTGCCCGCGCCACATCAAGCAGCCTTCCACGCCGCTCGGAAGGCCCGCAACGGCCGGCCGATGCCGTATCAACCCGCTTTGATTGCCTGGAGGTTATGAATCCTGGAGGGTGGAGCCATGACGAGGAACGGAGCGGCGCGCGACGCCAACGTCCGGCATCTGCGGGCCTTTCTGGTGCTGGCCGAGGAGCTCCACTTCGGACGCGCCGCCGCCCGGCTGTTCATCACCCAGCCCGCCCTCTCCCAGCGGATCCGCGCCCTCGAACGCGACCTCGGCGTCCGGCTCCTCGACCGCAGCACCCGCCGGGTCGGCCTGACCTGCTCCGGTGCGGAGCTGCTCCCGGCGGTGGAGGAGGCGGTGCGGGCGGCGGACCGGCTGCGGGAGCAGGCCGGGGCCCGTTCCGGCGCCGGCGGCCTGGTGATCGCCTCGTTCGAGAACATCGCGCTGATGGAGCCGGTGCCCGCGGTCATGGACGCCTTCCGGGCGGCGGCGCCCGGGGTCGGCGTGGCGTTCCGGCGGGCCGCCTTCGACACCGCCACCGTGCTCCTGGAGGGCGACGCCGACGCCGCGTTCCTCTTCCTGCCGGTGCCGGACGGAATCCAGTACCTGACGCTGGCCGAGGGCGCGCGGTGTGCGGCGCTGAGCGCGGCGGACCCGCTGGCCCGGCGCGAGGTGATCAGCCTGGCCGATCTGCGGGACCGCCCGCATCTGGGCTGGTCGCCGCGGGTGCCGAAGGTTTATCGGCAGCACTGGTCGACCGACCCGCGGCCGGACGGCAGCCCGGTGCGCTACACCGGCCACGACGTCGTCGACTACTCCGGATCGCTGCTGGCCATCGCCATGGGCGAGGGCATCCAGCTCCCGCCGGAGGCGGCCCGCCACCGCTATCCGCGGCCCGGCGTGGCCTATGTCGACGTCAAGGACCTGCCGCCCTGGTCGATGGGGCTGGCCTGGCTGCCGGGCAAACGCGATCTGCCGCACGTCCGCGCCCTGCGGGCGGCCGCACACCGGGTGACCGGGGAGCGGGAGAGGGGCTGACGGACCCGCCCGGCGCCGCCTGCCGGGCCCGGGCCCGGGGCGCTTCGCGCGACACCGGCGCGCACGCCTCCGGCCGCACCGGCGGGAACACCCCCGGCCGCACCGGCTAGGACGCGCCCTCCGCGCCGCCCGGCCGCTCCGCCCTCGTCGCCTCCGGCGCGTCCGAGGTGTCCGGGGCGTTCGAGGGGGTCGAGGGGTTGAGGGTTTCCGAGGCGTCCGAGGCCTTCGGCGCATCCGGCGCATCCGGCGCGCCCGAGGCGTCCGGCGCCCCCGTCACATCCGGCGCCCCTTCCCTCTCCGCCACCTCCGCCGCCTCCGCCGCCTCCGCCATCTCGGCCAGCTCCGCCAGCGCCGACGTCAGCCAGGTGATCCAGAACGTCTCCAGGTCGATCCCGGCCCGTACGACCAACCGCTGCAACCGCTCGCCGGGCGAGGCGGCGGCCGCGAAATCGCGTTCCTCGATCGCGGTGTACTCCGACAACTGCCGCCGGTGCAGGGCGAGATGGCGGCGCAGTTCCTCGTCGAGTCCGGTGCGTCCCACCACGGCCGCGGCCCGCATCCGCAGCAGCAACGCGTCCCGGTGCGGTTTGGGGTCCTGCGGCTCGGCGGCCCAGGCGGTCAGCGCGGCGCGGCCGGACGGCAGGACCTCGAACTCCTTCTTCTGCCCGCGGGCCGGCTGGGCCGCGGGCAGCGCCCGGATCAGTCCGGACGCCTCCAGTTTGCCCAGTTCGCGGTAGATCTGCTGATGTGTCGCCGACCAGAAATAGCCGATCGACTTGTCGAACCGCCGCGTCAGCTCCAGCCCCGACGACGGCTTCTCCAGCAGGGCGGTGAGGATGGCGTACGGCAGGGACATGGACGCATCCTAGGCCGGGCCCGCCGCCGGCCCCGGGCCCCCGGCGGCAGCCGCGAATGGCGGCAGCGGCGAACGGCGGCAGGGGCGAACGGCCCGCACCCGCCGGGGACCCGCGCCCGCCCGGGCCCCGGGGCCATCCGAGTACGGACCCGGGCGGACACACGGCCCGCCCCGCCCCGCCGCTGGCAGCCCCGCCGCTCACAACCTCGCCGCGAGCCGCGTCCCGCCGTCGATCGCCCGCTTGGCGTCCAGTTCGGCCGCCACCTCCGCGCCGCCGATCAGATGGACCGAGTGCCCGTCCTGCACGAGCACGTCGTACAGCTCGCGCCGCGGCTCCTGGCCGGTGCAGAGCACGACCGTGTCCACCGCGAGCACCTGCCGCTGCCCGTCGACGGTCAGATGCAGCCCCTCGTCGTCGATGCGGTGGTACGTGGCGCCCGCGACCGTCGTCACGCCGCGGTGGCGGAGTTCGGTGCGGTGGATCCAGCCGGTGGTCTTGCCCAGGCCCGCGCCGACCTTGGTGGTGCTGCGCTGGAGCAGATGAACCCGGCGCGGCGGTGCGCTCCGCCTCGGTGCGGTCAGTCCGCCCCGGGCGCCGTAGCCGGTGTCGACGCCCCACTGCCGGAAGAAGACCTCCGGGTCCTGGCTCGCCGGTTCGCCGCCGTCCGTGAGGAACGCCGCGACGTCGAAGCCGATGCCGCCGGCGCCGATGATCGCGACGCGCTCGCCGACCGGCGCCCCGTCCCGCAGCACGTCGAGGTAGCCGAGCACGCTCGGATGGTCGGTGCCGGGGATCGGCGGGGTGCGCGGGGTGACGCCGGTGGCCAGCACGATCTCGTCGTAACCGGCGCCCGCCAGCGCCTCCGGGGTGACCCGCGTCCCGAGCCGGACGTCGACCTGCCACCGCTCCAGGGCGTGGCGGAAGTAGCGCAGCGTCTCGTCGAACTCCTCCTTGCCGGGGATGCGGCGGGCGATGTCGAGCTGCCCGCCGATCGTCGCGGCGGCGTCGAACAGCGTGACCGAGTGGCCGCGTTCGGCCGCCGACACCGCGCAGGCCAGTCCGGCGGGGCCGGCGCCCACCACGGCGACGCGCTTGCGCAGCCGCGTCGGTGACAGCACCAGCTCCGTCTCGTGGCAGGCCCGCGGATTGACCAGACAGGACGTGATCTTGCCGCTGAAGGTGTGGTCGAGGCAGGCCTGGTTGCAGCCGATGCAGGTGTTGATGGCCTCCGGCTCGCCCCGTCCGGCCTTGGCCACGAACTCCGGGTCGGCGAGGAACGGCCGCGCCATCGCGACCATGTCGGCGGACCCGCCGGCCAGCAACTCCTCCGCGACCTCGGGGGTGTTGATGCGGTTCACGGCGACCAGCGGCAGCTTCACCGCGCCGCGCACCCGCCGCGTCACCCAGGCGTACGCGCCGCGCGGCACGGACGTCGCGATGGTCGGGATGCGCGCCTCGTGCCAGCCGATCCCGGTGTTGAGCAGCGTCGCCCCGGCCGCCTCGACCGCCTCGGCCAGCGCGATCACCTCCGGCAGCGTGGAGCCGTCCGGCACCAGGTCGAGCATGGAGAGCCGGTAGATGATCAGGAAGTCGGGCCCGGTCCGCTCCCGCACCCGCCGGACGATCTCCACCGGGAACCGCATCCGGTTCCCGTACGAGCCGCCCCACCGGTCGGTGCGCCGGTTGGTGGCGGTCACCAGGAACTCGTTGATCAGATAGCCCTCGGAGCCCATGATCTCGACGCCGTCGTACCCGGCGGACCGCGCCAGCTCCGCGGCGCGGACGAAGTCCTCGACGGTCTGCTCGACCTCGTCGTCCGTCAGCTCGTGCGGGACGAACGGGCTGATCGGCGCCTGGAGCGCGCTCGGCGCCACCAGGTCCCGGTGGTGCGCGTACCGGCCGAAGTGCAGCAGCTGGAGCGCGATCCGGCCGCCCTCGCGGTGCACCGCCCCGGTGATCTCCCGGTGCTCGGCGGCCTGCTCCTCGGTCGTCAGCGTCGCCCCGCCCTCGTAGGGCCGCCCGGCGTGGTTGGGCGCGAACCCGCCGGTGACGATCAGGCCCACGCCGCCGCGCGCCCGCTCCGCGTAGAACGCGGCCATCCGCGCGAACCCGCCGGGCGCCTCCTCCAGACCGAGGTGCATCGACCCCATCAGGACGCGGTTGGGCAGCGTCACGGAGCCCAGGTCGAGCGGGCTCATCAGATACGGATAGGGGCTCGGGCGCATCGGGGCCTCCTGGCGCAGCGGCGGTCGTCAGGGACGTTCTAGGGCACCGGAGCGGGAGTGTGCAACAAGTTGCATAAAAGAGTGACGGAGGCGACGATCCGCCTCCCCGGAGCCCAGGCCTCGCTCCTTCGCGCCCCGGCGCCCGCTCCCCGCCCGCACGCCCGCCCTCTCGGCCGACCGCGACCGGACCACCGTGGGCCGTCTCACAGCGATCTTTCCCGCCCCGCACCCCCAACTCTGTTACCTGTCAGTAGAGTTGCCGCACTCCGAGGGGTGGCCTCCGGCGCGCCCCGTACGGGAACGACGCCGCGCGCCGCGATGCCCGCCCGCCCGCACACGGAAGGGACCGCATGAGCACACCGCCCACCACGCTCACGCTCGACCACCTCGTCGACACCGACCGCTACCCCCTCGCCGACCCCGACGCCCCCGCCGCCCGCGCCGTCGTCGACCGGGCCCGCCGCGAGCTGCGCACCCACGGCTGCACCGTCCTCGCGGACTTCCTCCGCCCGCCGCAGCGCGACGCCCTGCGCGAGGAGTGCGCCGACCTCGCCCCCCGCGCCCACTTCGCCACCGAGACCGTCAACGTCTACAACATCGCCACCGACACCCCGCTGCCCGACGGCCACCCCGGGCGCCGCACCTTCCGCCGGGGCAACGCCTTCGTCCCCCGCGACCGCATCCCCGCCGACGCCCTCATCAGCCGCCTCCACACCGACCCGGACTTCCAGCGCTTCCTCGCCACCTGCTTCGGCCTGCCCCGGCTGCACCCGCTCGCCGACCCGCTCGCCGGACTCGTCCTCAACGTCGTCGAACCGGGCATGGACCACCCCTGGCACTTCGACACCAACGAGTTCACCGTCAGCATGCTCACCCAGGAGGCCACGGACGGCGGCGACTTCGAGTACTGCCCCGGCATCCGCTCCGCCGACGACGAACGCTTCGACGACGTCCGCGCCGTCCTCGACGGCCACGGCGGCCACCTGGTCCACCGCCTCCCGCTGCGCCCCGGCGACCTCCAGCTCTTCCGCGGCCGCTACGCCCTGCACCGGGTCAGCCCGGTACGCGGCACCCGGGCCCGCCACTCCGCGATCTTCGCCTACAGCGAGCGCCCCGGCGTCATCGGCTCCGTCGCCCGCACCCGCCAGCTCTTCGGCCGGGTCCTCCCCGCCCATCTCGCCGCCGCCCGCCGCACCGTCCGCGGCGACACCCTCCTGGACTGACCCAACCCCCGTACGATTCCGGCTCGTTGAGCCTGTTGTCCCGTACGCACCCGTCGAAACGAGAGCCGCCATGCCCACACCCGAGGACACCGCACCCGGCACCACCTTCGCCCACGACGACCAGCTCCCGAAGGTGCCGCTGCCCACCCTTGAGGAGAGCTGCGCCCTCTTCCTGGAGTGGTGCCGCCCGCTGCTGACCGACGCCGAACGCGCCGCCACCGAGGCCGAGGTCGCCGCCTTCCGCGCCCCCGACGGCCCCGGCCCCGTCCTGCACGCCGCCCTCGCCGCCTACGACGCGCTCCCCACCACCCACAGCTGGCTCGACACCTTCTGGCCCTACCGCTACCTCGGCCGCCGCGACCGCATTGCCCTCAACGCCAACTTCTTCTTCCTCTTCCGCGACGAGGAACCCACCGGACCCGGGAACGACCCCCAACTCCACCGCGCCGCCGGGCTGATCATGGGAGCCCTCCACCACAAGCGCCTCCTCGACGAGGAGAGCCTGCCGCCCGTCGTCCAGCGCGGCCGCCCGCAGTCGATGGACCAGCACCGCTACCTCTTCTCCACCACCCGCATCCCCGGCACCGACCAGGACACCGTCCGCGCCCCCTACTCCGACGAGTGGCCCGGCCCGTCCCGCGCCCGCCACATCGTGGTCTTCTTCCACGGCCGGATGTTCCGCCTCGACGTCCTCGGCCCCGACGGCGCCCCCTACGGGCTCGACGACCTGCGCGCCGGACTCGACGCCGTACGCAAGGCGGGCGCCGCCCCCGCCGAACCGGGCACCTCCGTCGGCCACCTCACCACCCTGGCCCGCGCCGACTGGGCCGACGCCCGCGCCGCCCTCCTCGCCGACCCCGGCAACGCCGCCGCCCTCGACTCCGTCGAAACCGCCCTCTTCTGCGTCTGCCTGGAGGACTTCGCCCCCGACGGCATCCAGGAGGCGTGCGACGAGCTGCTGTACGGCGACCGCGGCAACCGCTGGTTCGACAAGGCCGTCTCCCTCATCGTCTTCGCCGACGGCCGGGCCGGCATCAACATCGAACACTGCGAACTGGACGGCACCACCGTCCTCGCCTTCGTCGACGGCCTCCTCGCCACCACCCCCGAGGAACACGCCCGCCTCGCAGGCGCCCGCACCCAGGGCCCGCCCGAGCCGTCCCCGCTCGCCTTCACCACCGACGACGCCACCCGCGCCCGCATCCGCGCCGCCGCCGACGCCTTCACCGCGTACGGCGAGGCCACCGCCACCCGCACCGTCGCCTTCGACGACTTCGGCGCCGACACCGCCAAGGCCCTCGGCATCTCCCCGGACGCCTTCGTCCAGCTCGCCTACCAACTCGCCCACCAGCGCGCCAAGGGCCGCCTCGGCGCCACCTACGAATCGATCGCCACCCGGCAGTGGCGGCGCGGCCGCACCGAGGCGATGCGGGTGGTCACCGAGGAGATTCAGCGCTTCGTGGCCGCGATGGAGGACCCGGCCGCCGACCCCGCCACCCGCCGCGCCGCCGCCCGCACCGCCGCCGCGGCCCACGTCACCCGCGCCAAGGACTGCCAGGCGGGCCGCGCCCCCGAACAGCACCTGTGGGAACTGGAGCTGATCCAGCGCCGCCGCGGCCCCGAACTCGGCCTCCCCGACCAGCCCGCCCTCTACCGCTCCCCGGGCTGGCTGACCATGCGCGACGACTACCTCAGCACCAGCTCCGCCCCCTCCGTCCACATCCAGTACTTCGGCTTCGGCTCCACCAGCAGCCGCTGCATCGGCGTCGCCTACGTCCTCCTCCCCGACCGCTTCCACCTCTACCTCAGCACCCCGGAGCCGGTCGCGGAGCCGATGCACACGTTCGCCGAGGAACTGCGCAGGGCGGTGGGGGAGCTGCGGGAACTGCTGGGGGAGGCCAGCTGACCCGGGGCTGACGGAGTCCGGACCACTCTTCCGGCGGGCGCCGCACGCCACCGTGCGGGGCCCGCCGGGGCCGGACGGGGCCCGCCGGGGGCCGCCGGGGCCGGACGGGGCCCGCCGGGGTCCGCCGGGGCCCGCCGGGGCTGGACGGGGCCGGACTGGGGCGATCCGGGCCGGCCGGAGCCCGCCGGGTCTGATCCGGGCTGGACGGGTCCGATCCGGGCCGGACGGGGTCGGACGGGGCCCGCTGGGGCCGGACGGGTCCGAGATCCGGGCCGGACGGGGCCGAACTGGGCCCGCCGGGGCCGATCCGGGCTGACCGGGTCTGATCCGGCGCCCCGCCCCCCTCCCCCCGCGCCGGCTCTCTACTTCAACAACCGCGACATCCGCCGGTCCGCCAGCACCTTCCCGCCCGTCTGACACGTAGGGCAGTACTGCATCGACCGGTCCCGGTACACGACCTCCCGCACCACATCCCCGCACACCGGACACGCCTGACCGGCCCGCCCGTGCACCCGCATCCCGCTCTTCTTCTCCGCCTTCAGCTTCCCCGGCTCCAGCCCGCCCGACCGCGCCACCGCATCCCGCAGCGTCGTCCCGATCGCCGCGTACAACAGGCCGGCCTCCTCCTCCGACAGCGATGCCGCCGCCCTGAACGGCGACATCCGGGCGATGTGCAGAATCTCGTCCGAGTACGCGTTCCCGATCCCGGCCAGCACGCCCTGGTCCCGCAGCACCCCCTTGATCTGCCGCCGCTCCCCGGCCAGCACCGCCGCGAACGCCTCCCGCGTGAACGCCTCGTCCAGCGGATCGAGCCCCAGCCGCGCCACCCCGGGCACCTCCTGCGGATCCCGCACCACATACACCGCGACCTGCTTACGGGCCCCCGCCTCCGTCACCTCGAACCCGCCGCCCGCCACCAGCCGCACCCGCAACGCCAACGGCCCCTTCCCCGGCCGCGGCACCCCCTCCGGCACCTCCTCCCGCCACCGCACCCACCCTGACCGCCCCAGATGCATCACCAGATGCAGCCCCCCGACCTCCACATCCAGAAACTTCCCCCACCGCACCACACCCCCGCACACCCGCCCCTCCAACTCCGTCACGGCAGGCTCATACGTCTTGAGCACACTGACCGCCACCGGAAACACCCGCTCGACGGTCCGCCCGACGACACGCCCCCGCAGATACCGAACAAGCGACTCAACTTCTGGCAATTCGGGCATGGGGTCAGTGTGGCGCGGTCCGGCCGCTCCGGCACGGCCGGAGCGGCGGGCGCCACAGTCGGCGCGGAAGCCCGGGAAGCGCCGACCGCGTGCGCAAACGGCGAAGGCCGGCCACCCCCGAGAACGCTGGGGGCAACCGGCCGGCCCACCCGGCTCCCGCCGGGCGTGTGCTCCGCCTCTTACAGGTCGTAGTAAAGCTCGAACTCGTGCGGGTGCGGGCGGAGCTGGATCGGGGCGATTTCGTGGGTGCGCTTGTAGTCGATCCAGGTTTCGATCAGGTCGGAGGTGAAGACGCCGCCCTGCTGGAGGTACTCGTTGTCGGACTCCAGGGCGTCGAGGACGGCCGGGAGGGAGGTCGGGACCTGCTGGACGCCCGCGTGCTCCTCGGGGGCCAGTTCGTAGAGGTCCTTGTCGATCGGCTCGGCCGGCTCGATCTTGTTCTTGATGCCGTCGAGGCCCGCGAGGAGGAGCGCGGAGAACGCCAGGTACGGGTTGGACGACGGGTCCGGGGCGCGGAACTCGACGCGCTTGGCCTTCGGGTTGGCGCCGGTGATCGGGATGCGCATCGCGGCGGAGCGGTTGCGCTGCGAGTAGACGAGGTTGACCGGGGCCTCGAAGCCGGGGACCAGGCGGTGGTAGGAGTTCACCGTCGGGTTGGTGAAGGCCAGCAGCGACGGGGCGTGCTTGAGGATGCCGCCGATGTAGTAGCGGGCCATGTCGGAGAGGCCCGCGTAGCCCTGCTCGTCGTAGAAGAGCGGGTTGCCGCCGGACCACAGCGACTGGTGGACGTGCATACCGGAGCCGTTGTCACCGAAGATCGGCTTGGGCATGAAGGTCGCGGTCTTGCCGTTGCGCCAGGCGACGTTCTTCACGATGTACTTGAAGAGCATCAGGTCGTCGGCGGCGGCGAGCAGCGTGTTGAACTTGTAGTTGATCTCCGCCTGACCGCCGGTGCCGACCTCGTGGTGCTGGCGCTCGATCTCCAGGCCGGCGGCCTCCAGCTCCAGCGACATCTCGGCGCGCAGGTCGGCGTGGTGGTCGACCGGCGGGACGGGGAAGTAGCCGCCCTTGTAGCGGACCTTGTAGCCGCGGTTGTTCTCCTCGGAACCGGTGTTCCACGCGCCGGACTCGGCGTCGATGTGGTAGAAGGACTGGTTCGCGGAGGTGTCGAAGCGCACCGAGTCGAAGACGTAGAACTCCGCCTCGGGGCCGAAGTAGGCGGTGTCGGCGATGCCGGTGGAGGCGAGGTACGCCTCGGCCTTCTTGGCGATGTTGCGCGGGTCGCGGCTGTACTGCTCGCCGGTGATCGGGTCGTGGATGAAGAAGTTGATGTTCAGCGTCTTGTCGCGGCGGAAGGGGTCCAGCCGGGCCGTCGACAGGTCGGCGCGGAGCGACATGTCGGACTCGTGGATCGCCTGGAAGCCGCGGATCGAGGAGCCGTCGAACGCCAGCTCCTCGTCCGGGTCGAAGGCCTTCGCCGGGATCGTGACGTGCTGCATCACACCGGGCAGGTCGCAGAACCGCACGTCGATGAACTTGACGTCCTCGTCGGCGAGGTATTTCTTCGCGTCGTCGGCGTTCTGGAACATCCCTACTCCTTCTGGCCCGGTCACCGGTCGGCGGACGCGGGGCTGATGCACGGAGCGCGACCCTTGGGAGGCGCGCTTGCCCGACCATAGGCAGACGTGATTTCCCAAGCATGACCCATTTGTTTCGTCGCGGTTAACCGGGACGCGGCCTGCCTCACTTCCGATCATGCCTGGTCATGACGGTTCCGGCCGCTCGGCGGCGCCCCTCGGCCGGGGATCGCGCGCCCGCGCAGTACCGTGGACGGGTGGACAACAGGCAAGCAATCGGATCGTGGATCTCCGGCCCCCGCGCGGCCGCCGAGGACATGGGTGTCGAGTTCGGGCACCGCGGGGCGCAGCTCGGTCTGCCGGAGGAGGGGCCCGGTTCGATCGCCCGTCCGGGCCGCCGCTTCGCCGCCCTCTTCATCGACTGGGCGCTGTGCATGCTCATCGCGTACGGGCTGCTCAGCGGCGGTCGCGCGCAGTCGGCGAGCAACTGGGCGCTGGTCGTCTTCGCGGTCCTCAGCATCCTGACCGTCGGCACCGTCGGCTTCACCCCCGGCAAGCGGCTGCTGGGACTGCGGGTCGTCGCCGAGGGCGGCGGCCGCCTCTCGCTGCCGCGGGTGGTGCTGCGCACCGTCCTGCTGGTGATCGTGATCCCCGCCGTCATCTGGGACCGCGACGGCCGCGGCCTCCACGACCGCCTCAGCCGCGCGGTGCAGGTCCGCATCTGACCTCGGGCGGCCCGCGCGCCGTCCGCCGCGCGGCCCCGTACACGTATACGAAACGCCGACGGTGCCCGTACGGTCCGTGACCGGCCGGGCCCGGCCGGAGAGCGGCATGCAGAACGCCCCGGAGCCTTCGAGGCTCCGGGGCGTCGTGGTCGGTGGGGAGGCGGGCCCGGGCGGGGTCAGCGCATCTTGCCGCGCGGCGGCCGCATGTTCATCGGGCCCTTCGGCACCGGCATGTTGCTCATCAGGTCGCCGAGCGCGCGCAGCCGGTCGTTGACGGCGGTGACCTGCGCGCCGGGCAGCACCCGCGGCAGCTTCATCAGCCGGGTGCGGAGCTTCTTCAGCGGGACCTCGCCCTCGCCCTCGCCGATCACGAAGTCGTGGACCGGGGCGTCGGCGACCGTGCGCGCCATCCGCTTCTTCTCGGCGGCCAGCAGACCGCGCAGCCGGTTCGGGTTGCCCTCGCCGACCAGCACGATGCCCGCCTTGCCGACGGCGCGGTGCACCACGTCCTGGCTGCGGTTCATCGCCACCGCGGGGGTGACCGTCCAGCCGCGGACGTTCTCCAGCACCGCGGCGGCCGCGCCCGGCTGGCCCTCCATCTGCCCGAAGGCCGCCCGCTCGGCGCGGCGTCCGAAGACGATCGCCATCGCGAGGAAGGCCAGGACGAAGCCCAGGATGCCCGCGTAGACGGGGTGACCGATCGCGAAGCCGATGCCGAGGAGTACGCCGAACACGACGATGCCCACGCCAGCGACGACAAGACCGACCTTGGAGTCGACCCGACGGGTCATCTTGTAGGTCTGGGCGATCTGCTTCAGCCGCCCGGGGGTGCCGGCGCCGGCAGCGCCGTCTGTGTTTGCCTTCCTCGCCATACCAAGAAGTTTACGTGGCCCGCGGACGGCGGGTCGCCGCGGCCTCCAGTACGTCCTGCGCCTCCTGCCGCTCGCCGGCCCGGCGGCGGTCCTCCAGGACCGCGTCCCAGGCGTTGCGGCGGGCGGTGCGCTGTCCGCCGCCGAGCAGCAGCGCCTCGACGGCGCGCAGCGCACCGGTGACGGACGGGACGGGACGTGCGGTGGCGCGGAGCGGCGCGGCCTGCATGGCGGGGTTCTCCCTCGGGGAGGTCGGCGGGGCGGGCGGGCCGGGGCCCGGACGCGGTGCGTGGGTCCATCGTCACCGACGGGTGTTTCCGGCGGATGACCGGCCGGTCACGCCCCGCGACGACGAAGCGGCCCGCGCAACCCCCGGCCTGGGGGAGTGCGGGCCGCGTCCTTCCAGCATGTGCCAGGAGTCGCCGATCGGCGCGCCGGGGCGGCTCAGACCGCCTGAGTGGAGGCCTCGACCTCGCGCTGCTCGATCGCCTGCTGGTAGAGGCGGCCGGCCCGGTACGAGGAGCGGACCAGCGGGCCGGACATCACGCCGGCGTAGCCGATCTCCTCGGCCTCCTCCTTCAGCTCCACGAACTCCGCGGGCTTGACCCACCGCTCGATGGGGTGGTGGCGCACGGAAGGCCGCAGGTACTGGGTGATCGTGATCAGCTCGCAGCCCGCGTCGTGCAGGTCCTGGAGGGCCTCGCTGATCTCCTCGCGGGTCTCGCCCATGCCCAGGATCAGGTTGGACTTGGTGACCAGACCGGCCGCGCGGGATTGGGAGATGACGTCCAGCGAGCGCTCGTAGCGGAAGCCGGGGCGGATCCGCTTGAAGATCCGCGGGACCGTCTCGACGTTGTGCGCCAGTACCTCGGGGCGGGACGAGAAGACCTCGGCCAGCTGGTCGGGGACCGCGTTGAAGTCGGGGATCAGCAGCTCGACGCCGGTGTCCGGCATCGCGGCGTGGATCTGGCGGACCGTCTCGGCGTAGAGCCAGGCGCCACCGTCCTCCAGGTCGTCACGGGCGACGCCGGTGATCGTGGCGTACTTCAGGCCCATGGTCCGCACGGACTCGGCGACCCGGCGCGGCTCGTCGCGGTCGAGGGCCTGCGGCTTGCCGGTGTCGATCTGGCAGAAGTCACAGCGCCGGGTGCACTGGTCGCCGCCGATGAGGAAGGTCGCCTCGCGGTCCTCCCAGCATTCGAAGATGTTGGGGCAGCCCGCCTCCTGGCAGACCGTGTGCAGGCCCTCGCTCTTCACCAGGCCCTGCAGATGGTTGTATTCGGGGCCCATCTTCGCCCGGGTCTTGATCCACTCGGGCTTGCGCTCAATGGGGGTCTGGCTGTTCCGGACCTCCAGGCGCAGCATCTTGCGTCCGTCGGGTGCGACAGCGGACACGTCGGCGCCCCTTTCTGCTATCGCGGCATTCGATTCAGCGGCGTCCACCAGGGTACGCCCGGTATTTCGCACGTCTTTACGTGCTCGCCAACCCCGGATACGAGGCCGGCATTCCTTACGGTGCTCAGACCGCGCGGGGGAGGAGCTCGGCGCCCTCCAGGACGTCCCGCAGATGCTTCTCGACCGAGGGCAGCACCTCGGCGATGGTGATCTCGCGCCCCAGCTCGCCGGAGAGCGAGGCGACCCCGGCATCCCGGATGCCGCACGGGACGATCTTGTCGAACGAGGTGTTGTCCGGGTTCACGTTCAGCGCGAAGCCGTGCATCGTGACGCCCTTGGCGACGCGGATGCCGATCGCGGCGAGCTTGCGGTCCTCGCCGCGCTGACCGGCGTTGGACGGCGCGTACTCGGGGCCGCGCAGCCGTGCGTCGTACATCTCGTCCGCGTCCTCGCCGGGCTGCGGGGCGAGGTCGAGCTGGAGACCGCCGAGCGAGGGGCGCTCCTCGACCGGGTCGCCGAGGACCCAGACGCCGCTGCGCCCCTCGACGCGGGTGGCCTCGACGCCGAAGTCGGCGCAGACCCGGATCAGCGCCTCCTCCAGGCGGCGGACGTGCGCGACGACGTCGACCGGGCGCGGCAGCTTCTGGATCGGGTAGCCCACCAGCTGGCCCGGGCCGTGCCAGGTGATCTTGCCGCCGCGGTCCACGTCGATGACGGGGGTGCCGTCCAGCGGGCGTTCGTCGTCGGCGGTGCGGCGGCCCGCGGTGTAGACGGGCAGGTGCTCCAGCAGCAGGCAGGTGTCGGGGACCTCGTCGGCGAAGCGGGCGGCATGGATCCGCCGCTGCTCCTGCCATGCCGTCTCGTACGGCACGGCGTCGGCGCCGAAGCCCAGATGCACAAAGCGCAGCCCCTCGGGTGCGGGGGTGTCCCCCCGAGAGATCGCAGTCACGGCAGCTCCTCTTCGCACTTCTGTCGCAGCGGGCTGCGACGTTTGACGCAGTACCTCCGCATCCGTTCGATACGGGAGTCCTGCATGTCCGATGCCACTTCGCGCCCAGGCCACTGTACGGCCGGGGGGCCGGGCGGCCGGTGGCCGGGGGACCCCGCGCGCACCGGCCGGAGAACCGGCCGGCGGGTCGGGTCGGCGCGGGCGTGAGCCGGGTGAACCTCGGTGTGGCGTGCATGCGCCCTGCTCACACGATCGGATGAACGCGGTGCTCAGGCGGCCAGAAGAGCCCCGAAGGCCGTTACATTCGCGCCGTTCCACAAGGGCGACGAGCGTGCCGGACAGGGTCAGCCGGGCCCGGCGGCCCGGCCCGGAAGGCAGGAGACCGGTAAAGCTGATGACGGAACGACCCCCGCACCGCACGCCCAACCGCCGGCTGGCCGCCCTCATCGCCGAGGCAGGGTTCTCCAACGCCGGACTCGCCAGGCGCGTCGACCAGCTCGGCATCGAGCACGGCCTCGATCTGCGCTACGACAAGACCTCCGTGACCCGCTGGCTGCGCGGCCAGCAGCCGCGCGGTACGACCCCGGCGCTGATCGCCGAGGTCTTCACCCGCAAGCTGGGCCGCCGCCTGTCGGCCCAGGACCTCGGCCTGGACGCCTGCGCACCGGTCTACGCCGGGCTGGAGTTCGCCGCGACGCCCACCGAGGCCGTCGACATCGTCAGTGGTCTGTGGCGCAAGGACTCCGGCAGCCATGTCGAGCTGCGCAAGATCGCCTTCACCCCGGCGGGGCTGGTGGTGCCCAGCCGGGACTGGCTCATCGGCCGCCCCGACGAACGGGTGGCCCGCGGCGAGCTGGGCCCCGACGGCACCGGCCGGGTCCCGCTCCAGGGCCGGATCTCGGTGCCCCGCCAGCGCCGCACCGACCATCTCGACCGGGTCGGCGGCGCCCGCGTCACCGCCGGGGACATCGCGGCGCTGCGCTCCGTCGGCGAGCTGTTCCGCGCGCTGGACCACGCCTACGGCGGCGGCCACGCCCGCCAGGCCCTGGTGCGCTATCTGGAGCACGAGGCCGAGCCGATGCTGCGCGGCACCTACGGCGAGGCGACCGGCCGCAAGCTCTTCGCCGCGGCCGCCGATCTGACCCGGCTGGCCGGGTGGACGTCGTACGACATCGTGGCGCACGGCCTGGCGCAGCGGTACTTCGTCCAGGCGCTGCGGCTGGCGCAGGCGGCGGGCGATCGCGCGTACGGCTCGTACGTGCTGGTCACGATGAGCCGGCAGGCCGTCTACCTCGGGCACGGCCGGGAGGCGGTGCAGCTGGCGCGGGTGGCGCAGCAGGGCGTCGGGGCCGCGGCGCCGCCCGCCGTGCTGGCGCTGCTGCACGCGGCGGAGGCGCGCGGCCACGGCCTGCTGGGCGAGGTGCGGGCCTGCACGGCGGCGCTGTCGCGCTCCGAGCGGGCGCTGGAGGTCGCCCGGCCCGGCGACGAGACACCGCACTGGGCGCGCTTCTTCGACGAGGCGCAGCTCGCCGACGAGCTGGCGCACTGCCACCGCGATCTGCGGCAGTTCCGCGCCGCCGCCCAGCACGCCGAGCGCTCCCTGGAGCTGCGGGCACCGGGCTTCGCCCGCAGCCGCCTCTTCTGCCGGGTGGTGCTGGCCACCTCCCGGCTGGCCCTGGGCGAGCTGGAGCAGGCGTGCTCGCTCGGCGCCGAGGCGGCGCTCCAGGCGGCCGACATGCGGTCGGTGCGCGCCCATGAGTACGTCGCCGAGTTCGAGCGGCGGCTGGAGCCGTACCGCGACGCGGCGCCGGTGCGGGGGTACCGGGACCGGGTGGCGGCCCTGGGGTGAGGCGACGGGCCGCCGGGCCCCGCCCCGCCGACGGGCCCGTACCGCTCAGCGCGAGCGGTGCGGGCCCGTCGGTCTTCAGGCGGCCGTGTGCAGGGCGGCCGGTTCGGCGGCGGGCAGGCCGAGGTCGGTCAGCAGGGCGCGGGCGGCCCGGCGGCCGGAGTCCAGCGCCCCCTGGACGGTGCTGATGCCGCGGTGGTCGCCGCACACATACAGCCCGGAGAGCACCCGGACCGGCCGTTCCGGGTCGTGCGGCGCCGGCATCGCCGGGATCGCCGCCGGGGTGTGCCGCGCCGTCAGCAGCTCCCAGTCGGTGGTGGCGGTGCCGTACACCCGGGCCAGCTGCGGCCGGACCGCCGCGTCCAAGGTGGCGGCCGGCAGCGCCGCGGGGGCGCCCAGGATCACCGTCGTCAGCAGCGTCCGGCCCGCCGGGACGCGGGACGGGTCGATCGCCCCGGCCGCGTAGCTGCAGGCCAGCGGGGAGCGCGTGGTGAGCAGCAGCGGCGTCTCGCGGGGACCTGCCGGGTGCGGGCCGTGGCCGGGCGGGGTGGTGTGGTGCAGCACCGTCGCCGGGTGGAACGGCGGCACCCGCAGCCCCGGCAGCAGCGCCGCCGCGTCCCGCGCACCGGTCGCGACCACCACCGCGCGGCAGGTCACCTCGCCGTGGTCCGCGGTGGTGACGGAGGTGGTGGCGACGGCGGTGACGCGGACGCCGGTGCGGACGGTGCCGGGCGGCAGGCCCGCGGCGAGCGCGGCGGGCAGCGCGGCGGCGCCCCCGGAGGGCAGGCAGAGCCGGCCCTCCGCGAACGCCCGCAGGGCCAGCGCGGCGCCGCGGCTGGAGCCGGCCAGCCGCGGATCGCCCAGCAGCACGCCGAGCAGCGGCCGCAGGAACGCGTCGTGGGCGCGCGGTGCGAAGACCGGACGGGCGGACAGCGCGTCGGCCGCCGGGCGGTCGGGGGCCGTACGGTCGCCGAGGCGGTCGGTCCGCCGGTCCTGGGGGCGCTCCGGATGCCGGTCGGCGCGCGAAAGGGCGCGTGCGGCGGCGAGTGCGCCCCTTGTGCTCCGGAGAGCGCTGACCCGCTGCGCGCGCCGCCCGTTGTGCAGCCCGATCCACGGCGCGAACCGGCAGAGCTTCAGCGTCTCCAGGCCGGGCATCCGCAGCAGGCCGGGCGTGGCGACGAGCGGTCTGCCGCCGTGGTCCAGCAGGAAGCCGTCGACGTCGTCGGTGGCCGACCGGCCGCCGATCCGCTCGGCCGCCTCCAGCACGGTGACCGTGAGCCCGGCGGCGGTCAGTTGACGGGCGGCGGCCAGCCCCGCAGGGCCGGCCCCCACGATGACCGCGTCCACGGCCGGTGAGGTGCGCTGCACGTGCCCCTCCTCAGATCGGTCCCGCCCGCCCGCACCGGGCGGTACACGGGACGCCGGATGATGTGTGGAGGCACGGTAGGGACGGCCCGGCCGGGGCGGCCAGGGATCGCGCGGGGCGCGTCGGAGCGGGGCGGGCGCCGGTCCCCGTCCGGGGCGGGGCCGCCTCCCACGGGCGGGGTACGGGGCGCAGCCCGGCCGGTCGGCTCGCGGGACGGACGCGGGTCGCCCCCTACGGGCGGGGTGCGGGCTGCGGCACCCGGTGGGCGTGGCCGCCGCATGGGGCCCGAGCCGCCGCATGGGCCCGAGCCGCCGGGGAGCGACCGTCCGCGCGGGGCCCGAGGCCGCCGGGAGCGGCATCCGCCTGTGGCCCGAGGCCACCGGAGAGCGCCCCGTCCGCGCGGGCCCGGACGCTCCCTCACGCCGCCCGGATGGCCGCCTCGATGCCCGGATACGTGAACGTGAACCCGTCGGCCAGCAGCCGGCGCGGGATCACCCGCTGACTGCCGAGGACGTCCCCGGCGAACTCCCCGAGGACCACCTTCAGGGCCACCGCCGGCACCGGGAACGGCGTCGGGCGGTGCAGCACCCGGCCCATCGCGGCCGTCACCTCGCGGTTGGTCACCGGCTCCGGGGCGGTGAGGTTGACCGGCCCGGCGAGGTCGCCGTCGATCAGATGGCGCAGCGCGGCGACGTGGTCGTGGAGCGCGATGAAGCTCCAGTACTGGCTGCCGTCGCCCAGCCGGCCGCCCAGGCCCAGCCGGAACAGCGGGAACAGCCGCCCCCAGGCGCCGCCCGAACGGGCCACCACCAGGCCGGTGCGGGCGAAGGCCGTCCGGATGCCGGCCGCCTCGGCGGGCGCCGCCGCGCCCTCCCAGTCGACGCAGAGCTCCGGCAGGAATCCCGTACCGGCCGGTGCCGTCTCGTCCGTGCGCCGGCTGCCGGTGTCGCCGTAGTAGCCGACGGCGCTGCCGCAGACGAAGACCCGGGGCGGGGTGTCCAGCGAGGCCAGGGCGGTGGCGAGGGCGGCGGTGCCGCGCACCCGGCTGTCGTGGATCTCGCGCTTGTACGCGGCGGTCCAGCGGTGGTCGCCGACGCCCGCGCCCGCCAGGTGCACCACCGCCTCGCACCCGGCGAGCCCGGCGGTGTCCACCTCCCCGCGGCGCGGATCCCAGCGCACCTCGTCCGGCGCGGCGGGCGGGCGCCGCACCAGCCGGACGGGGGTGTGCCCGTCCGCCCGCAGCGACCGGACGAGAGCTGAGCCGATGAGACCGGTCGAGCCGGTGATCGCGATCCGCATGGCGCCATACTGCCCGCCGGGCCCCCGCGGGCGTGGTTCACGCGCGAAAGCGCTCCCACAGTCGGGGCAGCCGCTCCTCCAGCGCCGTGTCGTCGTCGACGTCGACATAGCCGCCCAGCGGTTCGGCCGGCTGCGGCGGCAGGCCGAGGTCGGGCAGCTCCGCGCCGGTCAGCTGCTCGTAGGCGTCGTCGGCGGCGTACCCCAGCTCCTCGCCGTCGCCGTCCGTCTCCTCGTCGAACTCGCCGAGCAGATCGGCGAGTTGGCCGGGATCGTGCAGCGCGCCCTCGAAGACCTCCCGGCCCTGGCCGATCAGCCAGCAGCGGAACGCGTCGAAGACGTCGTCGCTCGCGCCGTCCAGCAACACCGCCGCCGCGGCCCACAGGTCCCAGGTGTACGCGCGGTGGTAGCGGGCCTCGAAGTGGCGGGCGAAGTCCACGACGGATTCCGGGTCGCGGCCCAGCAGCCGCTCGGTCAGCGCGTCGGCCTGCTCCTCCGGATCGCCCTCGGCGTCCGCGCGGGAGGCGTCGATCAGCTCCCAGAACTCCGTCTCGTCCATCAGAGCCTGGCCAGGGGGCGCCCCGCTTCAGCGGGGTGGGGAATGGTTTTTGAGGGCCGCCCTGGCGCCAACTCGGCACACGGATCTGCCTTGTTCACCTGTGTCACCTCTCTGCCGCACTAGACTTGTCGCGTGTATATATTGGTTTCGTGGCTGTGACCAGGAAGGTTCGCCGATTCTCCGGCGGTGTGTGCGATCTCGGGCTCCATGTGGTGTGGTGTCCGAAGTACCGCCGTCCGGTCCTTGACGGCCAGGTCGCGGAACGTCTGGACGAGTTGATCCGCCAGAAGGCTGACGAGCGTGGCTGGAAGATCACCGCCCTTGAGGTGATGCCGGACCATGTACAGCTTTTCGTGAAGCACGACCCGAAGTCGTCCGCTTCGTATGTGGCGAACCAGTTCAAGGGCTTCACCTCCCGCGTTCTGCGGGAGGAGTTCCCGCACCTGAAATCGCGGATGCCCACCTTGTGGTCGTCGTCGTACTTCGCGGCCTCGCTCGGCGCCGTGAGCGCCGCGACGGTGGAGAAGTACATCAGCACCCAGTGGGAACGCCCCCGGAAGAAGGAGGAGGGGGACGCCTCGTGATACGGGCGTACAAGTTCCTCCTCCGTCCGACCGCTCGGCAGGGGCAGTCGTTGACCGAGATGCTTCGGGATCATTGCTCGCTCTACAACGGCGCTTTGCAGGAGCGCCGGGACGCCTACCGGCACAGTTCGAAGACGAGCATCAAATACGGCGACCAGTCCGCCCAGCTCAAGCAGATCCGGGCCTTCGATCCCGAGCGTCAGGGCCGCTGGTCGTTCAGCTCGCAGCAAGCCACCTTGCGTCGCCTGGACAAGGCGTTCCAAGCCTTCTTCAGGCGGGTGAAGGCCGGTCAGAAACCTGGCCACCCCCGTTTCAAGGGCGTCGGCCACTTCGACACCGTCACCTTCCCCAAGGATGGCGACGGCTGCCGCTGGGACTCCACCCCGGACGTCCGGCAGACCCGCGTGCGCCTCCAAGGCGTCGGACACGTCCGCGTCCACCAGCACCGGCCCGTCAAGGGCCGCGTCAAGACGGTCAGCATCAAGCGGGAAGGCAACCGCTGGTACGTCGTCCTCGCCTGCGACAATGTGCCCACCGAGCCCCTTCCCGCGACTGGCAGGATCGTCGGCATCGACATGGGCGTCGTGCACTTCTTCACCGACTCCAACGGGGAACACAAGGCCGCTCCGCGCTTCCTTCACCACATGGCCGAGGAGCTGGAGAAGGCGCAGCGGCACCTTTCGACCTTCCCCCAGCGCACCCGACGCCGGACGAAGAAGCACCGGGCCGCAGCGCGGAAGGTGGCCAAGCTGCACGCCAAGATCCGGCGTCGGCGTCTCGACCACCACCACAAGGCCGCGAACGAGCTGATCCGCGACAATGACGTGATCGGCCACGAGCGGCTGAACCTGGCGGGCATGACCAAAGCCCCCGCACCCAAACCCGACCCCGACAGCGACGGTGCGTTCCTCCCGAACGGCGCTGCCGCCAAGGCCGGCCTCAACAAGAGCATCCTCGACGTGGGCGTGGGACTCTTCCTGGACATACTGGCGAGCAAGGCTGAAAGTGCCGGTCGCCTGGTGGTTCCGGTGGACCCCCGCAACACCTCCCGCACCTGCCCGTCGGCCGATGGAGGCTGCGGACACATCGCCAAGGAGAACCGCGTCACCCAGGCCGAGTTCGAGTGCGTCAACTGCGGCTGGTCCGGCAACGCCGACCACGTAGGCGCGCTGAATGTCCAGCACAGGGCCGGGCTGGCCCTCTGTGGCGCTGCTTGGCCAGCGACACAGGAAGCCCGCGACTTCGGTCATGGGTGGAGTCACCACCGCTCCAGCATCGGGCCTGCCGGGGTCGCACGCATGTGGAGCGGCCCGCCGCCACCCGCGCGGCGGCGCCGTCCGCACGTGCACGCGTAATGCCCCGGATGCGGTGTACGCACCGTGCGGGCCCCGGAGTTGTTGATCAACGGCCGGGCGACCGGTGCGAGAATCACCCGTGGGAAGGCCGGCCCCGCGCCGCCCTCCCTGACCCGATCGGCAGACCCATTCCTGAAGGGCGCTTCCACGCCATGCCCATGGACGAACGAACCCGCGCCGATGTCGAGCGGGCCGAGGCGGCCATCGTCGAGCACTACCCGCGCCTGGTGCGCCTCGCCCATCTCGTTCTGCCGCCCGCGATGGGCCGCCACCGCCGGGTGCTGACGGCACACGGGATCGTCCAGCGCGCCCTGCCGTCCACGAGCCGCGAGCGGGCCCGCGCCGTCCTGCCCGGCCAGCGCCGCGGCCCCCGGCCCGAGCCCGGCTATCCGCAGGTCCGCTCGCGCGTCCTGGAGCTGGCGCTGGCCCAGGCGAAGCTGGGGCGCCGGCGGTCGCCGCTGCCCTTCGTGTGGGGGCTGCGGCTCTTCCCGCGGGCCGGCGGCGCCGATGAACTCGCCCTGGACCAGGCGCTGTCCGCCCTGACCGCCCCCGCCCGCGCCGCCGTCGGCCTCCGCCATCTGGAGGAGCTGGACGAGGACGAGGTCGTCGCGGTCCTCGGCGCGGCCGGGGTCGCCGACCCCGGGGAGGCGCAGCGCGCCGCCGCCGCGCTCGGGCCGGGGACCGCCGCGCTGCTGCACTCCGGCGAGTTCGACCCCTGCACCGTCCAGGCCCGCCCCACCGATCTGCTCCGGCGCCGTCAGGGCAGGCGGGTGGCGATCGTCGGCGCCGCGGCGTTGACGGCCGGTGCGGCGCTGCTCACCGCCGTCGGCGGGCCGGGCGGCGCCCCGGAGCCCGCCCGGCCGGACCCGGCCACCGTGCGGGCGCGGCAGGCCCTGGACCCGGAGCGGCTGGTGCGCGCCCCCGACGACGCCTGGGCCGACACCTCCCGGATGGACTTCACCGCCTGGTCGCCGCGCGGCGAGTACGCCGGGGACACGGCGCTGCTCGGGCGCGCCCTGCGGGTGTGGGGCGCGCCGGGCCGCGACGTCCGCGTCACCGCCGCCGCCGGCACCTCCACCCGGCCGCCGGACCAGCCGCCCCGGGTGCTCTACGGCGGCGTGATCGACGGCGTGACGGTGGCCGTCCTCCACGACGGCGACCGGCTGGTGCGGTACGCCGAGCCCGAAGGGGCCCCGGCGGAGCTGGAGTTCGCCCGCGCCGACAACGCCGATCTGACGACCGCCGGGGCGCTGGTCATCGGGCGCGGCACCGGCTGGATGCGCTACCTCATCGCCCCGTGGATCACCGACGCCACCACCCGCGACCTGCTGCGGCCCGGCGCCCGGGAGAAGGCGCTGCACGTCGCCCCGGACGGCGTCACCGACCGCGTCCCTCAGCCGCCCGCGGACGGCGCCGCCTGCGGACAGTGGCCGGTGACGCGGCTGCACTCCTCGGCGCGGGTCACCGCCCGGCACAGCTTCCTGCTGACCGACCTCGGCGACCTCACGCCCGTCCACCTGACGTACGGCCCGGCCACCGCCGCCGGGCCCGCCGCCGCGCCCCCGGCCGAGGCGACCACCCCCACGGCCCTGCTGAGCTGGGCCCGCACCGCCTGCTCGCTGCGCGAGGAACGGGGCGCGGGCGTCCGGTCGGTCAACAACTGGGTCTACGCCCGCCAGCGGCTGCCGGAGAGCGGCGCCGCCGCCACCTGGACGTGCAGCCGCGCCGACACCTGGCGCGGGCCGGGCCGGGTGGCCGTGCAGTTCCACCCCGCCGCCGGGGCCGCCCGGGTCGTCGGCCGCGCCCGGGACACCGCGGCGTGCAGCCCGTACGGGCCGGAGGTCGTCGGCGAGACGCGCTGGCGCGCCGGCTCCGGCCACTGGTACCTGCTCGCGGCCGGCAGTTCCGCGGTGCGCGGCCTCGACGTCACCGGCGCCGTGCACCGCACCACCCGCGCCACCACCTTCGCCGTCGCCGTCCCGGCGAACGCCCCGGTGCGGGTCGCCGGGGTGCTGGCCTCCGGGGGACTGCTGCACGCGCTGCGGCGGTGAGCCGGCGGGGCGGCGGCCGGCCCGCACCGGCCGCCGCCCCGGAGCCTCGTCCCGGACTTCCGCCACGTCCGACGGATACCTGACAGAAGATGTCCGGTATCGCTGGCACGGTCGCCGTGTACGGACAACGCACACGGCGAGGAGTGGCACGGAATGACGACGGAACACAACGGCACGGCGGGCGCGGGGAGCCTGGCGGGGCGGGTCGCGCTGGTGGCCGGGGCGACCCGGGGCGCGGGCCGGGCGATGGCCGTGGAGCTGGGCCGGGCGGGGGCGGTCGTCTACGTCACCGGCCGCACCACCCGGGACCACGTCAGCGAGGTGGGCCGCCCCGGCGAGACGATCGAGGGAACCGCGGAACGGGTCACGGCCGCGGGCGGCACCGGCATCGCCGTCCCCTGCGACCACCTCGTACCGGAGCAGGTCGCCGCACTTGTCGCCCGGATCGACCGGGAACAGGGCCGCCTGGACGTGCTGGTCAACAGCGTGTGGGGCGGCGACCACCTCCTGAAGTTCGACACCCCGCTGTGGGAGCTGGACCTCGCCGACGGCCTGCGGATGCTCCGCCTCGGCGTCGAGACGCACCTGATCACCAGCCACCACGCGCTGCCGCTGCTGCTGCGCGCCCCCGGCGGCCTGCTGGTCGAGATGACCGACGGCACCGCCGTCTTCAACCGCACCTACCGCGGCAACCTCTGCTTCGACCTCGCCAAGAACGCCCCGCACCGCATGGCCTTCGGCCTCGCCGCCGAGGTGGAGCGGTACGGCGCGACGGTCGTCTCGCTCACCCCC
This sequence comes from Streptomyces sp. NPDC000404, assembly GCF_040300365.1. Lineage (NCBI taxonomy): Bacteria > Bacillati > Actinomycetota > Actinomycetes > Kitasatosporales > Streptomycetaceae > Streptomyces > Streptomyces sp. NPDC000404. The sequence continues at coordinate 384,132 of NZ_JBEPDN010000001.1, read as the reverse complement.
GGCTTCCTGCGCTCCGAGGAGATGCTGGACCACTTCGGCGTCACCGAGGAGAACTGGCGGGACGCCATCGCCCAGGAACCGCACTTCGCGGTGGCCGAATCCCCGGCGCTGGTCGGCCGCGCCGTCGCCGCCCTCGCCGCCGACCCCGACCACGCCCGCTTCACCGGCCGCTCCCTCTCCAGCGGCGGGCTCGCCAAGGTCTACGGCTTCACCGACACGGACGGCTCCCGCCCCGACGGCTTCGGCTACTTCGAGGACGTGGTCCTCGGCGGGAAGGAGGGGACGGCGGAGGACTACCGGTAGGCGGCGCCGGCGGTGCGCCGGCGTCCGGTGCGGCGGGCGGACCGGCGCACCGGACACCGGCGCACCGGCGTCACCACCGACGACCGGCGCGCCGGGGACCCGCTGCTCCTCGACGGCGGCGCGGGCTGCCGCCTCTCCCCGCGGCCGCCGCGCAGTTCCGCACGGCCCGCCACCGCGCGGCCCGGCCGGAGGCGGGCTGAGTCACCCGCCGTACACCTCGGCCATCCGGCGGGCCGCCGCCGTGAACCGGTCGCGCAGCGGCTCCGGCGCCAGCACCTCGCACTCGGGCCCCAGCCCCAGCAACTGGGCGTAGGCGACCTCGTCGTCCTCCACCGCGAGGGTGAGCGTCCACCGGCCGTCGGCGTCCGGACCCTGCGCCCGCGCCACCGCCTCCTGGGCCGCGGCGGGCTCCGTGACATACGGCAGCCGGCGTATGCCGTGCCCCGTGAGCCGGAGCACCACCTCCTCCCGCAGCAGCGACCGGGTGAACTGCACGGCCCGCTCCGCCCAGAACGCGGGCAGGTCGAAGCCCGGATCCCGGACGAAGCGGCCCTCCTCCGCCGCGGTCACGGAGACGAAGCGATCGACGCGGTAGACCCGGAACGGGGCAGCCGGCGGGGCGTCCGCGCCGGGACCGGCGGGGGCGGACGCGCGGTGCCCGGAATCCGGCGGTGCCGGGGAGGCGGGCCGCGCACGGGCCGCCAGATACCAGACCCCCGCCTTCAGCACGAGGCCGTACGGCTCCAACTCCCGCTCCACCTCGCGGTCCTTGCGCAGATAGCGGGCGCGCACCGGGCGGTCGTCCCACACCGCCTCGGCGAGGGCGGGCAGCTCGGCGGGGGTCTCCGGGCTGCGGTACCAGGCCGGGGCGTCGAGGTGGAAGCGCTGGGCGGCGCCGGACGCGGCCTCCCGCAGCTCCGGCAGGAGCGCCGCCGAGACCTTCAGCCGCGCCGCGGACGCCGCATCCGCCAGGCCCATCTCCCGCAGCGCGGACGGCACCCCGGACAGGAACAGCGTCTCCGCCTCGCTGCGGCCCAGGCCCGTCAGCCGGGTGCGGTACCCGCCGAGGAGGCGGTAGCCGCCCGCCCGGCCGCGGTCGGCGTAGACCGGCACACCGGCCTCGGAGAGCGACAGGACGTCCCGGGCGACCGTTCGCTCGCTGACCTCCAGCTCCCGCGCCAGCTCACCGGCGGTCATCGACGGCCGGGACTGGAGGAGCAGCACCATCTTGATCAGGCGGGCAGCACGCATGGAGCCATCATGCCGGGAACCACTGACAACGCCGCGCCACGCGGCGGCCGTTGGGGCCCGGAGCGCACCACGGCCCGGCCGACCGCGCCCGAAGCACCACGGCCCGGCCGGCCACGCCCGAAGGCGCGGCCGGCCGGGCCGGAGGGTTTCCCGTGCGAAGCCCGGGCGCGGTGGGTGATCTCCGCACGGGAGCGGGGGAGCGGCCCGTGGCGCCGGATGGTGCACCACGGACCGCCCGGTCCTGGGGGCGGCAGCCGGCAGAGGCCGGGCCGCCCGGAGGCGGGGCCGGGCGCCCCGCCGCTGGTCACCGGCCGTGACGGCCGCTGATCACAGGCCGTAGCGCGCCTTGGCCTCCTTGACCGTCTCCGGCTTGACCTCGCCCCGGCGGGCCAGCGCGGCCAGCGCCTGGACGGTCACCGACTGCGGGTCCACACCGAAGTGGCGGCGGGCCGCGTCGCGGGTGTCGGAGAGGCCGAACCCGTCGGTGCCGATGGAGGTCCAGTCCTGCTCGACCCACGGCGCGATCTGGTCGGGCACCGCCCGCATCCAGTCGCTGACCGCCACCACGGGACCGGGCGCGCCCTGCAGCGCACGGGTCACGTACGGGACGCGGTCCTCGCCGTCGAGCCGGGCGGCGTCGCACTCCAGCGCGTCGCGGCGCAGCTCCGTCCAGGACGGCGCCGACCACACGTCGGCCGCCACGCCCCAGTCCTCGGCGAGCAGCCGCTGGGCGTCCAGCGCCCAGTGGATGGCCGTACCGGACGCCAGCAGCTGGAGGCGCGGCGCGTCCGCGGCCGCGGACGCCGCCTCCTGGAAGCGGTACAGACCCCGCAGGATCGCCTCCTCGTCCAGCCCCTCGGGCATGGCCGGCTGCACCTTGGTCTCGTTGTAGACCGTCAGGTAGTAGAAGACGTCCTCGGCGTCGGGGCCGTACATACGGCGCAGCCCCTCCTTGACGATCACCGCGACCTCGTACGCGAACGCCGGGTCGTACGAGAGCGCCGCCGGGTTGGTGGAGGCGATCAGGTGCGAGTGGCCGTCGGCGTGCTGGAGGCCCTCACCGGTCATGGTGGTGCGGCCCGCGGTCGCGCCGATGACGAAGCCGCGGCCCAGCTGGTCGGCGAGCGCCCAGAACTGGTCGGCGGTGCGCTGCCAGCCGAACATCGAGTAGAAGATGTAGAACGGGATCATCGGCTCGCCGTGCGTCGCGTACGACGTGGCGGCGGCGGTGAAGTCCGCGAGCGAACCGGCCTCGGTGATCCCCTCGTTGAGGATCTGGCCGTCCTTCGCCTCCTTGTAGTACAGGAGCTGGTCGCGGTCGACCGGGTCGTAGGTCTGGCCCTTCGGCGAGTACAGACCGGCCGACGGGAACAGCGACTCCATGCCGAAGGTGCGGGCCTCGTCGGGCACGACCGGAACCCAGCGCTTGCCGGTCTCCTTGTCCCGCATCAGGTCCTTGACCAGCCGGACGAACGCCATGGTGGTGGCGATCTCCTGGCTTCCGGAACCCTTCTTCAGCGCGTCGAACGCCTTCTCCGACGGCATCGGCAGCGGCTTCGGCGTCACCTTGCGGGCCGGTGCGGGGCCGTCCAGGGCCGCCCGGCGCTCGCGGAGGTAGACCATCTCGGGGGAGTCCTCGGCGGGCCGCCAGTACGGAACGGTGTCGCCCTCCAGGGCGCTGTCCGGAATCGGCAGCTCCAGCAGGTCGCGCATGGCGCGGAACTCCTGCCCGGTGAGCTTCTTCATCTGGTGGTTGGCGTTGCGCGACTCGAAACCGGCGCCGAGCGTGTAGCCCTTGACGGTCTGCGCGAGGATGACGGTCGGCGCGCCCTTGTGCTCGACGGCCGCCTTGTACGCGGCGTACACCTTGCGCGGCTCGTGGCCGGCGCGGGAGGTCTGGAACAGCTCCAGCAGCTTGGCGTCGTCCAGCGAGTCGCCCAGCGCGCGCAGCCCCGGCGTGGCGCCGAAGAAGTGCTCACGGATGTAGGCGGCGTCCCGCGTGGCGTACGTCTGGAACTGCGCGTCCGGCGTCTCGCGCAGGCGGCGCACCAGCGCGCCGTCGGTGTCGAGCGCGAAGACCTCGTCCCACGCCCGGCCCCACAGCGACTTGACGACGTTCCAGCCGGCGGCGCGGAACTGCGCCTCCAGCTCCTGCACGATCTTGAAGTTCGGGCGGACCGGGCCGTCCAGACGCTGCAGGTTGCAGTTGATGACGAAGGTGAGGTTGTCCAGGCCCTCACGGCCGGCCAGCGCCAGGGCGGCGGTCGACTCGGGCTCGTCCATCTCGCCGTCGCCGAGGAACGCCCAGACATGGCTGTCCGAGGTGTCCTTGATGCCGCGGTGCTCCAGGTAGCGGTTGAAGCGCGCCTGGTAGATGGCGGAGAGCGGGCCCAGGCCCATCGAGACGGTGGGGAACTCCCACAGCCAGGGCAGGCGCCGCGGGTGCGGGTAGGACGGCAGGCCCTCGCCGCCGGCCTCCTGACGGAAGTGGTCGAGCTGCTCCTCGCTCAGCCGGCCGTCGAGGAAGGCGCGGGCGTAGATGCCGGGGGAGGCGTGGCCCTGGATGTAGAGCTGGTCGCCGCTGCCCGTGCCCTCCTTGCCGCGGAAGAAGTGCTGGAAGCCGGTCTCGTAGAGCCACGCCGCCGACGCGAAGGTGGCGATGTGGCCGCCGAGGCCGAGCTTGGAGCCCCGGGTGACCATGGCGGCCGCGTTCCAGCGGTTCCACGCCGTGATGCGGGCCTCCATCGCCTCGTCGCCGGGGAATTCCGGCTCGGCGGCGGTCGGGATGGTGTTGACGTAGTCCGTCTCCAGGGGCGCGAGCGCCGGGTCGGCGGTGTGTTCCACCGCGCGGCGCATCAGGTACGCCGCGCGGTGGGGGCCCGCCGCCGCGGTGACGGCGTCGAGCGACTCGCGCCACTCGGCCGTCTCCTCCGGATCCCGGTCCGGGAGCTGGTCGAGCTGGCTGTACGGCAGGCGCACGGGATCGGGCATGGGTGGCCCCTTTCCGGACAGAGGGGGGAATGCGTTCGGCAGGCATTCGGCAGGCAGGGGTGTCGCGCCCCGCGGGCGACGATACGCCCCTGATCGATGATCGATCAACGCTCCCCGGGAGAATCACCGCAGGTCGGCACGGGGTGCCGCATAACCGGGCACCGCGTGCCAGACAGAAAACGGGGCGGAAACGGCCCCGTACGGCCGCCCCCGCCCCGTCGTTCCCCGCGGTCAGACCCGCGGCGCGCAGCTCAGCACATGGGCCTTGAGCAGCGGGCCGATCCGCGGATCGCGGCGCCGGAACGCGTCCACGATCTCCTGGTGGTCCTGGGCGTGCGAGCGCGGCTCGGGGCTGAACCAGCGGATCGACAGCGTCGTCCACACCTCCACCCCCAGCGACTCCCAGGTGTGCAGCAGCACGCCGTTCCCGGCCGCCCGCACGATCTCGCGGTGGAACGCCACCGTGTGCCGCACCTGCGCCTCGCCGTCGCCCGTCCGGTCCGCCTCCCGCAGCCGCTCCACCTCGCGCTCCAGCGCCTCGGTGTCCTCGGCCAGCCGGCCGGCCGCCAGCTCGGCCGCGACCTGCTCCAGACCGGCGCGGACCGGGTAGCTCTCCTTGAGGTCGGCGGGGGTCAGGTCCCGCACCCGGACGCCCTTGTTCGGCGCCGACTCGATCAGCCGCAGCGACTCCAGCTCCCGCAGCGCCTCGCGCACCGGCGTCTGGCTGACCTCCAGCTCGACCGCGATCCGCCGCTCCACGATCCGTTCGCCGGGCTGCCACCTGCCGCGGACGATCCCCTCAAGGATGTGCTCGCGGATCTGCTCGCGCAGCGAATGGACGACGGGCGGGGTCATGACGGTGCTCCTCGCGGGTGGGATGGTGACGGAGACGATACGGGGCGTGGTCGTCGCCCGGCAGCGCCGCGGGACGGGGATCACACGTGGTGCTGCTCACGGCCCGCCCTCTGCGGTGCAGGTCGCGGGCGTGGGAACGCGAGCGGCCCCGCCCGGGAGAACCCGGACGGGGCCGTGTGCACGCGCTGGTCGCGCCTCGCTCAGAGACCGATCTCGGTCTCGAACTCGGCGGCTTCCAGGATCTGCTTGACCGTGGTCAGGTAACGGGCGGCATCCGCGCCGTCCACCAGACGGTGGTCGTAGGAGAGCGCCAGGTAGGTCATGTCCCGGACGGCGATGGTCTCGCCGAGGTCGGGGTGGTTGATGACCACGGGGCGCTTGACGGTGGCGCCGATACCGAGGATGCCGACCTGGTTCGGCGGCACGATCACGGTGTCGAAGAGCGCGCCGCGCGAGCCGGTGTTCGAGATGGTGAACGTGGCTCCGGCGAGGTCGTCCGGGGTGATCTTGTTGGAGCGGACCTTGCCGGCGAGGTCGGCGGTCTTCTTGGCGATACCGGTGATGTTGAGGTCGCCGGCGTCCTTGATGACCGGGGTCATCAGGCCCTTCTCCGCGTCCACCGCGATACCGACGTTCTCGGTGTCGAAGTAGGTGATCGTGCCCTCGTCCTCGTTGATCCGGGCGTTGACGACCGGGTGGGCCTTCAGCGCCTGGACGGCGGCCTTGACGAAGAACGGCATCGGGGAGAGCTTGACGCCCTCACGCTGCGCGAAGGCGTCCTTGGCCTTGTTGCGCATCCGCATGATCTTGGTGACGTCCACCTCGACCACGCTGGTGAGCTGCGCCTGGCTGTGCAGGGCCTTCATCATGTTGTCGCCGATGACCTTGCGCATCCGCGGCATCTTGATCGTCTGACCGCGCAGCGGCGACGCCTCGATGACGGGGGCGGCAGGCGTCGACGAGGCCGCGGCCGGGGCCGGGGCGGCCGGGGCCGGAGCGGCGGCCTTGGCGGCCTCCGCGGCGGCGATGACGTCCTGCTTGCGGACGCGGCCACCGACGCCGGTGCCCTTGACCGTCGCGAGGTTGACGCCGTTCTCCGCGGCGAGCTTGCGCACCAGCGGGGTGACGTACGCGCCGTCGCCCTCACCGGCGGCCGGAGCCGGGGTGACGGGGGCCGGGGCCGCGGGGGCCGGAGCGGCGGGCGCGGCCGGAGCCGGAGCCGGGGCGGCGGGCGCGGGCGCCGGAGCCGCGGGGGCGGCCGGGGCCGGAGCGGCCGGAGCCGGGGCCGGGGCAGCAGGGGCGGCGGCCGGAGCCGCGGCGGCCGAGCCGATGACGGCGAGCTTGGCGCCGACCTCGGCGGTCTCGTCCTCGGCCACCAGGATCTCCAGCAGGGTGCCGGAGACCGGCGCCGGGATCTCGGTGTCGACCTTGTCGGTGGAGACCTCCAGCAGGGGCTCGTCCTCCGAGACCTCCTCGCCGACCTCCTTCAGCCAACGGGTGACGGTGCCCTCGGTGACCGACTCGCCCAGCGCGGGCAGCGTGACGTCGGTGCCGGAGGCGCCACCGGCCGGGGCGGCGGCGGGCGCCGGGGCCTCGGCCGCGGGGGCGGCCACGGGCTCGGGCTGCGGCGCGGCGGCGGGCGCCTCGGCGGCGGCCGGGGCCGGGGCCGCGGCGGGGGCACCGGAGCCGTCGTCGATGACGGCCAGCTCGGCGCCGACCTCGACGGTCTCGTCCTCGGCGACCTTGATGGCCGACAGGATGCCGGAGACGGGGGCGGGGATCTCGGTGTCGACCTTGTCGGTCGACACCTCCAGCAGGGGCTCGTCGGCCTCGACGCGCTCACCCTCGGCCTTGAGCCAGCGGGTGACGGTGCCCTCGGTGACGCTCTCGCCGAGCGCCGGAAGGGATACGGAAACCGGCATGGTTTCTGTTGCTCCTAACGGATGGTTTCCCCGCGGGCCGGTGTCGGCTCGCGGGGAGGTGCGGATGTGGTCGCGCCCGGGACTGAGGGTCAGTCGTGGGAGTGGAGGGGCTTGCCGGCCAGCGCCAGGTGGGCCTCCCCGAGAGCTTCGTTCTGCGTCGGGTGCGCGTGAACGAGCTGCGCAACCTCGGCCGGCAGGGCTTCCCAGTTGTAGACCAGCTGGGCCTCACCGACCTGCTCGCCCATACGGTCACCGACCATGTGGACGCCGACCACGGCACCGTCCTTGACCTGGACGAGCTTGATCTCGCCCGTGGTCTTCAGGATCTTGCTCTTGCCGTTGCCCGCGAGGTTGTACTTCAGCGTGACGACCTTGTCGGCGCCGTACAGCTCCTTGGCCTTCGCCTCGGAGATGCCCACCGAGGCGACCTCGGGGTGGCAGTACGTCACGCGCGGCACGCCGTCGTAGTCGATCGGCACGGTCTTCAGACCCGCCAGCCGCTCCGCCACCAGCATGCCCTCGGCGAAGCCGACGTGCGCGAGCTGGAGCGTGGGGACGAGGTCGCCGACGGCCGAGATCGTCGGAACGTTGGTCTGCATGTACTCGTCGACCAGGACGTAGCCGCGGTCCATGGCGACGCCCTGCTCCTCGTAGCCCAGGCCCGCCGAGACCGGCCCGCGGCCGATCGCGACCAGGAGGACCTCGGCCTCGAAGGTCTTGCCGTCGGCGAGGGTCACCTTGACGCCGTCGGCGGTGTACTCGGCCTTGTCGAAGAAGGTGCCGAGGTTGAACTTGATGCCGCGCTTGCGGAAGGCGCGCTCCAGCAGCTTGGAGCTGTTCTCGTCCTCGACCGGGACGAGGTGCTTGAGGCCCTCGACGATGGTCACGTCGGTGCCGAAGGACTTCCACGCCGAGGCGAACTCGACGCCGATGACGCCGCCGCCCAGCACGATCGCGGACTTCGGCACGCGGTTCAGCTTCAGCGCGTGGTCCGAGGAGATGATGCGGTCGCCGTCGATGTTCAGGCCCGGCAGCGACTTCGGCACGGAGCCGGTCGCCAGCAGGACGTGGCGGCCCGTCACGCGCTGGCCGTTCACGTCGACGGAGGTCGGGGAGGAGAGCTTGCCCTCACCCTCGATGTACGTCACCTTGCGGGAGGCGATCAGCCCCTGCAGGCCCTTGTACAGACCGGAGATGACGTCGTCCTTGTACTTGTGGACGGCGTCGATGTCGATGCCCTCGAAGGTGGCCTTGACACCGAACTGCTCGCTCTCGCGAGCCTGGTCGGCGACCTCACCGGCGTGCAGCAGCGCCTTGGTGGGGATGCAGCCGTTGTGCAGGCAGGTACCGCCGACCTTGCCCTTCTCGATCAGGGCGACGTCCAGGCCCAGCTGCGCCCCGCGCAGGGCCGCGGCGTAACCGCCACTGCCGCCACCGAGGATCACTAGGTCGAAAACGGTGCTGGCGTCGTTCGCCACGTCACGTCCTCCATGCATGGGTACGCCGGAGCCGGTCTCCGATGACCGGTCGGCGGCTGTGGTTCGGCCGCTCTTCACGTCGGCCCTGGGTAAGGGGGGCCCTGTCCTGCCGAGAACCCATCTTCGCACTTGTTCGGGGAAGCTGGGACGGCGGGCCGGGCCTGGCGGCGGCACATGTACCGCCGCACAAGGGTTACTCGGGCGTAGGCGGCGGGGCCGTGGCGCGAAGCGCCACCTGGGAGGGGCGGCGGGGCGGCCCACGGATTTCGTTGAGGGCGAACGCCGTGCCCGAGGGGCGCCCGGATCGCGGTCACCCGCGGCGCACCGACGGCCCCGGACGGTGAAGCCCGGGGCCGTCGGACGCGCAGGGGGGCGGGGCTCAGCCCAGGTCGCCCGAGGCGGTGCGCTCGGCCAGCCGCAGCAGGGTGCGGACCGACGAGCCGGTGCCGCCCTTGTGCGTGTAGCCGTACGGCGCGCTCTCGTGGAACGCCGGGCCCGCGATGTCGAGGTGGGCCCAGGTGATGCCCTCGCCGACGAACTCCTTCAGGAACAGACCGGCGACCAGGCCGCCGCCCATCCGCTCGCCCATGTTGGCGATGTCCGCCACCGGCGAGTCCATGCCCTTGCGCAGCTCGGCGGGCATCGGCATCGGCCAGGCCTGCTCGCCGACCTCCTCCGCGATCTCGTGGATCGTGGTGCGGAAGGCGTCGTCGTTGGCCATGATCCCGAAGGTGCGGCTGCCCAGCGCCAGCATCATCGCGCCGGTCAGCGTGGCGACGTCGACGATGGCGTCCGGCTCCTCCTCCGAGGCGCGGGTCAGCGCGTCGGCGAGCACCAGCCGGCCCTCGGCGTCGGTGTTGAGCACCTCGACCGTCTTGCCGCTGTACATCGTCAGCACGTCACCGGGGCGGGTGGCGTTGCCCGAGGGCATGTTCTCGGCGAGCGCCAGCCAGCCGGTGACGTTCACCTCCAGGCCCAGGCGCGCCGCGGCGACGACGGTGGCGAACACCGCGGCGGCGCCGGCCATGTCGCACTTCATCGTCTCGTTGTGGCCGGCCGGCTTCAGCGAGATGCCGCCCGAGTCGTAGGTGATGCCCTTGCCGACCAGGGCGAGCGTCTTCGTCGCCTTGGCGTGGGTGTGCGCGATGCGCACCAGCCGCGGCGGGGTGTCCGAGCCCTGGCCGACGCCGAGCAGACCGCCGAAGCCGCCCTTCTTCAGCGCCTTCTCGTCCAGCACCTCGACCTTGAGGCCGAACTCCTTGGCCGCGGCCTGCGCCTCGGCGGCGAAGGCCTTCGGGTCCAGGGCGTTGGACGGGGTGTTGATCAGGTCGCGGGCGCGGTGGATCTCCGCCGCCAGCACCTGGGCGCGCTCGGTCGCCGCCTTGAACTCCTTGTCCCGCGGCTTGCCGCCGACCAGCGTGACCTCCGCGAGCGGCGCCGAGGAGCCGTTGCCGCCCTTCGCGCCCTTCTTCCCCTTGGCCGGGGCGGCGTCACTGCGGAACGCGGTGAAGGCGTACGCGCCGAACAGCGCGCCCTCGGCGACCGCGGCGGCCGCCTCGGCGTCCTCCAGCGGCAGCGCGAAGGCCGCCTTCTTCGTGCCGTTCAGCGCCCGCGCGGCGCTGCCCGCGGCGCGGCGCAGCGTCTCGTTGTCGTACGTCTCGCCCTTGGCCGGTGCGGCGCCGAGGCCGACCGCCAGCACGACCGGCGCCTTGAGGCCGTCGGCGGCGGGCAGCTTGGTCACCTCGCCCTCGGCACCCGTCGCGCCGAGAGTCTCCAGGACGGCGGCGAGCTTGCCGCCGAACGCCTCGTCCACGGCTTCGGCGCCGGTGGCGGGAACGGCGCCCTTGGCGCCCTTGGCCACGCCCACGACGACGGCATCCGCGCGCGCCGTTGCGGCGGAGGAAGTACTGAGGGTCAGTGCAGTCACGGTGATGAAAGTCCTGTTCCGTCCGGGAATCCGTTCGCGCTCAGGGAGCAGCGTGCGGCCGAGCCTACGCTCGGGGCGCCCGCGGGGAACGGGGAGCGGCCGGTGCGGCCCGATCCCCGCCGCCCGCACGGACCGCACCGCCGTGGCCCAACGCACCTTTCCGATCAGGGGAGTTGGGGGTTTTCCGGCCGGTACGGGCCGCCGGGGCAAAGGGGGCGAACGGCTTGTTCCGCACCCGGAATGAGAGCGGCGCCACAGTGACGGCGCGCGCGACGACGGCGCCAACGGCCCCTGAACGGGGCCCTCGGAGGCGTCCTGCCGGGCGCCGACGGCCCCACGAGGACCGGCGAGGCGCTCCCCGGCAGCGGCTCAGCCCAGCGCCAGGACCACCAGCGCGGTGAGCGCCGCGGTCTCCGCGAGCGCCCCGAACACATCGCCCGTCACCCCGCCCAGCCGCCGCCGGCAGTGCCGCAGCAGCCCCTCGGCGACGGCCACCGCGACCACCACCGCCAGCGCGCCGTGCACCGCACCGAAGGGCCCGCCCGTGGCGCCGGCCGCGGCCGCCACCGCGCAGACCAGCGCGGCGCACCCGGCCGCGGCGCCGCCCGGCACCGCCCCGGCGACCGCGGCGCCCAGCCCCTCCGGCCGCGCGGCGGGCACGCCCCGGCGGCAGGCGAGGGTCAGCGCGCAGCGCGCCGCGGTCGCGGAGAGAACGGCGGCCACGGCGCCGCGGACCCAGCCGTCGGCGTACAGCCCGGACAGCGCCGCCACCTGCGCCACCAGCGCGAACAGCAGGGTGATCACGCCGAACGGGCCGATGTCGGACTGCTTCATGATGCGCAGCGCGTCCTCGGGCGGCTTGGCGCTGCCCAGGCCGTCGGCGGTGTCCGCGAGGCCGTCGAGATGGAGGCCGCGGGTGAGCGCGGCGGGCACCGCGGCGGAGCCGGTCGCGGCGAGCAGCGGGGAGCCGCCCAGCGCGAGCAGCGCCGTGCCGGCCGCCGCCGCGCAGACGCCGACGACCAGCCCGGCCAGCGGCGCGCAGAGCATCCCGCCGCGCGCCGCCGCCCGGTCCCAGCGGTGCACCCGCACCGGCAGCACGGTCAGCGTCCCGAAGGCGAACCGCAGCGCGTCCCCGGCGCCGGCCCGTCCGCCGGGCGGCGCCGGCGCGGGTACGGGGGCGGGGGCGGCGGAATCGGGCGTGTCGGTCATCGCGGCAGGCTAACCCGGAGGCCGCGGCGGAGTGCCCGCCGCCCTCACCGCGACCGCTGCGCCGCGCCGACCCGGGCCGTCCCGGCCGCCCGGCGCCGTGCCGCCAGCTCCCAGCCCAGACAGACCAGCAGCGTCGCCGCGACCGCCGCGATGTGCTCCTTGCCCGCCAGGTTGTTCTTGACGAACACCACCTCGCCGACCATCGCCGCCACCACCAGCGCACACGTCACCCGCGCCCGCAGCCGCCAGCACACGAACACCGCCAGGCCCACCACCGCGGCCGACGGCCCGGTGTCCACCACCCAGGCGTCGCCGGGCGGCAGCCCGATCGGATTGTCCGGCCCGAGCCGGATGCCCAGCCGCGCGTAGAGCGTCCCGGCGAGCGTCGCGGTGTACGCCAGCGCCAGCGTCCGCCACCGGCCCAGCGTCACCTCCGCGATCCCGAACACCACCAGGACCTGCGCGAGCGCGCCCCACACCGGCAGATCGAGCGCCGGGACGAAGAGCGAGAGCGGGGTGCGCAGCAGCGCGAGCGGGAGCGGAGCCTCGGCGGTCGGCGCCCCGGCCGCCTGCACCGGTCCGTACCCCCAGGGCTGGTTCTGCACGATCTGCAGCATCAGCGTCAGCGTCACCGACGCCAGCGTCAGAGGGATCGCCCGCAGTCCGCGCGCCGCCAACGGCTCCCGCACGGCCCGCCACAGCGGCCCCCACTCGGCCACCGCGGCGCGGCGCACCACCCCGCCCCGGACCGGCTCGCTCATCGGTTGCTCCCTGCTGTTCACAGCGCGGCGCGCCGCCACCGCCTCTCCCGTCCGGAAGGCCGCCGCGCGGCCCTCGGGGGTGTCTTGTCGATCTTCGTGGGGCCGTGACCCGATCCCCGAAGATCGACGAGACACCCCCTCGGCGCACGCTGCCCCGAGCATGGCCCGGCCGGCCGGCGACCTGCGGCATTTCACCGGGGCGCGGACGGACGAATCGGCTCGGGGCGGACGGCGCGCCGGGGCCCGCCGGCCGCGGTCAGTCGCGGACCGGCAGCTGCGCCGCCAGATCGGCGGCCGCCCGGACCAGCGGCAACGCCAGCAGGGCGCCCGTTCCCTCGCCGGCTGTGACGCCGTGGTCGAGCAGCGGGTTGAGCGCGATCCGGTCCAGCGCCTTGGCCTGCGCCGGTTCGCCGCTGAGCTGTCCGGCCAGCCACCAGTCCGGGGCGCGGAACGCCACCCGCTGCGCCACCAGCGCACACGCCGCCGACACCACGCCGTCCAGGATCACCGGCGTCCGGCGCACCGCGCTCTGCAGCAGGAAACCGGTGATCGCCGCCAGATCGGCGCCCCCGGTGGTGGCCAGCAGCGCCAGTTGGTCGCCGAGGACCGGACGGGCCCGGCGCAGCGCATCGCGGATCGCCGCGCACTTGCGCATCCACGCCAGGTCGTCGATCCCGGCGCCGCCGCGGCCGGTCACCACCGACGCGTCGGTCCCGCAGAGCGCGGCGATCAGCGTCGAGGCCGCGGTCGTGCCGCCGACGCTCAGATCGCCCAGCACCACCAGGTCCGTCCCGGCGTCGGCCTCCTCGTCGGCGACCGCCATCCCGGCCCGGAAGGCCGCCTCGGCCTCCTCGGCGCTCAGCGCGTCCTCGATGTCGATCCGCCCCGAACCGCGCCGCACCCGGTGCCGGGTGACCTCGGCGGGCAGCTCCTCGGCATCGCAGTCCACCGCCATGTCGATCACCCGCAGCCCCGCCCCGGCGCCGCGGGCCAGCACCGCCGCCGGGCTGCTGCCCTCCAGCGCGGCCCGGACGAGGTCCTTCGTTCCCCCCGCCGGGCGCCCGGAGACGTTCAGCCGGGCCACCCCGTGGTCACCGGCGAAGAGCAGCACCCGGGCGCGCTCCAGCGGCCGCACCGGCACCTGCCGCTGGGTGGCGGCCAGCCACTCGCCCAGCTCGTCCAGGCGGCCCAGCGCCCCGGGCGGCAGGGCGAGCCGCGCCCGCCGCTCCTCGGCGTCACGGCGCGCGCCGCCGTCGGGGCGCTCGATCAGGTGGGCGAAGTCATCGAGATTCAGGGCGCTCATTCGGCGCAGATTACCGGCAACCGCGCCCCGCCGACGCGCCCGGAGCGCACCCCGTGCCACCGGAGCGGCACCGCCCGCCGCCCCGCCCCACCGCAGGCAGCAGCGGTGCCGCGCCCTCGGCCCGGCCTCCTGCGGCCGGCACGCACCGCACCCCGCGCCCCGGGCCCCGGACCGGGACGCCCGCACCCGCCGCACCCCGGGCGGCCCGCCGTCTCCCCGCCCGCCCCTACCGTGCGAACCGCACCTCGCACACCACCGGCGCCCACGAGCGCAGCACCGGGAAGCGCTGCCCGTACCCGCCCGCCGCCCCCGGCAGCGCCAACCGGCCGCCCGGCAGCGGCAGTTCCCGTACCGAGGCGATGGCCGGGTGCAGTGCGGCGAGCGCCGCCAGCTGACCGCGCTCCAGGCACCAGCGCACCGCGCCCGGCAGCGGCCCGGCGGTCAGCGCCGGGCAGCCGCGGGCCACCGCCGCCGCCCGCCGCGGCAGCGCGTCGAAGACCAGCGCCCCGCCGGGCAGCCGCTCCGCGCACGCCGCCAGCAGCGCCCGCACCTCCCCGGCCGGCTGCCGCATCAGCAGCCCCGGCGCCGTCACGATCACCCCGCGGGACGGCTCGCCCACCGCGTCCAGCCAGCCGCAACCGTGCGCCTCCCGCACCACCGTGCGGCGCCGCGCCCCGTCCGGCAGCAGCATCCGCCGCACCGCCGCGGTCTCCGGCGACAGCACCGACAGCCAGGACAACTGCCCGTTGTCCAGCCGCCAGTAGCCGGTGCCGAGCCCCTCACCGAGCGCCACCACCGTCGCCTGCGGGTGCCGCGCCACATACGCCCGCACCGCCGCGTCCACGCACCGGCCGCGCCGCCCGGACGCCCGCACCCCGGGCGGATCGACCGCCCCCAGGTCCCGCGGCGCCCGCACCGCGGTACGGGGACGGCCGTGCGGCACGCCCCGGTGGCAGGCGCCGACGGGCACGGGGGAGTCCGGCCCCGTCCGCGCGGTCGGCCCGGTCAGCTCCGTCAGCTCGGATTCGCTCACCGTTCAAGAGCACCCGCCGCCGGGCCGCCGGGCAAGCGGACACGTGCCCCGCCGGCCCCGCGTCATCCACGCAGCGCAAGCGGCTGCCCGGCGACGACCAGCAGCACCTGCTCGCACTCGGCGCCGAACGCCGCGTTCAGCCGCCCCAGTTCGTCCCGGAACCGCCGCCCGGCCGGGGTCGCCGGCACCACCCCGGACCCGACCTCGTTGCTGACCGCCACCACCTGCCTGCGCGTCGCCCGGACGGCCGCCACCAGCGCGTCCGTCCGCTCCCGCAGCGCCCGCCGCCCCCCGGCCTCCCACGCCGCGTCGTCCCACGCCCCGACCTCGTCCATGGCATGCGTCAGCCACAGCGCCAGACAGTCGATGAGCAGCGGCGACGCATCGAAGACCCGGTCGGCCGCATCGTCGCCGCCCGGCCCCGCGCGCCGCCCGGCGCCCGGCTCCCGCGCCGGTCCGAGCAGCGGCCCGCCCGCCGCGTCCCGCTCCTCACCGGTCAGCAGCGGCACCAGGTCACAGGTCTCGGCGGTACGCCACCCCGGAGGCCGCCGCTCGCGGTGCAGCGCCACCCGGTGCGCCCACTCCGCGTCGCCCTCCCGGGTGCCGCCGGTCGCCACGTACAGCACGTCCGGGAAGCTCGCCAGCCGCCGCTCGGCCTCCGCCGACTTGCCGCTGCGCGCGCCGCCCAGCACCAGCGTCCGCCGCGGCAGCTCCGGCGGCGCCCCCACCGGGAACTCCCCGGCCACCAGCGTCGTCCCGTCCGGCACCGCCCGCGCGCCCGCCGCCG
This sequence comes from Streptomyces sp. NPDC000404, assembly GCF_040300365.1. Lineage (NCBI taxonomy): Bacteria > Bacillati > Actinomycetota > Actinomycetes > Kitasatosporales > Streptomycetaceae > Streptomyces > Streptomyces sp. NPDC000404. Next base: position 368,312 of record NZ_JBEPDN010000001.1, on the reverse strand, counting down.
CCAGCCTGCGGTGCAGCTCCGGGCCCGGCGGCACCGTGTGGTCCAGGTGGACGGCGATCACATCGGTCGCCGCGTCCACCGCGCCGCTCGACCGCAGCCGCGCCAGCGCGTCCGGCCGCCCGAGGACGTCCAGCAGCACCAGGTCGTACGGGCCGGTGCCGCCCATCGCCTCGTAACCGCCGCCCGCCGCCGCACCGTTCACCGGACCCGCGGGCGCGGCGCCCGGCGGCAGGTACAGCAGCCGCTCGCCGCCCCCGCCGCCGATCTCGTAGCCGGTCCCGGGGATGTCCACCGCGATGGCCCGCACCCGGTGCCCGTCCAGCAGCGCCAGCTCCCGCCCGTCCGCGACCCGCCCCGGCTGCGGCAGGCCCGCCGGGACCTCCATCGCCGGACCGTCGTGCGGATGCGACAGCAGCACCTGCCGCACACCCGCCAGCGACTGCCCCGCGCGGGCGGCGGCGAACGCCGGGCCGGGGGTGAGGTCGATGAGCAGCGCGCCGTCGATCAGCAGCGAGGTCGCCGCCCGCGCCTCGTCGCCGACGGCGGTGGCGCAGGCCGCGCACGGGCAGCCGGGGCGCGGCAGTCCCTGGGGGGCTCCGGTGCCGAGCAGTGTCAGTTCCACCCGGCGATTTTCCCCCGGGCCCGGCCGCACAGCGCGCCGGGGACCTCTCGACACGGCCGATAGGCTGCTGACCGGCACCACGTACGACCAGCAGGGCAACACGCCCGGCAGCACATCACGGCACGGCGGACGGGGCCCCGGCACCCGCCGCCGCGCCCAGGGACCCAGGAGGCGGACATGGCGTGGACGTGGCGGTTCGAGACGGCGGACGGTGCGGAGAAGGTGCCGTCGGTGCAGCCGGAGGAATTCACGACCCAGGGTGACGCCGAATCCTGGATCGGCGAGGAGTGGCGGGCGCTGCGCGACGGCGGCGTCGACCAGGTCCGCCTCTTCGAGGACGGCACCGAGATCTACGCGGGCCCGATGAGCCTCCACGCCGACGACGACTGACCGGCCCCTTGGGACACGACGAGGCCCGCGCCCCCCTGCACCGGGGGCCGCGGGCCTCGCGTTGTCACAGCCGGGACGTCAGCCGCCCCGTACGCCGCACAGATGCAGCAGCCCGGCGACCGTACGGTACGGATCGGTGCGCCCGGCCCGCTCCTCGGCGCTCAGCAGCAGCTCCCGCCGCCGCGCGGTGTCCGCGCCGCCCTGGGCGGGCACCTGCGGCGCCGCGCCGTCCGAGGCGTCCGTGAAGACGCCGACGCCGTACCACTCCTGGAGCGGCGCGCCGATCCCGGCCAGCGACGCGGTCAGCGCGTCCAGACCGGACCGCGCGCCCCGCTCGCCCTCCGGCGCCTCGAACGCGGCGAGCACGCCGTGCCAGTCGCCGGCGAGCCCGGGCCGCATCGCCGCGGCGCCGGTGTTGCGGACGACGAGGGAGAGCAGGCCACCGGGGGCCAGCACCCGCGCGAGGCCCGCCAGATGCGCGTCCGGGTCCCGCGCGCCGCTCAGCAGCCCGTGGCAGAGGACCACGTCGAACGAGCCCGGCAGGAAATGCGCACCGGTGTCGCGGCCGTCGCCCTCGACCAGCCGCACCCGCTCCCGGATCCCGTCCGGCTCCGCCGCGAGCGAGGCCCGCACGCCCTCCAGGGCGCCCGGGTCCTGCTCCAGCGCCGTGACGTGATGCCCGGCGCGCGCCAGCCGCAGGGCCTGCACCCCGTCACCCGTACCGGCGTCCAGCACCCGCAGCCGCTGCCCGACGGGGAACCGCCCGGCGATCTGCTCCTCGATCTGCCGTCCCAGCAGCTCCTGCCGCACGGACGGCCGCACGACGGGCGCAGGCGGCTCGACGGGCTCCACGGGCCCGGCCGGCTGGGCGGGCACGCTCACGGCGGGCGCCTCGGGAACGGGCACCACGACCGGCCCCCCGGGAGCGGCCACCGGGGCGGCGTCGGTCGCGGTCAGGGCCGCTCTCCGCGCTTGACCTGCGGCTTCGGCAGCCGCAGCCGGCGCATCTGGAGCGTGCGCATCACCGCGTACGCCTTGACGCCCCGGTGGCTCTCGTTCGGGAAGCGCTCCTTGAGCTGCTTGCCCATGCGGAACCAGATGCCGGCGGAGTCCAGCACGATCAGCACGATGATCACGAGCCAGAGCAGCAGCGCGACGTTCTGGATCTGCGGCACCCGGATCATGGTGAGCACCAGGATGATCACGGCCATCGGCAGGAAGAATTCGGCGACACACCAGCGCGAGTCGACGTAGTCACGGGCGAAACGACGCACCGGACCCTTGTCGCGCACGGGCAGATAACGCTCATCGCCGTTGGCCATGGCCTCGCGCTGCTTGGCCATGTCGGCGCGGCGCGCCTCACGCTGCGCCTTCGCCGCCTCCTTGCGGTTGGCCGGCGTGTGCGCGCGCGTACGGCGCTGCGCCTGCGCGTCGCTGCGCTTCGGCGTCGGGCGGCCCTTGGGGGCCTGCGGGTCGCGGGGCTGCTGGGGCTGGTCCGCGGTCACCTTGGCGGTCGCGGCCTGCTCATCCTTCGAACGGCTTCGGAACACAACACCCAAGGGTACGGGGTCGGCGGCGAGGACCGGCGGTACGAGGGGCACGATCCGGCAACGGTACGGACCGGCCACACCCGCCGTAACGGGACCAAGCGGACGCGGTGACGACGCCCCGTGACGCCGCCTCCACCCTGCGCCGGAGAAATCCTCGTCCTGGAGGAGGAGCACATCCGGCCCCGAACAGTGCGGTAATGGAACCAGGGCCCGTACTGTGGGGTCTGTAGGTGTGCTGGAGTCCAAGCCCGAGGTAATTCGGTCAGAAGGGGGCGCGCGAGGCCCATGAGCGGTGTCATGAAGCGGATGGGGATGATCTTCCGCGCGAAGGCCAACAAGGCCCTGGACCGGGCCGAGGACCCGCGCGAGACCCTCGACTACTCGTACCAGAAGCAGCTGGAGCTGCTCCAGAAGGTGCGCCGCGGCGTCGCCGACGTGGCGACCTCCCGCAAGCGCCTGGAGCTGCAGCTCAACCAGCTCCAGGGCCAGTCCGCCAAGCTGGAGGACCAGGGCCGCAAGGCCCTCGCGCTCGGCCGCGAGGACCTCGCCCGCGAGGCGCTCTCGCGCCGCAGCGCGGTGCAGCAGCAGGTCACCGACCTGCAGACGCAGCACCAGAACCTCCAGGGCGAGGAGGAGAAGCTGACGCTCGCCGCCCAGCGGCTGCAGGCCAAGGTCGACGCCTTCCGCACCAAGAAGGAGACGATCAAGGCGACGTACACCGCCGCCCAGGCGCAGACCCAGATCGGCGAGGCCTTCTCCGGCATCTCCGAGGAGATGGGCGACGTCGGCCTCGCCATCGAGCGCGCCGAGGACAAGACCGCGCAGATGCAGGCGCGCGCCGGTGCCATCGACGAGCTGCTCGCCTCCGGTGCCCTCGACGACCCGACCGGCATGGCCAAGGACGACATCACGGCCGAGCTGGACCGCCTCTCCGGCGGCAGCGACGTCGAGCTGGAGCTGCAGCGGATGAAGGCCGAACTGGCCGGCGGCTCCTCCGCCGGGCAGCAGGCCATCGAAGGCGGCCAGGGCGGTCAGGCGCAGCCCTCGGCCCCCAGGGACCAGCCGCGTTTCGACAAGCAGTGACCCGCCCCGGCGGATAGCCTCACAGGGATCGCCGGACCGCAGACGAGGGAGACCGTCGTGATCGTACGGATCATGGGGGAGGGCCAGGTAAAGCTGGACGACGCCCACTTCATCGAGCTGAACAAGCTGGACGACGAGCTGCTCGCCGAGATGGAGAGCGGTGACGAGGAGGGCTTCCGCCGGACCCTGGGCGCCCTGCTCGACGCCGTGCGCCGCATGGGCACCCCGCTGCCCGACGACGCCCTCGAACCGTCCGAGCTGATCCTGCCCTCGGCCGACGCCACGCTCGCCGAGGTCCGCGAGATGCTCAGCGACGACGGGCTCATCCCCGGCTGACACCGGTCGGCGCCCCCGGGCGCCCACTCCAGCGCAGACGGACGGCGCCCCGGCCCCTCATGGGACCGGGGCGCTACCGTTTGCTCTCGTGACTCCTCCCGACACCGGCCGGGAAGCCCCGCGCCCCGGCCGCTTCCGGTGGCACCGGACGCACCCCCTGGCGTTCGACGCCGCCGTCGCGGTCTGCGCCCTCGCCGCGATCCTCTTCGGTGCGGTCGCCGACCGGCACGGTCCGCACGGCCCGCGCCTCGTCCTCCACCCGCCGGCCCCCGCCACCGTCGTCCTCGCCGTCCTGGCCTGCGCCGCGCTGGTGGCGCGCCGCCGCGCCCCGCACACCGTCCTCGCGATCACCTCCGCGCTCACCCTCGTCGAGCTGGTCACCGAGACGGGCCACTCCCGCGCCCCGGTCGCCGGCGCCGCGATCCTCGCGCTCTTCACCCTCGCCGCCAGCACCGACCGCCCCACCACCTGGCGGGTCGGCGCGCTGACCGGCGTCGCGCTGACCGCCGCCGCCATGCTCTGCGGGCCCGGCCCCTGGTACTCGCAGGAGAACCTCGCGATCATCGCCTGGATGGGCATGGCCGCCGCGACCGGCGACGCGGTCCGCAGCCGCCGCGCCTACATCGACGCCATCCATGAACGCGCCGAACGCGCCGAACGCACCCGCGAGGAGGAGGCCGGCCGCCGCGTCGCCGAGGAGCGGATGCGCATCGCCCGGGAGCTGCACGACGTCGTCGCCCATCACATCGCGCTCGTCAACGTCCAGGCCGGCGTCGCCTCACACGTCATGGACACCCGGCCCGACCAGGCGAAACAGGCCCTGGCACACGTGCGGGAGGCGTCCCGCTCGGCGCTCGGTGAGCTACGGGCCACCGTCGGGCTGCTGCGCCAGTCCGACGATCCGACCGCCCCCACCGAGCCCGCGCCCGGCCTCGGCGTCCTCGACCAGCTGATCGACGGCTTCGTCCGCGCCGGGCTCCCCGTCGATCTCCAGGCACCGCCGTCCGCCCAGGGACTGCCCGCCTCCGCCGACCTCACCGTCTACCGCGTCGTCCAGGAGGCGCTGACCAACGTCCGCAAGCACGCGGGCGACGGCGCCCGGGCGACGGTCCGCATCGTCCGCACCGAGACCGCGCTGACCGTCACGGTGCTGGACGACGGCGCCGGGCGGCCCCCGGTGCCGCGCGGCCGGAGCGCGGCCGACGACGCGGCGCCGGGCGGCGGCCACGGGCTGATCGGCATGCGCGAGCGGGTCCAGGCGCTGGGCGGCACCGTCGTCACCGGGACCCGGCCCGCGGGCGGCTTCCAGGTCCGTGCCACCCTTCCCCTGCACCCCGCCCGTACGGAAGGGACCCCGCTGTGACGATCAAGGTGCTGCTCGCCGACGACCAGGCGCTGCTGCGCAGCGCGTTCCGGGTGCTGGTCGACTCGGAACCGGACATGGAGGTCGTCGGCGAGGCGTCCGACGGCGCCCAGGCGTACGAGCTGACCCGCACCACCGGGCCCGACGTGGTCTTGATGGACATCCGGATGCCCGGCACCGACGGGCTCGCCGCGACCCGCCTGATCAGCGAGGACCCGCAGCTCTCCGGCGTCCGTGTGGTGATCCTCACGACCTTCGAGGTCGACGACTACGTCGTCCAGGCGCTGCGCGCCGGGGCCGGCGGCTTCCTCGGCAAGGGCGCCGAGCCGGACGAGCTGATCGCCGCGATCCGCGTCGCCGCGGCCGGCGAGGCGCTGCTCTCCCCGGCCGCGACCAAGGGCCTGATCGCGAAGTTCCTCGCCCAGGGGGAGGACGGCCCCGCCCCCCACGCCGACCGCTCCGACGACGCACGGCGGCTCGCCACCCTCACCGGCCGCGAGCGGGAGGTCCTGGTGCTCGTCGCCGGCGGCCTGTCCAACGACGAGATCGGCGCCCGGCTGGAGGTCAGCCCGCTGACGGTGAAGACGCACGTCAACCGCGCGATGGCCAAGCTCGGTGCCCGCGACCGGGCCCAGTTGGTGGTCACCGCGTACGAAACCGGACTCGTACGCCCACGGGTGCAGTGAGCGCGCCGGGGCCGTACTCCGATCGCGGTACGCCCCGCCTGCCGAAACCGACCTGGGAGCGAGGAAAACCGGCAGCCGGGTGACCGAAGGTGTATCCGGGCCGCTTCCTGTGTGCTCCCGACGCCCGGACGGCCGGGAGCGGCAGCCCGCCGACCGCGGCTGCCGCGGCCGTCATCCGATCCGTAACGCCGCCCCCCAGAACAGAAGAAGGACCCTCACCCATGTCCTGGCTGTCCCGCATCAGCCTCGTGCAACGCGGCCTGATAGCGCTGATATCCATCGTCGCGGTCGCCTTCGGCGTCATCGCGATCCCGCAGCTCAAACAGCAGCTTCTGCCCTCCATCGACCTGCCGATGGTCTCCGTGGTCGCGCCGTACCAGGGCGCCTCGCCCGATGTCGTCGAAAAGCAGGTCGTCGAGCCGCTGGAGAATGGCATCCAGGCGGTCAACGGCATCAAGAGCGTCACCTCGACGTCGAGCGAGGGCGCCGGCGTGATCATGGCGTCGTTCGACTACGGCAACGACTCCAAGACCCTCGTCGCCGACGTCCAGCAGGCCGTCAACCGGGCCCGGGCACAGCTGCCCAAGGACGTGGACCCGCAGGTGGTCGCCGGCGGCACCGACGACCTGCCCACCGTCGTCCTCGCCGTCTCCTCCACAAAGAAGGACCAGCAGACCCTCGCCGACCAGCTGACCCGTACGGTCGTCCCGGACCTGAAGAACATCGACGGCGTCGGCCAGGTCAACATCGGCGGCGTCCAGGACCGGATCGTGGCCGTCACGCCCGACGAGCGGAAGGCGGCCGCCGCGGGCGTCAACGGCGCAGCGATCGGCCAGGCGCTCCAGGCCGGCGGCGCCTCGGTGCCCGCCGGTGCCTTCGCCGAGGACGGCCGCAGCAAGACCGTGCAGGTCGGCACCGGCTTCACCGACGTGCGGCAGATCAAGGACCTGATGGTTGCCCCGGCGGCCGGTGCGGCGGGCGGCGGCCAGGGCGGCAAGCCGGTCCGCCTCGGTGACATCGCCACCGTCGCGGAGACGTCGGCCACCCCGACCTCGATCACCCGCACCGACGGAAAGCCCAGCCTCTCCGTCACCGTGACGATGAGCCAGGACGGCTCCGCCGTCGCCATCTCCGACGCGGTCAAGGACAAGCTCGACACCATCCGCGAGGACCTGGGCACAGGCGCGCGCGTCACCATCGTCTCCGACCAGGGCCCGCAGGTCTCCAAGTCGATCGAGTCGCTGACCACCGAGGGACTGCTCGGCCTGGTCATGGCCGTGATCGTGATCCTGGTCTTCCTGCTCAGCCTGCGCTCGACGCTGGTCACCGCGGTCTCCATCCCGCTCTCCGTGGTCCTCACCCTGATCGTGCTGTGGACCGGCGACCTCTCCTTGAACATGCTCACCCTGGGCGGTCTGACCATCGCGATCGGCCGGGTCGTCGACGACTCGATCGTCGTCCTGGAGAACATCAAGCGGCACCTGGGCTACGGCGAGGAGCGCCGCGACGCGATCATCGACGCGGTCAAGGAGGTCTCCGGCGCGATCACCTCCTCCACCCTCACCACCGTCGCGGTCTTCCTCCCGATCGGCATCGTCGGCGGCATGGTCGGCGCCCTCTTCGGCTCCTTCTCGCTCACCGTCACCGTCGCCCTGCTCGCCTCGCTGCTGGTCTCGCTGACCGTGGTGCCGGTCCTGTCGTACTGGTTCCTGCGCGCCCCCGAACTCCCCGCGGGCACCGACGTCGAGCAGCTGCGCCGCGAGGCCGAGGAGAAGGAGGCGCGGAGCGCGCTGCAGCGGATGTACGTGCCGGTGCTGCGGTTCGCCACCCGCCGCCGCGCGGTCAGCGTGCTCATCGCCGTGGCGGTCCTGCTCGCCACCTTCGGCATGGCCCCGCTGCTGAAGACCACCTTCTTCGACCAGGGCCAGCAGGACACCCTGAGCATCAAGCAGGAGCTGAAGCCGGGCGCCGGCCTCGGCGCGACCGACGCCCAGGCCAAGCGGATCGAGAAGATCCTCGCCGCCGACGAGCGCGTGGCGGACTACCAGGTCACCGTCGGCTCCTCCGGGATGATGGCGGCCTTCGGTGGCGGCTCCGGCGCAAACCAGGCCATCTACCAGGTCAAACTGAAGGACGCGGCCGACTCCGACCGGGTCACCGAGGACCTCCGCGCCGATCTGGCGAAGCTCGGCCGGTCCGCCGGCACCACCTCCGTCAGCGCGGGCGGCGGCGGCTTCGGCAACCAGGACCTCAGCGTGGTCGTCAAGGCCGGTGACGCCGACGTCCTGGCGAAGGCGAGCGAGCAGGTCCGCAAGGCCGTCGCGGGCCTGGACGACGTCACCGATGTCCGCAGCGACCTCTCGCAGTCCGTCCCGCGGATCTCCGTGACGCCCAAGGACAAGGCCGCCGCGGCCGGCTACACCCAGGCCACCCTCGGCCAGGCCGTCGCCCAGGCCGTGAGCGGCACGCCCAGCGGCAAGGCCGTGCTCGACGACACCGAGCGCGACGTGGTCATCAAGTCGGCCCACCCGGCGACCACCGAGGCCGAGCTGAGGAACCTGCCGCTGCCGACCCCGTCCGGCCCGGCCCGCCTCGGCGACCTCGCCACCGTCAAGACCGTGGCCGGTCCGGTGCAGATGACCCGGATCGACGGCGCCCGCTCGGCGACCGTCACGGCCAAGCCCACCGGCGACAACACCGGCGCGGTCTCCGCGAAGCTGCAGAGCGAGATCGACGGGCTGAAGCTGCCGGCCGGCGCCACCGCGACCGTCGGCGGCGTCACGCAGGACCAGTCCGACGCGTTCGGCAAGCTGGGCCTGGCCATGCTGGCGGCCATCGCGATCGTCTTCCTGCTGCTGGTGGGGACGTTCCGCTCGATCGTCCAGCCGCTGATCCTGCTGATCTCGATCCCGTTCGCCGCCACCGGCGCGCTCGGCCTCCTGGTGATCACCGGCACCCCGATGGGCGTCCCGGCGATGATCGGCATGCTGATGCTCATCGGCATCGTCGTCACCAACGCGATCGTGCTGATCGACCTGATCAACCAGTACCGGGCACAGGGCTACGGCGTCGTCGAGGCGGTCATCGAGGGCGGCCGCCACCGGCTCCGCCCGATCCTGATGACCGCGCTCGCCACGATCATGGCGCTGCTGCCGATGGCGCTCTCGCTCACCGGCGACGGCGGCTTCATCTCCCAGCCGCTCGCGGTGGTCGTGATCGGCGGCCTGATCACCTCCACCCTGCTCACCCTCCTCCTCGTCCCGACGCTCTACGCGATCATCGAACTCCGCAAGGAGCGCCGGGCGCGGAAGAAGGCGGACAGGCGGGCCCGCAAGGACGGGAACGGGGCCGCGGCCCCGGACGCGGAGGACCGGACGCCGCAGCCGGCGGGGGTCTGACGGACCTCCGTACGGGGTGACATGTCACCCGTGACGCCATGACACAGCCCCCGCGACCGGATACGACGGTCGCGGGGGCTGCGGCGTTCGGGAAACAGAGGGCTCACCACCGCAGCGCCGTGAAGTCCACCGGACGCGGCCGCATCTCCTGTGCCCGGTCGGTCAGCTCCCGCACCCGCCGGGCCATCTCCGCCTCCGGCAGCTGCCTGCGGTCGCCGTGCCCGGGCAGCAGCCAGGAGAAGCGCAGCCGGTCCGCGGTCCGGGCCAGCGACGCGGCCAGCTCCGTGACGGAGTACCAGGTGACGCTCTCCGCGATCTCCAGGTCCCCGGTCGTCCGCGACCAGAAGAAGCTGTCGCCGCTGAAGCAGTACCGCTCGTCCGCGACGTAGAGCACGCTGCCCCGGGTGTGGCCGGGCAGCGGATGGGCGACCACCCCGTCGGCGACCGTCACCGGCTCGGTGCCGCGCAGCACCTGGTCCGCGTCGGGCGACGCGTCCAGATCGCCCTCGTGGATCCAGAGCCGGGCCCCGAACCGGTCGGCGTAGCGGCGGCCGTGGGCCGCGTGGTCCCGGTGGGTGAGCAGCACATCGGTCACCGGCCCGGCCGCCTCGAACCGGGCGGCCAGCGCCTCGGCGAACCGCGGCGTGTCGATCATCAGCTGCGTGCCGCCCGGCCGCCGCAGCAGATACGCGTTGGCCCCCGCGGTGTGCGGTGAGTTGTGCCCGCACAGGCTGACCGCGTCGTCGAGCCGGAGCGGGAACGGGTCCCGCTCCGCCGCCACCCGTTCGCCGCGCCGCCGCACCGACCGCGTCGGACAGGCGAACGCCACCGCGTCCATCTGCCGTTCCTCCGCCGCGTCGCGCGGCTGCCGGACCACCTCGGACCGCAGGCCGATCTCCTCGATCAGCTCCGGCGCCAGCTGCCGGGCCACATCGCAATTGGTGCACCGGTCGTCCACATACCAGTCCCCGCCGCCCGCCGTACCGTCCACGTCCGCCTCCTCGCCCCGGTGCCCCGTCGGCCCCTGACCTACCCGGGCCACGAGCCTTGCGCACCGCAGGGGAAAAGAGGAAGGGGGACAGGCCCTTGCCCCTGCCGGCCACAGGCTCTCTCACCCGCACGACGTTCTGGTCATGCGCACGTCATCCACGATCGTCCGCCCGCGTGCGGAAGGCCGCCGCCGGGCCGTGGCTACGATGGCGCGATGAGCGACGACACCCACCACGACACCTCCGAGAGCAGCTCCGGCGCGTCGCGCGGCTCCGGCGGGAGCCTGCCGGGCCTCGACACCCTGCGCCTCCTCGCCCGCTGGGAGCCCTGGGCGCTGCTGCTCGTCCTGGCCGTGCTGGCCTTCGTCTTCTCCTGAGCCGCCCGGCCTTCCCGGGACGGCGCGGCCCGGAACGCCGACGGGCCCCGCGGCGGAAGTCCGCGAGGCCCGGCACGTCCGCGCCCCCGGCTACGGCAGCGCCAGCATCCGCTCCAGCGCCAGCTTGGCGAAGTGCTCGGTCTCCTCGTCGACCTGGATGCGGTTGACGGTCTTCCCGGCGGCCAGCGACTCCAGCGCCCAGACGAGGTGCGGCAGGTCGATGCGGTTCATCGTCGAGCAGAAGCACACCGTCCGGTCGAGGAAGACGATCTCCTTGCCCTCGGGCGCGAAACGGTTCGCGAGGCGGCGGACGAGGTTCAGCTCGGTGCCGATCGCCCACTTCGAACCGGCCGGCGCCGCCTCCAGCGCCTTGATGATGTACTCCGTCGACCCCACCTGGTCCGCGGCGGCCACCACCTCGTGCCTGCACTCGGGGTGGACCAGCACGTTCACGCCCGGTATGCGGGCCCGGACGTCGTTCACCGACTCCAGCGAGAACCGTCCGTGCACCGAGCAGTGGCCGCGCCACAGGATCATCTTCGCGGCCCGCAGCTCCTCGGCGCTCAAGCCGCCGTTCGGCTTGTGCGGGTTGTAGACCACGCAGTCGTCCAGGGACATCCCCAGATCGCGGACGGCGGTGTTGCGGCCCAGGTGCTGGTCCGGGAGGAAGAGCACCTTGGTGGACGAGGGCTCCCCCTGCGCGAACGCCCACTCCAGCGCCCGCTTCGCGTTGGAGGAGGTGCAGATCGTCCCGCCGTGCTTCCCCGTGAACGCCTTGATGTCGGCCGAGGAGTTCATGTACGACACGGGCACGGTCCGCTCGGCCACGCCCGCCTCGGTCAGCACGTCCCAGCACTCGGCGACCTGCTCGGCGGTGGCCATGTCGGCCATCGAGCAGCCGGCGGCCAGGTCCGGCAGGATCACCTGCTGGTCGTCGCCGGTGAGGATGTCGGCGGACTCCGCCATGAAGTGCACACCGCAGAAGACGATGTACTCGGCGTCCGGCCGGGCGGCGGCGTCCCGCGCGAGCTTGAAGGAGTCACCGGTGACATCGGCGAACTCGATCACCTCGTCGCGCTGGTAGTGGTGGCCGAGCACGAACACCTTGTCCCCGAGCGCCGCCTTGGCCGCGCGGGCGCGTGCGACCAGATCCGGGTCGGACGGGGCCGGCAGGTCGCCGGGACACTCCACGCCGCGCTCGCTCTTCGGGTCGGCCTCGCGGCCGAGCAGCAGCAGCGCCAGCGGGCTCGGCGTTACGTCCAGGGGCTGGGCGGTGGTCACGACACGCACCCTCTCTTCTCCTCGGTGGGCGCGGCGGGGCCGCACCGGGGGCCTCGGCGGAGATACCGCCGGGACCCTTTTCGTCTATTTGACGTTATCTATCATATCCGCTTCACGTCACTTTGACGATGGCCATAGTGTCGATGTGACGCATCCGTACCCGCCGTTCCCCGGGCGCCACAGCGGCCCCGTGCTCAGATGTGCGAGCATGAGGAGAGAAGGTCAGCGGAGCCCGGCCGGGACGGTCCGGAAGGGCCCGACCCACCACGCGCGCAGCCGGAATTAATCCGGGACGACGCCGGTTGCAGTTGGTTGCATCCGTTGACAAGCGGTCCGTACAACCCGGGAGAGATGTAGATGAGCGTTCAGGACGAGAAGGCCGCCGTCAGTGACGGCATCATCCTGTCCGACGCGGCCGCGTCGAAGGTGAAGGCCCTGCTGGAGCAGGAGGGCCGTGACGACCTCGCGCTGCGGGTCGCCGTGCAGCCCGGTGGTTGCTCCGGTCTGCGCTACCAGCTCTTCTTCGACGAGCGCTCGCTCGACGGCGACGTGGTCAAGGACTTCGACGGCGTCAAGGTCGTCACCGACCGGATGAGCGCCCCGTACCTGGGCGGCGCCTCGATCGACTTCGTCGACACCATCGAGAAGCAGGGCTTCACGATCGACAACCCCAACGCCACCGGCTCCTGCGCCTGCGGCGACTCCTTCAGCTGACCGGCTGCGGGACGACAGACGGCGGAAGGCGGCACCCCGCACGGGTGCCGCCTTCCGCCGTTTTCGCACTCGCGGCCTCCGCGCCCGCCGTCTCCGCACTCGCCGTCCCGGCCGCCGCCGGTCCGCGCCCGCCGCCTCCGCGCCCCACGGCCCGGGACGCCGCCCGGCCCCGCCGCGCGGACCGGCCGGACGGGGAGATCCGGCCGGCCCGCACGGCCGGGGCCCGGACGGGCCGGCGCCTTCTACCGCGCCGGCACCGGCTCACCGGTCGAGGCGTCGATCACCTTCCGGCCGTCCAGCGGCTCCTCCAGCGTCACGGTCCGGCTGAACTCCTTCGCGATCTTCACGCAGACCTGACCCGGCTTCTTCTCCTTGCCGGTGATCTCCGTCCGCACCGCCTTCGCCGACTCGTGCGCCCGCACCGTGTACGTGCTGCACACCCCGCCCCAGAAATGCAGCGTCAGCTTCCGGCCGCCATCGGAGACCGCGTACGACTCCAGCGCCATCGCCCCCGGCTCCCCGGACGGCGAACCGGACCCCTTCGCGGGACCCTCGCCGGGATGCGTCAGATACTGCGGCTGCACCGCCGGATGCGCCACCGTCGCCGTCGCGTCCGGCCCCTCGCCCGCACCCGGCTGCACCACCGTGAACAGCCACGACGGCACCAGCGCCTGACCGCCCGAGACGTACTGCACCGACAGCCCGAAGACCGCGCCGGTCACCTCGGCGGGCCGCTGCGCCCGGGTCGGCGCGGGCTCGCACGGCGCGATCCCGCCCGGCTTCCCCGGCGCCGCATCCGACGACCGGCAGTCGCCCGGCGTGTGGCTCCCGTCGCGGGAGTTGAGCCGCGCCAGCGTCCGGTCCGCGCTCAGCACCGGATACTCCGCACCCTTCACCGGCCGCGCCAACTGCCCGCTGCCGCCGACCACCTGACCGTCCGCACCGACCTGCAGATCACTCTGCCAGCCGTACGTCGGCAACCCGCCGAGCACCGGATCGGCCCGCACCGTCCGCACCGCACCGGACAGCCCGTGCGCGTCCAGCCGCGCATCGGACTGGCCCAGCGCCGCCAGCACCGGCCGCACCGCCCGCTCCGCCACCCGCTGCGAGACCGCGCCCGCGCCGCTGCCGTCGTCCTGCGTCGCGGCGTCCGGCCCGCCCCGGTACGACGGACACCCCGGCCGCTCCGACGCGCCGCCGTCCGCCCCGCCCTCGGGGGAGGCGGGCAGCGCGCAGTTGGTGCCGCCGGGCGTGCCGTACGCGGAGTACGTCCAGGAGCCCGAACCGGCCTTGGAGACCTGGAGCACCGGGCCCCGGCCGTCGCGCGCCGGCCCGCCCACCTTCCACGCGGTGCCCTCCGACCGGACCTTTCCGGCCACATCCAGCGCCTTCGCCAGCCTCTTCACCGCCTCCGGCGTGACACCGCCGTGCGGCCGGTACACCGGCGCGGAACCGGGCCCGGCCGGCAGCGCCTTCACCGCGCGGTACGCCGCGCCCTGCGGATTGGGCTCACCCGCGGCGATCTGCCCACGGCCCTGATACCCGTCGAGCACCAGGGGCGGCGGCCCGCCCGCACTGCCGTGCCCCTGGCCGTCACCGGCGGCCGACGCCCAGTACGCGGCCCCGCCGCCGGCCAGCAGCACCGCCGCGGCCACCGAGACGACCGCGACCCGGCTCCGCCGCGACCGCGTGGGCTTCGCCGGTTCGGGGGTGGTGTCCTCGCTGTTCACCGCATCGCTCCTTCGGCTCCGCCGTCCGTCCTGCCGCCCTCCACGAGGAGGACACCCATGGGACGGCACGGGCGCACGGGCGGTTCCCCTCAGCCGGTGCGCCGGGCGGCACGCGGCCGGGCCCGGCACGCCCGGCGACCGCCCCGCGGCCACCGGCCCCGGGGAAGTCGCCCGGCCGTCCGGGCCCGGCCCTACCCGCTCTCAGTCGCCGTACTCCGACATCCCGTCCACCAGCGCCGCCGACGCCGGCGGCACCCGCACGCCGTGCAGCTCGGCGGCGCGGTCCGGCGCCGGGGGAGTACGGTGCGCCGCCCGCCAGCGCGGCGCCATCCGCGCGCAGTCACCGCGCAGCTGGTCCAGCGATTCGGGCTCGGCGGCGCCCGCGCGCCGGGCCGGGGATGTGAGGGGGTTCACATGCTTGGTCATACGGGAACCGTACGCATCCGGTGTCAGTCGGGAAAGCCCTACTATGCGGTAGTTTCGGCAGGTGGGAGGGGTCGGGAGAACCGGGTAGCGTGGTGCAACGCCCGCCCCTCCCTACGCCTCCACAGGAGTAGACAGCCGTGCGTATCGCAGTCACCGGCTCCATCGCCACCGACCACCTGATGACCTTCCCCGGCCGCTTCGCCGACCAGCTGGTCGCCGATCAGCTGCACACGGTCTCCCTCTCCTTCCTCGTCGACCAGCTCGACGTCCGGCGCGGCGGCGTCGCCGCCAACATCTGCTTCGGCATGGGCCAGCTCGGCGCCACGCCGATCCTGGTCGGCGCCGCGGGCAACGACTTCGAGGAGTACCGCGCCTGGCTCGACCGCCACGGCGTCGACACCCGTTCGGTCCGCATCTCCGAGGTGCTGCACACCGCCCGCTTCGTCTGCACCACCGACGCCGACCACAACCAGATCGGCTCCTTCTACACCGGCGCCATGAGCGAGGCCCGCCTGATCGAGCTGCACACCGTCGCCGAGCGGGTCGGCGGCCTCGACCTCGTCGTCATCGGCGCGGACGACCCCGAGGCGATGATCCGCCACACCGAGGAGTGCCGCACCCGCCAGATCCCGTTCGGCGCCGACTTCTCCCAGCAGATCGCCCGCATGGACGGCGAGGCCATCCGCACCCTCATGGAGGGCGCCGCCTACCTCTTCTCCAACGAGTACGAGAAGGGCCTCATCGAGTCCAAGACCGGCTGGACCGACGAGGAGATCCTCGCCAAGGTCGGCACCCGCGTCACCACCCTCGGCGCCAACGGCGTCCGCATCGAGCGCGCCGGCGAGCCGGTCATCGAGGTCGCCACCCCCGAGGAGACCACCAAGGCCGACCCGACCGGCGTCGGCGACGCCTTCCGCGCCGGCTTCCTCTCCGGCCTCTCCTGGGGCGTCGGCGCCGAGCGCGCCGCCCAGGTCGGCTGCATGCTCGCCACCCTCGTCATCGAGACCGTCGGCACCCAGGAGTACGAGCTGCAGCGCAGCCACTTCATGGACCGCTTCACCAAGGCGTACGGCCACGAGGCCGCCGCCGACATCCAGCAGCACCTGGCCTGACCGGCCCGGGGGAGACCCCGGGGCCGTCCGCGGCCCGCGCCCCCGCCCGAGGGCGCGGGGCGCGGCCGCCCGGCCCGTCCGCCTACACGCGGCGCCGCACCACGTACGCGGCGCCGCGCTCCCCTTCCAGCGGGCGCTCGCCGAGATACTCCTGACCCTGCGTCCAGCACCAGGCCGGAATGTCCAGCGCCGCCACCTCGTCGTCCGACCGGACCGTCACGGTGGCGCCCACCGGCACCCGTTCCACCGCCTTCGCCAGCTCGATCACCGGCACCGGACACCGCGCGCCCAGCGCGTCCACCACCACCGACCCGGCCTCCCCGCCCGCCGGCGCCGCGACCGCCCCCGGCGCCCCGAGCGCCGCCCGCACCTCGCGCACCGCCCCCGGCAGCACCTCCAGGAACCGCTCCACCTCGTCCGCCCCGGTCCCGCACGGCAGCGACACCCGGACGTTCCCCTCGGACAGCACCCCCATCGCCTTGAGCACATGGCTCGGCGTCAGCGTGCTGGAGGTGCACGACGAGCCGGACGACACCGAGAACCCGGCCCGGTCCAGACCGTGCAGCAGCGCCTCGCCGTCCACGTAGAGGCAGGAGAACGTCACCAGATGCGGCAACCGCCGCTCCGGATCGCCCACCACCTCCACATCCGGCACCACCGCCGCCACCCGCTCCCGCAGCCGCGCCACCAGCCCCCGCAGCCGCCCGGCCTCCGCCGCGGCCTCCGCCCGCACCGCCCGCAGCGACGCGGCCGCCGCCACGATCGCCGGGATGTTCTCGAAACCGGGCGCCCGGCCCGCCTCCCGCTCGTCCACCGGTCCCCGCGGCGCGAACCGCGTCCCCTTCCGCACCGCCAGCAGCCCCACCCCGGGCGGCCCGCCCCACTTGTGCGCACTGCCCGCCAGCACCGACCACGGACCCGCCACCGGCCCCCACGGCAGCGACTGCGCCGCGTCCACCAGCAGCGGCACCCCCGCCGCCGCACACGCCTCCGCCACCTCCGCCACCGGCTGCACCGTCCCCACCTCGTGGTTGGCCGACTGCAACGCGGCCAGCGCGGTGTCCGGCGTCAGCTCCGCCGCGAACCGGTCCGCCGCGACCCGCCCGGACCGGTCGCACCCCACCACCGCCACCGACCCGCCGTCCGCCGCGTGCACCTGAGCCGCATGCAGGACACAGGAGTGCTCCACGGCCGACCGCACCAGCCGCCGCCCGGCCCGCCGACGCCCCGCCAGCACGCCGGAGATGCCCGAATGCACCGCCTGCGTACCCGAAGGGGTGAAAACCAGCTCGTCGGCCCGGCACCCCACCGCCTCCGCCGCCGCCTCCCGCGCGGCGTCCAGCAGCATCCGCGCCCGCCGCCCCTCCCGGTGCAGCCGGGCCGGATCGGCCCAGCCCTCGTCCAGCGAGGCGAGCAGCGCCTCCCGGGCGACGGGATGCAGCGGGGCGGCGGAGGCGACGTCGAAGTACGGCATGTGCGAGACGGTAGAGGACCGCCGCCGCGGTCCGGCGGGCGGCCGCGCGCGGCCCGGCGCCCCGCCCCGGGCGGGGCGTCAGATCCCGCGGAAAGGCGGGTATTCGGGGGCGGAACGGAGGCCGCGGACCTGCGAGAACCACCCCTTCGGGGAGTGACGCGCCGCGTTGGGCACCCTCCCCGCGCACCCTCAAATAGCGTCCAGTAGGGTTTGGTCCGCATAAACATCCAAACCCCTGCCCGCGCCAGGGCCGGCGACCGACCAGCGAGACGGCCGCAGCCGGTCTCGCGGGCGAGACTCTCGGGAAGGCGCTACGTGAGTCCCAACGGCTCCGACCGCTCGTCGCGGCGCCCGATGCGGCGGAAGCTGCCGCAGGTGCTTGCTGCGGGCCTGGTCCTGGCGACCGCGACTGGTTGCACATCAAAGGACTTCCCCCGCCTCGGTATGCCGACGCCCGTCACGGACGAGGCGCCGCGGATCCTCTCTCTTTGGCAAGGCTCCTGGGCCGCCGCCCTCGCAACGGGCGTGCTGGTCTGGGGTCTGATCATTTGGAGCGTGATCTTCCACCGCCGCAGCCGGACCAAGGTGGAGGTCCCCGCACAGACCCGGTACAACATGCCGATCGAGGCGTTGTACACGATCGTTCCGTTCATCATCATCGCGGTGCTCTTCTACTTCACCGCGCGCGATGAGAGTGAACTCCTCAAGACGTCCAAGAAGCCCCAGCACGTCATCAACGTGGTGGGCTTCCAGTGGAGCTGGGCGTTCAACTACATCGAGGACGTGGACGGCAACAAGTCCACCGTCGCGAGCAAGAGCGACCAGGAACAGCTCAAGGCGATTCCTGACCGGCTGAAGAAGGGCTTCCCGGCCGGCGCGGACGGCGTTCACGACATCGGCACGCCCGCCACCCGGGACCCCGAAACCGGCAACCCCGGCCCGACCCTCTGGCTCCCCAAGGGCGAGAAGGTCCAGTTCGTCCTGACCTCGCGTGACGTCGCCCACTCCTTCTGGGTGGTGCCGTTCCTGATGAAGATGGACGTCATCCCGGGCCACACCAACGCATTCGAGGTGACCCCCAACAAGGAGGGCACCTTCCTGGGCAAGTGCGCCGAGCTCTGCGGCGTCGACCACTCCCGGATGCTCTTCAACGTCAAGGTCGTCTCCCCCGAGAAGTACCGGGAGCACCTGAAGGACCTGGCGAAGAAGGGCCAGACCGGCTATCTGCCGTCAGGCGAGGACCAGACGGATCACGCCAGGAACGCGGAGACCAAGACCAAGTGAGCATCCTCAACGAATCCCAGGGTGCCGCCGCCGATTCGGCTCCGGCAGCACCGCCCGTACGCAAGAAGCAACCAGGCATCGCCGTGGTCAAGTGGCTCACCACCACCGACCACAAGACGATCGGCACGATGTACCTGGTCACTTCGTTCGCGTTCTTCTGCATCGGCGGCGCCATGGCGCTTCTCATGCGCGCCGAGCTGGCCCGTCCGGGCACGCAGATCATGTCGAACGAGCAGTTCAACCAGGCGTTCACGATGCACGGCACGATCATGCTGCTGATGTTCGCGACGCCGCTGTTCGCCGGATTCGCCAACTGGATCATGCCGCTGCAGATCGGCGCGCCCGACGTGGCGTTCCCGCGGCTGAACATGTTCGCGTACTGGCTGTACCTCTTCGGCTCGCTGATCGCGGTGGCCGGCTTCCTCACCCCGCAGGGTGCGGCCGACTTCGGCTGGTTCGCCTACTCCCCGCTGTCCGGCGTCGTCCGGTCGCCCGGTGTCGGCGCCGACATGTGGATCATGGGTCTGGCCTTCTCCGGCTTCGGCACGATCCTCGGTTCGGTCAACTTCATCACCACGATCATCTGCATGCGCGCCCCCGGCATGACGATGTTCCGCATGCCGATCTTCACCTGGAACGTCCTGCTGACCGGTGTGCTGGTCCTGCTGGCCTTCCCGGTCCTGGCCGCCGCGCTGTTCGCCCTGGAGGCGGACCGTAAGTTCGGTGCCCATGTATTCGACGCGGCAAATGGCGGCGTACTGCTCTGGCAGCACCTCTTCTGGTTCTTCGGACACCCCGAGGTGTACATCATCGCGCTGCCGTTCTTCGGCATCATTTCCGAGGTCATTCCGGTCTTCTCCCGGAAGCCGATGTTCGGTTACATCGGTCTGATCGCCGCGACGATTTCCATCGCCGGTCTTTCGGTGACGGTCTGGGCGCACCACATGTATGTGACGGGCGGCGTGCTCTTGCCGTTCTTCTCCTTCATGACATTCCTCATCGCGGTCCCGACCGGTGTGAAGTTCTTCAACTGGATCGGCACGATGTGGAAGGGCTCGCTGTCCTTCGAAACCCCGATGCTCTGGGCGATCGGCTTCCTGATCACCTTCACCTTCGGCGGTCTGACCGGCGTCATCCTGGCGTCGCCCCCGATGGACTTCCACGTCTCCGACTCGTACTTCGTGGTGGCGCACTTCCACTACGTCATCTTCGGCACGGTCGTCTTCGCGATGTTCTCCGGATTCCACTTCTGGTGGCCGAAGTTCACCGGCAAGATGCTGGACGAGCGCCTCGGCAAGATCACGTTCTGGACGCTGTTCGTGGGCTTCCACGGCACGTTCCTCGTGCAGCACTGGCTGGGCGTCGAGGGCATGCCGCGTCGTTACGCGGACTACCTCGCGGCCGACGGCTTCACCACGCTGAACACCATCTCGACGATCGCTTCCTTCCTGCTCGGCCTGTCGATCCTGCCGTTCTTCTACAACGTCTGGAAGACCGCCAAGTACGGCAAGAAGGTCGAGGTCGACGACCCCTGGGGCTACGGCCGCTCCCTGGAGTGGGCGACGTCCTGCCCGCCCCCGCGGCACAACTTCCTCACCCTGCCGCGCATCCGGTCCGAATCCCCGGCGTTCGACCTGCACCACCCGGAGATCGCCGCGCTGGACGCCCTCCAGAACGGCCACGGTCCGGCGGATGACAAGGCCCTCGCCGGCGGCAAGGAGGCTGGCAAGTGAAGATCCAGGGCAAGATGTTCATCTGGCTCTCCGTCTTCGTCCTCGCCATCGCGATCGTCTATGGCGTCTGGTCGAAGGAGCCGGCGGGCACCACCGCGCTGTTCCTCGCGTTCGGCCTCTGCATCATGATCGGCTACTACCTGGCCTTCACGGCCCGGCGGGTCGACGCGGGTGCGCAGGACAACGAGAACGCCGAGGTCGCGGACGACGCGGGCGAACTGGGCTTCTTCAGCCCGCACAGCTGGCAGCCGCTCTCGCTGGCCGTCGGTGGCGCCCTCGCCTTCCTGGGCGTCTGCTTCGGCTGGTGGCTGATCTACTTCTCGGCACCGGTCATCTTCGTCGGCCTGTTCGGTTGGGTCTTCGAGTACTACCGCGGCGAGAACCGCACGCAGTGACCACGGCTCTCGTGCCGTGAAGGGCGGGCCCGGACACCTCAACTGGTGTCCGGGCCCGCCCCGTTTGCAGTCCTCCAGCGCGCCGCTCCCGGGATTTCTCCATATTTTTGGTACATGAGTCCCAGACCCCGAACCCGGACGGTGCTGAGCTGCGGCCTCCTGCTCGTGCCCCTCGCGGTGTCCGCCACCGCGTGCGGGGGCTCGTCGTCGGAAGCGCTCTCCGCAAACCCCTACGACGCGGCCGACCAGATCACGTCCAACACGCCGGACGGGACACGGACGGCGGACCCCAACAAGCCGCTCGAAGTGTCCGTCAAGGACGACGAGACGCGCCTGACGGACGTGACCGCCACGGACGCCTCCGGCCGCTCCATCCGCGGCGAGCTGACCGCCGACGGCAAGCACTGGCGGACCACCGTGCCGCTCGCCGCCGGCGTCCGCTACACGGTGCAGGTCAGCACCGAGGACGAGGACGGCAATCCCGGAAGCAAGACGCTGCACGTCGCCACCAAGGGCGGCGGCGACCGCCTCCAGGTCACCTTCGGCCCGGACAGCGGCGAGTACGGCGTCGGCCAGCCGGTCACCGCCAAGCTCAGCCGGGAGGTCAAGGACCCGCAGGCGCGCGCGGTCGTCGAGAGCGCCCTCAAGGTGGACTCCACGCCCCGCGTACAGGGTTCCTGGTACTGGGTCGACGGCAAGACGCTGCACTTCCGCCCCAAGGAGTACTGGCCCGCGCACGCGGCCATCGAGGTCCACAGCAACCTGGAGGGCCTGAAGATCTCCAAGGGCCTCTACGGCGGCCCAGCCAAGCCCGTGAAGCTCACCACCGGCGACAAGGTCGTCGCCGTCACCGACGCCTCCTCGCACACCATGACGGTGCTGCGCAACGGACGGCAGATCAACACGCTGCCGGTCACCACCGGCAAGCCCGGCTTCGACACCCGCAACGGCGTCAAGGTCGTCCTCGCCAAGGAGAGCTTCGTCCGGATGACCAGCGGCAGCATCGGCATCCCGGAGGGCAGCTCGGACTCCTACGACCTGCCCGTCTACTGGGCGACGCGGGTGACCACCAGCGGCGAGTACGTGCACGCCGCGCCCTGGTCCGTGGGATCGCAGGGCGCGGCCAACGTCAGCCACGGCTGCACGGGCATGTCCACCGGTGACGCCCAGTGGTTCTTCAACACCGTGCGCGTCGGCGACATCGTGAAGGTCGTCAACAGCGGCGGCGACACCATGGCGCCCTTCGGCAACGGCTTCGGCGACTGGAACATGCCCTGGCAGGAGTGGCGCGAGGGCAGCGCCCTGAGGAAGGGCGCCGCCACCACAGGGGCGGCCGAGCGGCAGCGGGAGCCCGCCGATGCGGCCCGGCTGCGCCCCGAGGTCTGAGGGCGCCTCAGACGGCCGCTCAGCTGCGTGCGAGGACCCGTCCGCGCAGCAGGGCGGCGAGCGAGCCGGCGAACGCCACCGGGTCCACCGGATGCGTCACCGCCGCGTCCGCCCGGCTCCAGGTGGCCAGCCAGGCGTCCTGCGGGCGTCCGATGAGCAGCAGCACCGGCGGGCAGGCGTAGATCTCGTCCTTGATCTGCCGGCACACGCCCATCCCGCCGGCCGGTGCGGTCTCGCCGTCCAGGACGCAGACGTCGACGCCGCCCTGCTCCAGCGCCTCCAGGACGGCGGGCAGGGTCGCGCACTCCAGGATCTCCACCGGCGGGACATCGGCCGCGGGCTGCCGTCCGGCGGCCAGCCTCACCTGCTCGCGGGTGGTGGCGTTGTCGCTGTAGACCAGCACCGTGGCAGTCGCCTGCATCGTTCCTCCACGCTTCGAAGCGGTACGGACCGGGACGGCACCTGTGCAGGGAACGCCCCCGCCGTGGGTAGGGCTCGGATGCTACTCCCGCAAGGGCCGCGGACAGGAGGGTGCGGACGCCACCAAGATCCGTCCGACGGCCCGTCAGGACTGGCCACGGTACGGCACCGAGGCGCCCCGAGGCCGCGCGCTTCCCCCCTTCGGGCGAAGCCGGAAGAGCCCCGTACGAGCAGGGCATACGGCCTTGACACACCGAACGGCACCCCCCGGAGTGAGGGCGGGATAAGCGACCGACATAATGTCGGTCGTGGCGACAGCAACGACAGTAGAAACCGGGCACGCGCACCCGTCGGTCAATCGACCGAATCTCACCAGCGTCGGAACCATCATCTGGCTGAGTTCCGAGCTGATGTTCTTCGCGGCCCTCTTCGCGATGTACTTCACCCTTCGATCGGTGACCGGTGCCGAGTATTGGAAGGAAACCTCCGATGCGCTGAACCTTCCGTTCTCCGCGACGAACACGACCATCCTGGTGCTCAGCTCGCTGACCTGCCAGCTCGGTGTTTTCGCGGCGGAGCGCGGCGATGTCAAGAAGCTCCGCACGTGGTTCGTGATCACGTTCATCATGGGCGCGATCTTCATCGGCGGTCAGGTCTTCGAGTACACCGAACTGGTCAAGGAAGAGGGCCTCTCGCTCTCGTCCGGCCCCTACGGCTCGGTGTTCTACCTGACCACCGGCTTCCACGGCCTGCACGTGACGGGCGGTCTCATCGCCTTCCTGCTGGTCCTGGGCAGGACGTACGCGGCCAAGAGGTTCACCCACGAACAGGCCACCGCGGCCATCGTCGTGTCCTACTACTGGCACTTCGTCGATGTCGTCTGGATCGGCCTCTTCGCCACGATCTACCTGATCCGGTAACCGGTACCTACCGGGAAACCGCAGTTCAGACAGACATAGCCAAAGCATCGACGCAGAAGATCCTGACACCGGGGTAATCCGTGAAAAAGCTCTCCGCACGACGGCGCCATCCGCTGGCGGCGCTCGTCGTCCTACTCTTCGCGCTGGCGGTCACTGGGGGGCTGTACGCCGCGTTCGCGCCGGCGGACAAGGCTCAGGCCGATGACACCGCCCAGTCTCTTGCCATCAAGGAGGGCAAGAAGCTCTACGCCGTCGGCTGCGCCAGCTGCCACGGCACCGGCGGTCAGGGCTCGTCCGACGGCCCGAGCCTGGTCGGTGTCGGCGCCGCAGCCGTCGACTTCCAGGTGGGCACCGGCCGTATGCCGGCCCAGCAGCCCGGCGCCCAGGTGCCGCGGAAGACGCCCATCTACAACCAGGCGCAGATCGACCAGCTGGCGGCGTACGTCGCGTCGCTGGGCGCCGGTCCCGCCGTTCCCGGCAAGGACCAGTACAGCCCGGACGGTGCCGACGTCGGCAAGGGTGGCGAGCTGTTCCGCACCAACTGCGCGCAGTGCCACAACTTCACCGGCAAGGGCGGCGCCCTGACCAACGGCAAGTTCGCACCGACGCTCGAGGGCGTGGACCCCAAGCACATCTACGAGGCCATGCAGACCGGCCCGCAGAACATGCCCTCCTTCGGTGACGGCACGCTGTCCTCGGAGAACAAGAAGGACATCGTCGCGTACCTCGGCGCCGTCAACGGCGATGACACCGCGAGCCCCGGTGGCCTGGACCTCGGTGGTCTCGGTCCGGTCAGCGAGGGTCTCTTCGGCTACATCTTCGGCCTGGGCGCGCTGGTCGCGGTCGCCATCTGGGTCGCTGCCCGGACTACGAAGGCCAAGAAGTCATGAGTGAGACTGGACGACACGCAGACGTGCCAGAAGAATCCCTTCCGAGTGAGCGCACCGCTCACGACAGTGCGCCGGCGAAGGCGGACAACCCCTTCGCCGACCCGGGTCTGCCCGCGCACGAGCATCGCATCCAGGACATCGACGAGAAGGCCGCCCGGCGCTCCGAGCGCGTCGTGGCCTACTTCTTCCTCCTGTCGATGCTCGCGACCGTCGCGTTCATCGCGTCGTATGTGATCTTCCCGATCGACAAGATCGTCTTTATCTGGCCGATCGGGCACATCAGCGCGCTGAACTTCTCCCTGGGTCTGACCCTGGGTATCGCCCTCTTCGCCATCGGCGCCGGCGCGGTCCACTGGGCCCGCACGCTGATGTCGGACGAGGAGATCGCCGACGACCGGCACCCGATCGAGGCGGAGCCCGAGGTCAAGGCCAAGGTGCTCGCCGACTTCGCGCAGGGCGCGAAGGAGTCCGGGTTCGGCCGCCGCAAGCTGATCCGTAACACGATGTTCGGTGCGCTGGCCCTGGTGCCGCTCTCCGGCGTCGTCCTGCTGCGTGACCTCGGGCCGCTGCCCGAGAAGAAGCTGCGCGGCACGGGCTGGAAGAAGGGCATCCGCCTGGTCAACCAGTCCACCAACCTCCCGCTGCGTCCCGAGGACATCGCGGTCGGCTCCCTGACGTTCGCCAAGCCCGAGGGCCTGGAGGAGGACGACGAGGAGTTCAACACCAAGATCGCCAAGGACGCCCTGATGCTCGTGCGGATCCAGCCGCAGAACATCAAGGACAAGCAGGAACTTGAGTGGTCGCACGAGGGCATCGTGGCGTACTCGAAGATCTGCACCCACGTCGGTTGCCCGATCAGCCTGTACGAGCAGCAGACGCACCACGTGCTCTGCCCGTGCCACCAGTCCACCTTCGACCTGTCCGACGGCGGTCGCGTGATCTTCGGCCCCGCGGGCCACGCCCTGCCGCAGCTGCAGATCACGGTGAAGGACGGCTACCTCGAAGCCGTCAGCGACTTCGCGGAGCCCGTCGGCCCGAGCTTCTGGGAGCGCGGATGAGTAACGAGACGAGCGCGACCACCGCGCGTCGCGGCCAGGCGCCGCGGGGCGAGCGGATCGCCGACTGGGCGGACGGCCGGCTGGGCATCTACAGCCTCGCCAAGTCCAACATGCGCAAGATCTTCCCGGACCACTGGTCCTTCATGCTGGGTGAGATCTGCCTCTACAGCTTCATCATCATCATCCTGACCGGTGTCTACCTGACGCTGTTCTTCCACCCGAGCATGGCCGAGGTCGTCTACCACGGCTCCTACGTGCCGATGCACGGGATCCGGATGACCCAGGCGTTCGAGTCGACGCTGAACATCAGCTTCGACGTCCGCGGTGGTCTGCTGATCCGGCAGATCCACCACTGGGCGGCGCTGATCTTCCTCGCCGGCATGATGGTCCACATGATGCGGGTGTTCTTCACCGGCGCCTTCCGCAAGCCGCGCGAGGTCAACTGGCTGTTCGGCTTCCTGCTGCTGGTGCTGGGCATGTTCACCGGCTTCACCGGCTACTCCCTCCCCGACGACCTGCTCTCCGGCACCGGCGTGCGGTTCATCGAGGGTGTCATCCTGGCGATGCCGCTGATCGGCTCGTACCTGCAGATGTTCATCTTCGGCGGGGAGTTCCCGGGGCACGACATCATCCCGAGGTTCTTCACGGTGCACGTGCTGCTGCTGCCGGGCATCATGCTCGGTCTGCTGGTGGCCCACCTGATCCTGGTCTTCTACCACAAGCACACGCAGTTCCCGGGTGCCGGCAAGACCAACAAGAACGTCGTCGGCATGCCGCTGCTGCCGGTCTACATGGCCAAGGCCGGAGGCTTCTTCTTCCTGGTCTTCGGTGTCATCTCGGTGATCGCGGCCATCGCGAGCATCAACCCGGTGTGGGCCATCGGCCCGTACCGCCCGGACCAGGTGTCCACCGGCGCCCAGCCCGACTGGTACATGGGCTTCGCCGAGGGTCTCGTCCGTGTGATGCCGGGCTGGGAGTGGGACTTCTGGGGTCACACCATCAACTTCGGTGTGCTGATCCCGATCCTGATCTTCCCGCTGGTGCTGGTGGCCATCGCGGTCTACCCGTTCATCGAGTCGTGGGTGCGGGGTGACAAGCGCGAGCACCACATCCTGGACCGTCCGCGCAACGCCCCGACCCGTACCGGCTTCGGTGTGGCCTGGCTGGTCGCGTACTTCGTGATGCTGATCGGTGGCGGTAACGACCTGTGGGCGACCCACTTCCACCTGTCGATCAACTCGATCACCTGGTTCGTGCGCATCGCGTTCTTCGTCGGTCCGGTGCTGGCGTTCATCGCCACCAAGCGGATCTGCCTGGGGCTGCAGCGCCGCGACAAGGACAAGGTGCTGCACGGCCGCGAGTCGGGCATCATCAAGCGCCTGCCGCACGGTGAGTTCATCGAGGTCCACGAGCCGCTCACCCAGGAGCAGCTGCACGTCCTCACCCAGCACGAGCAGCCCGCTCCGCTGGAGCTGGAGCCCGAGGTCGACGAGAACGGCGTCGAGCGCAAGGCCACGCGGTCGCAGAAGCTGCGTGCCAAGCTCTCGAAGGCGTACTACGGCGAGGACAACGTCATCCCGAAGCCGACCGTCGAGGAGTACAAGGAGATCAGCAGCGGCCACGGCCACCACTGATCACCGAGCCGCCGTGAGGGCACGGCGGTTGTGAGACGCCACCCAGAGGGCCCCGTCCGGACACCGGACGGGGCCCTCCGGCATGTCCGCGGCTCGATAGGGTTTACCTCATACGCAGGCACGAACCAGGAGTGTGGACCATGAACGTTGCGACCCCGGCAGGCGGCGACAGCGTGGCGGCCCACACCTGGCCGGGCGTCCTGAACGCCCTGCTCGACGGCCATGACCTCGCCGCCGACGACACCGCCTGGGCGATGGACCGGATCATGCGGGGCGAGGCCACCGACGCGCAGATCGCCGGGTTCGCGGTGGCGCTGCGCGCCAAGGGCGAGACCGTCGCGGAGATCTCCGGGCTGGTGCGCGCGATGTACGCGCACGCCCGGCTGATCGAGGTGCCGGGCCCCGGCGTGGACATCGTCGGCACCGGCGGCGACGGCGCCAAGACCGTCAACATCTCCACGATGTCCTCGATCGTGGTGGCCGGCACGGGCGCGAAGGTGATCAAGCACGGCAACCGCGCCGCGTCGTCGGCGAGCGGCTCCTCCGACGTCCTGGAGAAGCTCGGCGTCCGGCTGAACCTCACCCCGCGGCGCGTCGTCGAGGTCGCCGAGGAGGCGGGCATCACGTTCTGCTTCGCGGTCACCTTCCACCCGGCGCTGCGCCATGTCGCCACCGCCCGCGGGCAGCTGGGCATCCGCACCACCTTCAACGTGCTGGGCCCGCTCACCAACCCGGCGCGGGTGCAGGCGCAGGCGACCGGTGTCGCGGATGCGCGGATGGCGCCGATCCTCGCCGGGGTGCTCGCCGAGCGCGGTTCGTCCGCGCTGGTCTTCCGCGGTGACGACGGGCTGGACGAGCTGACGACGACGGCGACGTCGCGGGTGTGGATCGTGCGGGACGGCGCGGTGCGGGAGGAGACGTTCGACCCGCGGGACGTCGGGATCCCGCTGGTCCCGGTGGAGGCGCTGCGCGGTGCGGATGCGGCGTACAACGCCGAGGTGGCGCGGCGGCTGCTGGACGGGGAGAAGGGCCCGGTCCGCGAGGCGGTGCTGCTGAACTCCGCGGCGGCGCTCGCCGCGCTGGAGCCGACCGCGGCGCCGCTGACCGAGCAGATCCGGGCCGGTATGGAGCGGGCGGCTCAGTCGATCGATTCCGGGGCGGCCAAGCGGGCGCTGGAGCGCTGGGCGGTCGCCAGCAACGCCTGAGCGCGGTACGGCCGTTGCGGGGAATGCGGCGCAATTCCGGTCCGGTTGATCTCAACAACCGGACCGGGCTTGCGCCGCTCCGTTCATATGGCATGATGCTGCGCAGGTCACGAGTGACAGCGATATAGGCCCCGGCCCGCTGTCCGGCAACCCTCCTTCCGTGGCGGGGTGCCCCGGGTGATGACCAGGCCGCAGGCAGCGAGGTCTGCGGCAAGCGCGGATCCCTCGCCAGGGATCCTGGTCCTCAGAGGGAGAACTTCCGTGAACCAGCGAATGCGATAGGGCTGCAAAAGCCCGCTCTCCAGCCTTTCGCTTCCGAAGTAATTCAGCGTCCCACCGCTGCTCTTTCCTGCCTGCCGAATTCCCCGCGCCCCTTCGCGCTTTCGCCTACCCGCGCGCGGTGAATTCGCCTTTCTCTCACGGGAGTTCGCCATGCCTGTCTCCACCCTTGCCGCCGACCGCCCCGTCTGTGACGAACTGGAGGTTCTGGGGCGAGATGTCCAGGTACCGCTGGCCGCCGGCGGCGAGATCGGCTACGCCGCCCTCGACTACGCGGCGAGCGCCCCCGCGCTCCAGCGGGTCTGGGACGACGTGGCCGCCTACGCGCCCTACTACGGCAGCGTGCACCGCGGCGCCGGGTACCTCTCGCAGCTCTCCACCGACCTTTTCGAGAACGCCCGCACCACCGTCGCCGGCTTCCTCGGCTGCCGCGACGACGACCAGGTGATCTTCACCCGCTCCACCACCGACTCCCTCAACCTGCTGGCCGCCGCGCTGCCGCCCGCCACCCGCGTCTTCGTCTTCGAGACCGAGCACCACGCCGCGCTGCTGCCGTGGGAGCAGCGCGACGGCATCGACGTCACCTACCTCGACGCGCCGCGCACCCCCCGCCAGGCCGTCGACACCCTGGAAAAGGCCCTCGCGGCCCGTGCCCCCTACGGACCCGCGTTGGTCTGCGTGACCGGCGCCTCCAACGTCACCGGCGAGATCTGGCCGGTCCAGGAGCTGGCCGCCGCGGCCCACGCCCACGGTGCGCGGATCGTCCTGGACGCCGCCCAGCTGGCGCCGCACCGGCCCGTCGACCTCGCCGGACTCGACGTGGACTGGGTCGCGTTCTCCGGCCACAAGCTGTACGCGCCGTTCGGCTCCGGCGTCCTGGCCGGCCGCGCCGACTGGCTGCGCGAGGCGGACCCGTACCTGGCCGGCGGCGGCGCCAGCCGGACCGTCACGCGCCGCCCCGACGGCGGCGTCGACGTCGCCTGGCACACCACCGCGGCCCGCCACGAGGCCGGTTCGCCCAACGTCATCGGCGCCTACGCGATCGCCTCCGCGTGCCGGGCGCTCACCGACGCGGGCTTCGACACGGTGGTCGCCCGCGAGCAGGAACTCATCGCCCGCGTCCGGAACGGCCTGGCGGATATCCCCGGCGTCCGCGTCCTGTCGCTCTTCGGCGACGACGCGGACCGCGTCGGCGTGCTGTCCTTCGTCGTCGACGGCTGGAACAGCTCGCGCCTCGCGGCGGCGCTGTCCACGGAGTACGGGATCGGCGTCCGCGACGGGCTCTTCTGCGCCCACCCGCTGGTCCGAGCGTTGCTCGGCGGGGCGCCGGATGAGCCCGCCGAGTGCGGTTCGCCTGTGCTTGCGCCCGCGGCGGGCGGGAGCGAGCTGGGCGCCGTCCGCGTCAGCTTCGGTGCCGGTACGCCCGACGAGCACGTCGACCGCTTCGTCCGAGCGGTCCGGGAACTCGTCGCGGCCGGGGCGCGCTAGTCCGCGGCCTGTCCGCTGCCGGTCCGCTGCGCGGTGCCGGGTGCGGTGTGTGGCCTGCGGCCCGTCCGCTGCCCTGCCGCTGCGCGGTGCTTGTGCGGTGCGTTGCTCGCTGTCTGTTTGTTGCGCCTGCGGCGGGCGTGGTCGCTGCGCGAGGCTTTTCGGCTGCGGTGCCGGACCTCCGGACTCCGTCCTGCGGTCCGGCCCCTTCCGTTTGTGGTGGGGGAAAGATGGTGGGGGTACGCCACCGTCGTCGTCTTCTCGCACGTAGGGAAGATGACGACGGTGGCGAACCCCCACCGGCCTTTTACCACCCACCCACGGGAGGGGGACCTCCGGAGGACGGAGTCCGCAGGAGGGCCCCCGCTCCCGACAACCCACGCCCGCCGCAGGCGCAACGGCGCCAAACCCTCACGGCGGGAAAGCCGAAAAACAACGCAGCAGGCGAACCCGCAGGCGAACCGGCGAACCGCCCGCCGCAGGCGTCAGGCGTCAGGCGTCCAGGCCGATCGCGAACGCCGCCTCCAGGTCATGCTGCGAATACGTGCGGAACGCAATGTGCGTCTCGGTGGAGGCGACGCCCGGCACCTTGCTGATGCGGCCGGGGATGACGTCGGCGAGGTCGTCGTGGGCGGCGACGCGGACCATCGCGATGAGGTCGTGCGCGCCGGTGACCGAGTACACCTCGCTGACCCCTTCGAGCGCGGCGATCTGCTCGGCGATCTCCGGGATCTGGTCCACGCTGGTCTTGATGAGCACGATCGACGTGATCACGGCTGGCTCTCTCCCTCGGTCGCCGGTGCATTCCCCCTGGTGACCTCCACAGTAGCGGGCCGGTGGCGGGCCCATGCGTAGAGGAAGCCGAGGGCGAAGCCGATGACGTGGGCGAGGTAGGCGACGCCGGGGCCGGCGGGGTCGCGCTGGGCGGCCAGCCACTGGAGGGCGAACCAGAAGAGCAGCACCACCCAGGCGGGGAAGCGCAGCGGGAGGAAGAAGAGGAAGGGGAAGAGGCTGGTGACGCGGGCGCGGGGGAAGAGGTAGAGGAACGCGCCCAGGACGCCGGAGATGGAGCCGGAGGCGCCGACCAGCGTCTGGCCGGAGGCGGCGTGGGCGGCGGCGTAGCCGAGGAGCGCCAGGTAGCCGGTGACGAGGAAGAAGACGGTGTAGGCCGGGCGGCCCATCCGGGCTTCGGCCATGCCGCCGAAGACGTGCAGGAAGAGGGCGTTGCCGAGCAGGTGCAGCCAGCTGCCGTGGACGAAGAGCGCGGTGAGCGGGGTGAGCCAGGCGGCCGGGTGGCCGGCCCAGAGGTCGCGGGGGATGACGCCCCAGCGTGCGAAGTACGCGGTCTGCGCCTGGAGGAGGGCGTCGCCGGTTCCGTACAGCGGGTTGAGGCCGGATGCGGGGCCGAGGACGAAGAGGGCGCAGCAGACCGCGATGAGGAGGTTCGTCACGGAGTACGCGCCGCGGGCCGGGCGGTCCGGATGGCGGGCGTCCGGTGGGGTGTGCGGCGGCCGGGGCCGGGGGTCTTCGGGCGGTGGCGGAGGCAGGGGCGGCGCCGTCATGAAGGGGATCATGCCGCAATGAGGGGCATTCGGGGCGGACTGCCTCGCCGCGTCCCGCCTCCTGGGCCGTGCCCGCGCGGCCGTGCCGTCAGG
This sequence comes from Streptomyces sp. NPDC000404, assembly GCF_040300365.1. NCBI lineage: Bacteria > Bacillati > Actinomycetota > Actinomycetes > Kitasatosporales > Streptomycetaceae > Streptomyces > Streptomyces sp. NPDC000404. Next base: position 336,437 of record NZ_JBEPDN010000001.1, on the reverse strand, counting down.
CCGTAGGGTTACGGTCGGTACTTTGCGTACTTCCCGCAGTCCGACGGCGCACCGCGTGAGGCCGCAGCATCCGCACCGCACGAGTAGGAAGAAGGACGATCACGATGGCTGTTCCCCTGCCGACGGACCGGACCCGGTGGCGCTGCACCCTGTGCGGCAACCTCACCCGCTTCGACGTGACCCGCACGTCCAAGGTGGTGGAGTACACGCACCTCGATCTGGCCGGGGAGCCGAAGGTCGAGGAGCGCGAGGTGCTCAGCGACGCCGTCGAGTCCGTGCGGTGCCGCTGGTGCAACGCGGTCGACCAGATCGAGCTGGTCGACCGTCCGGGCGCGGACGCCTGAGGATCGGGGCGAGTAGACCGTGGTGGAGCGTCCAGCAGGGGAGCCGGGGGCGAGCGGGGCGGCGTCCGGCGGCGGGGGCGAGGAGGCCTTCGACCGTCCGCTGCCCGAGGGCGTCCGGCGCCGTGTCGTGGCGCTCACCGCGGACGCGTTCGGCGCGCTGACGGTCGCCGAACTCCCGCCGCCGCTGCGGCAGTACGCCCGTTTCACGCCCTCGCGGCGCGCCAAGTTCGCGGGGAACGCGATGGCCGCCGCGCTGGAGAGCGACGCCGTCTTCCGGCAGCGCATCGCGGAGAAGGTCCGCGAGGCGCAGCCGGAGGTCGCCGAGGCGCTGGAGCGGGGCACCGCGCCCGCCGCCGCCGATCCGCTGGACCTCGCGGCGGCGGCGTACGTGCTGCGCCCCGACGGCTGGCCGAAGCTGGTCGCCGCGGCGGGCGAGGAGGCGCAGCGGGCCCGCGCCGAGCGGGCGGGCGAGGAGGCCGAGCGGGAGCTGGCCCGGTTGCGTGAGGAGCTGGCGCGGGCCCGTGCGGACGCCCGCGCCGACGCCGACCGGGTGCGCGCCGAGCTGGACGCCGTCCGCAAGGAGAACGACGCGCTCCAGCGGAAGCTGCGCAGCGCCCTCAGCGATGTGAAGCGGGGTGCGGCGACGGCCCGTAAGGCGGCGGCGGAGCTGGAGTCGGAGCGGTCCCGGGCGGCGTCCGAGAAGGCGGCGGCCGACAGTGAACTGCGCCGTCTCAAGGCGCGGATCGGGGAGAGCGAGGCGGCGCTGGAGACCAGCCGCCGCGCCGCCCGGGAGGGCCGCAGCGTCGAGGACATGCGGGTGCGGCTGCTGCTGGACACCGTGCTCGACGCGGCTCAGGGGCTGCGCCGGGAGCTGGCGCTGCCGCCCGCCGGGGTGCGGCCCGCCGACACCGTCGAGGCGGTGGAGCCCGGCCGGATGACGCCGAAGGACATCGCCACCCGCGCGCTGTCGGAGACCGATCCGGCCCTGCTGGACCAGCTGCTGGCGCTGCCGCAGGCCCATCTGGTGGTGGACGGCTACAACGTCACCAAGACCGGCTATCCCACGATGCCGCTGGACAAGCAGCGGCTGCGGCTGCTGGGCGGCCTCGCGGTGCTCGCCGCCCAGACCGGTGCGGAGATGACCTGTGTCTTCGACGGTGCGGAGCTGGCGGCGCCGGTGCTGCTCGCGCCGCCGCGCGGGGTGCGGGTGCTGTTCAGCAAACCTGGTGTGACGGCGGACGAGTTGATCCGGCAGCTGGTGCGCGCGGAGCCGGCGGGGCGGCCGGTGGTGGTGGTCTCCACCGACCGCGAGGTGGCGGACGGTGTGGCGAAGGCCGGGGCGCGTCCGGTGGCATCGGCCCTGTTGCTCAAGCGACTTGCCCGCGTCTGACGGGGCGACGTGCCCGGGGGTGACGGATCGACGATTTGTCCGTTCCCTGCTCTCTGACCGTCAAGTGCCCACTACAGCCCGTGTGATGTTGGTAAAACCTGGCCTGGGCGCGGCGTTTTTTACCCGGGAGGATTTGAAGCGATCACAACTCGGTTACTAAGGTCGGGCCTCGAACCTTCATGCAGTTGATCATCCACCCGGGATGAACAGTGAAGGAACCGCCGAGTCCGCGGCGTACGCGCGGAGCCGGGGTCACCACCCCCCACTTCCCGGTAGGCGGCTGAAGGAAGAAGGAGATCGCCCCCGTGGCGTCCCACCGTCGACCCAAGCAGCCGAGCCGTACTCGTGTGACCGTGCTCACCGCGACCGCCGCGGCGGCCGTCGCCCTCTCCTCCCAGGCCGCGCAGGCCGCCCCGTCGAAGAAGGACGTCAAGTCCGAGGTCGACAAGCTCTACGAGCAGGCGGAGCAGGCGACCGAGAAGTACAACGGCGCCAAGGAAGATCAGCAGAAGCTCCAGAAGGAGGTCGCCGACCTCCAGGACAAGGTGGCCCGCGGTCAGGGCGAGCTGAACGAGCTGCGCAAGGGCCTGGGCGCCGTCGCCTCCGGCCAGTACCGCAGCGGCAGCATCGACCCCTCCGTGCAGCTGTTCCTCTCGGGCGACCCGGACACCTACCTGGAGAAGGCCGCCACCCTCGACCAGCTGAGCGGCAAGCAGGCCGATCAGCTCAAGGTCATCGCGGACAAGCAGCGCCGCCTCGCGCAGGAGCGCGCGGAGGCCGCCAGGAAGATCCAGGACCTCTCCGAGACCCGCAAGGCGCTCGGGGACAAGAAGGACGAGATCCAGGGCAAGCTCGCCAAGGCGCAGGAGCTGCTCAACACCCTCACCGCCAAGGAGAAGGAAGCCCTCCAGGCCAAGGAGGACCGCGCCAACCGCTCCAACGAGCGGGTGGACCTCGGCAACGACGTCCCCGCCTCGCAGCGCGGCGCCGCCGCCCTCGCCGCCGCCCAGACGAAGATCGGCTCGCCCTACGTCTGGGGCGCCACCGGCCCGTCCTCCTTCGACTGCTCGGGCCTGACCTCCTGGGCGTACCAGCAGGCCGGCCAGTCGCTGCCGCGCACCTCGCAGGCGCAGGCCAGCGCCGGTACCCGCATCGGCATGAGCGAGCTGAAGCCGGGCGACCTGGTGCTCTTCTACGGCGACCTGCACCACATCGGCCTCTACGCGGGCAACAACACCGTGCTGCACGCGCCGAAGCCCGGCGCCGCGGTCCGCTACGAGTCGATCAACAACATGCCGTTCCAGTACGGCGTCCGCGTCTGACGCTCCGGGCCACTCGCCCGGCGGCAGCGCCGCGCCCGCCTCCCGCCCCGTCGGCGGCCTTCCCGGTCGCCGGCGGGGCGGCGCCGTTGCCGCCCGGGCGGCCCCCAGCGGTTTCGTCGTCGCATGCCCCGGCTTACGATCGGCCGCATGGCAGGTCAGGGTGTACGGCGACCGCCCCGGGCCACGGCCGCGGGGAGCGCCGTGCTGCTGACGTTGGTGCTCGCCGCCGCGAGCGGCTGTGCGAAGGAGCCGCCGCCGCGGACCCGCTTCCCCGAGGTGCAGCGGATGCTGGACGCCCGCGCCCGGGCGGTACAGGAGCACGACGAGGCCGCGTTCCTCGCCTCCGTCGACCCGGTGCGGCCCGGCTACCGCGACCGGCAGCGCCGCGCCTTCCGCACGATCGAGGAGCTGCCGCTGACCGGCTGGCGCTACGACCTCGTCGCGACCGACGCCTTTCCGCTGGCGTCCGGCGGCAGCACGATGGCCGCCAAGGTCGAACTCCGCTACCGGCTCAAGGGCTTCGACGCCGAGCCGGTCACCTCGGTGCAGTATCTGACGCTGACCCGGACGGCCGGCCGCTGGCGGATCGCGTCGGACGACGAGGGCACCGCGTCCGGCCACGCCGGCACCCGGCAGCTGTGGGACCAGGGGCCGGTGGCGGCGGTGCGGGGGCGGCATGCGCTGGTGCTGGGCGCCGCCGGGGACCGCGGGCGGCTGGCGGATCTGGCGCGGCGGGCGGACGCGGCGGTGCCCGCCGTCACCGCCGCCTGGCAGGGCCGCTGGAGCGGCCAGGTGGTGATCGAGGCGCCGGGCTCGGTCGCCGGGATGGCCCAACTGCTGGGCAGCGGCGACCCGTCCGCGTACGCGGGCATCGCGGCGGTGACGACCGGTGAGGCGGGCGCGCAGGCGAAGGCCCCGGCCGACCGGGTGATCGTCAACCCGGAGGCGTACGCGGACCTCAACGACACGGGCCGCGCGGTGGTGCTGGCGCACGAGATCACCCATGTCGCCACCCGCACGGCCACCACCGGCGACACCCCGCTGTGGCTCTCGGAGGGGTTCGCCGACTGGGTGGCGTACCGGGGGAAGCGGCACACGGCGGCCGCGGCGGCGCCGGAGCTGTCGCGGGCGGTCGCCGCCGGGCATCCGCCGCGGCGGCTGCCCGCCGACGCGGACTTCGGCTTCACCGGCCGCGCCGACCGGCTGGCGAAGGCGTACGAGTCCGGCTGGCTGGCCTGCCGGATGATCGCGGACACATGGGGCGAGGCGAAGCTGCGCGCGTTCTACCGGGCGGCGGGCGGCGTGCCGGCGCGGGAGGGGCATGCGGGGCCGGGGGTGCGGTCGGCTTCGCCGTCGGCGGGGGCCGGTGCCGCGGCGTCCGGTGACGGGCCCTCCGCCGGAGCGCCGGCCACCGCGCCGGGCCGCGACGACGCCAAGGACGGCGGTGCGGGCGGGACCGGGCGGCGGGTCGTCGGCGGGCATCCGGCGGCGCCCGCGCCGGGGGCGGCGGACGGCCGTCGCGAGGCCGTCCGCAACGCCCGCCTCGACACCGCCTTCCGCTCCCAACTCGGCCTGAGCGCAGGGGAGTTCACGAAGAAGTGGCGGGCCTACCTCAAGCGCGCGCTGACCTGACGGGGGAGTGCCCGGGCGCGCGGGCGCCGGGAGGCTGCGGCGGGGCGGACGGGCGCTCGGCGGCGGCGCCCGGACCGGGGCCCGGGGCCGGGGCCGTCTCCGGTGCGGGCGGGCCGCCGGAGCCGTCCGCCGGGGCCTCGCCGTCCGCCGCGCTCCGTACCGTCGTCCGCCACAGCCTGCGGGCGGCGAGGAGGGCGGCCCAGAGCAGCAGGGCGTTGCGGAGCAGCAGGACGGCGACGCCCGGTGCGTCGCTCGCCACGACGCGGTCGAACCAGAGCGGGAACTCCCAGCACGTCAGGCCCGTCGCGGCCAGCACCAGCGCCACCGGCAGGGTCTGCCGGCTCGCCCGTACGGTCAGGCAGACCGCGCCGAGCCCCACCGGCCACAGCAGGTACTGCGGGCTGATGACCCGGCTGGTGACGGTGGCCAGCAGCACCGCGGTGAACGCCGCGTCGCACCACACTGCGGGCCGCGGCGCGGCGCGCAGCCCGCTCCGCAGCCGCCACCACACGAGCCAGCCCAGGGCCACGGCCGTCAGCACCGTCGCCACCGCGCTGACCTGCGGCACCAGCGGGCCGACGAACTCCATCGAGCCGTAGCGCAGCACCACCTCGCCCGGCAGGCCGAAGTGCCGGGCCACATGGAGGACGAGCGCGCCGAGCGACTCGACCTCCGTACCGCGGTCCCGTTGGGCGGTGAGGAAGGCGAACGCGCCGGGGGCGGCGAGGGCGAAGCCGAGCGTCAGCGCCGCACCGCAGACCACCGCGCCGCCCCACAGCGCCCGCGCCCGGCGGCCGCGCAGCGGCGCCCCGCACAGCAGCAGCACGGGCCACACCTTCAGCAGCGCACCGCAGGCGATCAGCGCCCCGGCCAGGCGCGGGCGGCGGGCGGCGGCGCAGAGCGCGGCGACCGCGACGGCGGTGACCATCAGGTCGTAGCGGGCGTACCCGGTCGGGCCGAGCAGCGCGACCCCGGCGATCCACACCCACGCGCCCGCCGGCCGCCGGCCCGGCCGCCGCCCGGCCCGTACGAGCAGGGCGAGGACGGCGGCGTCGGCGGCGAGCAGCAGCGCGAAGAAGGCGTGCGGGTAGGTCAGGAACGGCAGCAGCCCGGGGGAGAGGACCGCGAGGGCGGCGCCCGGCGGGTACTGCCAGGTGACGTCGCCGACCGGGAAGGAGCCGGAGGCCAGCACCTGCGCCCAGCTCCGGTAGATCACCGACACATCGCTCGTGACGTCCGGCCCGGGCACGGTCAGGACCTTCAGGACGCAGAGCAGGAGGACGGCGCGGGTCGCGGCCCAGGCAAGGAGCTGGAGGCCGGTGACCGGGAGGCGGCCGGGGCGTAGCCGATCCGTCCGGAGACGGAGACGGAGGCGGAGACGGAGGCGGGGACGGGGACGGGGACGAGGGCGGTCGTCCGGGGCGGTGGGCGGCCGGGCCGGGGGCCGGGCGTCGCCGGGGTGCGCGGAAGCCATGGTCACCTCGTTGTCCGTGTCGTGCCCTGTCGTGCCCTGTCGTGCCGTGTCGTGCCGTGTCGTGCCGTGTCGTCCCGTGGGGCCGTGCCGTCGCCGTGCCGGTCGTGCCGGGGGCGCGCCGGTCGTGCCCGGCGGCGCCGTCCCGCGGCCGGTCCGCCCGGCCCGGGGACGCCCCGGTCCCGCCCCGGGGCATGATGCCGGACGCCTCCCGCCGTGCCCCGCCTCCCGGCCCCGGCGCGTCCCGGACCGCCGCCGCCCCCGGGCCCGCTCCGGGGCCGACCCGGTACTGTCGGCCGGAGGCGAGGCCACCGGGCCGCGCCCGCGAGCCGAGCCGACGCCGAGAGACCAGCGTGCACAAGACCCTCATCGTCACCAACGACTTCCCGCCGCGCCCCGGCGGCATCCAGGCGTTCCTGCACAACATGGCGCAGCGCCTGGACCCCACCCAGGTCGTCGTGTACGCCTCCACCTGGAAGCGCGGCGCCGAGGGGCGCGCGGCCACCGCCGCCTTCGACGCCGAGCAGGAGTTCCCGGTCGTCCGCGACCGTACGACGATGCTGCTGCCCACCCCGGCCGTCACCCGCCGCGCCACCGCGCTGCTGCGCGAGCACGGCTGTACGTCGGTGTGGTTCGGGGCCGCGGCGCCGCTCGGGCTGATGGCGCCCGCGCTGCGCGCCGCCGGGGCGCGCCGGATCGTCGCCACCACCCACGGCCACGAGGCCGGCTGGGCGCAGCTGCCCGCCGCCCGGCAGCTGCTGCGCCGCATCGGCGAGGGCACCGACACCCTCACCTATCTCGGCGAGTACACCCGCCGCCGGATCGCCTCGGCGCTCACCCCCGAGGCCGCCGCCCGGATGGTCCAACTGCCGCCCGGCGTCGACGAGAAGACCTTCCACCCCGGCTCCGGCGGCGACGAGATCCGCGCCCGCCTCGGCCTCACCGACCGGCCCGTCGTCGTCTGCGTCTCCCGGCTGGTGCCGCGCAAGGGGCAGGACACGCTGATCGAGGCGATGCCCGCGATCACCGCCGCGGTACCGGACGCCGTCCTGCTGGTCGTCGGCGGCGGTCCGTACGAGAAGGAGCTGCGGGCGCTGGCGGAGCGCACCGGGGTGGCGGAGTCGGTGCGGTTCACCGGCGCGGTGCCGTGGGCGGAGCTGCCCGCCCACTACGGCGCGGGCGACGTCTTCGCGATGCCGTGCCGCACCCGGCGCGGCGGCCTCGACGTCGAGGGTCTGGGCATCGTCTACCTGGAGGCGTCCGCCACCGGGCTGCCCGTCGTGGCCGGTGACTCCGGCGGCGCGCCGGACGCGGTGCTGGACGGCGAGACCGGCTGGGTGGTGCCCGGCGGCTCCCCGCAGGCCACCGCGGAACGCGTCGTCACGCTGCTGGCGGACCCGGAGCTGCGCCGCCGGATGGGCGAGCGGGGCCGCGCCTGGGTCGAGGAGAAGTGGCGCTGGGACCTGCTCGCCGAGAAGCTGAAGGAACTGCTCTGAGCCCGGGGGTGGGCCCGTGCGGCCCGCCCGCAAGACGCGGACGGACCCGCCCGGAGGCGGCCGCCCCCGGACACGCCGACGGGGCGCGCCCGGTGGGCCGCGCCCCGTATGCCTGCCGTGCCGACGGGTCCGTCAGCCGCGGTAGAGCGCCTCGATCTCCTCGGCGAAGTCCTTCGCCACCACGTTCCGCTTGAGCTTCAGCGACGGCGTGACGTGCCCGGAGTCCTCGGTCAGCTGGGTCGGCAGGATGCGGAACTTCCGGACCGACTCGGCCTTGGAGACCGCGGCGTTGCCGTCGTCGACCGCGCGCTGCACGGCGGCCAGCAGCTCCGGGTCGTCGGCCAGCGTCACCGCGGTGGAGTCCGCGGGCCGGCCGTGCTCGGCGGCCCAGCGCGGCAGGAACTCCTCGTCGAGGGTGATCAGCGCACCGATGAACGGCCGGCCGTCGCCGACGACCATGCACTCCGCGATCAGCGCGTGCGCCCGGATCCGGTCCTCGATCACGGCGGGCGCGACGTTCTTGCCGCCCGCCGTCACCAGGATCTCCTTCTTCCGCCCGGTGATGGTGAGGTAGCCGTCCTCGTCGAGGGTGCCGAGGTCGCCGGTGTGGAACCAGCCGTCGGAGAGCGCCTCGGCGGTGGCCGCCTCGTTGTTCCAGTACTCGGTGAACAGGTGCTCGCCGTGGAGCAGCACCTCGCCGTCGTCGGCGATCCGCACCACCGAGCCGGGCAGCGGCTGGCCGACGGTGCCGATCTTCGGCCGGTCCCAGGGGTTGAACGCGGTCGCCGCACAGGACTCCGTCAGGCCGTACCCCTCCAGGGCGGTGAAGCCGATGCCGCGGTAGAAGTGGCCGAGGCGCTCGCCGAGCGGGGCGCCGCCGGAGATGGCGTGCGTGGCGCGGCCGCCGAGGACGGCGCGGAGCTTGCCGTAGACCAGCTTGTCGAAGAGCTTGTGCCGCAGCCGCAGGCCGAACTTCGGGCCCGCCGCGGTGTCCAGCGCCTTGCTGTAGGCGATGGCGGTGTCCGCCGCCCGGTCGAAGATCTTGCCCTTGCCGTCGGCCTGGGCCGTGGCGCGTGCGCCGTTGTAGACCTTCTCGAAGACCCGGGGGACGCCCAGGATCATCGTCGGCCGGAACGTGGCGAGGTCGTCGGTGAGGTTCTTGATGTCCGGCGCGTGCCCCAGCTTGATCGGCGCCATCACGCAGGCGATCTGCACCAGCCGGCCCAGCACGTGCGCGACCGGCAGGAAGAGCAGCACGGACGACTCACCGGTGGTGAACAGCGGGCGCAGCCGCTCGACGACGTTGCCGACCTCGGCGAAGAAGCTGCGGTGGGTGAGGACGCAGCCCTTGGGGCGGCCGGTGGTGCCGGAGGTGTAGACGATCGTGGCGGGCGAGTCGGCGTCCGCGAGGGCGGAGCGCTCGTCCACCTCCTCGTCGGTCAGCGCGGTGCCCGCGGCCGACAGCCGGGCGACGGCGTCCCGTTCGATCTGCCAGATGTGGGCCAGCGCGGGCAGCCGGTCGCGGACGGACTCGACGGCCGCCTCGTGCGCGGGCGTCTCCACCAGGCAGGCCACCGCGCCGGAGTCGCCGAGGATCCACTGGATCTGCTCGGCGGAGCTGGTCTCGTACACCGGCACGGTGATCGCCCCGGCGCTCCAGATGGCGAAGTCCAGCAGTGTCCACTCGTAGCGGGTGCGCGACATCAGGCCGATGCGGTCGCCGGGCTGGATGCCGGAGGCCATCAGGCCCTTGGCGACGGCGCGGACCTCGGCGAGGAACGCGGTGGCCGTGACGTCCTGCCAGCCGCCGGCGGTCTTCCGGCCCACGACCGCGACATCCGGGTGCTGCGCGGCGTTGCGGCGGATGAGATCCGTCAGATTGCCGTCCGAAGGGACCTCGTACAGAGCCGGAAGGCTGAACTCGCGCAAGACTGCTGCTCCTCATTGGCGCCGGTGCCACGACGCTGTGTGCTGCACCGGTTCGGTCCATGACTGGCAGGGGACTGGACTGCCCGGACGTTACCCACCGGTATTGCTTTGGGGTAGGGGGTACGGCCAGATGTTCGATGCGTCACATGGCGAGGGGTGCGGCGGGGGACTTACGGCCCCACCTGCGAGGGGCGGGCCGCCCGCGCAGACTAGACCAGCGTTTCGGTGACCGGAAAGTAACCGGCGGAGGGCACCCTGCCGACCGGCGCTCGCCACGACTTAGGCTTTCGGTCATGCGACTGCACGTGGTCAGTGACGTACACGGCAACAGCCGGGACCTCGCCCGCGCCGGTGAGGGCGCCGACGCCCTCGTCTGCCTCGGCGATCTCGTGCTCTTCCTCGACTACGCCGACCACGCGCGCGGCATCTTCCCCGCCCTCTTCGGCGCCGACAACGCCCGCCGCCTCATCGACCTGCGCACCGCCCGCCGCTTCGAGGAGGCCCGCGCCTTCGGCCGCCGCCTGTGGGGCGAGCTGGACGCCGCCGGGCAGCCGCGCGAATCCGTCATCGAGACCGCCGTCCGCGACCAGTACGCCGAACTCTTCGCCGCCCTGCCCACCCCCACCTACGCCACCTTCGGCAACGTCGACATCCCCCGCCTCTGGCCCGAGTACGCCCGCGCGGGCACCACCGTCCTCGACGGACAGCGGATCGAGATAGGCGGCCGCGTCTTCGGCTTCGTCGGCGGCGGACTGCCCTCCCCGATGCGCACGCCGTACGAGATCGGCTACGAGGAGTACGCCGCCAAGATCGAGGCGCTCGGCGAGGTCGACGTGCTCTGCACCCACATCCCGCCGGACGTCCCCGAGCTGTGCTACGACACCGTCGCCCGCCGCTTCGAACGCGGCAGCGCCGCCCTGCTCGACGCCATCCGCCGCACCCGCCCGCGCTACTCCCTCTTCGGCCACGTCCACCAGCCGCTCGCCCGCCGGATGCGCATCGGCGCCACCGAGTGCGTCAACGTCGGCCACTTCCGCGCGACCGGCCGGCCCTACGTCCTGGAGTGGTGAACCGGCCGCCGCGCCCGGCCGCCTCGCGGGCCCGCGCCGCCCGGCCCGCTGGTGTCCGGCGCCGCCGCGCCGCGCGGTAGCCTTCAGCAGCAGAGACACCGGTTTCGACGCGAGCCGGGGGCCGGGCCGTACCGGCGCAATCGGCATGGAGGAGTCACGGCGATGGCCGAACACACCAGCTCTAGCACCACGATCGCGGCGCCGCCCGCCGAGGTGATGGGAGTGATCGCCGACTTCGAGCGCTACCCGCAGTGGACCGGCGAGGTCAAGGAGGCCGAGGTGCTGGCCAAGGACGACCACGGCCGCGCCGCCCAGGTCCGGCTGCTCCTCGACGCCGGTGCCATCAAGGACGACCACACCCTCGCCTACACCTGGACCGGCGACGACGAGGTCAGCTGGTCGCTGGTCAAGTCCCAGATGCTGCGCGCCCTCGACGGCTCCTACCGCCTCGTCCCGGTGAACGGCGGCGCGGCCACCGAGGTGACCTACCAGCTCACCGTCGACGTCAAGATCCCGATGCTCGGCATGATCAAGCGCAAGGCCGAGAAGGTCATCATCGACCGCGCGCTCGAAGGCCTGAAGAAGCGCGTGGAGTCCGGCCCCGAGGGCCCCGCAGGCGCGGCCGGGACCCGCTGAACGTGCGGACCGTCCTCGTCACGGGCGCGGGCGGCGCCGGCCGCTCCACCCTCGCCGCGGCCACCGCACTGGCCGCGGCCCGGCAGGGCGCGCGGGCACTGCTGCTCACCGGCCGGAGCAGCGCCCCGCGGATCGCCCTGGGCACCGAGCTGTCCACCACGGCCACCGAGATCGCGCCCGGGCTGCACGTCCGCAGCATCGACCCCGCCGACCGCTTCCGCACCGAGTTCCTCGCCTTCCAGGACCGCGTCGGCGCCGCCCTCGACCTGCTCGGCGCCACCCCGCTCGACGCCGACGAACTCACCGAACTCCCCGGCGCCGAATCCTTCGCGCTGCTGCACGCCCTGCGCGCCGCACACGCCTCGGGCGCCTGGGACACCGTCGTCGTCGACGCGCCGCCCGCCGACGAAACGATCCAGCTGCTGGCGCTCCCCGCCCAGGTCCGCCGCTATCTGCGCCGGCTGCTGCCCGCCGAACGTCAGGCCGCCCGCGCCCTGCGCCCGGTCCTCGCCCAGCTCGCCGGCGTCCCGATGCCCGCCCAGAAGCTCTACGAGGCCGCCGACCGCTGGGAGCAGGAACTCGCCGCCGTCCAGGCCGTGATCGACGCGCCGGGCACCACCGTCCGGCTGGTCACCGACGCCGGACCGGTCGCCGTCCAGGCGCTGCGCGCCGCCCGCGCCGGGCTCGCGCTGCACGGCCGCCGCATCGACGCGGTCCTCGTCAACCGGCTGCTGCCGACCGGCTCCGCCGACCCGTTCCTCGCCGCGCTCTCCGGCGCCCAGCAGGACGCGCTGAAGGCGCTGCGCGAGGAGGCGGCCGGGCTCCCGGTCCACGAGGTCGCCCACCTCGGCCGCGACCCGCAGGGCCTGGACGCCCTCGCCGCCCTCCTCGGCGCGGACGCCGCCCGCATCGGCGCCACCTCCGAGACCGCCGCGCGCGCCGCCGACCCCTGGACCGTCGAGGACCGGCTCGCCGACGACGGACTGCTGGTGTGGCGGGTGCCGCTGCCCGGCGCCGCCCGCGAGGGGCTGGGGCTGGTGCGGCGCGGCGACGAGATCGTCGTCACCGTCGGCCGGCACCGCCGGATACGGACCCTGCCCTCGGCACTGCGCCGCTGCACCGTCACCGGCGCCGGACTGCGCGAGGGCGTGCTCCAGATCCGCTTCACCCCCGATCCCGCGCTCTGGCCCGAGCAGGACTGATCCGGGTACCCCCGTTCGGGTACCGTCAAAGGTGAGTCCCGTCCCGGCCGCCGGGCGCCCCGGCGCACCGCGGCCACCCGCCGCAGCAGTCCACGGAGCCCGCCATGAGTGATGCCACCGACCGTCCGGCCGAGCCCTCGTCCGCTCCCGACGCCGACGCCTGGGAGACGGCCTGCGCCGAGGACCTCGCCGCCGAGAAGGCCCGCCGCCGTGCCGAGCAAGGCGTCCCGCCGGGCAGCGCCGCCGATGAACTGCGCAAGCTCGCCGAGGCGGTGAGCGACAAGCTCGCCGGGATCCAGCTGCCCGGCGCGCTCGGCGGCGCCGCCGCGTCCACCGCCGTCAGCAGCCTGTTCCGCCAGGCCAAGGCCGCCGTCGAGCCGGTCGTCGAGCGCCACCCGGACGTCTTCGACCACCTCGCCGCCGCCGGCTCCGAGCTGCTCGCCGCCTACCGCTCCGCCGTCGAGGGCGGCGAGGCCCGCTGGACCCGCAAGGAGACCGGCGACCACCCCCGGCCCGCCGGGCGTCCCGAGGACCCCCGCGACGACGACGGCCCCACCGGCACCGAGCGGATCGATCTGGACTGACGGTCCCTGGGGCCCTCCCCCGCTCCGGTACGGTGGATCACGGCGGGGTTCGAGAGACAACTGAGGGACACATGGGACTCACCATCGGCGTCGACATCGGCGGCACGAAGATCGCGGCCGGTGTGGTCGACGAAGAGGGCTCGATCCTGGACACCTGCACGGTGCCGACCCCGCAGAGCGCCGACGCGCTGACCGACGCCATCGCCGACGCGGTCCGCTCGGTCGGCGCCGCCCACCAGGTGGAGGCCGTCGGCATCGGCGCGGCCGGATACGTCGACGAGAAGCGGGCCACCGTCCTCTTCGCACCGAACATCGACTGGCGCCACGAACCGCTCAAGGACAAGGTCGAACAGCGCGTCGGCCTGCCCGTCGTGGTCGAGAACGACGCCAACGCCGCGGCCTGGGGCGAGTACCGCTTCGGCGCCGGCGCCGGCCACAGCGACGTCATCTGCATCACGCTCGGCACGGGCCTGGGCGGCGGCATCATCATCGGCAACAAGCTGCGCCGCGGACGCTTCGGCGTCGCCGCCGAGTTCGGCCACATCCGGGTCGTCCCCGACGGTCTGCTGTGCGGCTGCGGCAGCCAGGGCTGCTGGGAGCAGTACGCCTCCGGCCGCGCCCTGCTCCGCTACGCCCGCCAGCGCGCCTCCGCCACCCCCAAGGACGCCGGCGTCCTGCTGGGGCTGGGCGACGGCACCCCCGAGGGCATCGAGGGACGGCACGTCAGCGAGGCCGCCCGCCGCGGCGACCCGGTCGCCGTCGACTCCTTCCGCGAGCTGGCCCGCTGGGCCGGTGCGGGCCTGGCCGACCTCGCCTCGCTCTTCGACCCGTCCGCCTTCATCGTCGGCGGCGGCGTCTCGGACGAGGGCGAGCTGGTCCTCGACCCGATCCGCAAGTCGTTCCGCCGCTGGCTGGTCGGCAATCAGTGGCGGCCGCACGCCCAGGTGCTCGCCGCCCAACTCGGCGGCAAGGCCGGGCTGGTCGGCGCCGCCGACCTCGCCCGCCAGGGCTGACCCCCCGCCCGCCGCGTCCCGGACGCGGCGGGCACCGCAGTTTCCGGGCCCCGCCACCGGCACCAGGAGCCGCCATGACAGCGCTTCCCGCATCCCGCACCGCACCGGACGGTTCGGCCGTCGTGCGGGTGCTCAGCTACAACGTCCGCTCGCTGCGCGACGACGAGGCGGCGCTGGCCCGGGTGATCCGCGCCTGCGCGCCCGATCTCGTGCTGATCCAGGAGGCGCCGCGGTTCTTCCGCTGGCGCAAGGCCGCCGAACGGCTGGCCCGCGCCGCCGGTCTGACGTACGTCACCGGCGGCGCCACCGCCACCGGGCCGATGATCCTCGCCGCGCTCCGCCTCCACGTCGAGCGCACCGCCGACATCCTGCTGCCCCGCACCCCGGGCCTGCACCGGCGCGGCTTCGCCACCGCCGTGGTCCGGGTCGGCGGCGCCCGCCTCGGCGTCCTCAGCTGCCATCTCAGCCTGGCCGCCGCGGAGCGGTACGCCCAGGCCGAACGGCTGCTGGCGGAGCTGGCGGCGCTGGACGTGCCGCACGCGGTGGCCGGCGGGGACCTCAACGACCGCCCGGACGGCCGGAGTTTCCGGCGGCTGTCCGGTGCGCTCACCGACGCCTGGGCGGCGCACCCCTGGGGCGGGGAGTTCACCTCGACGCCGCGCGAGCCGCACCAGCGCATCGACGCGCTCTTCACCACCGGCGGCATCGAGGTGCTGGGCTGCGGCGTGCCGCACGGGCTGCCCGGGGTGGACCCCGCCGATCTGACGGCCGCCAGCGACCATCTGCCGGTGCTCGCGGCGCTGCGGATCCCGGCGGACGCGCCGTAGGGCCCGTCGCCACACTCCCGTCGCGGGGCGAGCGGCGGGAGCGCGACGACGGGCCCCGGGCGGCCTCAGACCACCGCGCCGCTGCCGGGCGTCGGCCCGTCGTCCTCGTCGTCGTTCTTCATCCGGGCGATCAGGGTGGCGAAGCCGCCGAGGAAACCGCCGATGCCCAGGACCGTGATCCACCACGTCACCGGCTGCTGGAGCAGCACCGTCACGATCAGCAGCAGCGGGCCGCCGAGCACCGCGAGCCAGGCGAACTTCGCCGTGACGTCGGCCTGCGGGAGCGGGGGCGGCTCGGGCGGGGTGAAGTGGCCCTCGTCGTCCTCGTCGAAATCGTCGTCGGACGGCTCGGCGGCGCTCCAGTCGCGCGGGCCGACACCAGGTGCGAACACCACGAAGCTGCCGGGGGAGCCGGAGCCGGGCGCTGCGGGGCCGGACGGTGCCTTCGGCCCGGCGTCCTCCGCGGTCCGCTCCCCGGCTCCGCCGTCCTCGTCCGCGGCGCCGGGCTCCGGCGCCGCGGGGCCGGGCCGCTCGCTCTCCGGCGCGGGCGCGGCGCCGGTGGCCTGCGCGCTCCCGCCGGGCTCCGCGGGGCCGGAGCTCTCGCCGCGTACCTCCCGGCGGGCGTCGTCCCACGCCGGTTCCTTGCCGTAACCCGCGACGATCTGGGCCCAGGCGGCCTCTTCGTCCAGCGGATCCTGGGGATCGCGAGGGCTACGCTCCGCCACGGGCCGCCGTCCCCTCGTCCACCGGTTCGGTCAGGGCGCCCGGGGCCAGCCGCTCGATGAAGGCGGCGGTGTCCCGGAAGATCTGCTCGGCGTCGTGGTCGAGCGTGGCGACGTGGTAGCTGCGCTCCAGCAGCGTCCGGTCCACGTCCGTCGACGACACCCGGGCCAGGACCCGCTCCGAGTCGGCCGGCGGGACGACATGGTCCTGCGGGCTGGTCATCACCAGCAACGGCTGGGTGACCTGCGGGAGTTCGGCGTCCACCAGCCGGAGGAACTGCCGCAGGGAGTACGCGGCGTGCAGCGGGACGCGGTCGTAGCCGACCTCCTCGGCGCCGGGCTTGGCGATGTCGCTCGCCACCCCCTTCGTCGTCGGGACGAAGTGGCGCAGCACGGGCAGCAGCGGCGCCGCCGCGTCGTGCACCTTGTTGGCCGGGTTGACCACCACGACGCCGCTGACCGCGTCGCCGTGCCGGGCGGCGAGCCGCAGCGCCAGCGCGCCGCCCATCGACAGCCCGCAGACGAAGACCTTCGTGCACCGCTCGGACAGCGCCCGCAGCTCGCGGTCGACCTCCGCGTACCAGTCCTGCCACGTCGTGACCGCCATGTCCTGCAGGCGGGTGCCGTGGCCGGGCAGCAGCGGCAGCGTGACGCTCGCCCCGCGGTCGGCGAGGTACTCGGCCCAGGGGCGTACGGACTGGGGGGAGCCGGTGAAGCCGTGACACACGAGGACGCCGACCTCTCCGCCGTCACGGCGGAACGGCTCGGCTCCGGGAAGGAGCGGCACCGGGGAACTCCGATCGATGAGGGATCTGGCTCGTCACCTGCAGCGTACGCGGAGTGACGCCGGTGGGGTAAGGGCGATCGCGCGATGCGGGGCCCGCCGCGTCCCGGGCGGCGGGCCGCAGGCGACGAACCCGGCTCCGGGCCGGGTTAAGGTCTTTGCGTCACACACAGGAGGCAGTCGGTTGATCTACGGCGCAATGAAGTTCTCTCTCGGCGGTTCGCTCAAGCTGGCGTTCCGTCCCTGGGTGGAAGGCATCGAGAACGTTCCCGCCGAGGGTCCGGCGATCCTCGCGAGCAACCACCTGTCCTTCTCGGACTCCTTCTTCCTGCCCGCGGTCCTCGACCGCAAGGTCACCTTCATCGCGAAGGCCGAGTACTTCACCTCGCCCGGCGTGAAGGGGAAGCTGACCGCCGCGTTCTTCAAGGGCGTGGGCCAGCTGCCCGTCGACCGCTCGGGCGCGCGCGGTGCGGGCGAGGCGGCCATCAAGAGCGGCATCGAGGTGCTGGAGCGCGGTGAGCTGTTCGGCATCTACCCGGAGGGCACCCGCTCGCCCGACGGCCGCCTCTACCGCGGCAAGCCCGGCGGTCTGGCCCGCGTCGCGCTGGCCACCGGTGCGCCGGTCATCCCCGTCGCGATGATCGACACCGAGAAGGTGCAGCCGCCCGGCAAGATCGTGCCGAAGATGATCCGGCCCGGCATCCGCATCGGCAAGCCGCTGGACTTCACGCGCTACCAGGGCATGGAGGGCGACCGCTTCATCCTGCGCTCGGTCACCGACGAGGTGATGTACGAGATCATGAAGCTCTCCGGCCAGGAGTACGTCGACATCTACGCGACGGCCGCCAAGCGGCAGATCGCCGACGCGAAGAAGAAGGCCGAGGCCGAGGCGAAGCGGGCCGAGGGCGCCGGCAAGGGCAAGGGACACGGCACGGACGGACCGGGTAAGGCCGAGGCCGGGGCGTAGGCGCGCCCGGCGAGGGGTGGGGGCCGGGGATGGCGGACACCGACAGCACGACGAAAGCGGGCGGGGCGGCGGCGGGCACGGTACCCGCCGCGCCGCGGCCGGGGCTGCGCATGTCCGTGGAGCTGCCGCTGTGGCGCGCGCTCACCGGCTACCGCGTCCTGACCCTGATCTACACCTGCTGCCTGGTCGCCTCGCAGTACGAGAAGTACGTGCATCCGCTCGGCGCGGTCGGCTACATGGCGGCGCTCACCGTCTGGACCGCGCTGACCTGGCGCCACACCACCTCGGCGGAGCGCTGCACCCGGCGCTTCCTCGCCGGTGACCTCACCTTCGCGGTCGGCGGCATCCTGCTGACCATGGTCGTCGAGTCCCATGAGCGGATCATGGGCGGCGCGGCCACGCTGCCGTCGATCTGCACCGCGGGCTCCGTCCTCGGTTTCGCGATCAAGGGCGGCTGGCGGTGGGCGATGGCCGCGTCCAGCCTGGTGGCCGTCGCCAACCTCGTCGAACGCGAGGAGCTGGCCGGGAACACCATCCACAACGTCGTGCTGGTCTGGGTGGCGAGCGTGGCGATCGGCTACGTCGTCGAGGTGGCCCGCGACAGCGAGCGCACCCTCGCCCGCGCGCTGCAGATCGAGGCGGCGACCCGCGAGCGGGAGCGGCTGGCCCGCGATATCCACGACAGCGTCCTGCAGGTCCTCGCGATGGTGCAGCGCCGCGGCGCCGCGATCGGCGGGGAGGCGGCGGAGCTGGGCCGGATGGCCGGGGAGCAGGAGGTCGCGCTGCGGACGCTGGTGTCCGGCGGGCTGGTCCCGCCGCCCCGCGCGGGCGCACCGGCCACCACCGCCGCGCCGCCGGTGGCCGCCGCGGTCCCCGAGGACGCGGCGGACGGCCGCTGCGACGTACGGGCGCTGCTCGCCCCGTACGCCGGGAGCGGGGTGACGTTCTCCGAGCCGGGCTCGGCCGTGGAGCTGCCCGCGCACGCCGCCGGGGAGCTGGCCGCCGCGGTCGGCGCCGCGCTGGACAACGTACGGGTGCACGCCGGGGAGGGCGCCCGGGCGTGGGTGCTGCTGGAGGACGAGCCGGCGGCGGTCGTGGTGACGGTCCGCGACGACGGGCCGGGCATCCCCGAGGGGCGGCTCGACGACGCGGAGCGGGAGGGCCGGCTCGGCGTCGCCCTGTCGATCCGCGGGCGGCTGCAGGACCTGGGCGGCACCGCCGAGTGGCTGTCGGTTCCCGGACAGGGCACCGAGGTGGAGTTGACCGTACCCAAGGGCGCACCGCCCGAGGGCCGACGCGGGGGGAAGGCGCGCGCATGAGTGACCAGGACGCGGCGGGGCCGGGCGGTTCCGGTGACGCGATACAGGTGATGGTGGTCGACGACCACCCGATGTGGCGGGACGCCGTCGCCCGGGACCTGGCGGCCGCCGGGTGCGAGGTGGTGGCCACCGCGGGCGACGGTCCGCAGGCGGTCCGCCGGGCCCGCGCCGTCGTGCCCCAGGTGCTCGTCCTCGACCTCAACCTCCCCGGGCTGCCCGGCGCGCAGGTCTGCAAGGAGGTCGTCGGCTCGCACCCCGGGGTGCGGGTCCTCGTGCTGTCGGCCAGCGGGGAGCACGCCGACGTGCTGGAGGCGGTGAAGTCCGGCGCGACCGGCTATCTGCTGAAGTCGGCGAGCACCGAGGAGCTGCTGGACGCGGTGCGCCGCACCGCCGCCGGGGAGCCGGTCTTCACGCCGGGGCTGGCCGGTCTGGTCCTCGGCGAGTACCGGCGGCTCGCGACGGAACCGGCGCCCGCCACGGCGGACGAGCCGGGCGCCCCGAGCCTGACCGACCGGGAGACCGAGGTGCTGCGGCTGGTCGCCAAGGGCCTCTCGTACAAGCAGATCGCCGAGCGGCTGGTCATCTCGCACCGCACGGTGCAAAACCACGTCCAGAACACCCTCGGCAAGCTCCAGCTCCACAACCGCGTCGAGCTGGTCCGCTACGCGATCGAGCGCGGGCTCGACGACGCCTGACGGCGGGGCGCGGCCTCCGGCGGCCGCGTCACCGCCGCGCCGCGCCCCCGCCCGTACGGGTGATCGTCGGGCGCCAACTCGCCCCCGGCGCACCGGAGTCGGCCGCACACCCATCCCGGAGTGACCCGGATCACCTCTAGCGTGACCGCATCGGTTGGTGCGGGGCCGTGTGCGGCCCTCTGACGGGATGTAGGTGAAGGCGATGCGGGTCGGAGTGCTGACCGGCGGTGGCGACTGCCCCGGTCTGAACGCGGTGATCAGGGCCGTCGTCCGCAAGGGCACCCAGGAGTACGGGCACACCTTCGCGGGCTTCCGCGACGGCTGGCGCGGGCCGCTGCGCGGCGACGTCCGGCCGCTGGACATCCCCGCGGTGCGCGGCATCCTGCCCCGCGGCGGTACGGTCCTCGGCTCGTCGCGGACCAACCCCTTCCAGGAGGCGGACGGCGTCCGCCGGATCAAGGAGACGCTGGCCAAGGAGGAGATCGAGGCGCTGATCGCGATCGGCGGCGAGGACACCCTCGGCGTCGCGGCGCGGCTCTGGGAGGAGCACGGCATCCCCTGCGTCGGCGTCCCCAAGACCATCGACAACGACCTCTCGGCCACCGACTACACCTTCGGCTTCGACACCGCCGTCGGCGTCGCCACCGAGGCCATCGACCGGCTGCACACCACCGCCGAATCCCATATGCGGGTCCTGGTCGTCGAGGTGATGGGCCGCCACGCCGGCTGGATCGCGCTCCACTCGGGGCTCGCGGGCGGCGCCAACGTCGTCCTCATCCCCGAGCAGCGCTTCGACGTCGAGCAGGTCTGCGCCTGGATCGAGTCCCGCTTCCGGGTCCGCTACGCGCCGATCGTCGTCGTGGCGGAGGGGGCGATGCCCAAGGACGGCCAGATGGTGCTGAAGGACGGCAGCACCGACGCGTTCGGGCACGTCCGGCTCTCCGGGGTGGGGGAGTGGCTGGCCAAGGAGATCGAGCGGCGGACCGGCAAGGAGGCGCGGACCACGGTCCTCGGCCACACCCAGCGCGGCGGCACGCCGAGCGCCTTCGACCGCTGGCTGGCCACCCGCTTCGGGCTGCACGCCATCGACGCGGTCCACGCCCGCGACTTCGGCTCGATGGTGGCGCTGCGCGGTACGGACATCGTGCGGGTGCCGCTGGCCGAGGCGACGGCGCAGCTGAAGACGGTCGATCCGGCGCTGTACGCGGAGGCGGGGGTGTTC
This sequence comes from Streptomyces sp. NPDC000404, assembly GCF_040300365.1. Taxonomy (NCBI): domain Bacteria; kingdom Bacillati; phylum Actinomycetota; class Actinomycetes; order Kitasatosporales; family Streptomycetaceae; genus Streptomyces; species Streptomyces sp. NPDC000404. The sequence goes on along the minus strand of NZ_JBEPDN010000001.1, from coordinate 315,812 downwards.
TTCGGCTGACGGTGCGCGCGGCGGCGGGCGGCCGCTTCGGGCCCGCCGCCGTTCGGGGCGGCCCGCCGCCGGGGCGCGGCGGCGCCCGGCGCCTCGCCCCGTATATTCGGCCCGGCGGACAAAAGCCGCGAATCGGTCGGATGCGGGGCGAGGAGGAGAGCGGTATGGAGATCGTCGCGTTCGGGGTGCAGACCGATGAACGGCCGCTGCTGGAGCGGGCGTTCGCCGACCGGCACCAGATCCGCTGCCTGGACGTCAACCTCGACCACGACACCGCGCCCATCGCCCACGGCTACGAGATCGTCACCACCGACGTCAACTCCGAACTCTCCGCCGAGGTCCTCCAGACCCTCTTCGTGGGCGGGACGCGGCTGATCGCCCAGCGTGCCACCGGCTACAACAACATCGACCTCCAGGCCGCCGCCGACCTCGGCATGACCGTCGGCCGGGTCGCCGCCTACTCGCCCTACGCCGTCGCCGAGTTCGCCTGGGCGCTCGCCCTCGCCGTCGACCGCCGGGTGATCCGCGCCGCCCAGCGCACCCGCCTCTTCGACTTCCGCCTCGACGGGCTGATGGGCCGCGACCTGCGAGGACGCACCGCCGGCGTGGTCGGCACCGGCCGGATCGGCGCGGCCTTCACCCGTATCGCGCACGGCTTCGGGATGCGCCTGCTGGGCTGGGACCTCGCCGAGAACCCGGACTGCCAAGGCCTCGGGATGCGCTACGTCGACCGCGACCGGCTCTTCGCCGAGTCCGACCTGATCACCCTGCACGTCCCGCTGACCGACGCCACCCGCCACCTCGTCGACGCCGCCGCGCTGGCCGCCATGAAGGACGACGCCCTGCTGGTCAACACCAGCCGCGGCGGCCTCGTCGACACCGCCGCCCTCGTCGAGACCCTCAAGTCCGGCCGCCTCTCCGGCGTCGCCCTCGACGTCTACGAGGAGGAGGCCGGGATGTTCTTCCACGACCGCTCCCTCGACGTCGTCCGCGACGACGTCCTGGCCCGCCTGATGACCTTCAACAACGTCCTCGTCACCTCCCACCAGGCGTACTTCACCGCCGACGCGGTCGGCCAGATCATCGACGCCACCCTCGCCAACGTCGAGGACTACCTGGCCGGCCGCGGCGGCGCGAACCTCCTGGTCACACCAGAACGGCCGCCAGCAGCTGAGCGGTGAGCGCCGACCCGTCCAGTGTCAGCACCGACTCCGGGTGGAACTGCACCCCGGCGAACCCCGGACCGCGCAGCGCATGCACCTCACCGCTTACCTCGTCCCGGCTCAACTCCACGCGGTGCATGGCCAGTTCCGCGGCGGTGGCGTCGTCGCAGCGGGCCGTGAAGGTGTTGTAGAAGCCGACGGTCTCCGGCCGCCCGAAGAAGTCGATCCGCTCCTGCGCCCCCTGGAACGGCACCTCCTTGCGGACGATGTCCAGCCCCAGCTCCGCGGCGAGCAGCTCATGGCCGAGGCAGACCCCGAGGACCGGCCGGTCCGCCGCCCGCCCGCGCAGCAGCTCCGCGGCGAGCGACCGCAGGAACCGCATCTTCGGGTCGGCGGCGTCGGACGGATCGCCCGGCCCGGGCCCCAGCACCACCGGCCCCCGGTGCGCCCGCACCGCCTCCCGCAGCCCCGGCGCGTCGAACCGCCGCACCGTGACCTCCAGGCCCGACGTCCGCAGCAGATGCGCCAGCATCGCGGTGAAGGTGTCCTCCGCGTCCACGACCAGCGCATGGCCGCGCAGCGCGGCGGTCGGCTCGCCGGAGCGCATCCGCAGCCAGAACGGCGCCAGATCCGCCCGCCGCGCATCCAGCGCCGCCCGCACCCGCGGATCGTCCGCCAGCCGCGGCGCCGTGGCGGCCGCGGCCGGCCGCTCCGGCGCCGGCCGCACCCCCAGCGCGGTGAGCACCCCAGCCGCCTTCGCATGCGTCTCCGCCACCTCGCCGTACGGGTCCGACGCCCGCACCAGCGTCGCCCCGACCGGCACCCGCAGCCGCCCGTCCGCGTCGATGTCGGCGGTCCGGATGAGGATCGGCGAGTCCAGCGTCTGCGCGCCGGACGCGTCCCGGCCCAGCAGCGCCAGCGCGCCCGCGTAGTAGCCGCGGCCCCGGCCGTCGGCGGCGCGCGGCTCGTGGCGCTCGATGACCCGGCAGGCGTTCTGCACCGGCGAACCGGTGACCGTCGCCGCGAACATCGTCTCCTTCAGCACCTCGCGCACGTCCAGCGAGGTCCGGCCGCGCAGCTCGTACTCGGTGTGCGCGAGGTGCGCCATCTCCCGCAGCCGCGGCCCGACGACCACCCCGCCGCCGTCGCCGACGGTGCACATCATCTTCAGCTCCTCGTCGACCACCATCGACAGCTCCTCCACCTCCTTGCGGTCGCCGAGGAACGCCAGCAGCCCCTCGGCGGTGGGGCCGTCCGCCGGGTAGCGGTAGGTGCCGCTGATCGGGTTCATCACGACGGTGCCGCCGCCCGGCGCGTCCGGCCGCGCCCCGGTCATCCGCACATGCACCTCGGGGCTGGCGCCGACCAGCGTCCGCACCCCGGGGCGGTGCACCACATACGTCCAGTACGCGCCGCGCTCCCCGGCCAGCAGGCGCCGGAACAGCGCCAGCGCGTCGGCGGCGCCGAACCCGTCGATCGCGCCCTCGAAGGTCCGCCGGATCACGAAGTTGGCGCCCGCCCCGGTGCCGATCTCGTCCCGCACCACCCGCCCGACGATCTCGGCGTACGCGTCGTCGGACACGTCGAACGCCCCGTCGCGCACCGCCACGTCGTGCGCCGGGAGCGCGTCCAGCACGGTGTCCAGCGGCAGCTCGCAGACGGTGTGCGGGCGCAGCACGGCGAGCGGCGTGGCGTCGTCGTGGGCGGTGAACCCGCGCTCGCGGATCTGCCGGAACGGGATCAGCGCCAGCGCATCGGTGACCGGCGCACCGGCCGTGTCCGGGCCGTCGCCGAGCGGGATGTCGGCCAGCCGCTCGACCTCGGTGACCTCACCGATCAGCACCTCGACCGAGGAGCCGTCGCGCCCCGGCGTGCGGCGGCGCAGCAGCGCGAACGGCGGGCAGCCGGGGGCCAGCAGCCGCCGCACCAGGGCGGCGGCGTCCTGCGGCGCGGCGGTGGGGGAGGGGTGGGGCATACCGGGTTCCTTCCGGGAGGAGGAACGGCCGGTGATACACCGAAGGCCGCCCCTCGGGCGGCCTTCGCGGAGTTCGAGTGAGTACGCGCGTGTCAGCGGGCCGCCGGATGAGCGGTCCACCACCAGTTCATGACGTGCGGCGCGTACATGCCGGGCACCCTACCGGACCCCGCCGGGCCCCGGCGCCGCCGTCCGCACTCCGGACGGCCCGGCGCGGGCGCCCGGAGCCGGCGAGGAACCGGCACGGGGCCGGTGCCGGGCCGTCCGGTTCCGGGTGCGATCCGTCTCACACTCCGGGCGGCGCCCGGTCACCCTCCGCGGACCCCGTAATGTGGACGTGTGACCGTGAACGCTGAAACCCACGCCGGTGGCAACACCTGGCGAGACCTGCCCGCGGCGCAGCAGCCCGACTGGCCGGACCACGAGGCTCTGCGCGATGTGATCGCCGAGCTGGAGTCCTATCCGCCGCTCGTCTTCGCCGGCGAGTGCGACCAGCTGCGCGAGCGCCTGGCCGCGGTCGCCCGGGGTGAGGCGTTCCTCCTCCAGGGCGGCGACTGCGCGGAGGCGTTCGACGCCGTCTCCGCCGACCACATCCGTAACAAGCTCAAGACGCTTCTCCAGATGGGTGCCGTCCTGACCTACGCCGGGTCCGTCCCGGTGGTCAAGGTCGGCCGGATCGCCGGCCAGTACAGCAAGCCGCGCTCCAAGCCCACCGAGACCCGCGACGGCGTGACGCTGCCGACCTACCGCGGCGACTCCGTCAACGGCTTCGAGTTCACCGAGAAGGCCCGGATCCCGGACCCCGAGCGGCTCAAGCGGATGTACCACGCCTCCGCGTCGACGCTGAACCTCGTGCGCGCCTTCACCACCGGTGGCTACGCCGACCTGCGCCAGGTGCACGCCTGGAACCAGGACTTCGTGAAGTCGTCGCCCTCCGGCCAGCGCTACGAGGCGCTCGCCCGCGAGATCGACCGCGCGATGAACTTCATGAACGCCTGCGGGGCCGACCCGGAGGAGTTCCGCACCGTCGAGTTCTTCTCGTCCCACGAGGCGCTCATCCTCGACTACGAGTCGGCGCTCACCCGCACCGACTCGCGCACCGGTCAGCTCTACGACGTGTCGGGCCACATGGTCTGGCTCGGCGAGCGCACCCGCCAGCTCGACCACGCGCACGTCGAGTTCGCCTCGCGCATCCGCAACCCCATCGGGGTGAAGCTCGGCCCGACGACCACGGTCGAGGACGCGCTGGCGCTCATCGAGCGGATCGACCCGGACCGCGAGCCGGGCCGGCTGACCTTCATCACCCGGATGGGCGCGGACAAGATCCGCGACCGCCTTCCCGAGCTGGTGGAGAAGGTCACCGCCTCCGGCGCGCAGGTCGCCTGGATCTGCGACCCGATGCACGGCAACACCTTCGAGGCGGCATCGGGCCACAAGACCCGCCGCTTCGACGACGTGCTCGACGAGGTCAAGGGCTTCTTCGAGGTCCACAAGTCGCTGGGCACCCACCCGGGCGGCATCCACGTCGAGCTGACCGGCGACGACGTCACGGAGTGCGTGGGCGGCGGCGACGAGATCTTCGTCGACGACCTGCACCAGCGCTACGAGACCGCCTGCGACCCGCGGCTCAACCGCAGCCAGTCGCTGGACCTGGCCTTCCTGGTCGCGGAGATGTACCGCGACCAGTGAGTCCGCCGGTCGCGGCGGTGCGCGACACACCTGTGGGGCGCGGATCTGTGATCCGCGCCCCACGGCGTTGCCCGGCGTTGTGTGCCCCCTGAGGCGACAGGTAAGGTAAGGGTTACCTCACTGATGATCAACGGGATCGACGAGGCCGACCTACGCGGAGGTGGACCGGGTGTACGTGTGCTCCTGCTTCGGCATCACCGAACAGCAGGTCCGCGAGCACGCGGACACCGGTGCCTGCACGCCCCGCCAGATCGCCTCCGCCTGCAAGGCCGGCACCGACTGCGGCGGCTGCGTGCGCCGCATCCAGGCGCTGCTGGGCCGTGGCGCCTGCCCTCGCCGCGAGCTGATCGACAAGGGTGCCCCCGAGCCGCTGGGCGCGGACGTCCCGCCGGTGGCCGCCGAGGCCCTGCCGGTGGCGGCGGAGTCCCTGCCGGAGGCCGCGGAGGCCCCGGTGACCGGGCCGGCCCCGGCGCTGCTCCCGGTGGTGCAGGCGCCCCCGGCGTACCGCGAAGCGGCCTGACCGCGCCCCGTGCGCCCCGGGCTCAGGTGCTGGGCTGCTCGATGACCTGCGCGATGTAGAGCGGCTCGCCGAGCTTCTCCACCAGCTCCAACTGCGTGTCCAGATAGTCGATGTGGTGTTCCTCGTCGGCGAGGATGCTCTCGAAGATGTTGGCCGAGGTGATGTCGCTCTTGGCGCGCATCAGCTCGATCCCGCGCTTGAGGCGGTCGATCGCCTCCACCTCCACCTGCCGGTCCGCCTGGAACATCTCCGTCACCGTCTGGCCGACGCGGACATGGAACAGCCGTTGATAGTTCGGCAGCGCCTCCAGGAAGAGGATGCGGTCGGTGAGAATTTCCGCGTGCTTCATCTCGTCGAACGATTCGGCGCGGGTGTACTTCGCGAGCTTCGGCCAGCCGAAGTTCTCCTGCATCTTCGCGTGCAGGAAGTACTGATTGATCGCGGTCAGCTCGGCGGTCAGCTGCTCGTTGAGGAATTCGATGACCTCGGGGTCGCCCTGCATGACAGCGGGCTCCTTCCGCGCGGTAACGGGCACGTGCGGCGCATCCTTGCATCGCCCGGAGCGTAACGTCCAGTAAGTGCACGCTTACTGTGGATTGCCCGTTTCGCCTGATGTTGGTCATGGGCACCCCTTCGGGTCTGACACCATGGAGGCATGGGTCAGCCGGAAAGCCGCGAAGCGGAGCAACCTCCGCTGCCTCCCGGGCAGCGACTGCAGCGGGGCTGGCCCGTCACGCACTACGGTCCGGTGCCGAAGTTCCGCCCCGAACGCTGGGAGTTCCGCGCCTTCGGCGCGACCGCGGACGGCGACAAACACTGCTGGACGCATGAGGAATTCGCCGCGCTGCCGTATACGACGGTCGTCGCCGATATGCATTGCGTGACGAAATTCAGCATGCTGGGCGCCGAATGGGGCGGCGTACGCACGACGACGATCCTCGAACTCGCGCCGCCCGCGCCCGAAGCCACCCATGTGATGGTCTGGGCGGAATACGGATTCAGTTCGAACCTTCGCCTGGAGGATTTCGCGGCGGAGAACTGCCTCTTCGCCACCCACCGCTCCGGCGAACTCCTCACCGCCGAACACGGCTTCCCGGTCCGGCTGATCGTCCCCCATCTCTACGCCTGGAAGGGCCCCAAGTGGGTCCGCGGCATCGAGTACATGACCGCCGACCGCCGCGGCTTCTGGGAGGAGCGCGGCTATCACAACCTCGGCGACCCCTGGCGCGAGCAGCGCTACTCCTACCAGGAGGAACCGGGGGACGGGCCGGAGCTGTAACGGGGAAGAGTTTTAACGGGGCGGTCGCCGCGGCGCGCGCCGTGGCCAGGCCGGGGCGACCGGCCCGCGCGCCCCGGTCCCGCGCCTCACCGGCCCGCGGCCGGACGGCTCCCGCCCCGGCGGCTCAGCCGACCGCCGCCGTCCGCAGTTCCTTCAGCCGGGCGACGTCCGCCGCATGGCCCTCCGGGCCGCCGGGCGTCTCGATCACCAGCGGTACGCCGTCCGTCGCGGGGTGGGTGAACAGCTCGCCGAACGGCTCCGCGCCGAGGTGGCCGGCGCCGATGTTGGCGTGCCGGTCCTTGTGGGCGCCGACGACGTCCTTGGAGTCGTTGGCGTGGATCAGCCGCAGCCGGCCCTCGCCGGTGACCTCCGTCAACTCGTCCAGCAGCGCCTTCATCCCGCCCGGCGCGGCCATGTCGTGGCCCGCCGCGAACGCATGGCAGGTGTCCAGGCAGACCCCGAGCCTCGGGTGGCGCTCCAGCACCTCGAAGTACGGTCCGAGGTCCTCGGCGAGCGCGCACAGCGAGGCGCCCTGCCCGGCCGTCGGCTCCAGCAGCAGCCAGGGATCGTCGTCGTGCACCAGCTCCGCCAGCAGCGGCCGCATGTACTCCCCGGCCTGCGCCAGCGCCTCGGCGCGCGGGCGCCCGCCGGTCGCCGAACCGGTGTGCACCACCACCCCGCGCGCCCCGATCTCCCGGCCGCGGCGCAGCGAGTGCCGCAGCGACGCCACCGACTTCTCGACGGTCGCCGCGGTGTGCGAGCCGAAGTTGATCAGATACGGCGCGTGGACGTACACCGGTATGCCGGCCTCGGCGCAGCCGGCCCGGAACGCCTCGTCCTGCTCGGGGTTGCCCACCGGTGTCGCCCAACCGCGCGGATTGGCGACGAAGACCTGGACCGCCTCGCCGCCCATCGTGCGGGCATAGGGAAGACCGGTCTTCGCCAGACCGCCGGCGACCGGCACATGGCCGCCGACCGGATTACGGAGCCGGCCGCGCGCGGCGGCGTCTGCGGGGGAGGGATGGTTGCTCACCCCACCAGGGTGCCAGGCCCCGCCGGCAGCGCGGCCGGGGCCCGGCTCCGGCCCGGCCCGTACGGCAGCCAGGCGCCCGGGGCGCGCCCGGCACCGGCGGTCAGTGGTGCCAGGCCCGGCCGCCCGTGTTGTGGATGAAGCGCTGCAGGACCTTGAGGGTGGTGCGGTACTCCTCGTCCGAGATGCCGGCGTGCCGCTCCGCCCACAGCTCCTCCTGGAGCGCCGCGGCCTGGGCGTGGAAGGCCCGGCCCTCCGGGGTGAGGGTCAGCCGCCCGCCGGCGTCCTCGGCGATCCAGCCGCGGGCGACGGTCGTGTCGATCTGCTCCGCCATCGCCGCGTCGCCCGTGGCGAGGTAGTTCCGCAGCAGCCGGGACACCTCGTCCCGCATCCGGCCCTCCTCGGCCCCGGCGACCTGCGCCAGGACCCACCACTGCGGCTGGGTGGTGCCCAGCTCCGCGAGGGCGCCCCGGATGCGGGTGACGACGGCGTCGTAGGCGGCCCAGCTCCAGTAGCCGATGGGCTGCCGGATCAGCTCGGCGTCGGTGTGCGAGTACTCCATGACGGTTCCCTCCGCGGGCGTCGAAACAGGTGCGACGGAAAGGACCGTAGAAGCTCAAGCGGACTTGAGGTCAAGGGCTCGGGGTGTCGGACGCCCGCCCCTACAGCGCCCCCTTGAGCCTGATCGTGATCGTGCTGCCCTTGGGCGCCTGCTCGCCCGGGTCGACCGACTGGGACTCGACGGTGTCCTGCGGGAACAGGAACGGCTTCTTGACCTCCACGGCGAATCCGAGGTCGCTCAGCTGCTTCTTCGCGTCGTCGACGTTCTGCCCCGTCACCTTCGGCACCGTGACCATCTCCGGGCCCAGCGACAGCGTCAGCGTGACCGTCTCGCCCTTGCCGAGCTGCCCACCGGCCGGGGACTGCCGGGCGACGGTGCCCTTGTCCTCGGGGGAGTGGACGGCCTGCTCGGCGAACTTCACCACGAAGCCCTCCTCCCGCAGCGTCTCGGCGGCGTCGTCGCGGTCCTCGCCCGTCACGTCCGGCACGTCCAGCGCCGCGCCCCGGCTCACCGTCAGCGCCACCGCGGTGTCGGGGTGCCGCTCGCTGCCCGCCGCCGGGTCCGTCCGGATCACCGAGCCCTTGGCGACCTCGTCGCTGAACTCGCGGCGCGTCGCCCCGGGCACCAGCCCGCGCTCGCGCAGCGCGCGGCGGGCGTCCGCCACCGGGGTGCCGGACAGATCCGGGACGGTGACGATCTCCGGGCCGCGCGAGACGGTGAGGGTGACCGTCCCGGTGCCGCGTATGCGCGCGCCGGTGCCCGGGTCCGTGGCCATGACATGGCCGCGCCGGACGGTGGGGCTGTAGTCGCGCACCACCTTCACGCCCAGCCCCTCGCCCCGCAGCGACCGCTCGGCCTTGGCCTGCGTCATGTCGAGCACCGCGGGGACGGCGGTGAACTGCCCGGCGGTGACGTACCAGATGCCCGTGCCGCCGCCGAGGACCAGCAGCACCGCGGCGACGATCGCCACCAGCCGGCGCCGCGGATCGGCGAACGGGCCGCGCCGCGCGGGCGGCGCCGGGCGCAGCCGGGTGGTCGGCTCGGACGCCGGGACCTCCAGGCGGCTGGTGCGGTTCAGCCCCTCCTCGCCGTGCGCCGCCTCGACGCCCGCGAACCCGGGCAGCGGCGGCTGCACCACGGCCCGCGGCAGCACGCTCGTACGCTCCGTGCCGTCGCCGCCCGTGGGCATCTCCCTGGCCTGCGGCGGGACCGCGTCCAGCTCGGCTTCCGTCAGCCCCTCCCGCCGCTCGCGCACCGCGGACAGCAGCGCCACCGCGTCCTCGGGGCGGCCCTGCGGGGCGCGGGCGGTGGCCAGCGCGACCAGCGCGTCCAGCGGCGCGGCCAGGCCCGGCACCGCCTCCGACGGCGGCGCGACGTCCTCGTGCAGATGCCGGTAGAGCACCTGGGCCGCCGTGCCGCCGGTGTGCGGTTTGGCGCCGGTGAGCATCTCGTAGAGCACCACGCCGCAGGCGTAGACGTCGACGCGGGCGTCGGCGGTGCCGTCCTCGATCTGCTCGGGCGCGAGATACGAGACGGTGCCCAGGACCGCGCCGGTGGTGTCGGTGTGCGCGCCGACCGTGCGCACCAGACCGAAGTCGGCGACCTTGACCCGGCCGTCGTCGCCGATCAGGACGTTCTCCGGCTTCATGTCGCGGTGCACCAGGCCCGCGCGGTGGGCGGCGCCCAGCGCGGCGAGGATCGGCTCCAGCACGTCCAGCGCGGCCCGCGGGCGGAGCGCGCCCCGCTCCCGCAGCACATCGCGCAGCGTGCACCCGGCGACGTACTCCATCGCCAGATAGACGTACGTGCCGTCCGTGCCCTGATCGAAGACGCCGACCACATTGGGGTGCGACAGCTTGGCGACCGACTTCGCCTCGCGGATGAAGCGGTCCACGAACGCGCCGTCCACGGCCAGCGACGGATGCATCACCTTCAGGGCGAGCACGCGGTCGAGCCGGGTGTCCAGGGCGCGGTAGACCGTCGCCATGCCACCGGCGGCGATGCGCGCCTCGACGCGGTACCGGCCGTCGAGCAACTGCCCGACCAGGGGGTCCTGAAGGGTCGTATCCACGGCAGACGAGTCTACGAGGAGCCACCGACACCGCCGCCCCTCCGGCCGCCGTACGGGCGCACTGCAGCCGAACGGTGACCGTGGCCGTCCCCGGGGCGGCGGGCGGCGGCCCGCCGCCCCGGGCAGGTCAGAACGCCGGGCGCTCCGGATCCAGCTCCGCGCGCCCGTCCGCGGGCGACGAGGCCAGCGCGAAGTGGCGCCGCGGGATGCGCCCGGCGCGGAACGCCAGCCGCCCCGCGTCGACCGCGTACCGCATCGACCGCGCCATCAGCTCCGGCTCCTGGGCGCGGGTCACCGCCGACGCCAGCATCACCGCCGCGCACCCCAGCTCCATCGCGAGCGCCGCGTCCGAGGCGGTCCCGGCGCCCGCGTCGAGGATCACCGGGACCCCGGCGCGCTCGGTGATCAACTGGAAGTTGTGCGGGTTGCGGATGCCCAGACCGGAGCCGATCGGCGAGCCCAGCGGCATGATCGCGGCGCAGCCCGCGTCCTCCAGCTTCCGGGCCAGCACCGGGTCGTCGTTGGTGTAGGGCAGCACCGTGAAACCGTCGTCCACCAGGGTCTCCGCCGCGTCCAGCAGCTCCACCGGGTCGGGCAGCAGGGTCCGCTCGTCGGCGACCACCTCCAGCTTGACCCAGTCGGTGCCCAGCGCCTCCCGGGCGAGCCGGGCGGTGAGCACCGCCTCGCCCGCCGTGAAGCAGCCCGCGGTGTTCGGCAGCACCCGGATGCCGTGCCGGTCGAGGACGGAGAGGACCGACCCCTGGACGGTCGGGTCCAGGCGCCGCATCGCGACCGTCGTCAGCTCGGTGCCCGAGGCCAGCAGCGCCCGCTCCAGGACGTCCAGGCTGGGCGCGCCCCCGGTGCCCATGATCAGCCGGGAGGTGAAGTCCCGGCCGCCCAGGGCGAGGAGATCGTCGGCCATCGCTCAGCCCCCCTGGACCGCGGTCAGCACCTCGACGCGGTCGCCGGCGCCGAGCGTGGTGGCCGTCCACCGGGAGCGCGGGACGACGGTCTCGTTGACCGCCGCCGCGATTCCGGACGGGGCGGCGGACAACGTCGCCACCAGGCGGTCCAGGGTCAGACCGCCGGGGATCTCCCGGGCGTCGCCGTTGACCGTGATCGTGACCGGGGCGACGGCCGGAGCGGACGGCGTGGACGGGGTGGGGGAGGGGGGAATGGTCATGCCTGCTGCTCCTGGAGGACGCGTCCCGGGGCGGCCGGCGCACCGGCCCCCGGGGCGAAGCGGGCGGGGGAGAACGGGCGGGCCTCCTCGGGCAGCCGCCCCGTGGTGAGCGCCTCGGCCAGCGCGTCACCGGTGATCGGCGTCAGCAGCACGCCGTTGCGGAAGTGCCCGGTGGCCAGCAGCAGACCGGGCAGCGCCGTCGGGCCGAGCAGCGGCGCGTTGTCCGGCGAGGCGGGCCGCAGCCCCGCGCAGGTCTCCACCAGCGGCAGCTCCGTCAGGCCCGGCACCAGCTCGTGCGCGTCCCGCAGCAGCTCGTAGACGCCGCCCGCGGTGACGGTGGTGTCCCAGCCCAGCTCCTCCGTGGTGGCGCCGACGACCAGTTCGCCGTTCTCCCGCGGCACCAGATAGAGCGGCCCCCCGCGCACCACGGCCCGTACGGTGCGCGACAGGAACGCGGGGCTCCCCTGGGGCATGCGCGGCAGCCGCAGCCGCAGCACCTGGCCCTTCACCGGGCGCACCGGCGGCCGCACCTCGTCCGGCACGCCCGCCAGCCGCCCGCTGAGGCTGCCCGCGGCCAGCACGGTGGCGCCCGCCGAAATCCGGGTGCCGTCGGCCAGCTCGGCGCCGGTGGCGCGCCCGGCGGCGACCGTCAGCCGGGCGGCGCGGGTGCGGTGGAAGGCCACCCCGGCCCGCTCGCAGGCCACCAGCAGCGCCGCGGTCAGCCGCCGCGGATCGGTCTGGTGGTCGCCGTCGACCCGCAGGCCCCCGCGCACGCCCGGCGCGAGCATCGGCTCCAGGCGCCGGCACTCACGCCCCGGCAGCCAGACCGACTCCAGCCCGCACCGCACCTGGAGGGCGTGGAGTTCGCGCAGGTGGGCGCGGTCGTCGGCGTCCAGTGCCACGGCCAGGGTGCCGCAGGCGCGGTAGCCGGCGTCCAGGCCGCTCGCCTCCTCCAGCTCCGCGACGAACTCCGGGTAGCGGCGGGCGGAGGCGAGGTTGAGGCCGAGCAGCGTCTCCTCGCCGTAGTGCAGTTCGGTGACGGCGGCGAGCATCCCGGCCGCGACGTGGCCCGCGCCGCCGCCCGGCTCCGGATCGGCCAGCGCGACGCGCAGCCCGCGCCGCGCGGCCCGCCAGGCGGTGACCAGCCCCATGAGGCCGCCGCCGATCACCAGCACATCGGGGTGCGGCGACGGAGCCGTCGGGCTCGGTGGTGTGGCAGATGGAGGCATGGGCGTCCAGCCCCTCCCTTCGCCGGCATGACCCGGATCAGGTTCGTACGGTCGGAGGCCGGTCAGCCTCCCTCTCAGCCCGGTACGCCGGGCTCCCGCGAGTGTCCGCCTCACCCTAGTACCCGCCTCCCGGCGCCCGTAAGGCGGCGGCCGGGGAGCGGACGGACCGTCCCGGGGAGCGGCGGGCGGTCCGTAACGCTGTGTCAGAGATCTCCTTGCGCGGTGCTGCGGACCGCTTCGCGCGCCGTCCTAGAGTGACCGGGTGAGCGAGCAGAGGAAGTCCTCCCAGGCCCCTGACCACACGCCGCGCGTGGTGATCGCCGGTGCGGGAATGGCGGGCGTGCAGACCGCCGTCGCGCTGCGCGAGACCGGCTGGCGCGGCGCGATCACCCTCTTCGGCGACGAACCGCACCCGCCCTACGACCGGCCGCCGCTGTCCAAGGCGGTCCTGCTGGGCAAGGCCGACGGCGCCGCCTTCGACGTCGACTTCCGCTCCCTCGGCATCGAGCTGGAACTGGACCATCCGGTGACCGGCATCCGCCCGGAGGAACACCTGCTGGACACCGTGCGCGGCCCGGTCCGCTACGACCACGCCGTCCTCGCCACCGGGGCGGAACCCCTGCGGCTGCCCGGCACCGAGGGGCACCCCGGCGTGCACCTGCTGCGCACCCTGGACGACGCGCAGCGGCTGCGGCCCGTCCTCGCCGGGCGGAGCGACATCGTCGTGGTCGGCGCGGGCTGGATCGGCGCCGAGTTCGCCACCGCCGCCCGGGAGGCGGGCTGCGCCGTCACCGTCGTCGAGGCCGCCGACCGCCCGCTGGCCGGGGCGCTGCCCGCCGAGGTCGCCGCCCACATGACGCCCTGGTACGCCGCGGCCGGCGCCGAACTGCGCACCGGCGCGCGCGTCGCCGCCGTCGAGGAGCGCGGCGTGGTGCTCGACGACGGCACCGCACTGCCCGCCGACGCCGTCCTCGTCGGCATCGGCGCCCGCCCCGCCACCGGCTGGCTGGCCGGCTCCGGCATCGCGCTCTCGCCCGAGGACGGCTCGGTCCTCGCCGACGACCGGCTGCGCACCTCCGCCCCGGACGTCCACGCCGTCGGCGACTGCGCCTCCTTCCCCTCCGCCCGCTACGGCCGCAGGCTCCTCATCCACCACTGGGACAACGCCCTCCAGGGCCCCCGCACCGTCGCCCGGAACATCGCCGGCGACCCCGCGGAGGCCGCCGTCTACGACCCGGTCCCGTACTTCTGGTCGGAGCAGTTCGGCCGCTTCGTCCAGTACGCGGGCGACCACGGCGGCGCCGACGAACTGGTCTGGCGCGGCGACCCGGACGGCGCCGCCTGGTCCGTCATCTGGCTGCGCGACGGCGTCCTGGTGGCGCTGCTGGCGGTCGGCAGGCCCCGCGACCTGGCCCAGGGCCGCCGCCTCATCGAGCGCGGCGCCGCCCTGGACCGGGTGCGGGCGGCCGACGCGTCCGTCCCGCTCAAGTCCGCGGCGCGCTGAGCCGAACGGGGCGCCGGGGGACGGCCCAGGCGCCCAGCGGGGACCGCGCGCCGGGGCTCCGGCGCCCCCGCGCGGCCCTCTCCCGGCGATGCCCGGCTACCGACTGTCAGTGCGAGGTGGCACGCTTGTCCTGTGACCGAGATTGACGCAAACATCGATGGACTCGTCCCCGCCTGGCTCACCCTCCCCGACATCGCCGAAGAGTTCGGCGTCGAGGTGACGCGCGTCCGGCAGCTGGTCAAGGAGGGCCAGCTGATCGCGGTGCGCCGCGGCGAGAACAGGGCACTGCACGTGCCGGCCGATTTCATCAAGGACGGCAAGGTCGTCAAGGGCCTCGTCGGCACCCTGACCCTCCTGCGGGACGACGGCTTCGCCGACGAAGAGATGCTGGAGTGGCTCTTCACCGCGGACGACACCCTGCCCGGCACCCCCGCGCAGGCCCTGCGGGAGAACCGCGGCACGGAGGTGAAGCGCCGGGCGCAGGCGCTCGCCGTGTGACGCCCGGGGCGGGCCGCACCCCGGCCCGCCCGCACCACCCGCATCCGTAACCGCTACCGAAGTGGCGTACGGCCGGACCGCCCGGCCGTACGCCACCGCCTTGGGGGAGCACCCGATGACGACCCGGACCCACGCCGCCCGCGCCGCCGCCCTCGCCGACGCCCGGCTCTACCTCTGCACCGACGCCCGCACCCGCCAGGGCGACCTGCCGCAGTTCCTCGACGCGGTGCTCTCCTCCGGGGTGGACATCGTCCAGCTGCGCGACAAGGGCATGGAGGCGGCCGAGGAGCTGCGCCATCTGGAGACCGTCGCGGACGCCTGCCGCCGCCACGGCACGCTCCTCGCCGTCAACGACCGCGCCGATGTCGCCCACGCCGCCGGAGCCGATGTGCTCCACCTCGGCCAGGGCGACCTCCCGGTGCCCGCCGCCCGCGCGCTCCTCGGCCCGGACGTCCTCATAGGCCGCTCCACGCACGCCGAGGCGGAGGCCGACGCCGCCCTCGCCGAGCCGGGCGTGGACTACTTCTGCACCGGCCCGTGCTGGCCCACGCCCACCAAGCCGGGCCGCCACGCCCCGGGCCTGGGCCTCGTCCGCCACACCGCCGCCCGGGCCCCCGAGCGCCCCTGGTTCGCCATCGGCGGCATCGACGCCGGCAATCTCGACGCGGTGCTCGACGCCGGCGCCCGCCGGATCGTCGTCGTCCGCGCCCTCACCGAGGCGGACGACCCCGCTGCCGCGGCCGCCGCGCTCGCCGCGCGGGTGCGCGAACGGGACGTCTGATCCGGCCCGGTTCCTGATCCGCAGGGCGCCGGGCCCGCGCACGGGGCCCGCGCCCGCCGACCGGCGATGTCCGGCCTCCCGTCCCACTCCGTGGACGGGAACCGGCCCTATTCCGGCATTCCACAGGAGTCGGTTGGTGCCCGACCCACGGGTGGATAACCTTCCCGTATGGCCCTAGGTACCGCTTCCACCAGGACTGATCGCGCACACACCGTCCGTGAGCTGCTTGCTTCCGGCAAACAGTCGTACTCGTTCGAGTTCGCCGCGCCGAAGACCGAGAAGGGCGAGCGGACGCTGTGGAACGCCATCCGCCGCATCGAAGCCGTCGCCCCGACCTTCGTCTCCGTGACCTACGGCGCCGGCGGCACCTCCCGTGAGGGCACCGTCCGCGCCACCGAGCGGATCGCCACCGACACCACCCTCACGCCGGTCGCCCACCTCACCGCCGTCAACCACTCCGTGGCCGATCTGCGCAACATCATCGGCCAGTACGCCGACGCGGGCATCCGCAACATGCTCGCGCTCCGCGGCGACCCGCCCGGCGACCCGATGGGCGACTGGGTCCGCCATCCGCAAGGCATCACCTACGCCGCCGAACTCGTCCGTCTCATCAAGGAGTCCGGCGACTTCTGCGTCGGCGTCGCCGCCTTCCCCGAGATGCACCCGCGCTCCACGGACTGGGACACCGACGTCGCGCACTTCGTCGACAAGTGCCGCGCCGGCGCCGACTTCGCCATCACCCAGATGTTCTTCTACGCCGAGGACTACCTCCGGCTGCGCGACCGTGTCGCCGCCGCCGGGTGCACGACGCCGATCATCCCCGAGATCATGCCCGTCACGAACGTCCGGCAGATCGAGCGTTTCGCCCAACTGAGCAACGCCGCGTTCCCACCTGAGCTCGCGGACCGCATCCTGGCCGTCAAGGACGACCCGTCCGCTGTACGCTCCATTGGCATCGAGTACGCCACGGAACTGTGCGCGCGCTTGAGGGCCGAGGACGTGCCCGGGTTGCACTTCATCACCCTGAACCACTCCACGGCGACCCTGGAAATCTACGAGAATCTGGGGCTGCACCAGCAGCCCTGATCACGGTGCCGCAGCGCGGCGGAAGAGGGGCGTACATGGGCTGGGCGGTCCTCTACATCGCATTCGGTTGCGTCGCGCTGTGGCTCCTGGGCGAGGTCCTCCTCCAGCACAAGGCCCGGCTCCGGTGGCGGCTGCTGGCCTTCACCGGGTTCCTCGGCGTGGTGGCGGGCGTGCTCATCCCGTCGGTGATCGTCATCGCGCTCGGCGCCGCCGCGTTCGCCACCGGACAGACCTTCGTGACGCTCTCCTTCCGCCGCGGCTTCACCACCGGCTGGTCGCTGCGGAAGGCGCCGCCGGAGAACAACCGGCGCCGCCGGGCCAGGTCCGGCGGCCGCCGGCCCGCCCTGCACGTCTCCGGCATCGAGGAGACGACCGCTCCCGCCGGCGCCCCGGACGCCCCGGCCCCCACGGACACCGCCGACGCCCCCGGCCCGTACGACGCCGCGCCCCCCGCCCCGGACGGCTACCCGCCCCACGACGGCTACGCCGTGGCCCCGCAGCCGGACCCCGACGGCGGCTGGAGCGCCGACGGCCACGGCACCGCCCCGGTCTTCGGCGGTCAGGACGGCTACGCCCAGGACACCGTCCACGCCCCGCAGCCGCTCCCCGACGAGACCGGCCAGTACGGCGTCTACAGCCCCGACGCCCGCCCCGCCGCGCACGGCTCCGACGCCTACGCCGCGTCCTTCGGCCACCAGCCGGCGGCCCCCGATCCCTATGGCCACGGCGGCGGTTACGCCCCCGGCACCCACGACGCGTACGCCGATCCCTTCGGCTCCTACGCCCCGTACGGCACCGACCCGGGCACGGCCGCCCAGCCGTACCCGCCGCACGACCCCTACGCACCGGTGGACCCGTACGCCCAGCAGCCCTACGGATCGGCGTACGGCGCCTCGCTCCAGGACTACGGCGACACCCCGCCCGGCGGGGTCTGGGTGCCGCAGCAGCGCGACGGCGTCCGCCCGCCCGGCGAGCCGCCGTATCCGCCGTCGCCGCACCACGGCCACGAGGAGCAGCAGTACCGCTACTGACGCCACGTCAGATGCGCCCGCCACGCAGGGACATGGCCCCGGACCGCACGGTCCGGGGCCTCTTGCGTGCGGCGGCCGGCGCTCCTCGGAAAGCGGGCGCCACGGGACCCCGGCGCTGGTACAAAGTGATCATCTCCCGCGCCGGCAGGGCGCGGGTTCCGGACAGAGGGGGACCGGCCGTGCCCATGACCACTCGCGCCGTGGTGGAGGAGCTGCTGCGCCGTATCGGCGAGGGCGACCCGGAGCGCATCGCCGAGCTGTACGCCGAGCGCATCGACTGGAAGCTGGACTGGCCCGAGGGGGAACACGGCCGCGCCGCGACCCCGTGGATCCGCCACCGCACCACCCGCGCCGGCGCCGCCGCCCACTACCGTGAACTGATGCAAGGCCATGCGCCCGGGCAGGCGGCCACCGAGATCGAGCGCATCCTGGTGGACGGCGCCGACGCGGTCGTGCTCGGCGAGATCCGCCAGACCGCCCGCCCCACGGGCCGCTCCTACCGCGCACGGTTCGCCCTGCACCTCACCGTCGCACAGGGCCTGGTCACCCGGCATCACGTCTACGAGGACAGCCTCGCCGTGGCCGCGGCGTTCGCGGCGGACGACGCATCCCACGCCCGCTGAGCCCCCTGCGAGGGCAGGGGCCGTGGGCCTTCATCCCGGGCCGGAAGCTGCCGCAGCCGCCGGTCCTGGGCCGCGGCCCGCGCCTTCGCCGCCGGGGGGACGACGAGCCCGGCGTCCCAGGGGCGTCCCCGTGAAGTCGCCCACCGGGCACGCCTGCTACGGGCGGGGCGGGCGTTCTCAGGTCGAGCCCTGCCAGTCGTCGCCGTTGACGATCAGCCCGGCGACGATCGCCCCGGACATCCCGGCGTGCGCCAGGCCCCCACCCGGGTGCGACCAGCCGCCGACGGCGTACAGCCCGGGTATCCGGGTGCGGTTGGCGGGCCGCAGGAACCGGCCGCCGCCACCGGCCAGCGCGGGACCGGGCAGCAGCGCCTCCGCGGCGGGCGGCAGCACCTCCTGCCACAGCAGCCGCTCCCGCAGCCCCTCCACCACGGCCTCGGCGCGCTCCGTCATCCGCGCGGCCAGCGCCTCGGCCTCGTCCGCGGAGAGTCCGCCGGGACCGGGCGCCGCGACCGTCGCCGTCAGCGTCACCGCCTCATGGGCGTCATCGGGGCGGGTGGCCGGATCGTCCGGCCGCAGCACCGTCACCGTCGGCGCCGCCGGGGCGCCGCCGCCGAAGACCGCGGCCAACTCCGCCGCGCGGTCGTCGGTGTGCACCACCGTGCGGTGTGCGGCATCGCCGGGCCGGGCGCCACGCAGCGCCAGCGCCACCGTCATCCGGGCGGGCACCGCACCCGGCGGCGGACCGGCCGGGGCGTCCGACGCCTCCCAGGGCGCGCCGCCGGGCACCAGCGCCGCCAGCGCCTGCGGGGTGACCCCGGCGACCACGTGCTCCGCCTCCGTCACCTCGCCGCCGGCCGTGACGACACCCGCCGCCCGGCCGTCCGCCACCACGATCCGCTCGACCGGCGCCCCGAACCGGAACTCCACGCCGCGCGCCACGCACCGCGCGTGCAGCGCGTCCGCCAGCGCCCGCATGCCACCGGCCGGATACCAGGTGCCGAACGTCTGCTCCATGTACGGCAGCACCGCCGCGCTCGCCGGGACGGCGCGCGGATCGAAGCCGTACGCCGTGGCATGGCTCTCCAGCAGTGCGATCAGCCGCGGATCGGACAGCTCACGGCGGGCGACCTCGGCGAGCGTCGCGGTCGTCGGACCCTTGCCGCGGCCGAACAGGCCGCGGCGGCGCACCGCCGGATACGGATCGCGCCCCAGCACCTGCCAGTCCGCCCACAGCGGCTCCTCCAGGAGCGGTCTGCGGGTGGCGTCCCAGGCGTCGCGGGCGCGGCCCAGGAAATCGCTCCAGCGCTCCCCGGCGCCCGCGCCCAGCGCACCGTCCAGCGCCGCGAGAACGCCGCCGCGCGAGGCGTTCGGCAGTGAGACCGCCGTGCCGTCGGGGAAGACATGACGGCTCGCGGGATCGACCTGGGTGAGCGTCAGCGCGCTCTCCAGCGGCTCCCGGCCGGTCTTGATGAACAGATCGCGGTAGACCGCGGGGAGGTGCAGCAGCGCGGGCCCGGTGTCGAACCCGAACCCCTCGCGCGCAAAGCGCCCCAGCGCCCCGCCGTACGTCGCCGCCTGCTCGCACACCACCACCCGGTGGCCCGCGACGGCCAGCCGCGCGGCGGCCGCCATCGCGCCCGCGCCCGCCCCGATCACCGCAATCCGTGCCATGTCCGCGACTGTATCCGCACCCACTGACAACGCCCGCACCACGGCCCGGCGGGCGGCCTCAGCGCGGGACGGGATCCGCCTCCGCGGCGGCCCGCAGCCGCTTCTCCTCGCGGCGTTCACGGCGCCGCCGCAGCGCCCGGCGGATCCGCGACCAGAGCAGGATCACCAGCGCCAGACCGGCCAGCAGCAGCGTCGCGGCGATCACGGCGGCGATCACCGGATGGAAGACCGCGAACGCGATCAGCCCGGCGACCCCGAGGTCCTCGACGACGCTCACCACGATGTTGCTCGCCGGCTCCGGCGAGGTGTTGACCGCCAGCCGCGCCCCCGCCTTGACGAGATGGCTCAGCAGCGCCGCCGAACCGCCGACCGCACCGGCCGCCAGCTGCGGCAGCGACCCGTCGTGCCCGGCCAGCAGCGCCGCCACGACGCCGCCCGCGACGGGCCGTACGACGGTGTGCACGGCGTCCCAGACGGAGTCGACGTACGGGACCTTGTCGGCGACGGCCTCGAAGAGGAAGAGCACCGCGGCGGCGATCAGCACATCGGGGCGCTGCAGTGCGTCCGGCACCTCGTCGGCGACGCCGGTGGCGCCGAGCAGGCCGAGGAGCAGCACGACGGCATAGGCGTTGATCCCGCTCGCCCAGCCACTGGTGAACACCAGCGGGAGTACGGACATGCCGGAGATCGTAGAACAGCGTGGGGACGGGGTGCTCACGGGTGAGTACGCGTACTCAGACGGTGAGATGAGTAGGTACGCGGATGGGCGGCACCCCACCGGAACGACAGAGTGGTGTCCACCGAAGGGACGCGGCGCCGCACCGCCGGCACGGGGCGGCGGAGCGGCGCAGCATCCCGGACGTGACGGGGGAAACACGGGGGAAGTACGGGGGAACACGGGGGAAGCACGGGGGAAGCGCTGCCCTGGTCGGATCGGTGGGGGAACGATCCGCGCCAGGGCAGCGCACTTTCCGCGTCCGGCCCCGGGAGCGGCGGGGGATCGCGGCGCCCCGGGCGGGACGGTTCCCGGCGGTGCGCCACGGGCGGCGCACCGGGGACGGTGCCCGGCCGACATCCGCCGGGCAACGGCCCGTTCGGGCCGGCGGATCAGCCGCGGTGGCCGCTCACCCGCCCCTGGAGCAGCCGCGACAGCGCCGCGTGCACCTCGTCGAGGGAGCGGTCCGGCTGGTACGACTGCCAGTCCAGCGCCGCCACCAGCACCATGCCGAACAGCGCCGACGCCGTCAGCGGCACATCGATCTCCTCGCTCAGCTCGCCCTGGGCGACGGCCTCCTGCAGCACGCCCTCCACCACGGCCACGGCCCGCTGGCGCACCACCATCAAGGTGGACTGCCAGGCTCTGTTGGTGCGCCACAGTTCGGCCACGTAGAGCTGGGTGAGCGCCGGGTAGCGGGAGATGAAGTCCAGACCGGCGCGGATCATCGCGTCCAGCGCGTCGATGCGGGAGCCGCCGCGGCCGGTCACCTCCTCGGCCGCTTCCTGGAGGGAGGCCGCCAGCAGTTCGATGCCGTGCCGCAGCAGTTCCTCGAAGAGAACGTTCTTGCTCGCGAAGTTGTAGTAGACCGTGCCCTTCGCGACCCCCGCCCGCTCGGCGATCTCGTCCACCGTGGTGGAGGAGAAGCCCTGTTCGGCGATGAGGGTGACCGCGGCGTCGAAGAGTTTGCGCCGGGTGGCGTCGCGGCGTGAGTGGGAGCTGTCCATGCAGGTGATTGTGCCGGTCCGCGGCCGCTGCCCGCTCCCGGGCGCGGCCGCGGGCGCAGGTCCTTCCCGGGCGCCGCCGCCGGCCGGTGCGCCGTCGGCACCGGAACGCACCCCCGGCCGGGCGAATTGCCTCCCTGTCACCGGACTTCTCCGTGAAAGCCCAGGTCAGGGCCGATTGTCAGTGGTGTGCCGCAGGATGGGGGCAACGGTTGTGAACCGGATTGCGACGACTGGAGGTTCGTCATGGCAGCTCGTCCCGCGCCGGGCAGCTCCGCTGCGTACGGTCCCCCGAGCGATGTCCACCCCGTTCTGCGGCGTTCGGCAGCGCCACCCGCCGCCCTCACCCTGCTCACCCAGGCCCGGCAGGGCCTCACCGAAGCCGAGACCCTGCCGTCCCCGAACGAACGCTTCGCGACGGCCCATCTCGCCGCGCTGCGCACCGCCGCCGCGGTGTTGGCCGTCCGGGGCAGGCCCGAGGCCACCCCGCGCCGGCGCCGCCGCATCCGCAGCGCCTGGGACGTCCTGCCGGAGGTCGCACCGGAACTGACCGAGTGGAGCGCCCTCTTCGCCGCCGGCGCCGAACGCCGGGCCCGGGCCGAGGCCGGCATACCCGGCGCGGCCGGCCGGCGGGAGGCCGACGACCTCATCCGCGCCGCCGCCCATTTCCTCCGCCTGGTCGAGCGCCTGCTGCTGCTCCAGCCGTCCCTGCCGGACCAGCGGGCGGGGTGAGCCGGAGGGGCGGTGCGCGGGCCGGCGGCCCGCGCCCGGCCCGGCCGGTGGCCGGTGCCGCACGCCGCGCACGCCGTGTGCGGGCGCGGGGCCGTCGCCGCCCCACGGGGCCCGTCGCCGGCCGGGCCCCGACCGCCCGGCCGGGACGCGACGGAAGGAGCTGAAGCCGCAGGTGGCGCCGCAGGCCGCGGACGGTGCGGGACGCAATAGGGTGGTGAGCGCCTAGTTGTTCTGCCCCTCCGAGGAGCCACCCGCCGTGTCTGACCCGCTGCGCCCGCGCGCATCCCTTCGTACCGCCGTGGTCTGGGAGGTTCTCAAGGACGCCCTGGAGCGCCGGGCCGCGGCTGCCGGGCGCGATGTCCTCGACGTCCTCGACACCGGAGGCGGCACCGGCAACTTCGCCGTGCCGGTCGCCCGCCTCGGCCACCGCGTCACCGTCGTCGACCCGAGCCCCAATGCCCTGTTCGCCCTGGAGCGCCGTGCCGCGGAGGCGGGCGTCGCCGACCGGGTGCGGGCCGTCCAGGGTGACGCCCACGGCCTCTTCGACGTCGTCGAGCGCGGCGGCTTCGACGCCGTGCTCTGCCACGGCGTCCTGGAGTACGTCGACGAGCCGGCCGAGGGCGTCCGCAACGTCGTCGCCGCGCTCCGCGAATCCGGCACCCTGAGCCTCCTCGCGGCCGGGCTCGGCGGCGCCGTGCTGGCCCGTGCCCTCGCCGGGCACTTCACCGAGGCCCACCAGGCCCTCACCGACCCGGCCGGACGCTGGGGCGAGGGCGACCCGGTGCCCCGCCGGTTCACCGCCGACCAGCTCTCCGGGCTGGTCACCGGCGCCGGGCTGCAGGTCGGCGCGGTGCACGGCGTACGGGTCTTCGCCGACCTCGTCCCGGGCGTGCTCGTCGACACCGAGCCCGGCGCGATGGAGGCGCTGCTGAAGCTGGAGGCGGCCGCCGCCGAGCAGCCCGCGTTCCACTCGGTCGCCACTCAACTGCACGTTCTCGCCGAGCGCGGCTGATCGCCACCGGCGGCCGGCCGCCGGGTGCGGTCGGCCACAGCCCACCCGATCAGCCTCTTCGCCCCGTATGATCGAGGGACGACGTTCCGGCATGACGGATAGGCGGGTGGGGAATGCAGGCAGCATCACCACCGGCCGCCCTGGCGGCCAGGACAGTGGACTGGCGCAGAGGGGCGGGTTTCACGGGGGCGAATCCCTGCCTATCCTGAAAGGGCCGCACCCGGTCGCCCCCGCGACCGACGAGTAGGAGGACTCCGTGCCGCTCTCGGAGCACGAGCAGCGCATGCTCGAGCAAATGGAGCGAGCGCTGTACGCCGAAGATCCCAAGTTCGCGACAGCGCTTGAGGGAAGCGGGCTGCGCACGTACACCCGGCGACGGGTCTACCAAGCGGTCGTCGGCTTTCTTGTCGGTATCGGCCTGCTCATGGCCGGCATGGTCGCCCAGCAGATCTGGATCAGCGTCGTCGGCTTCCTGGTGATGCTCGGCTGCGCCGTCCTCGCGGTGACCGGCTGGCGCAAGGCCCCCAAGCCCGGCGAGCAGCGGCCCGGCGCGGCCCCGGGGAAGCGCGGCAGGGCGGGCGGAGCGCCCGCACGGCGCGCGTCCGGTGGCCGCCGCTCGATGATGAACCGCATCGAGGACCGCTGGCAGCGCCGCCGCGACGAACAGGGCCACTGAGCCCGCACCGCCCCCGGCCCTGAACGGCTCCGCCGAGCCGAACGGCCCATTCAGCCCTTGACGGGGCCGCCCACCTCGGGCGGTCCCGTTTTTGCGTGGGGCTTTCTTGGCCGGGTGTGGGTTCTTTTTCGGGCTGAGGTCGGGGCCGGGGCCGGGTGGGTGTGTGAGGCGGGAGCCTTGCCTTCTGTGCGGCCGGAGCCGCGCGGCCCGGAATCTCGGAGCTTCGGTCCGTGCGGCCGGGAAGCCCGGAGCCTCGATCCGCGCGGGCACCGCGCCCCGCCTGAGCGCCCCGCCTGAGCCGGGCCTGCGCCCGCGCGGAATGCCGTCCCGTCCCGTGGCCGGAACCATGCGCTCGACGGCTCGACGGCTCGACGGCTCGACGGCTCGACGGCTCGACGGCTCGACGGCTCGGCGCGCCGGGCCCGCCCCGAACCGCCGTACGCCCGGCCTCCGGCCTCGGCGTACGGCGGTTCCGTCCGGGGCCGGTCAGGGCCGCCGGCCGCCGGGCTGCAGTGCCGAGGTGAGGCGGCGGAGGGCGGTGGCCGGGCGGCCGGCGGCGTGGCGCCGGCGGAAGGCCGTCCACCGGGCCGCGCACGCGCGCAACTGCCGGTCCGCGGAGCGCGGCGCCAGCGTCGCCCGCCAGCGCGTCCCGCGGGACGCCTGCGCGCGCAGGGCGGCACAGACCAGGCGGACGTCCTCGGCCACCTGCGGTGCGGGCCGCGGTCGCGCCGCGTACCGGGACTCCTCGACCGCCCCGGCCACCCGGTGCACGGCCGCCGTGGCCTCGGGCGGCAGCGCGGCGGTGTCGGCCAGCCGGACGGCCGTCCGGCGCGGGGTGAGCGCCTCGTCCGGTGGTATGCCCAGGTCCCAGGCGGTGTCGGTCAGCTCCTGCCAGGCGGCGGGGGCGGCCTGCGGGCCCTGGGCGGCCAGCCGCCGGGTCCGGGCCCGGCGCCGCCGGAGCGCGGGGAGCGCGGCCACCGCGAGCAGCAGCAGACCACCCAGGGTGAGGCCGGTGGCGGCGAGGACGGACGGGCCGCCGCCCGGGGGGCCCGGGGCCGGGGCCGAGGGCGCCGCCGCCGTGCAGCCCGCGGCGCCCGCGCGCTGACCGGGACCGCAGGTCGGATCGGGCCGCGGGCCGTCGGTCGGCTTCGCGGGCCGGGTCGGCTGCTGCGCCGGGGAGCCCGGCGTGTGGTCCTGCGAGGTATCCGGCAGCGCGTACTCCGGGACGTTGCCGCGGCTCGGGGTGGGCTCGAAACGCGTCCAGCCCACCCCCTCGAAGTACAGCTCGGGCCAGGCATGGGCGTCCCGCAGGCCGACCGAGGTCGTACCGTCCGGCTGCTTGGTGCCCGGCGTGAAACCGACGGCGACCCGCGCCGGGATGCCCAGGGTGCGCGCCATCGCGGCCATCGAGAACGAGAAGTGGACGCAGAAGCCCTCCTTCTGCTGCAGGAACCGCACGATGGCCTTCACCCCGCTGCCCGCCCGCACCTCGGTGTCGTAGCGGAAGCCGCCGTCGGTCGCGAACCAGTCCTGGAGCTTGACGGCCTTCGCGTACGGGGTGGCCGCGCCGCGGGTCACCTGCCGGGCCGTCGTCGCGACCACCGGCGGCAGTTCGGCGGGGACCCGGGTGTACTCGCGGCGCAGCTCGGTGGGGGGCGGCGGGGCCTCGGCGAGCTGCCGCGCCGTCGGCCGCACCCGCAGGCTCTCCACCTGGTACTGCAGGCCGCGGGTGTTCTGGCCGCGATCGCCCACCAGGGTGCGGCCCTGCTCCTCGAAGCGCCACCGCCCGGCGATGCCGACCCGGGAGGCCGGGAACGGCATCGGCAGCCAGTTCTGGCCGTACCACTCGGCGGTCGAGATCGAGGTGTTGATCCGGGAGGTGGCGACGTCGGGGGAGAGGCCGGCGGGACGCGGCAGCTGCTCGGGCACGTCCGTCACCGTCCGCTCGGACGGCTTCCAGGCCGTGCCGTCGAACTGGTCGAGCGCCACGATCCGCAGATACAGGTCGCGGGTGTCGCTCGCCGTGGTGCGGTAGTTGAGGACCTCCTTGTCCTCGGGCTGGTTCAGGCTGTTCTGGAGCGAGACCAGCGGGTTGACGGCCGAGATGGTGCCGCCGCCGGCCCCCGCGTCCCGGCCGCCCGCGCCGAGCAGCCCGGTGCCCAGCGACGGCAGCACCGCCGGGACGGCGACGGCGACACCGAGCGCCAGCGCGCCGATCCGCCGCCCGTGCCGCACCGGCACCGGAGCCGGCCCGGACGCCGTCCGCCCGGAACGCGGCCACCACCGCGGGCCCCGGCCGGCCGTGCCGCCGAACACCCGGCCCCAGCGCGAGAGCCGGTCCCGGCCCTCGGCCAGCAGGAGCAGCAGATAGCCCGCGGCGGAGATCAGGAACCACAGCCAGCCGGTGCCGTCCGCCGCCAGTCCCGCCGCCACCGAGTAGAGCGCCAGCAGCGGCAGCCCGGCGGGCGCGGCGCTGCGGTACGTGACCGCCAGCGCGTCCACGACCAGGCCGACCAGCGTCACCCCGCCGACCAGCAGCAGCCGGATGCCCGGGGTGAGCGGCGCCGGGCTGGCGTACCGGCTCACGTCCGCGACCCCGGACTGCCCGAGGCGGACCAGCTCCGCGACGGCGTCCGGGCCCGGCACCACCCCGAGCAGCGCCTGCCCGCCCGCGTACAGCGCGGTCAGCGTCAGCAGCGCCACCGCGACCTGGGCCACGACGACCACCGGCCGGGGCCACGGCAGCCGCCGCGCCCCGGCGCCCGCGGCGGTCACCAGCACCACCAGCAGCGCCGCCTGCACCATCCAGCCGACCGGCTCGACCAGCGGCACCAGCGCACAGGACGCGCAGAGCGTCGCCACCGCCGCCCACAGGGCAGGCCCCCGCCCGCTCATCCGCGCCCTCCCGCCGGCACGGCCCGGCCGCCCGCGGAGCGCCCGGGGACCGGCGTCCGCCCGATCGCCGCGGCGCGCCGTCCGGGTGCCCCTCCGCCGTGCCGCCGCCCGCTCACGTCCCGCCTCATGTCCCGCTCCCCGCCCCCGCTGCCGCGCCGTCCGTGTCCGCCGGGGCGTACGGCGTGGCCGCCGCGCCCGCCCAGGGACCATCGGAGGGTATGCCGCTCGCGCCGTCGGCCGCCCGCCAGAGCGCGGGCAGCGAGGCGCCCGGCGCCACCGGCAGGGCCGTCCAGCCGGCCTCGCGGAGCATCCGCAGCCGGTCGTCGAGCCTTCCCGGGCGGGCGCCGGGCCCCGCCTGCCAGGAGTGCTGCGCCCAGGCGTCGCCGTCCAGGACGAAGGCGACCGCGGCCGCGCTGCGCCGCCGCATCCGCGCCGCCGCCTCGGCCGCCGCCTCGTCCAGCTCCCCGAAGAACCCGATCAGCAGCCCCTCGCCGCCGCGCAGCGCCTCGTACGCCGCCGAGAGGTCCGGCTGCGCGGACGGCTCCACCACGGCGAGGGCGTCCAGCAGCAGCCCGGCCGCCGCATCGGAGTCCGAGCCGCCCGGCCCGGCGGCGGTGCCCTCGGGGCCGGGCACCGCGGAGCCCGTGTCCGTCAGCAGCCGTACCGGGAAACCGCGCTCCAGCAGGTGCGTCGCGGTGGACGCGGCGGCCGCCACCGCCCATTCGAAGGCCGACTCGGGACCCGTGCCGCGATGGGCCGCCTCCCGGGTGTCGAGCAGGACCGTGCACCGCGTCCGCTGCGGCTGCTCCTCCCGGCGGACCATCAGCTCACCGTGGCGCGCCGTGGACCGCCAGTGGACCCGGCGCAGATCGTCGCCGTGGCGGTAGCCGCGCGGAATGACGTCGTCCTCGCCCGCCAGCGCCGCCGAACGCCGCCGCCCGTCGCCGAACCCGGCCGTCTCCCCGGCCATCCGCACCGCCGGCAGCGGCTGCGTGCGGGGCACCGCCGTCAGGGTGTCCGAGGAGCCGAAGGCGCAGGTCAGCTCGCACATGCCGAACGGGTCGGCCAACCGCAGCTCCAGCGGCCCGAGCGCGAAGCGCCCCCGTAGATCCGACCGCACGCGGTACGACACCTCCCGGCGCCCGCCCGCCTCGACGCGGTCCAGCACGAACCGCGGCCGCGGCCCGAGCACGTACGGAACCCGGTCCTGGAGCATCAGCACACCGGTGGGCAGCCGGGAGAGGTTCTCCACCGACAGCCGCACCCGGGCCTCGGCGCCCACCGGCACCCGGGCGGGCACGAGCGTGCGGTGCGCGGCGACGTGGTGGCGCGTGCGGTGCAGCACCAGGACGCAGACCAGCGGGAGCGCCGCCAGCAGCAGCCCCACCCGCAGCAGATCCGCCTGGCCCAGCAGATACGCGCAGATCGCGGCGGCGACCCCCGCGGCGAGGAACGACCGGCCGCGCGTCGTCAGCCCGGCGAGGGCCGCCCGCAGGCCGCCCTGCCCGGCGACCTGGCTCCCGCCGGACATCACCGCTCCCGGAGGCCGGGCGGGCGGCGGTCCGGCGCGTCCCCGCGGGCCTGCCGCGCCGGGTCCGGCACCGGGACGCGGTGCAGGATCTCCAGCACGATCTGCTCCGCGCCGCGGCGGCCCAGCTGCGCCTGCGAGGTCGGCAGCAGCCGGTGCGCGAGGACCGGCACGGCCAGCGCCTGCACATCGTCGGGGAGGACGTACTCCCGCCCGGCGAGCGCCGCGGCCGCCTTCGCCGCGCGCACCAGGTGCAGCGTCGCCCGCGGCGAGGCGCCCAGCCGCAGATCCGGATGGGCGCGGGTGGCCGCCACCAGCTCCACGGCGTACCGGCGCACCGCCTCCGCCACATGGACGGCCCGCACCGCCTCGGTCAGCCGGACCACGTCCTGGGCCCGCGCCACCGGCCGCAGCCCCTCCAGGGGCGAGGCGGCGCCGTGCGCGTCGAGCATCCGCAGCTCGGCCGCCGGGCTCGGATAGCCCACGGAGACCCGGGCCATGAAGCGGTCCCGCTGCGCCTCCGGCAGCGGATAGGTGCCCTCCATCTCCACCGGGTTCTGGGTGGCGACGACCATGAACGGGCTGGGCAGCTCGTACGTCCGGCCGTCCATCGTGACCTGCCGCTCCTCCATGGACTCCAGCAACGCCGACTGCGTCTTGGGGGAGGCGCGGTTGATCTCGTCCCCGATCACGAACTGGGCGAAGATCGCGCCGGGCTTGAACTCGAACTCCTTGCTCTGCTGGTCGAAGACGCCGACACCGGTGATGTCGGACGGCAGCAGATCCGGGGTGAACTGGATGCGCCGCACCGAGCAGTCCAGGGACCGCGCCAGCGCCTTGGCCAGCATCGTCTTGCCGACGCCCGGCACGTCCTCGATGAGCAGGTGCCCCTCGGCGAGCAGCACCGTGAGCGCCAGCCGTACGACCTCCGGCTTGCCCTCGATGACACCTTCGACCGACCGCTGCACCCGTTCGGCAGTGGTGGTCACATCAACGAGGCTCGCTCGCTCGTCATACGTCGTCACCGGCCCTCCTCGGCCCTTCCCCGTGCCCGCGCTGAACAGAGGATTCCTCATCACCGGACCGGCGCCTTCCGTACGGCCCGGCCCGCCCCCGGACGCGGCGCCGCACCCGGCCCGAGCCGCGGCGACGCCACCCCCGCATTCTCACCGGCGCGCGCACTCCACGTCATGGCCTGTGGACAACTGACGGTGTTTCGCCCCGGCGGGTGACGCCGGCCCGCCCGCCTTCGGGCAGCACGAAGCCGGGCACGGGACGTGGGTCCCGCACCCGGCGTCGGCGCGAGGTCAGCGCTGGGGGAAGATCTCCCGCAGCAGACCGGTGGTGACGTCGAAGACGAAGCCGCGGACGTCGTCCTTGTGCAGCAGGAACGGCGAGGTGCGCACCCGCTCCATCGACTGGCGGACGTCCTCGTCGAGGTCCTTGAACGCCTCGACCGCCCAGGTGGGGCGCTGGCCGACCTCGGCCGCCAGATCGTGGCGGAAGTCCTCGGTGAGGCCCAGCAGACCGCAGTCGGTGTGGTGGATGAGGACCACCGAACGGGTGCCCAGCGCGCGCTGGCTGATGGTCAGGGAACGGATGATGTCGTCGGTGACCACGCCGCCCGCGTTGCGGATCGTGTGGCAGTCACCCAGCTCCAGACCGAGCGCCGCGTGCAGGTCGAGACGGGCGTCCATGCAGGCCACGACGGCGACCTTGAGGACCGGCCGGGCATCCATGCCGGGGTCGCTGAAGGCGTCGGCGTACTGCGCGTTCGCCGTGACGAGGCGGTCGGTGACGGTGGTCCCGGCGGGCGCGGTGCCGTCGGCGGCCGGGGACGGCGACTGTGAGGCAGATATGGACATGGCCTCACCGTAGCTCCGGAGGCCGGATCCGGCCGCACCTGGGAGTGGTCATAGCGGGTGACATCACCCCTTGTGACGTAATCCACATGGAGCGTTACGGTGTCCCCGTTCGGGTGAGCGAGGCCCCGGACAGCCGCTCCGGGACGCGCGGAACCGGTTGATTGACCGGGGAAGGCGGTGGACTAAAGTGGCGCGAAGTGGGAGGCGTGACGCTCTCCTCGGTCCCCGAAGCCCTCGCGTGTCCACCACACGTACGGCTCGGCCTCCTCCCGCTCCAGCGGCCTTCCGACGCCAATTCCCGTCGCCGGAGAGCCACTTCCCCTTCAGAGCGGGCGGGGACCAAGCGGTACGTGCGGCACCCCGCCAGCGGCCGGGGACCCACCTGCCGCTCACCCATCGGAAGGCTTATGAGCGAGCGCAGCGAGCGAATCAGAAAGAGGTGCGCCCGCCCCGGATGCGGGTCCGCCCGGCGAAGCGGGGGCCGCGCATGAGCGCCCACACCCGCCACGTCCCCGTCATGCTCCGGCGCTGTCTGGACATGCTCGCCCCCGCCCTCGCCGAGCCGGGCGCCGTCGTCGTCGACTGCACCCTCGGCCTCGGCGGCCACAGCGAGGCGCTGCTCGCCACCTTCCCCGCGGCCCGGCTCATCGCCCTCGACCGCGACCCCTCCGCGCTGCGCCTGGCCGGCGAACGCCTCGCCCCCTACGGTGACCGCGCCACCTTGGTGCACGCCGTCTACGACGAGCTCCCCGAGGTCCTCGACCGCCTCGGCGTGCCCCGGGTGCAGGGCGTCCTCTTCGACCTCGGCGTCTCCTCCATGCAGCTCGACGAGGCCGACCGCGGCTTCGCCTACGCACAGGACGCGCCGCTGGACATGCGGATGGACCAGACGACCGGCATCAGCGCCGCCGACGTCCTCAACACCTACGCCCCCGGGGAGCTGGTGCGGATCCTGCGCTCCTACGGGGAGGAGAAGCAGGCCAAGCGGATCGTCGAGGCGATCGTCCGCGAGCGGGCGAAGGAGCCGTTCCGCAACAGCGCCCGGCTCGTCGAGCTGATCCGCGACGCGCTGCCGCAGGCCGCCAAGCGGCACGGCGGCAACCCCGCCAAGCGCACCTTCCAGGCGCTGCGCATCGAGGTCAACGGCGAGCTGGCGGCCGTGGAGCGGGCGGTGCCCGCCGCGGTCAAGTCGCTGGCGGTCGGCGGCCGGATCGCGGTCCTCGCCTACCACTCGCTGGAGGACCGGATCGTCAAGCAGGTCTTCGCCGCCGGTGCCGCCAACACCGCGCCGCCCGGCCTGCCCGTCGTGCCCGAGCAGTACCAGCCGCGGCTGAAGCTGCTCACCCGGGGCGCCGAACTCCCCACGGAGGAAGAGGTCGCCGAGAACCGGCGCGCGGCCCCGGCCCGGCTGCGCGGCGCCGAACGCATCCGTGAGGACATCGCGTGACCCCCCGGGGGCGTTCGCCGAGGGGGCCCTCCCGCCTCGCGGCGCTGTTCCCCGGCGGGAGCAGTTCCGCCGCGCGAACGCCCTTCGTCCTGCTGGTCGTCGTCCTCCTCGGCTCCGGGCTGCTCGCCCTGCTGCTGCTCAACTCCGCGCTCAACCAGGGCTCGTTCGAGCTGAGCCGGCTGGAGAAGCGGACCGACGAGCTCACCGACGACCAGCAGGAACTCCAGCAGCAGGTGGACGCGGTCTCCGCGCCGGGCGCCCTCGAACGCCGCGCCCGGGAGCTGGGCATGGTGCCGGGCGGCAACCCGGCGTTCCTCGCCCCGGACGGCACGGTCCGCGGCAAGCCGAGCGAGGCGACCGAGGAGCCGCGCCCGCTGCACGCCCCGGCCGGACCGCTCCCCGGGGCGCTCGGCGGCTCCCCGGGGGCGCAGGCACCGTCCCCGGGCGCCCCCGGCGCCCCGTCCCCCGCGCCGTCCGCCACGCCCGGCGCACCGGCCCCGGCCGCCCCGCCGCCCGCCGCGACCGTCCCCGCCCCGACAACCTCCGGCAGGTGAACCCGGTGACGTACCAGGCCCCCCAGCCGTGCGGCGCAGGAGCCCCGCGGCCCCCCGCGGCCACGGGGACCGCCGCCCCGCACCGGCCGGCCGTGTCATGACCGCGCCCAAGGATCCCCGGCGCCGCGTCCCCCGCCCCGCACAGAGCGCCGGCGCCCGCCGCCCGGCCCCGAAGAGCGGCCGGCCCACCCCGAAGACCGGCCGGCCCGCGCCGAAGGGCGGCCGCCCCCAGGCCGCCCGCCGCCCCGCCAAGGCCGCCCCGCCGCGGCGCCCCGCCCGGCCGCGGCCGGCCCCGCGGCCCGCGCCCGCGCTCCGGCTGGGCAGCCCCCGGCCCCGGCTGCGGCTGATCGCCCTCGCGCTGACGCTGGTGATGCTGGTCTTCGTGGTCCGCCTCTTCCAGGTGCAGGCCGTCGACGCCGCCGCGTACGCCGCCAAGGCCAACGTCAACCGCTACGTCCCGGTGACCCTGGCCGCCGAGCGCGGCACCATCACCGACCGCTCCGGCACCGACCTCGCCACCACCGTCGACGCCTACGACATCACCGCCGACCCCAGCCTGCTGGCGCCCGACAAGACCAAGATCCCGGACGCCCCGCAGCGGGCCGCCGCGCTGCTCGCGCCGGTCCTCGGCGAGGACCGCGCCACCCTCGCCGCCAAGCTGTCCAAGCCCTCCTCCCGGTACGTCGTCCTCGCCCGGCAGCAGACCCCGCAGGTCTGGAAGAAGATCAAGGACATGCGGGCGGAGCAGGACAAAAAGGCCGCCGCCGCACCGAAGAAGGCGCCCGCCCCCAACGTCCTCGTCGGCATCTTCGCCGACAAGCACAGCAAGCGCGTGTACCCCAACGACGCCCTCGCCGCCGGCGTCCTCGGCTTCGTCAACAGCGAGGGCAGGGGCGGCGGCGGACTGGAGGCGCAGCTGAACAAGGAGCTGGCCGGCAAGGACGGCAAACTCGTCTACGCCCAGTCCGGCGGCCGCCGGGTGCCCACCGCCGACACCCAGGAACACCCCGCCGTCCCCGGCACCGACATCCGCCTCACCCTGGACCGCGACATCCAGTGGGAGGCGCAGAAGGCCATCACCGAGCAGGTCACCAGGTCCAAGGCCGACCGCGGCTACGTCGTCGTCCAGGACACCCGCACCGGACAGATCCTCGCCCTCGCCAACGCCCCCGGCTTCGACCCCAACCACCTCGACCGCGCCGACCCCGCGGCCCTGGGCAACGCCGCCCTCACCGACGCCTTCGAACCGGGCTCCACCAGCAAGCTGATGTCGATGGCCGCCGTCCTGGAGGAGGGCGCCGCCACCCCCGCGACCCGCGTCACCGTCCCCAACCGGCTGCACCGCGGCGACCGGCTCTTCGCCGACGACGTCGACCACGACACCTGGCACCTGACCCTCAACGGCGTCCTCGCCAAGTCCAGCAACATCGGCACCATCCTCGCCACCGGCCAGCTCGGGAAGACCCAGCCCGAGGCCAACCGGGTGCTCCACTCCTACCTCGACAAGTTCGGCATCGGCCGCCCCACCGGGCTCAACTTCCCCGGCGAGACCGACGGCATCCTGGCCAAGCCGCAGGACTGGAACACCTCGCAGCAGTACACGATCCCGTTCGGCCAGGGCCTCTCCCTCAACGCCGTGCAGGCCGCCTCCGTCTACTCCACCATCGCCAACGGCGGCGAGCGCATCGCGCCCACCCTCGTCCGCGGCACCACCGGGCCCGACGGCCACTACCGTCCGGCGCCCACCCCGGAGAAGAACCGCGTGGTGAGCCGGCAGACCGCCCGGCAGCTCGCCACCATGCTCGAATCCGTCGTCGACGACCGCGAGGGCACCGGTGCCGCCGCGAAGATCGACGGCTACCGCGTGGGCGGCAAGACCGGCACGTCCAACCGGGTGGATCCCAAGACCGGCCGCTACCACGGCTACACCGCCTCCTTCGCCGGTTTCGCCCCCGCCGACACCCCCCGCATCACCGTCTACTGCGCGGTCCAGAACCCGACCAAGGGCAGCTATTTCGGCGGCCAGGTCTGCGGCCCCGTCTATCAGCAGGTGATGAAGTTCGCGCTCAAAACCCTGCAGGTCCCGCCCAGCGGCAGCGCGCCCCCGAGGCTGCCCGTCACCTTCACGCCAGGCGACTGAAAACGAGGCAACATCGCCGTGACGACCATCACTCCCCACGGAACACCCGAGCCGGCGCACCGCTCGCGCACAAAACCCTCACTTCGCCTCGGAGCTGCCACGCCCGGTACGCTCACCGCCGTGTCACATGCTGAACAGTCCCCCAACGCCCAGAAGGACGCCTCCGGAACGTACCCGGGAGCGCCCCGCCCCGAGGTGGTCCGTCCCACCCCGCTTGCGGTCCTCGCCGAGCAGCTGGGCACCCCCGCTCCCGACGCGGCAGACGTCCAGGTCACCGGCATCACCCATGACTCCCGGGCGGTACGCCCCGGTGACGTCTACGCGGCACTGCCCGGGGCCCGCCTGCACGGCGCCGACTTCGTCGCCCAGGCCGCCGATCTCGGCGCCGCGGCGATCCTGACCGACCCGACGGGCGAGAAGCGCGCCGCCGGAACGGGCCTGCCGGTCCTGGTCACCGAGGACCCGCGTGCCCGGATGGGCGCCCTGGCCGTCTCCATCTACGGCGCGCCGGGCGAGGACCTCCTCCAGATCGGCATCACCGGGACCTCCGGCAAGACCACGACGGCCTACTTGATCGAAGGAGGCCTGCGCGAAGCGCTGTCCCGTGCGGGCGGCCGCGAGGCCGCGGCCGCCGCCGACGGCAAGGGCGCGCTGACCGGTCTGATCGGCACCGTCGAGACCCGCATCGGCGACGAGCGCATCAAGTCCGAGCGCACCACCCCCGAGGCCACCGACCTGCAGGCGCTCTTCGCCGTCATGCGCGAGCGGGGCGTCAGCTCCGTCGCCATGGAGGTCTCCAGCCACGCGCTGGTCCTCGGCCGGGTCGACGGCTGCGTCTTCGACGTCGCCGTCTTCAACAACCTCAGCCCGGAGCACATGGAGTTCCACTCCGGCATGGAGGACTACTTCCAGGCCAAGACCCGGCTGTTCACCCGGGCCCGCAGCCGCGCCGGTGTCGTCAACCTCGACGACGAGTACGGCAAGCGCCTGGCCCGCGGCCTCTCCGAGGTCCCGGTGACCACCTTCTCCGCCGAGGGCCACCCGGACGCCGACTGGCGCGCCTCCGACGTCGAGATCGGCACGCTCGGCTCGACCTTCACGGTGCACGGCCCGAACGGTGAGAAGCTGCGGGCCGCCTCGCCGCTCGCCGGCCCGTTCAACGTCGCCAACGCGCTCGCCGCGATCACCGCCCTGGTCGTCGCCGGGATCGACCCGCAGACCGCCGCCGACGGCGTCGCCGCGGTCCCCGGTGTCCCCGGCCGGCTGGAGCGCGTCGACGCCGGTCAGCCCTACCTCGCCGTCGTCGACTACGCGCACAAGACCGACGCCGTCGAATCGGTTCTGCGGGCGCTGCGCAAGGTCACCGACGGCAAGCTGCACGCCGTGCTCGGCTGCGGCGGCGACCGTGACCCGCACAAGCGCGTCCCCATGGGCGCCGCGGTGGCCCGCCTCGCCGACACCGCCGTACTGACCTCCGACAACCCGCGCTCCGAGGACCCGCTGGCGATCCTCGCGACCATGCTCGCGGGCGCCGCCGAGGTACCGATCCACGAGCGCGGGACCGTCCTCGTCGAGGAGGAGCGCGGCGCGGCCATCGCCGCCGCCGTCGCCCGCGCCGAACCGGGCGACACCGTGATCGTCGCCGGCAAGGGCCACGAACAGGGCCAGGACATCGCCGGAGTGGTCCGCCCCTTCGACGACCGCCAGGTGTTGCGCGAGGCCATCGAGGCCTCGCAGTCCGAGCAACAGCCGAACCACCAGGGATGACACACCGCCATGCGCGCACAACCTTTCCGCTGGTACCTTCCGCCGCTCGCCGGGGGTGACCTGTGATCTCCCTGACCCTCGCCGAGATCGCGAGCATCACCGGCGGGCAGCCGCACGACATACCGGACCTGGAACTCCAGGTCTTCGGCCCGGTCGTGCAGGACTCCCGTCAGGTACGCCCCGGCAGCCTCTTCGTGGCCTTCGCCGGTGAACGGGCCGACGGCCACGACTTCGCCGCGGGCGCCGTCGCCGACGGCGCGACGGCCGTGCTCGCGGCCCGTCCCGTCGGCGTCCCGGCGATCGTCGTCGACGACGTCACCGCCGCGCTCGGCGCGCTCGCCCGCGCCGTCGTCGGGCGGCTGGGCACCAACGCCGTCGCCCTCACCGGCTCCGCCGGCAAGACCAGCACCAAGGACCTGATCGCCCAGCTGCTGCGGCGCAACGGCCCGACGGTCTGGCCGGAGGGCAACCTCAACAACGAGATCGGCCTGCCGCTCACCGCGCTCCGCGCCGACGAGAGCACCCGTCACCTCGTGCTGGAGATGGGCGCCCGCGGCGTCGGCCACATCCGCTATCTCGCGGCGCTCACCCCGCCCCGGATCGGTGTGGTCCTCAACGTCGGCAGCGCCCACATCGGCGAGTTCGGCGGCCGCGAGCAGATTGCGCTGGCAAAGGGCGAACTGGTCGAGGCCCTGCCGTCCGCGGAGGAGGGCGGCATCGCCGTGCTCAACGCCGACGACCCCTACGTCCGCGCGATGGTGCACCGCACCAAGGCCCGTACGGTCCTCTTCGGCGAGGCGCCGGAGGCCGACATCCGTGCCGAGAATGTCCGGCTCACCACACTCGGTCAGCCCGCCTTCACGCTCCACACACCCTCCGGGTGCAGCGAGGTGACCATGCGGCTGTACGGTGAGCACCACGTGTCGAACGCGCTCGCCGCGGCCGCCGTCGCCCACGAGTCGGGCATGTCCGTGGACGAGATCGCCACCGCGCTCTCCGAAGCCGGCACGCTCTCCCGCTGGCGGATGGAGGTCACCGAGCGCGCGGACGGCGTGACGGTCGTCAACGACGCCTACAACGCGAACCCCGAGTCCATGCGAGCGGCGCTGCGAGCGCTGGTCGCGATGGGCGAAGCCGGCAAGGCGCGGGGCGGGCGCACGTGGGCGGTGCTCGGAGAGATGGCCGAGCTGGGCGAGGACGCCCTCGCCGAACACGACGCGGTCGGACGCCTGGCCGTCCGGCTCAACGTCAGCAAGCTCGTGGCGGTCGGTGGCAGGGAAGCCGCCTGGCTGCAAATGGGCGCTTACAACGAGGGTTCGTGGGGTGAGGAGTCGGTGCACGTGTCCGACACGCGGGCGGCGGTCGACCTGTTGCGCAGCGAGCTGCGGCCGGGGGACGTCGTGCTGGTGAAGGCATCCAGGTCGGTGGGGCTCGAACGGGTCGCGGCGGCATTGCTGGACGACGAGGGCGTACAGGGCGCCGAGAGCGGGTCCGCGGCCCGATGAACTCCATGAAGCAGATCCTCTTCTCCGGAATGATCGGGCTCTTCCTGACCCTGATCGGTACCCCGCTGCTGATCAAGCTGCTGGCCAAGAAGGGCTACGGGCAGTTCATCCGCGATGACGGACCCCGTACCCACGGCAGCAAGAAGGGCACGCCCACCATGGGCGGCATCTCCTTCATCCTGGCCACGATCATCGCGTACGCCCTGACGAAGGTGATCACCTCCAGCGACCCGACCTTCTCCGGTGTGCTGGTGCTCTTCCTCTTCGCGGGCATGGGCCTGGTCGGCTTCCTCGACGACTACATCAAGATCGTCAAGCAGCGTTCGCTGGGCCTGCGGGCCAAGGCGAAGATGGCCGGCCAGCTGATCGTCGGCATCGCCTTCGCGGTGCTCTCGCTGCAATTCGCCGACCTGCGCGGCGCCACCCCGGCGTCCGACCGGCTCTCCTTCACCCAGGACTTCGGCTGGCAGATCGGCCCGGTGCTCTTCGTCATCTGGGCGCTGTTCATGATCCTGGCGATGTCCAACGGCGTGAACCTCACCGACGGTCTCGACGGTCTGGCCACCGGCGCCTCGGTGATGGTCTTCGGCGCGTACACCTTCATCGGCATCTGGCAACACCAGGAGTCCTGCGCCAACGCGATCACCGCGGGCCCCGGCTGCTACGAGGTGCGCGATCCGCTCGACCTCGCGGTCGTCGCCTCCGCCCTGATGGGCGCCTGCTTCGGCTTCCTGTGGTGGAACACCTCGCCCGCCAAGATCTTCATGGGTGACACCGGTTCGCTGGCGCTGGGCGGTGCGCTCGCGGGTCTGGCGATCTGCTCCCGCACCGAGCTGCTGCTGGCGGTCCTGGGCGGTCTGTTCGTCCTCATCACGATGTCCGTGGTCATCCAGGTCGGCTCGTTCCGCCTGACCGGCAAGCGGGTGTTCCGGATGGCGCCACTTCAGCACCACTTCGAACTCAAGGGGTGGTCCGAAGTCCTTGTCGTGGTCCGCTTCTGGATCATCCAGGGCATGTGCGTGATCGTCGGCCTGGGCCTCTTCTACGGCGGTTGGCAGGCCGCCAAGTGACCGCCGAATTCGCAGGCGCGTACATCACCGTCGCCGGCCTGGGCGTGAGCGGCATCAGCGCCGCCCGCGCCCTGGCCGGCCGCGGCGCCCATGTCACGGTCGTGGACGGCGGCGACGGCGAGCGGCAGCGGGCCGCCGCCGCGGAGCTGACGGAGTGGGCGGCCCGCGAGGCCGCCGGCGGGTCGGTGACCGTCCGCCTCGGCGACGGCGCCACCCTCCCCGAGGGCACCGGCCTCGTCGTCACCTCGCCCGGCTGGCAGCCGGACAGCCCGCTGTTCACCGCGGCCGCCGAGGCCGGGGTGGACGTCGTCGGCGACGTCGAGATCGCCTGGCGGCTGCGCGGCCCGGACGCCGCCGACTGGCTGGCGGTCACCGGCACCAACGGCAAGACCACCACCGTGCGGATGCTCGCCGCGATCCTGGAGGCCGAGGGCCTGCGCACCACGGTCGCCGGCAACATCGGCACCCCGATCATCGACCTCGTCCTCGCCCAGGACACCGAGCGCTACGACGTCCTCGCCGTGGAGCTGTCCAGCTACCAGCTGCACTGGGCCCCGTCCGTACGGGCCCACTCCGGCGCGGTCCTCAACCTCGCCCCCGACCACCTCGACTGGCACGGCTCCATGGACGCGTACGCCGCCGACAAGGGCCGGATCTACGAGGGCAACACCGTCGCCTGCGTCTACAACGTCGCCGACAAGGCGACCGAGGACCTGGTCCGCGAGGCCGACGTCGAGGAGGGCTGCCGGGCGATCGGCTTCACCCTCGGCACCCCGGGCCCCTCGCAGCTCGGGGTGGTCGACGGCATCCTCGTCGACCGCGCCTTCGTCACCAACCGCCAGAAGCAGGCCCAGGAACTGGCCGAGGTCGCTGACGTAACGCCGCCGGCCCCGCACAACATCGCCAACGCCCTCGCGGCCGCGGCGCTGGCCCGGGCGTACGGCGTGCGGCCCGCGGCGGTCCGCGAGGGGCTGCGGGCGTTCCACCCGGACGCCCACCGCATCCAGCACATCGCGGACGTCGCCGAGGTGGCGTACGTCGACGATTCCAAGGCGACCAACACCCACGCGGCCGAGGCGTCGTTGGCCTCGTACGAGCACATCGTCTGGATCGCCGGCGGGCTCGCCAAGGGAGCCACCTTCGACGAGCTGGTGCGGACGGCCGAGGGCAGGCTGCGCGGGGCGGTGCTGATCGGCGCCGACCGGGCGCTCATCCGCGAAGCCCTGGCGCGACACGCCCCCGATGTCCCGGTGGTCGACCTCGACCGGACCGACACTGGGGCGATGTCCGCGGCGGTCCGCGAGGCGGCCGCCCTCGCCGAGCCCGGCGACACGGTGCTCCTGGCCCCGGCCTGCGCCTCGATGGACATGTTCACCAACTACAACAAGCGCGGCGACGCCTTCGCCGACGCGGTGCGCGACCTGGGCGCATCTGGCCGGTAGCCGCTCGTCCCGCTCCCGTCGGGGATCTGCGGCCCGCACTGTGGAGGGGACGAGATGACGGCCCGATCGGCGAAGGCGGCGCCGCCGCGCCCGCGGCGCACCGTGAACGCGCCGCGGACTCCGCGGACACCGCGCGGCGGCCGCCCGGCCGGCGGCGCCCCGCGGCGGTTCCACGCCCGCCTCCGGCGGGCCTGGGACCGTCCGCTGACGGCGTACTACCTGATCCTCGGCGGCAGCCTGCTGCTCATCGTCCTCGGTCTGGTGATGGTCTACTCGGCCTCGCAGATCAAGGCGCTGCAGTCCGGGCTGGCGCCGAGCTTCTTCTTCCGCAAGCAGCTGATGGCCGCGGCCGTCGGCGGGGTGCTGCTCTACCTCGCCGCCCGGCTGCCGGTGCGGCTGCACCGCGCGTGCGCCTATCCGCTGCTGGCGGCCTCGGTGTTCGCGATGTGCCTGGTGCAGGTGCCGGGGATCGGCGTCGCGGTCAACGGCAACCAGAACTGGATCAACCTCGGCGGCGTCTTCCAGATGCAGCCGAGCGAGTTCGGGAAGCTCGCGCTGGTCCTGTGGGGCGCCGATCTGCTCGCCCGCAAGCAGGAGCGGAAGCTGCTCACGCAGTGGAAGCACCTGCTGGTGCCGCTGATCCCGGTCGCCTTCCTGCTGCTCGGGCTGATCATGCTCGGCGGCGACATGGGCACCGCGATCATTCTCACGGCGATCCTCTTCGGGCTGCTGTGGCTGGCGGGCGCCCCCACCCGGCTGTTCGCCGGCGTCCTGGGCACCGCTACGGTCATCGGTGCCCTGCTGATCAAGACCAGCGCCAACCGGATGTCCCGTCTCGCCTGCATCGGCGCGACCGATCCGGGCCCCAGCGACCAGTGCTGGCAGGCGGTGCACGGCATCTACGCGCTGGCCTCCGGCGGACTCTTCGGTTCCGGGCTCGGCGCGAGTATGGAAAAATGGGGTGAACTCCCTGAACCGCACACCGACTTCATCTTCGCCATCACCGGGGAGGAACTGGGACTGGCGGGGACGCTGTCGGTACTCGCCCTGTTCGCGGCTCTAGGCTATGCGGGTATCCGCGTGGCCGGACGCACGGAGGACCCCTTCGTGAGGTACGCCGCGGGAGGTGTGACCACCTGGATCATGGCCCAGACCATGGTCAACATCGGTGCGGTGCTCGGCCTGTTGCCGATCGCCGGCGTCCCGCTCCCGCTGTTCTCCTACGGAGGCTCCGCCCTGCTGCCGTCGATGTTCGCCGTCGGGCTGCTGATCGCCTTCGCGCGTGACGAGCCCGCGGCGCGGGCGGCACTGGCCGCGCAGGCCACGCGGCGGCCGGGTTCCGGAAGGAAACCGGCCGGGGTGAGATGGAAGACGATGAGACGGCGCGTCACGAGGCGACCGTCCGGAGAGCGGTGAATTTCGGTGCATGTCGTACTCGCCGGTGGGGGGACCGCCGGCCACATCGAGCCCGCGCTCGCCCTCGCGGACGCACTGCGGAGGCAGGACCCGACCGTGGGGATCACGGCACTCGGCACGGAACGCGGTCTGGAGACCCGGCTCGTCCCGGAGCGCGGCTACGAGCTGGGACTGATCCCGGCCGTACCGCTGCCCCGTAAGCCCACCCCCGAACTCATCACCGTCCCCGGGCGGCTGCGCGGCACCATCAAGGCGGCCGAGCAGATCCTGGAGCGGACGAAGGCGGACTGCGTCGTCGGCTTCGGCGGCTACGTCGCCCTGCCCGGCTACCTCGCCGCCAAGCGCCTGGGCGTGCCGATCATCGTCCACGAGGCCAACGCCCGCCCCGGTCTGGCCAACAAGATCGGCTCGCGGTACGCCAAGTTCGTCGCGGTCTCCACCCCGGAGAGCAAGCTGCGCGGCGCCCGCTACGTCGGCATTCCGCTGCGCCGCACCATCGCCACCCTCGACCGGGCGGCCGTCCGTCCCGAGGCGCGCGCGGCGTTCGGGCTCGACCCCAACCTCCCGACGCTGCTGGTCTCCGGCGGCTCCCAGGGCGCGCGCCGCCTCAACGAGGTCATCCAGGCGGCGGTCCCGGCGCTCCAGCGCTCCGGCATCCAGGTCCTGCACGCGGTCGGCCCGAAGAACGAACTGCCGCAGGTCGACAACATGCCGGGCATGCCCCCCTATGTCCCGGTACCGTACGTGGACCGGATGGACCTCGCCTACGCCGCGGCGGACATGATGCTCTGCCGCGCGGGCGCGATGACCGTCGCCGAACTCTCCGCCGTCGGGCTCCCCGCCGCCTACGTCCCGCTGCCGATCGGCAACGGCGAACAGCGGCTGAACGCCCAGCCGGTGGTCAACGCCGGCGGCGGACTCCTCGTCGACGACGCCCAGCTGACCCCGGAGTGGGTGCAGTCCACGGTCCTGCCGGTCCTCGCCGACCCGCACCGGCTGTTCGAGATGTCCCGCGCGGCCGCCGAGTTCGGCCGCCGGGACGCCGATGAGCTGCTCGTCGGCATGGTGTACGAGGCGATTGCCCAGCGGAACAGCTAGACGACGAAAGGCAGGGGGAGCGTGGCCGGACCGACCGCCGCCCGCAGCGGCACCAAGGGGGCGCCGGCGTCCGGCCGGGCCCCCGCCGAACCGGCCCGCGCCGGACGGCGCTTGTGGCCACGCCTCCCCTTCCGCCGCCCCGGACGCCGCGGTCTGATCATCACTCTGACCCTGGCGCTCCTCGGCGGCTTCGGCGTCTGGGCCCTCTACGGCTCGGACTGGCTGCGGGTGTCGGGCGTCAAGGCGTCCGGCACCCGGGTGCTGACCTCCGGCGAGGTGGTCCGGGCCGCCGCGGTTCCGCTGCACACCCCTTTGGCGTCGGTCGACACCGACGCGATCGCCGCCCGGCTGCGCCACCGGCTGCCCCGGATCAAGTCCGTGGACGTGGTCCGCTCCTGGCCGCACACGATCGCCCTGAAGGTGACCGAAAGGGAACCGGAACTGGTCATGCCGGAGGGCGGCAAGTACGTCGAAGTCGACGCCGAGGGTGTCCGTTTCGCGACCGTCCCCGCGCCGCCCAAGGGCGTTCCCGCACTTCAGCTGGCCGCCGACGACGCCCCCAGCCTGGACCGTTTCGGCCCCGCCCGACTGCGCCGGGCCGCGGTCGAGGTGGCCTCCGACCTTCCCAAAACCCTTCACAATCAGGTCAAAACCCTGCGCGTGACGTCGTACGATGCGATCACACTCGATCTGACGGGGAAGCGCACGGTGGTGTGGGGGAGCGGGGAGAACAGTCCCCGGAAGGCCGCGGTGCTGACCGCTCTCCTCAAAGCCGCGCGTGACGCACACCACTTCGATGTCTCCGTTCCCAGTGCGCCCGCGGTGTCCGGGAGTTGACTGCCGTTGTCGCAGGCCAGCCCCCTGGATGGCTATCACCGCGGGTGATCACATAGGGTGAAAAGAAAAACGGGAGGTTCGGCGTGTTCGTTGAACGTGCGCCACTTGTCGACTTAGTG
Source organism: Streptomyces sp. NPDC000404 (assembly GCF_040300365.1). Lineage (NCBI taxonomy): Bacteria > Bacillati > Actinomycetota > Actinomycetes > Kitasatosporales > Streptomycetaceae > Streptomyces > Streptomyces sp. NPDC000404. The sequence continues at coordinate 272,092 of NZ_JBEPDN010000001.1, read as the reverse complement.
TCTCGTTCCAAAGGGACTTTGCTTCCAAGGAACACGGATACAAGTAACCCTAAACTTCAACGTTAGGGTTCGGGTCGGCAATACGGACCGTCCCATCGGCATCAGTCGGCGTCCACAAGGAATGTGAGGCGGCGACACGTAACTCGAGGCGAGAGGCCTTCGACGTGGCAGCACCGCAGAACTACCTCGCAGTCATCAAGGTCGTCGGCATCGGCGGCGGTGGCGTGAACGCCATCAACCGGATGATCGAGGTCGGGCTCAAGGGCGTCGAGTTCATCGCGATCAACACCGATGCGCAGGCGTTGCTGATGAGCGACGCCGACGTCAAGCTCGACGTCGGCCGCGAAATGACCCGCGGACTCGGCGCCGGCGCCAACCCGGACGTCGGCCGCAAGGCGGCCGAGGACCACCGCGAGGAGATCGAGGAGGTCCTCAAGGGGGCCGACATGGTCTTCGTGACCGCGGGCGAGGGCGGCGGCACCGGCACCGGCGGCGCCCCGGTCGTCGCCAACATCGCCCGTTCGCTGGGCGCCCTGACGATCGGTGTGGTCACCCGGCCGTTCACCTTCGAGGGCCGCCGGCGGGCCAACCAGGCCGAGGACGGCATCGCCAGCCTCCGCGAAGAGGTCGACACCCTCATCGTCATCCCCAACGACCGCCTGCTGTCCATCTCGGACCGCCAGGTGAGCGTGCTGGATGCGTTCAAGTCGGCCGACCAGGTGCTGCTCTCCGGTGTCCAGGGCATCACCGACCTGATCACCACGCCCGGCCTGATCAACCTCGACTTCGCCGACGTCAAGTCCGTGATGTCGGAGGCCGGTTCGGCGCTCATGGGCATCGGCTCGGCGCGCGGCGACGACCGCGCGGTGGCCGCCGCGGAGATGGCGATCTCCTCGCCGCTCCTGGAGGCGTCCATCGACGGCGCCCGCGGCGTGCTGCTCTCCATCTCCGGCGGCTCCGACCTCGGTCTCTTCGAGATCAACGAGGCCGCGCAGCTGGTCAGCGAGGCGGCCCACCCCGAGGCGAACATCATCTTCGGCGCGGTCATCGACGACGCGCTCGGCGACGAGGTGCGGGTCACCGTCATCGCCGCGGGCTTCGACGGCGGTCAGCCGCCGGCCCGCCGCGACACGGTCATCGGCTCCGCCTCGACCAAGCGCGAGGAGCCGGCCCCGGCCCCTAGCCGCCCGGCCACCCCGCCCGAGCCGCGGTCGTCGTCCTTCGGCGGCCTGGGCGCGGTGCCGGTGCGGGACGAGGAGCCGGCTCCGGCCGAGACCTCCTCGTTCAGCGACGTCCTGTCGTCCCAGCCCACCACCCCGCAGGTGCCCCCGGCCCGTCCGTACTCGGACACCGCGGCCGAGGAGCTGGACGTCCCCGACTTCCTGAAGTAGCCGAAGCACAGCAGTGATAGGGCAACAGCGGTACGCGAGCGGCGCGCACTTCGCCTTCACCGACAGGTGGGGCGGGGTGAGCGCCGCTCCGTACGATCAGCTCAATCTCGGCGGCGCGGTCGGTGACGACCCCGCGGCCGTCCATGAGAACCGCGCCCGCGCGGCCCGGGCGCTCGGTCTCGCGCCGGACTCCGTGGTCTGGATGAACCAGGTGCACGGCAAGGACGTCGCCGTGGTCGACGGGCCGTGGCGCGACGGCGACATCCCGTGCGTGGACGCGGTGGTGACCACCCGTCGGGGCCTGGCCCTCGCGGTGCTCACCGCCGACTGCACCCCGGTACTCCTCGCCGACCCGGTCGCCGGGGTCATCGGCGCGGCGCACGCGGGGCGGCCCGGGATGGTCGCCGGCGTGGTGCCCGAAACGGTCCGCGCCATGACCGGACTGGGTGCGCGGCCCGACCGGATCACCGCCCACACCGGACCGTCCGTGTGCGGACGCTGCTACGAAGTGCCCACCGCGATGCGGGACGAGGTGGCGGCGGTGGTCCCCGAGGCATGGGCGACCACCTCGTGGGGCACGCCGGCGGTGGACGTCACCGCGGGCGTCGCGGCCCAACTCGCCGCCGCGGGCGTGGCGGCCCGTGAAGATTCCCACATCTGCACGATCGAATCGGCGGACCACTTCTCCTATCGGCGCGACCGCACCACCGGGCGGCTCGCGAGCTACGTATGGCTGGACGGCGCGTTGTGACGGATCGCAAGACGGAACTGGCCGCCAATCTGGCGCGGGTCGAGGAGCGCATCGCCGCCGCGTGCGCCGCCGCCGGACGCCGGCGTGACGAGGTCACGCTGATCGTGGTCACCAAGACCTACCCGGCGAGCGATGTGCGGCTGCTCGCCGAGCTGGGGGTGCGTCAGGTCGCGGAGAACCGCGATCAGGACGCGGCACCCAAAGCCGCCGAATGTGCCGATCTGCCCCTGACTTGGCATTTTGTTGGTCAATTGCAGACCAACAAGGTCCGCTCGGTCGCCCGCTACGCCGGCCTCGTCCAGTCCGTCGACCGCGGCCGTCTGGTCACCGCGCTCTCGAAGGAAGCGGTGCGCGCGGAGCGGGAGATGGGGTGCCTGATCCAGGTGGCGCTGGACGCGGAGGCGGGGGAGCGGGGCGAGCGCGGCGGGGTGGCGCCGGACGGGGTCGCGGCGCTCGCCGCGGCGGTCGACGGCGCCCAAGGGCTGCGCCTGGACGGCGTGATGACGGTCGCACCGCTGGCGGGGCCGTACGCCGGGCGCCAACGGGCCGCGTTCGAGCGGCTCATGGAAATCTCAACCGACCTGCGCGCCGCTTATCCTGCTGCCACCATGGTGTCGGCAGGCATGAGCGCGGACTTGGAGGACGCCGTGGCGGCCGGAGCGACACATGTGCGCGTCGGCACTGCGGTACTCGGAGTCCGTCCACGCCTCGGGTAACGTCGCCAAGCAAGTCGGACCACAGCACAAAATATGGTCATTCCCGTAAGAAATGGGACAGGCCCAGTGGATCCAGGGCGCCCGGTGACGGAGCCGATCCACCACAGAGCGGAGGACGCAGAGAATGGCCGGCGCGATGCGCAAGATGGCGGTCTACCTCGGCCTCGTGGAGGACGATGGGTACGACGGCCGGGGGTTCGACCCCGATGACGAGTTCGAGCCCGAACTCGATCCGGAGCCCGACCGCGGACGGCGGCAGCAGCAGCAAGTGCAGCCGGAGACACGCCCGGAGCGGGAGGAGCCGGTCAGATCCGTTCAGCCGCCCGCGCAGCGTGAGCCCACTCCGCTGCCCGCGGAAAGCGGACGACCCGCCCGAATCGCCCCCGTGGCATCCATCACACCCGACCGTCCGAATCTGGAGAAGAACGCACCGGTGATCATGCCCAAAGTTGTGTCCGAGCGGGAGCCTTACCGCATCACCACACTGCATCCCCGGACCTACAACGAAGCCCGTACCATCGGGGAACACTTCCGTGAGGGCACTCCGGTGATCATGAATCTCACGGAGATGGACGACACCGACGCGAAGCGACTTGTCGACTTTGCCGCCGGGCTAGTCTTCGGTCTGCACGGCAGCATCGAGCGCGTGACGCAGAAGGTGTTCCTGTTGTCGCCTGCTAACGTCGATGTCACGGCGGAGGACAAGGCCCGTATCGCAGAGGGTGGGTTCTTCAACCAGAGCTGAGACGCAACACCGGGCACACCGAGGCCGCGAGGCCGACACGAGGGATCAGGGGAGAGGGACGCGCGAAGATGAATGTCTTTGGGCAGGTGATCTACATCGCGCTGTACTGCTTCCTGATCGTGTTGATCTTCCGGCTGGTGATGGACTACGTGTTCCAGTTCGCCCGTTCATGGCAACCCGGCAAGGCAATGGTCGTCATTCTCGAAGCCGCTTACACCATCACCGATCCGCCACTCAAGCTTCTGCGGCGGGTCATCCCGCCGCTGCGTCTCGGGGGCGTGGCGCTTGACCTGTCCTTCTTCGTATTGATGATCATCGTATACATCCTGATCACCGTCGTGAGGTCGGTGTTGTTGGTGTGAACGATACGGTCTTGCCGATTGCCGACGACTACGTTGAGGTGAAGTAGAGATGCCGTTGACCCCCGAGGACGTGCGGAACAAGCAGTTCACAACCGTCCGCCTCCGAGAAGGCTATGACGAGGACGAGGTCGATGCCTTCCTCGACGAGGTGGAAGCCGAACTGACCCGTCTGCTGCGGGAGAACGAGGATCTGCGCGCGAAGCTGGCCGCCGCCACGCGAGCCGCCGCCCAGAACCAGCAGCAGGGTCTCCGTAAGGGACCCGACCAGCAGCAGGAGCAGCAGCAGCGCGGAGGGGCACCGGTGCCCGCCGCCATATCGGGTCCGCAGCCGGTCCCGCCGCAGCAGCAGGGGATGGGTGGTCCTCCCCAGCTTCCCGGCGGTGCACCTCAGCTGCCCGCAGGTCCCGGTGGACACGGCCCGCAGGCCGGTCCGCACGGCCCCGGCCCGATGGGCCCCGGCGGTCCGATGGGTGGCGGCCCGATGGGCGGCCCCGGCGGTCCGCAGCAGCTGCCCCAGGGCGGGCAGCCGCAGGGCGGTCCCGGCGGTGACAGCGCGGCGCGCGTGCTGTCGCTGGCGCAGCAGACCGCCGACCAGGCGATCGCGGAGGCCCGTTCCGAGGCCAACAAGATTGTCGGCGAGGCGCGTTCGCGCGCCGAGGGTCTGGAGCGGGACGCCCGCGCCAAGGCCGACGCGCTGGAGCGGGACGCGCAGGAGAAGCACCGCGTCGCGATGGGCTCCCTGGAGTCCGCCCGCGCCACGCTGGAGCGCAAGGTCGAGGACCTGCGCGGCTTCGAGCGCGAGTACCGCACCCGCCTGAAGTCGTACCTGGAGAGCCAGCTGCGTCAGCTGGAGAACCAGGCGGACGACTCGCTGGCCCCGCCGCGGACCCCGGCGACCGCGTCGCTGCCGCCGTCGCCCTCGATGGCGTCGGCCGGTGCGGGCTCCATGGGCGGTGGCAACCACACCATGGGCGGCGGTCAGTCGATGGGCGGCCACAACGGCAGCTCCGGCGGCGGTCCGTCGTACGGTGGGCAGCAGCAGATGGCGCCCGCGATGACGCAGCCGATGGCTCCGGTGCGGCCGCAGAGCCCGCAGCCGATGGGGCAGGCGCCGTCGCCGATGCGCGGCTTCCTCATCGACGAGGACGACAACTGACGTAGCCGGCGCACCGCGTCGCACACGTTTCGGCAATCAGGGCCGGGCCCCGAGGGACATGTTCCCCCGGGGCCCGGCCCTTTTGCGTGCGCGGAATGCGGTGGCCCGTGCGCAGCGGCGGGGTCGGGCGGTATCGGGCGGCGCTGACCTGCGCGGATGAGGTGTGTGCCGGAGGGGCGGTGGTCCTGTTCCCGTTGCCTGCGGGCGCCGTGAGGGCGGGTCAGCCGAGGCGTCGTCAGCAGGGGCGGGTGTGCCGTCCCCCGTTCGTGCGGCGCTCTTTCGGGGGGCGGTGGCCCGGGGTGGCGCGGCGACGCCGGGCGGGAAATCGCACCGGTAGCGGCCCCGCCGGACCGGAAATCGCACCGGGCCGACCGGCCGGGGCAAGCCCCGGCACCTCGGCCTCGCGGGCCGGGGAAAGCGCCGGCCACCCGGTGGTGTGAAAAAGCGCCGGGCCCCCGGCACACGCGCGGTGTGCCGGGGGCCCGGTGACGTACGGCGGGCGGTGCCGCCGGGGAGGGTTACGCCTTGCGGAGGCGGAAGGAGAGGCCCAGGGGCTCGTCCGTGAACAGCTCGCCGTAGGCGCCGGCCTCGTCGGCCGCGTCCGCTTCGGCGGTGAAGGCGGTGGCCAGCACCTCGTCGGCGATCAGGGTGGCGTGCTCGGCCAGGGCCGTGCCGAGGTCCGCGTCGGCGGTCTCCCAGCGCAGGGCGATCCGGTCGGAGACGTCCAGACCGCTGCTCTTGCGCGCCTCCTGGATGAGCCGGATCGCGTCGCGGGCCAGACCGGCGCGGCGCAGCTCCGGGGTGATCTCCAGGTCCAGCGCGACGGTCGCACCGGCGTCGGACGCCACCGACCAGCCCTCGCGCGGGGTCTCGGTGATGATCACCTCGTCCGGGGTGAGGGTGACGGTCTCGCCGTCGACCTCGACCGTGGCCTCGCCGTCGCGCAGCGCCAGCGAGAGCGCCGCGGCGTCGGCGGCGGCGACGGCCTTGGCGACCGCCTGGACGCCCTTGCCGAACCGCTTGCCCAGCGCGCGGAAGTTGGCCTTGGCGGAGGTGTCGACCAGCGAACCGCCCATGTCGGAGAGGGCGGCGAGCGAGGTGACGTTCAGCTCCTCGGCGATCTGCGCGCGCAGGTCGTCGGAGAGAGCGGCGAAGCCGTGCGCCGCGACCAGCGCGCGGGACAGCGGCTGACGCGTCTTCACACCGGACTCGGCGCGGGTGGCCCGGCCCAGCTCGACCAGCCGGCGCACCAGCTGCATCTGCGCGGACAGCTCCGGGTCGATCAGCCCCGGGTCGGCCAGCGGCCACGACGACAGGTGCACGGAGTCCGGCGCCTGCGGGGTGACCGGCACGACGAGGTCCTGCCAGACCCGCTCGGTGATGAACGGCGTCAGCGGCGCCATCAGCCGCGTCACCGTCTCGACCACCTCGTGCAGGGTGCGCAGCGCGGCCGGCTCGCCCTGCCAGAAGCGGCGGCGCGAGCGGCGCACGTACCAGTTGGAGAGGTCGTCGACGAAGGATGACAGCAGCTTGCCGGCGCGCTGGGTGTCGTACGCCTCCAGCGCCTCGGTGACGCCCTCGACGAGGGTGTTCAGCTCGCCGAGCAGCCAGCGGTCGAGCAGAGGGCGCTCGGCGGGGGCCGGGTCGGCGGCGGAGGGCGCCCAGTTCGAGGTGCGGGCGTAGAGCGCCTGGAAGGCGACGGTGTTCCAGTACGTCAGCAGGGTCTTGCGGACGACTTCCTGGATGGTGGTGTGGCCCACCCGGCGGGCGGACCAGGGCGAGCCGCCGGCCGCCATGAACCAGCGGACCGCGTCGGCGCCGTGCTGGTCCATCAGCGGGATCGGCTGGAGGATGTTGCCCAGGTGCTTGGACATCTTCCGGCCGTCCTCGGCGAGGATGTGGCCCAGGCAGACGACGTTCTCGTACGACGACTTGTCGAAGACGAGGGTGCCGACGGCCATCAGCGTGTAGAACCAGCCGCGGGTCTGGTCGATCGCCTCGGAGATGAACTGCGCCGGGTAGCGCTTCTCGAAGAGTTCCTTGTTGCGGTACGGGTAGCCCCACTGCGCGAACGGCATCGAGCCCGAGTCGTACCAGGCGTCGATGACCTCGGGCACGCGGGTGGCGGTGAGCGCGCAGCCCTCGTGGGTGCAGCCGAAGGTGACGGCGTCGATGAACGGGCGGTGCGGGTCCAGGCCGGACTGGTCGGTGCCGGTCAGCTCGGTCAGCTCGGTGAGCGAGCCGACGCAGGTGAGGTGGCCCTCCTCGCAGCGCCAGATGGGCAGCGGGGTGCCCCAGTAGCGGTTGCGGCTCAGCGCCCAGTCGATGTTGTTCTGCAGCCAGTCGCCGAACCGGCCGTGCTTGACGGAGTCCGGGAACCAGTTGGTGTTCTCGTTCTCGCGGAGCAGGGCGTCCTTGACGGCGGTGGTGCGGATGTACCAGGACGGCTGCGCGTAGTAGAGCAGCGCGGTGTGGCAGCGCCAGCAGTGCGGGTAGCTGTGCTCGTAGGCGAGGTGGCGGAAGAGCAGGCCGCGGGCGTCGAGGTCGGCGACGAGCGCCTCGTCGGCCTTCTTGAAGAACTCGCCGCCGACGAGCGGCAGTTCGGCCGCGAAGGTGCCGTCGGGGCGGACCGGGTTGACCACCGGCAGGCCGTAGCTCTTGCAGACCTTGAGGTCGTCCTCGCCGAAGGCCGGGGCCTGGTGGACGAGGCCGGTGCCGTCCTCGGTGGTGACGTACTCGGCGTTGACGACGAAGTTGGCGCCCTCCAGCTCGACGAGGTCGAACGGGCGGCGGTAGGCCCAGCGCTCCATCTCGCGGCCGGTGAACGACTGGCCGGTGGCGCTCCAGCCCTCGCCGAGCGCCTTCTCCAGCAGCGGCTCGGCGACGACCAGCTTCTCCTTGCCGTCGGTGGCGACGACGTAGGTGACGTCCGGGTGGGCGGCGACCGCGGTGTTGGAGACCAGTGTCCAGGGCGTGGTCGTCCAGATGAGGAGCGCGGCCTCGCCGGCGAGCGGGCCGGAGGTCAGCGGCAGCCGGACGTAGACGGACGGGTCGACGACCGTTTCGTAGCCCTGCGCCAGCTCGTGGTCGGACAGGCCGGTGCCGCAGCGGGGGCACCAGGGGGCGACGCGGTGGTCCTCGACCAGCAGGCCCTTGGAGAAGATCTCCTTCAGCGACCACCACACCGACTCGATGTAGTCGGGGTCCATGGTGCGGTACGGGGCGTCGAGGTCGGTCCAGTACCCCATGCGGGTCGTGAGCTCGGCGAAGGCGTCGGTGTGGCGGGTCACCGACTCGCGGCACTTGGCGTTGAACTCGGCGATGCCGTACGCCTCGATGTCCTTCTTGCCGTTGAAGCCCAGTTCCTTCTCGACGGCCAGCTCGACGGGGAGGCCGTGGCAGTCCCAGCCGGCCTTGCGGTCGACGTGGTAGCCCTGCATCGTGCGGAAGCGGGGGAAGACGTCCTTGAAGACGCGGGCCTCGATGTGGTGGGCGCCGGGCATGCCGTTGGCGGTCGGCGGGCCCTCGTAGAAGACCCATTCGGGCCGGCCCTCGGACTGCTGGAGGGTGCGGGCGAAGACCTTCTGTTCCTGCCAGAAATCGAGCACGGCGTGCTCCAGGGCGGGTAGGTCGACCTGCGCGGGCACCTGGCGGTACTGCGGCTGCTCACTCATCGGGTTCCTCCGGCGGACACCTGCTGCGTTCTCCGTCCGGAGGGACGAGAGCGCTGCTCCCGCGGTACCACCCTCCTTGGCGGTGGCCTGCCACCGCCCCCTCATTGGGGTCGCGCTGCCGGTTCTACTCGCCCACGGCGCTGCGCGGGCTTTCTTCCGGCGGCTCCGGGGTGATCTTCACGTCGCGCACGCCTCCGGGCTCCCACCGTCCCCGGATCGCTGCTGGCTGCCTACGACGCTACTCGTCCCATCGACGCCTGTCGCTGCGCCCAGTGTACGGGGCGGCGGGGACGGGGCCCGACCGGTTTTCTGGCGGCCCGGCGCCGGAACCCACCCGAACGCGGCGGCGGGCGGCGGGCGGCCGGGCCCCGTGACCGGCCGGGCGGTGGCGGGGCGGAAGCGGGGGCGGAGCGGGGGTACGGGCGGTGCGTCCCATTGCCGCACCTCGTGCGGCGATTTATCGTTCCCGTCACGATTCGCGAACTAGATCACATATGTGAAGGGGTCGCGGCCATGGTGGCGAAGAAGTCCGCCGCGAAGAAGAGCACGGCACCCGCCGAGGAGCCCGGTACGGCACGTCCCGCCGCTCCCCAGGAGGCCGGGGCGGCCGCTTCCGGGACCCCCCAGGAGCCCGGCCCGGCGAAGAAGACCGCGGCCAAGAAGACCGCGGCCAAGAAGACCGCGGCCAAGAAGGCCGTGGCGAAGAAGGCCCCGGCCAAGACGGCTGCGGCGAAGAAAGCCCAGGTCAAGAAGGCTCAGGTCAAGAAGGCCGTGGCGAAGAAAGCCCCGGCGAAGAAGGCCGCGGCGAAGGCCCCGGCGAAGAAGGCGACCGCCGCGAAGGCGGCGGCGAGGAAGACGGGAGCCAAGACGGTGGTGGCGAAGAAGACCGCGGCCGCGACGGCGGCGCACGGCACGAAACCGGCGGTACCCGCGGCGCTCACCGCCGCCCCCGACGACCTGGCCGTCCGGCCGGGCGAGGACCCCTGGACGCCACAGGAGGTGGACGAGGCGCGGACCGGGCTGCTGGCTGAGGCGGTGCGGCTGCGGGCCGAGATCGCCGCCTCCGAGGACGCCATCGCGGGACTGATGCGCGACTCCGGGGACGGCGCGGGCGACGACGAGGCGGACACCGGCACCAAGAACATCACCCGCGAGCACGAGCTGGCGCTGGCCTCCAACGCCCGCGAGATGCTGCTCCAGACCGAACGCGCGCTGGGCCGCCTGGACGCGGGCACGTACGGCCTCTGCGAGAACTGCGGCAACCCGATCGGCAAGGCCCGGATGCAGGCGTTCCCCCGGGCCACCCTCTGCGTGGAGTGCAAGCAGAAGCAGGAACGGCGGGGGTGAGGGGAGCGGGGCGGGCGGCGTCCCCCGAGAGGGCCGGATGCGCCCGGCGGGCGGGCCCGGCGCCTCGCCCGCCGGAGGCCGCCGGCCGCGCCCCGTGCGGCTCCGTGCCCGGCCCGCTCTCCCCGGCCCGCGGGCGGCCGTTGCCCGGTGACCCCGGCCCGGCCGCTGCCCGGGGCGGGTGTCGTACCCTCGTTCCTCAGCCAGGCGTGGCCTGGCGGGGACGCTACGGGCTGAGGGACGCACACAGTGGCAGAGGCGGAACGCATCACCGGTACGCCGGAATCCGGATCGGGTTCCGGGGCGGAGTCCGACGCGGGTTCGGAGGGGGGACGTCCGGCGGAGCCGGAGCAGGGTGAGAGCCGCGGCAAGCGGCGCATCCCGGCCCTGCTGCTGGTCGCGCTCGTCGCCTACCTGCTGGACCTGGGCAGCAAGCTGCTGGTGGTCGCGAAGCTGGAGCACCATGCGCCGGTCGAGGTCATCGGGACGCTGCTGCAGTTCGAGGTGATCCGCAACCGCGGCGCGGCGTTCAGCATGGGGGAGGCGCTGACGATCTTCCTCACCATCATCGCGGTGGCGGTGATCGTGGTGATCTTCCGCATCGCGCGCAAGCTCTACAGCCTGCCGTGGGCCATCGCGCTGGGGCTGCTGCTCGGCGGCGCCTTCGGCAACCTCACCGACCGGCTCTTCCGCTCGCCGGGCGTCTTCGAGGGCGCGGTGGTCGACTTCATCGCCCCGGCGCACTTCGCGGTCTTCAACCTCGCCGACTCCGCGATCGTCTGCGGCGGCATCCTGATCGTGATCCTCTCCTTCCGGGGCCTGGACCCGGACGGCACGGTCCACAAGGACTGAACCGCCTGCGGAAAGGGCCCCCGGCGCCCGCCGCCGGGCACCGGGCGGGCCACCCCGGTCGGACTGCCATACTCGTGGGGTGAGCACGCTTCCCGATATCCGCACCCTGCCCGTACCGGACGGCCTGGAGGGCGAGCGCGTCGACGCCGCGCTGGCCCGCATGTTCGGCTTCTCCCGTACGAAGGCCGCCGAGCTGGCGGCCGCCGGCAAGGTCCGGGTCGACGGCTCCGAGGTGATGAAGTCCGAGCGGGTGCACGGCGGCGCCTGGCTGGAGGTCGAGATGCCGCAGGCGGCGGCGCCGGTCGAGATCGTCGCCGAGCCCGTCGAGGGCATGGAGATCGTCCATGACGACGACGACGTCGTGGTGATCGTCAAGCCCGTCGGCGTCGCCGCGCACCCCAGCCCCGGCTGGACGGGTACCACCGTCATCGGCGGACTGGCCGCCGCCGGCTACCGCATCTCCACCTCCGGCGCCGCCGAGCGCCAGGGCATCGTGCACCGCCTGGACGTCGGCACCTCCGGCCTGATGGTCGTCGCCAAGTCCGAGCGCGCCTACACCCTGCTCAAGCAGCAGTTCCGGGAGCGGACGGTCGACAAGCGCTACCACGCGCTGGTGCAGGGCCACCCGGATCCGATGAGCGGCACCATCGACGCCCCGATCGGCCGCCACCCGCAGCACGACTACAAGTGGGCGGTGACGGCCGAGGGCAAGGCGTCGGTCACCCACTACGACCTCATCGAGGCGTACCGCGCCGCCAGCCTCCTCGACATCAAGCTGGAGACCGGCCGCACCCACCAGATCCGGGTGCACATGTCCGCCCACCGCCACCCCTGCGTCGGCGACCTGACCTACGGCGCGGACCCGACGATGGCCAAGCGGCTCGGGCTGACCCGGCAGTGGCTGCACGCGATGCGGCTCGGTTTCGAGCACCCGTCGGACGGCCGCTGGGTCGAGTTCGAGAGCGCCTATCCCGAGGATCTCCAGCGGGCGCTGGACACCGTGCGGGACGAGAGTTCCTGACGGGCCGACGGGCGCCGGGTCCGGTCAGTAGCGGAAGGCGACCGTCCGCTTTCTGTCCGGGCATGGCAGGCTTGGGGCGGAAAGTGATCGGTTTCGACCCCGGAGCGTAACCCCGTGGATCAGCTCGCCCTGCTGTTCGTGCTTTTGCTGGGGGCGGTGGTCACGGTCCCCCTGGGTGACCGGCTGGGCCTGCCCTCGCCGGTGCTGATGACCCTGGCCGGCGGTGTCCTCGCGCTCCTGCCATTCGTTCCGAACGTCGACATTCCGCCGGAGTACATCCTTCCGCTGGTGCTGCCGCCGCTGCTCTACGCGGCGGTCCAGCGCACCTCCTGGCGCCAGTTCACGGCGAACATCCGCCCGATCTTCCTGCTGGCCGTCGCGCTGGTCTTCGCCACCACCGCGGCGGTCGCGGCGGTCGCCCAGGCCGTGGTGCCGGGGATGCCGCTGGCCGCCGCCGTGGTGCTCGGCGCGCTGGTCGCCCCGCCCGACCCGGTCGCCGCGACCGCGGTCGCCGGCAAGCTGGGGCTGCCCCGCCGCATGGTCTCCATCCTGGAGGGCGAGGGCCTCTTCAACGACGTCACCGCGATCGTCCTCTACCACGTCGCCCTCGCCGCGGCCGTCAGCGGCACCTTCTCCGCGCCGGGAGCCGTCAGCTCGCTGGTGCTCTCCGCCGTCGTCGCCCTCGCCGTCGGCCTGGTCATCGGCTGGGTCGCCAACAAGCTGATGGGCATACTCGGCGACCCGACGCTCCAGATCGGCCTGACGCTGCTGGTCCCGTTCGTCGGCTACGTGCTCGCCGAGGAGTTCCACGGCTCCGGGGTGCTGGCCGTGCTGACCTGCGCGCTCTTCCTCGCCGAGTACGCGGTCGACGCCGACGACGTGATGGGCCGGCTGGCCGGCTACACCTTCTGGGAGATCGTCGACACCCTCGTCACCGGTGTCGCCTTCGGGCTGATCGGCCTGGAGCTGCACAACGTCGTCAGCGCCGCCTCCGGCCACTGGACCGAGCTGCTGCGGGCCGGCGCCGCCGTCGTCGCGGTGGTCGTCGTCGTCCGGTTGCTGTGGCTGCTGCCCGCCGCCTGGCTGGCGAAGCGGATGCACAAGCGCCGCGACTACGACGAGGACATCCCGACGTCCTGGCGCGAGACGATCATCATGTGGTGGTCCGGGATGCGCGGGGTGGCGTCGGTGGCGCTGGCGCTGGCCATCCCGTACACCGTCGACGACGGCGGGGACTTCCCGGCGCGTGAGGAGATCCTCTTCATCGCCTTCGCGGTGGTGCTCACCACCCTCATCGTGCAGGGCCTGACGCTGCCGTGGCTGGTGCGCAAGCTGCGGGTGAAGGCCGACACGGAGGCCGAGGAGGAGCTGGAGCGGGCGCTGGCGCTCCGCGTCATCAAGGCGTCCAAGCACCGCCTCAAGGAGATCCTGGAGGTCGAGGAGCTGCCCGAGGAGGTCAGCGACCAGCTGGCCCGCCGGGCGTACGACATCGGGGCGCGGATTGCGCCGGACATCGTCGACGACGACCGGCGCGAGCACTTCGAGAAGCGCATCACCCGGATGAAGAAGGTGCAGCGCATCCAGAACGAGATGCTCTCGGCCGCGCGCCACGAGGTGCTCGCCGCCCGCAACGAGCCGGGTGCCGACCCGGAGATCGTCGACCGGGTGCTGCGCCAGCTCGACATGCGCAGCCTGCGCAGCACGCCGGAGGTCCACGACTGATCACCGCGGGGCCCGGCCCGGGCGACGGGCCGGGCCCCGCGCGGTCAGCGCTCCTCGGGGGTGTGCTGCCGGACCAGCTCCGCGGGCCGGCCGGCGGGGGCCGCCGCGGTGGTGACCCGGGGCAGCGCGTACGGGTGCTCGGCCGCCAGCCACGTGACCAGCCGTTCGCGGACCCGGCAGCGCACCTGCCACAGGGCGTCCGAGTCGCGGGCGGTGACCAGCGCGCGGACCACCAGCGTCGACGGCGTGGTGTCCGTCACCAGCAGGCTCCAGGCGCGGCCGTCCCACTCCGGGCACTCCTGGAGGATCTGGTGCAGCTGCTCGCGCATCTTCTCCAGCGGCGCGGTGTGGTCGAGGTGGAGGAAGACCGTGCCGGTCAGCTGGGCGCCGCCGCGCGACCAGTTCTCGAACGGCGTGCCGGTGAAGTACGACACCGGCATGGTGATCCGCCGCTCGTCCCAGGTCCGCACGGTCAGGAAGGTCAGGGTGATCTCCTCGATCGTGCCCATCTCGCCGCCCACCACGACCGTGTCGCCGATGCGGACCATGTCGCCGAAGGCGATCTGCAGCCCGGCGAAGAGGTTGCCCAGCGTGGACTGGGCGGCGACACCGGCGACGATGCCCAGCAGCCCGGCCGAGGCCAGGACGGAGGTGCCGACCGCCCGCATCGCCGGGAAGGTCAGCAGCATCGCCGCGGCCGCCACGATGATCACGATCGCGCTGACCACCCGCTGGATCAGCGTGATCTGCGTCCGCACCCGCCGCACCCGCGCCGCGTCGTGCGCGTTGGCGGCGTAGCGCGAGTACGACGACTGGACGATGGCCGCCGCGGCGCGCACCGTCAGCCACGCCGACGCGGCGATCAGCACCAGGGTCAGCGCCCGGCCGATGCCCACCGAGTGGTCGCGCACCAGGTCGAGTCCGGTCGCGTCGTACGACCCGCGCAGCAGCGCCGCGCAGAGCAGCACCTGCAGCGGGATCCGGCAGCGCCGCAGCGCTTCCCACAGCGGGGTCTCCGGGTGGGCGGCGTCGATCCGGCGCAGTACGCGGTCGGCGAGCCAGCCCAGGACGGCCGTGACGACGACCGAACCGCCGATGACGCTCAGCGGGCGCAGGACGTCCTCCAGGGACACGTCGCGATTCCTCCTCGGCTCGGGGTGCCCGTCAGCCGCACCCGGTGGTCGGCGTACGGCATCAGGGCACGGTACGGCACCCGGCGCGGGGCGGCTGTGACGGGGGCCGCGGCTCGGCCTGGCAGGATGGGAGGCTGCCGTCCGACTCAGGGAAGTGAAGAGATGCCGCCCACCACCGAGCCCGCGACCAGCGGTTCCTCGACGATCGTGCTGTTCCATTCGGTGTGCGGGCTGCGCCCTGCGGTGCATGCGGCAGCCGACCGGCTGCGGGCCGCGGGCCATGAGGTGATCGTCCCGGATCTGTTCGAGGGGCGGACCGCGGACTCCGTCGGTGACGGCATGGAGATCAAGGAGGAGATCGGCAAGGAGACGCTGCTGCGGCGCGCGGTCACGGCGGCGGCGCCGTACTCCGACTGCGGGCTGATCTACGCCGGTTTCTCCTTCGGCGGCGCGGTCGCGCAGAATCTGGCGCTCGCCGACGAGAAGGCCCGCGGGCTGCTGCTGATGCACGGCACCTCGGACATCGCCGAGGACACCGACGCCCACGACCTGCCGGTCCAGCTGCACGTCGCGGACCCGGACCCGTTCGAGCCGCACGACTGGCTGACCGCCTGGTACCTCCAGATGCAGCGGGCCGGCGCCGACGTCGAGATCTACCGCTACCCGGGCGCCGGCCACCTCTTCACCGACCCGGAGCTGTCCGAGCACGACGAGGACGCCGCGGAGAGCGCCTGGCGGACGGCGCTGGGGTTCCTGGAAACCCTCTGAGCCGGTGGGCCCGACGGGGTGCGGCGCCGGGCCGGCGCCCGGTCCCGGCGCGGTGACCGGCCCCGGCGCGCGGGTGCGTGACCCCGGCGTGCGGGGCGCATCGCCGCGCCCCGCACACCGCCCGGCTCAGCGCACCGGCGCGTCGCTCCGCTCCACCCGCTGGGTGCCCGAGCGCGTCCGGTAGGAGCGCACCAGCGTGCTGGTGGCCGCCGGGTCCCGCTTGTCGGAGACCGCGAAGTAGTCCATCTGCGTCCGCTCCGCGTCGACGTCGAGGACGCCGTAGCCGTGCGCGTCCATGTCCAGCCACTTCACATGGCGGTTGGCGGCGCGGACGGCGGCCGCCGCGGGCAGCGAGAGGGTGCCCGGGGCGACGTGCAGGATGTCGTCGAGGTTGTCCGAGGTGACGGAGGTGACCACGAACTCCGTCGCCACCGGCGCGGTCGCCGGGTACGTCGCCGCCTTCACCGGGACGTCGTTGGCCCACGCCATGTGGATGTCACCGGTCAGGAAGACGGTGTTGCCGATCCCGCGGTCGCTGAGGTGACCGAGCAGCTCCCGGCGGTCGTCGGTGTAGCCGTCCCACTGGTCGGTGTTGACGGCGATGCCCTCCTTGGGCAGGCCGAGGAGTTCGGCGAGCGGCTCCAGCAGATGCGCGGGCACGGAGCCGAACGCCACCTGCGAGATCATCACCGAGGTGCCGACCAGCCGCCACGCGGTGTCCGAGCGCTCCAGACCCGCCTTGAGCCAGTCCAGCTGGGCCCGCCCGGTGATCGTGCGGCCCGGGTCGTCGACGGCGCCGCTGCCCGGCTTTGCCTGCTCGTCGCGGAACGACCGCAGATCCAGCAGATGCAGATCGGCGAGGGTGCCGAAGCGCAGCCGGCGGTAGGTGGTCCCGGCGGTCGACGGGCGGACCGGCATCCACTCGAAGTACGCCTGCTTGGCCGCCGCCATCCGCCGTGCCCAGGAACCCTCGGTGTCCGGCTGGTGGTTGACCGCCCCGCCCGACCAGGCGTTGTCGGCGAACTCGTGGTCGTCCCACATCGCGATCACCGGATGCGCGGCGTGCATCGCCGCGGCGTCCGGGTCGGCCTTGTGGACGCCGTGCCGGACGCGGTAGTCGGCGAGCGTGCGGAGTTCGTGGGCGGGTGAGTGCGGCCGGACGACCTCCTTGAACTCCGGGTACTCGCCGGACTTGTACTCGTAGAGGTAGTCGCCGAGGTGCAGCACCGCGTCCAGGTCCGCGCGGGCCGCGAGGTGGCGGTAGGCCGAGAAGTAGCCGGACTCCCAGTTGGCGCAGGAGACCACGCCGAAGCGGACGTGGCCGGCGGCCGCGTCGTGCGCCGGGGCGGTCCGGGTGCGGCCGACCGGGGAGGTCCGGCCGCCCGCGGTGAAGCGGTAGAAGTACGCGGTGGCCGGGCGCAGTCCGCGGACGTCGGCCTTGACGGTGTGGTCGGCGGTCGCGGCGGTCCGTACCGTGCCGTGCGCCACGACCTGCGCGAAGCGGCGGTCGGTGGCCACCTCCCACACCACGTCGGTGGCCGCGCCCCGGCCCGAGCCGGGGACCGCGTCCGGGTCGGGCGTGACCCGGGTCCACAGCAGGACGCCGTCGGGCAGCGGGTCACCGGACGCGACGCCGTGCAGGAACTCCGGCGGACCGGCCGCCGCGCCCTTTGCGGGGGACGCGGCGGGAGACGGCGACGCGGCGGAGGCGGGGGCGGCCGCGGCGAGCGGCAGCAGGGCGGCGGTGGCGGCCGCGGCCGTCACGGCGGTGCGGCGCGAGAGCTGGTCATGATCGGTCACGGCCGCTCACCCTACTGGCCGGTATGGGCGGCGGGGACCCTCCGGACACACCGGAATCGGAAATTCTTTCGCCCGCCGCCCGGCGGACACCTATCGCGCCCGCTCAGCCCGCGCTCGGGTCCTTCTCGCCCTTGGCGATACCGGGCGCACCGTCCGGGGCACCGTCCTTGCCGGCGCTCGGGTCCTTCTCGCCCTTGGCGATGCCGGGTGCGCCGCCGTCCTTGCCGCTGGGGTCCTTCTCGCCCTTCGCGACGCCGGGTCCGGCCTCCGCCGGGCCGAACTCCTTGTCGATCATCTTCTTGAAGTTGGCGTCGGCGAGCTGGTTGTACTGCTCCCGCGTCATCTGCTGCTGCGGCACCGGCGGCAGCACCAGCTTCTTGTCGCCGTGCAGGAAGGTCGGGGTGCCCTTGACGCCCTTGCGGCCGAACTGCGCGGTCATGTCCATCGCCCAGCGGTCGTAGGTGCCCTTCTTGACCGCCTGCTCGAAGCCCTTGTTGTGCGCCAGCTCCGGCACCTCGGACGCGATCTTGAGGAGGACGGAGTCCTTGGCGAACGCGTCGTCCTGCTCCTCGGGGTGGTTCTTCAGCGAGTAGAGCGCCGACTTGTACTTGAGGAACGCCTCCGGGCCGACGTTCAGCGCCGCGCCGAGCGCGCTGAGCGCGTTCTTGGACCCCTCGCCGCCCTGGGCGCCGTCGAGGAAGGTGTAGATCGTGAAGCGGACCTTGTAGCGGCCGTTCTCGACGTCCTTGATCAGGGAGGCGCCGGAGGACTGCTCGAACGAGGCGCACATCGGGCAGCGCAGGTCCTCGAAGACCTCCAGCGTCTCCTTGGCGCTCTTGTCCCCGATGAGGATCTCGGTGCCGTTCTTCCCCTGGGTGTGCGCCGGAGCGACCGGCTTGGCCTCCTTGGCCGCCTCCCACCCGGTCGGCTCGGTCGCCTTCACCACGGCGAATCCGGCGCCGCCCGCGACGACCAGAACGCCCGCCACGACGGCGGCGACGGTCAGCTGGCGGCGTATCCGGTCCTTCTTCTTCTGCCGCTCCCGCTCGGCGCGGATCCGCTCACGGGCGGCCGACGGGGCCTTCTGGCTGGTGCCGTTGCTCATCTGTGTCCCGATCCCTCGGTGCTGCGGCTGGCAGTTGCGTCGATGGCGTACGCACCGGGCGGCGGCGGGCCGCGGTGCGGCAGGCAGCGGATCAGGAGGAGCGTGGGGGGCATGCCGGGAGTCTGCCATGTCCACGGCAGACTCCCGGGTCAAGATTTGGCATCGGGCGACGGGCGCGGGCCCGCCGCCCGGCGCCCTACTTCACGCCCTCGTCGACGAGGCGGTTGAAGTCGTCCGGGGTGGACGGGGCGACCTTGTTCGGGCCGCTCTGGATACCGATCTCCTTGCCGTCGAGCTTGACCGTCGGGGTGTTGTTGACGTCCTTGTGCGAGTTGAACTCGACGGACATCTCCAGCGCCCAGCGGTCGAAGACGCCCGACTTCACGGACTTCTCGAAGTCCTTGTTGCCCTTCAGCGCGGGCACGGTGTCGGCGACCTCGATCAGGTAGTTGTCGTCGGCGAACTTGTCCGGACCGGTCTCCTCCGGGTGGTACTCCTTCGAGTACAGGGCTTCCTTGTACTTGAGGAAGGCGTCCGGGCTGACGTTCAGCGCCGAGCCCAGCGCGCTCAGCGCGTTCTTGGAGCCGGTGCCCCGGAGGTTGTTGTCCAGGAAGGTCGCCAGGTGGAAGTGGGCCTTGTACTTGCCGTCCTTGATGTCCTTCTGGACGATCTCGCCGACGTTCTGCTCGAAGTTGGCGCAGCCGGGGCAGCGCGGGTCCTCGAACAGCTCCAGGGTGTGCTTGGCGTCCGCCTTGCCGATGACGAGGGTGGTGCCCTTGTCGCCGGTGGTGTTCGCGGGCTTGACCAGCTTGGCCTTGGCCGCCTTGGCCCATGCCTTGTCGGCGCCGGCCATGTCGTTCACGGTGGCGCCGGAGCCGCCGTCGCCGCCGGACTTGGCGACCATGACGCCGATGCCGCCGGCGATCGCCAGCACCGCGACGATCGCGCCGCCGACGGTCAGCTGCCGCCGCAGCTTGTCCTTCTTCGCCTGCCGCTCACGCTCGGCACGCAGCCGCTCGCGCGCCGCCTGCTTGTTGGCCTGGTTGTTCCGGTTGCTCATGAGGTGTCTCCGGGGAAATTCCGTGGGAAGGGTGCGATGCGTCCAGGCGCGTACGCACCCGGGGGAGGGGTACGCGCGGTGTGGCTGCGGCCCGGGGAAAGGGCTCAGGCAGCGAGCACGCAGGGCGGTCCACGGCGGACGACGGAGTGCACCAGCAGCGGCGGGCGGGGCGCGGGCGGACCGTCGGCGGCGCGGCGGGCGGCCGGGCGCTCCGGGGCGGGCACCCGTACGGCCATCGCGACGGCGGCCAGCAGCGGCCGGAACGCGAAGTGGGCGACCGCGCCGAGCAGCTGCGCCAAGGCGGCCTCGCCGCGGCGCAGCCAGGCGGCGGCCACCAGCCCGACCAGCAGATGGGCGAGGAGCAGCAGCCAGCCGGCCCCGGCGGGGAAGGCGAGCAGCGGCCCGGCGCCGTGGCCGGAGAACCGGGCCAGCGGCGTGCCGACGTCCCCGCCGCCGCAGAGCAGATCGATGCCCAGGGTGTGCAGCGGACCGGTCACCGGGCCGCCGGAGAGGCCGTAGCAGGCGTGCTGGCCGAAGCTGAAGACCGCGTCGGCGGCCAGCTCCAGCGGCAGCAGCAGGGCGGCGATCCGCCCGAAGCCGCGCTCGCGTCCGGCCAGTGCGTAGGCGAGGCCGAAGACCGCGGCCGAGACGACGGCGACGGTGGTCAGCGGCAGCGGCATCCGGGTCAGCAGCACATGGGACGCCGCGGACAGCGTCACGCACAGCGCTGTGAAAAGCGCCGCACGCACCGCCCGCAGGTGTGCCGCCGAGATGTCCATTGCCAGCGAGTGTGCCATGAACCCGCTCGGGTGTTCCCCGAGGGTGCCGGGGAGGGCGCCGTCGCCGGCGTCCCCGGACGGGTCCGCGCGGGCTGCGGGCGGCGTCCGGGCCGGTCCGGAGGCCGGGCGGCGGCCGCCGGGAGCGGCGCGGGGGGGCCGTCGCGCGGGCCGTGCGCCGTTCGTCCGCCCGGGGTGCGGAAGGGTGGCGGAGGCTCGCGTTCCGGGTCGCGGCGGAGCCTCGTTGTCGGTGCCGGGTCGTAGACTTCGAAGCTGCCCACACCATCCGCGGTGCGGCGCCCCGGGCGCCGTCCGTCCCCTCGCCGTGCCCTCGTCCGCCGCCCATCTCCGGAGGTCTTCCGCCGTGGCCAAGCCGCCCTTCACGCACCTGCACGTCCACACCCAGTACTCGCTGCTGGACGGTGCCGCGCGGCTCAAGGACATGTTCGCCGCGTGCAACGAGATGGGCATGACGCACATCGCCATGTCCGACCACGGCAACCTCCACGGCGCGTACGACTTCTTCCACTCCGCCCAGAAGGCCGGGGTCACCCCGATCATCGGGATCGAGGCGTATGTCGCCCCCGAGTCGCGGCGGCTCAAGCGCAAGGTCCAGTGGGGCCAGCCGCACCAGAAGCGCGACGACGTCTCCGGTTCCGGTGGTTACACCCACAAGACCATCTGGGCGGCGAACAAGACCGGACTGCACAACCTCTTCCGCCTCTCCTCGGACGCCTACGCCGAGGGCTGGCTCCAGAAGTGGCCGCGGATGGACAAGGAGACCATCGCCCAGTGGTCCGAGGGCCTGATCGCCTCCACCGGCTGCCCCTCCGGCGAGCTGCAGACCCGCCTGCGCCTGGGCCAGTACGACGAGGCGAGGAAGGCCGCCGGCGAGTACCAGGACATCTTCGGCAAGGACCGGTACTTCCTGGAGCTGATGGACCACGGCATCGACATCGAGCGCCGGGTCCGCGAGGACCTCCTCAAGATCGGCAAGGAGCTGGGCATCCCGCCGCTGGTCACCAACGACTCGCACTACACCTACGCGCACGAGGCCACCGCCCACGACGCGCTGCTGTGCATCCAGACCGGCAAGAACCTCTCCGACCCCGACCGCTTCCGCTTCGACGGCACCGGCTACTACCTCAAGTCCACCGACGAGATGTACGCCATCGACTCCTCGGACGCCTGGCAGGAGGGCTGCCGCAACACCCTCCTGGTCGCCGAGCAGATCAACACCGACGGCATGTTCGAGAAGCGCGACCTCATGCCGAAGTTCGACATCCCCGAGGGATACACCGAGGTCACCTGGTTCCAGGAGGAGGTCCGGCGCGGCATGGCCCGCCGCTTCCCCGCGGGCGTCCCCGACGACCGCCAGAAGCAGGCGGAGTACGAGATGGACATCATCATCCAGATGGGGTTCCCGGGGTACTTCCTCGTCGTCGCCGACTTCATCATGTGGGCGAAGAACAACGGCATCGCGGTGGGCCCGGGCCGTGGCTCCGCGGCCGGTTCGATCGTCGCGTACGCCATGGGCATCACCGACCTCGACCCGATCGAGCACGGCCTGATCTTCGAGCGGTTCCTCAACCCCGAGCGCGTCTCCATGCCCGACGTCGACATCGACTTCGACGAGCGCAGGCGCGTCGAGGTCATCCGGTACGTCACGGAGAAGTACGGCGCCGACAAGGTGGCCATGATCGGCACCTACGGCAAGATCAAGGCGAAGAACGCCATCAAGGACTCCGCCCGCGTCCTCGGCTACCCCTACGCGATGGGCGACCGCCTCACCAAGGCCATGCCCGCCGACGTCCTCGGCAAGGGCATCGACCTCTCCGGCATCACTGACCCCAAGCACCCCCGCTACAGCGAGGCGGGCGAGATCCGCTCGATGTACGAGAACGAGCCGGACGTCAAGAAGGTCATCGACACCGCCAAGGGCGTCGAGGGTCTGGTCCGGCAGATGGGTGTGCACGCGGCGGGCGTGATCATGTCCAGCGAGCCGATCGTCGACCACGCCCCGGTCTGGGTGCGCCACACCGACGGCGTCACCATCACCCAGTGGGACTACCCCCAGTGCGAGTCGCTGGGCCTGCTGAAGATGGACTTCCTGGGCCTGCGCAACCTCACCATCATGGACGACGCCGTCAAGATGGTGGAGGCCAACAAGGGCATCAAGCTGGACCTCCTGGAGATCCCGCTGGACGACCCCAAGACGTACGAACTCCTCTGCCGCGGTGACACGCTCGGCGTCTTCCAGTTCGACGGCGGTCCGATGCGGTCGCTGCTGCGCCAGATGCAGCCCGACAACTTCGAGGACATTTCCGCCGTCTCGGCCCTGTACCGCCCGGGCCCGATGGGCATGAACTCCCACACCAACTACGCCGAGCGCAAGAACGGCCGCCAGGAGATCACCCCGATCCACCCGGAGCTGGAGGAGCCGCTCAAGGAGGTCCTGGGCCTGACCTACGGCCTCATCGTCTACCAGGAGCAGGTCCAGAAGGCCGCCCAGATCGTCGCCGGCTACTCGCTCGGCGAGGCCGACATCCTCCGCCGCGTCATGGGCAAGAAGAAGCCCGAGGAGCTGGAGAAGAACTTCGTCCTCTTCCAGGCGGGCGCCAAGAAGAACGGCTTCAGCGACCAGGCGATCCAGGCGCTGTGGGACGTCCTGGTCCCGTTCGCCGGCTACGCCTTCAACAAGGCGCACTCCTCCGCGTACGGCCTGGTCACCTACTGGACGGCGTACCTCAAGGCCAACTACCCGGCCGAGTACATGTCCGCGCTGCTCACCTCGGTGCGCGACGACAAGGACAAGTCCGCGGTCTATCTGAACGAGTGCCGCCGCATGGGCATCAAGGTGCTCCCGCCGAACGTCAACGAATCGCTGGCCAACTTCGCGGCGCAGGGCGACGACGTGATCCTCTTCGGCCTCACCGCGGTCCGCAACGTCGGCCAGAACGTCGTCGATTCGATCATCCGCTGCCGCAAGGCCAAGGGGAAATACGCCTCGTTCCCCGACTACCTCGACAAGGTCGACGCGGTCGTCTGCAACAAGCGCACCACCGAGTCGCTGATCAAGGCGGGCGCGTTCGACGAGATGGGGCACACCCGCAAGGGCCTCATCGCGCAGTACGAGCCGATGATCGACAACGTCGTCCAGGTCAAGCGCAAGGAGGCCGAGGGGCAGTTCGACCTCTTCGGCGGCATGGGGGACGACGGCGGCGACGACGGCCCCGGTTTCGGCCTCGACGTCGAGTTCTCCGACATCGAGTGGGACAAGACGTACCTCCTCGCCCAGGAGCGGGAGATGCTCGGCCTGTACGTCTCCGACCACCCGCTGTTCGGCCTCGAACACGTCCTGTCGGACAAGGCGGACGCCGCGATCGCCCAGCTGACCGGCGGCGACTACTCCGACGGCTCGATCGTCACCATCGGCGGCATCATCTCGGGCCTCCAGCGGAAGATGACCAAGCAGGGCAACGCCTGGGCCATCGCCACCGTCGAGGACCTCGCAGGCTCGCTGGACTGCATGTTCTTCCCCGCCACCTACCAGCTGGTCTCCACCCAGCTCGTCGAGGACGCGGTGGTCTTCGTCAAGGGCCGCCTCGACAAGCGCGAGGACGTGCCGCGGCTGGTCGCCATGGAGATGATGGTCCCCGACCTCTCGGAGGCGGGCGCCAACGCCCCGGTGACGATCACCATCCCGACGCTGAAGGTCACCCCGCCGCTGGTCGAGAAGCTCGGCGAGGTGCTGACCAGCCACCGCGGCTCCACCGAGGTGCGGATCAAGCTCCAGGGCACCCGCAAGACCACGGTCCTCCGCCTCGACCGGCACCGCGTCACGCCCGACCCGTCGCTCTTCGGCGACCTGAAGGTGCTGCTCGGCCCGTCCTGCCTGGCCGGCTGAGCAGGCCGGACCCCGAAGGGGCGCGCCCGGTGCGGGCGCGCCCCTCAACTTCTGTGCGGCGGGCTTCCGTTACGGCGCCGCCGGCGGCACGGGCCGGGTCAGTTGTGCCCGAAGCGCCGCTGGTGCTTGCGCGCGACGTCCGCCGGGCTGCCCTGCGCCGACTGCTGCGGCTGCCGGATCGCCTCGATCGTCGACTTCTGCGATTCCTCGCGGCCCTGCTGGGCCGGGCCGCTCCGCTGCTGCTTACTTCGGTCCTTCTTGTGCTTGGCCATGACCGTGCCTCCTGAGGGGGATCCTGTGATCGGGCCGTGACCAGACTTACACGCGGGACGAAAGCATGCATTTCCGGCAATTACCATGAGTGAGAAGGGGATCCGCGCGCCACGTCCGCGCCGTCCGTACGTGCTTTAGCGCCATCCGCCACGCCGAAGATCGAGTTCCGGCAGTTAACCCCCGTACGGTCGGGCAGACTCGATGGAAAGCCGAAGGAAACTCGCACCGGGGGGCGATCGGACTTCAGCACCTCCAGGGAAGAGGGTGGATCGTGGATCGCTGCGTCGTCCTGGTGGACGCCGGTTACTTGCTCGGCGCCGCCGCCAGCCTGCTTGCCGGAGAACCCGCCCGGTCCCGGATCACCGTGGACCACGCGGCCCTCATCCAGGGCCTGCGCCGCCGCGCCGAGGCCGACACCGAACGCCCGCTGCTGCGGATCTACTGGTTCGACGGCGCCCCCGACCGCGTCCCGCAGCCCGAACACCGCCGGCTGCGCGTCATGCCCCGCGTCACCGTCCGCCTGGGCGCCCTGACCCGCAGCGACG
The DNA here is from genome assembly GCF_040300365.1 of Streptomyces sp. NPDC000404. Lineage (NCBI taxonomy): Bacteria > Bacillati > Actinomycetota > Actinomycetes > Kitasatosporales > Streptomycetaceae > Streptomyces > Streptomyces sp. NPDC000404. Next base: position 246,991 of record NZ_JBEPDN010000001.1, on the reverse strand, counting down.
GCCGCTGGGCACAGAAGGGCGTGGACGCCGCCATGCACGCCGAGCTGACCGAACTCGCCCGCAACCGCGCCTGCTCCGACATCGTGCTGGTCACCGGCGACGGCGATCTGCTGCCCGGACTGATGTCCGCCAAGGAGCACGGCGTCGCCGTCCACCTCTGGGCCGTCCAGGCGGCCGACGGCGACTACAACCAGTCCGAGGACCTGGTCGCCGAGGCCGACGAGCGCCGCGTCCTGGACCGCGCCTGGATCACCCGCGCGGTCCGCGCCAAGGAGCTGGGCGGCCCCTGCGCCCCGCCGCCCGCGCCCCGCCCGGAGATCGCCGCGATCCTCTCCGCGCCGCTGCCCGAGTCCGCGGTGGCCGCCGCTGCCGCCGCGACGTCCACCTCCGGCACCACCGACCGCCCGCGCGGTGCGGACGGCCCGGGCACACCCGCGCCCGCCCGGTCCGGCGGCCGCGAGTCCGCGCCCGCCGACACCAACGGCTCGGGCACCGCCAAGGTCGTCCCCACCCCCAAGGACCTCGCCGGACTCGGCCGCGCCCACGGCAGCGCCGCCGCGTCCGCCGCACCGCAGCCGCCCGCCGCGAGCGCCACCCTGCGCTGGTCGTCCGACCGCGGCTGGGTCGAGCGCGGCGGCCCCGCGGGCGAGCCCTCCGAGACCGCCTCGCTGCCCACCCTCGCCCAGCTCACCAGCGCCGAACAGCGCTGGGCCGACCGCGAGGAGGACATCACCGCCGTCAGCGGTGACCCGTTCGAGGTCGGTCAGGTCTTCGCCCGCCGCTGGACCGAACGCCTCTCGGACACCGTCCACCTCCAGCAGCTCTCCACCGAGTACCCGCGCATCCCGCACCGCATCGACGGCGAACTGCTGCGCTACGCCGCCCGCTTCGGCCTGCTCGCCCACAAGGACGACCAGATCGACGAGCACGACCGGTACGCGATCCGGGCCGGATTCTGGCGCGAGGTGGACCTGCGCACCGCCGCCGGACACACCTCCGCCGCCGACTGACGCCGCCGGTCCGCCGCCCCGCGGGCCGGGCGCGGCCCGCGGGCGCGTACCCTCATAGCTCGTGAGCACGGGCACGAAACAGGCGGAGCACGGCGGAACGGTCTGCGCCGTGCGGGACCTGATCAAGACGTACCCCGCGGTGCGCGGGCGCCGCGGCGCGGCAGGCACGCCCGCACTGCGCGCCAACGACGGCATCACCCTCGACGTGCACCGCGGCGAGATCTTCGGGCTGCTCGGCCCCAACGGCGCCGGCAAGTCCACCCTCGTCCGCCAGCTCACCGGCCTGCTGCGCCCCGACTCCGGCAGCGTCCACGTCCTCGGCCACGACGTCGCCCGCCACCCCGAGCGCGCCGCCCGGCTCCTCGGCTATCTCGGCCAGGAGTCGACCGCCCTCGACGAGATGACCGTCGCGCTGGCCGTGGAGACCACCGGCCGGCTGCGCGGCCTGGGCCCCCGCGAGGCGCGCGCCGAGCGGGACGCGGTCCTCGCCGAGCTGGCCCTCGGCCCGCTCGCCGACCGCCCGCTGAAGAAGCTCTCCGGCGGTCAGCGCCGCCTCGCCTGCTTCGCCGCCGTCCTCACCGGCGACCGTCCGCTCCTCGTCCTGGACGAGCCGACCACCGGCATGGACCCGGTCGCCCGCCGCGCCGTCTGGGCCGCCGTCGACCGCCGCCGCGCCGAACGCGGCGCCACCGTGCTGCTGGTGACCCACAACGTCCTGGAGGCCGAGACCGTCCTGGACCGCGTCGCGGTGATCGACCGCGGCAAGGTCATCGCCTGCGACACGCCCGGCGGGCTCAAGGAGCGGGTCAGCGACGAGGTCCGCCTCGACCTGGTCTGGCGCGACCGGCCGCCGCTCGACGTCCCCGAGGTCGCGGCGCTTCAGCCCGCCGCGCAGGTCGCGGGCCGCCGCTGGACCCTGCGGCTGACCGCCGACCGGGCCCGCGCCGCCGTCGCCGACGTCACCTCCGGCGCCGCCTTCGCGGCCCTGGACGATTTCACCCTCGCCACCCCGAGCCTGGAGGATGTCTACCTCGCGCTCGGCGGCCGCGCCGAGGGACTGGTCAAGGCGTGAAGGGCCGCGCCGCCGAACCGAAGGGCAGAGTGAACGCGTGAGTGGGGTTTCCGCGCAGGCCGTGGCCGGGGCGGCAGCGACGGACGGACGGGCCCGGCCCGGCGCCGCACCGGAGGTGCCCGACCGGGAGACCTGGCCCGCCCCGCTGGCGCCGCGCGCCCGGCTGCTGCCCGCACTCGGCGCCGTCTACCGCGCCCAGCTCTCCCGCGCCCGGGTCGCCCGCATCCCGCTGCTCTTCGTCGCCACCTTCCAGTCCGTCGGGATCATGGTCCTGATGCGCGGGGTGGCCGACGGGCCGGCCGAGGCGCGCGCCGTGGTCGCCGGCTCCAGCGTGCTGGTCGTCGCCTTCGTCGCCCTCAACCTCCTCGCGCAGTACTTCGGGCAGCTGCGGGCCGGCGGCGGCCTCGACCACTACGCGACGCTGCCGGTGCCGCCCGCCGCCGTGGTGCTGGGCGCGGCCGCCGCGTACGCGTCGTTCACCGTCCCCGGCACGGTCGTCACGGCGGTCATCGGCTGTCTGCTCTTCCAGCTGCCGATGGCGCATCTGTGGGTGCTCGCCGCGGTCCTGCCGCTGGCCGGAGCGGCGCTCGCCGGCCTCGGCGCGTTCCTCGGGCTGCTCGCGCCGCGCCAGGAGCTGGCGACGCTCTGCGGACAGCTCGGCATGTCGGCGGCGCTGCTGCTCGGCGTGTTGCCGGCCGAGCGGCTGCCCGCGCTGCTGGACCTCGCCCGCGACCTGCTGCCGTCGACATACGGCGTGGAGGCGCTGATCCGCACCTTCGACGCGGACCCGGACTGGCTCGCGGTCGCCGCCGACCTGGGCGTCTGCGCCGGCGTGGGCCTCCTCGCGCTGACCGCCGCGACCTGGGCGTTCCGCCGCGCCGCGACCCGCTGACCGGCTCCGGGCCCGCCGCCCGGCGTGCCCGCCCGCCGTCCTGCCGCCAAAGGCACCCCGCCCACCTGGCACGATGACGGGGTGACCGCACCGCTGACGCCACGCGACAACCAACCGCCCGAAGAGCCGCACACCCCGCCGACCGCCTCCGGCGCCGGCTCGTCGGCCGAGCCGCCCGCGCATCCGCCGACCGGCGAGGCGCCGGCCGACCCGCCGCTCGGCCAGGAGCTGCGCGAGGCCGCGCTGACCGTGCTCGTGCTCGCGCTCCTCGGCGCGCTGCTCGGCCTGCTCTGGCTCTGGCTGGCCCCGCGGATCCCGCTGGTCGCCGACACCCACAACGTCTACCTCAAGGACACCGAGGGCGAGGAGGCGATCGGCGCCGACGGCGTCTTCCTCCTGCTCGCGGCCGGTTTCGGCATCGTCTGTGCCGCCGTGCTCTTCCGGCTGCGCCGCCGCGGCGGCATCCCGCTGGTGATCGCGCTGGCCGTCGGCGGACTGCTCGGCTCCGTCCTGGGCTGGCAGCTCGGCATGGTGCTGGGCCCGACCGACGACCTCGCCGCCCACGCCGCGCGGGTCGGCCCCGGCGTCGTCTTCGACGGACCGCTGCGCCTGCAGGCCATGGGCGTGCTGCTGGCCTGGCCGATCGCCGCGATGCTGACCCAGCTGGCGCTGACCGGCCTCTTCGGGCCCCGCGACGAGGAGCCGTCGCTGCCGGGGACGCCGGTGCCGGGCGCACCGGACCTGACGAAGGACGATCCGGCGGCCTGACGGGGCGGCGGGCCCGGCCCGCCGCCGCCCGGCCCCGGCCGACGAGCTCCGCTCAGCCCCGCCCGATCGGCGCGACCACGGCCCCGGTGAGGGCGACGAGATCCGCCGGGGCCAGCTCGACCTCCAGGCCGCGGCGGCCGGCCGAGACACAGATCGTGGCGCGGCCCTCGGCCGAGGCGTCCACGACCGTCCGCAGCCGCTTGCGCTGGCCCAGCGGGGAGATGCCGCCGCGGACGTAGCCGGTGCTGCGCTCGGCGGCGGCCGGATCGGCCATCGCCGCCCGCTTGCCGCCCACCGCCGCGGCCAGCGCCTTGAGGTCGAGGGAGCCGGAGACCGGCACCACCGCGACGGTCAGCGCGCCGTCCACCTCCGCCAGCAGCGTCTTGAACACCTGCTCGGGCGCGACCCCGAGCGCCTCGGCGGCCTCCTCGCCGTACGAGGCGGCGGCCGGATCGTGGGTGTAGGCGTGCACGGTGAAGGGCACGCCCGCGGCGGTCAGCGCGACCGTCGCCGGGGTGCCGCCCGCCGCGGACTGCGCGCCCTGGGCCTTCTTCGACTTCTTGGACAACTCGTCGGCGCCTTGCGTTCGGGAAACCTGGCGTGGGACCGGCCGCGCGCGGCCGGGTCAGTTGGGGCTGGTCGGCCGCCGGGTCAGCTCCACGGCCGGCAGCGACGGGAGCTTACCGAGCACCGCCGTCTCCTGGCGCAGGATTTTCAGCTCCTGACCGAGCCGGTCCGCGGTGTCCGGCGCCGCCAGCAGCTGCTGCTTGGCCGGCACGTCCAGCACCGCCGCCGCGGCGACCAGGTACGACAGCACCGACGGATCGCCCGGCAGATCCTGCCCACCGGCCAGCGTCCGCTCGTTCGCCCAGGCCAGCCGCTTCTGATAGGTGCGAAACGCCCGGACCACACCGGACGCGAGCGCCCCGGCGCCCTCGCCGCCCTCCTCCGTCAGCTCCTCCACCTCGGCCGTCAGATACGGCCCGGAGGCGTCCACCGACAGCAGCCGGAAGCGGGTGGTGCCGGTGGCCAGCACCTCGTAGCCGGCGTCCGCCTCGTCGGACTTGGCCCGGATCGTCGTCGCGTCGGCGACACAGCCGATGGTGTGGAACGCGGCCATCGGGTCCTCGCCGAATCCGGCGGCGGGCCCGTCCGCGGCCGGCGCGGTGGCGTCCGGCATGCCCTGCGCGGTCGGCGCCACCTCGCGGCCGTCGCGGATCGCGATCACCCCGAACCGGCGCTCGTCCTCGGGCCGCTCACCGAGGTCGCGCATCAGCGCCCGGTAGCGCGCCTCGAAGACGTTCAGCGGCAGAACGAGTCCGGGGAAGAGCACCGAGTTGAGCGGGAACAGCGGCAGGCGTACGGAGGTCACAGCCGGTAAGCCTAGAGGCTGGGCCGCGCCGCCCGGATGCTGGGGCGCGTCCGCGCGGCCCCGGACGCGCGCGGCGGGGCGAAAGCCCCGGTGGCGGCGGGCCCGGCGGCGGCCCCGCACCCGCGGCGCCGCCCGCGTCCCGCCCGCGGCCCGCGCCCGCCGGCCCGGCCCCGTTACTGCCGCCGCAGCAGCCGCGACGCGCCCGCCGCCACCGTCGTCGCCAGGATCCAGCCCGCGATGATCAGCACCGCCGCCACCCACTGCGCCCCGCCCCGCGGGTTCCACGCCGCCCGCTGGCCCAGATCGATCACCGGCAGCAGCAGATCCAGGACGTAGAGGTACGGGTTCCACGGCGGCGCCTCGCCGACCTTGAGGGGCGGGGGCGGGGAGGAGGCGAAGAAGACCGTGCCCAGCGCCCAGAGGATCGCGATCCACAGCGACGCCCGGCCCGGACGGTAGCCGTACGCCACCGTCCAGTCCTGGAGGAAGCCCCACGCCTTGCCGGCCAGCGGCAGCGTCTCGCGCCGCCGCCGCTGCTTGGCCAGCAGCACCACCCGCGCATCCGCGTCCTCACCGCTGGAGCGCAGCGCCGTGGCCAGCATCTCGTACGGCTCCGGCGCGTACTCCGGCGTCGCCGCGGCCACCCACTGCAACCGCGCCGCCAGCGGGAAGTGCCCCCGCGGGATCAGCGTCTCGTACGCGAACCCGGCCATCTGGAGGCTGCCCGCGCCGGGCCAGCTGGCGGAGCGGTCGACGAGGTTGACGACCCGGGCGCCGGAGACGATCACCCGTCCGCGCTGCGGCCGCTCCCCGAGGAAGCGCAGCTCGGGCGTCTGGATGCGGCGCAGCGACAGCTCCTGGTCGGACTCCATCACGAACCGCGCGTGCTCCAGATCGACCGCGTCGCCGAACCGCCCGTCGTCCAGCCGCATCCCGCCCTCGCACTCGAACCGCTGCATCCGCACGCCGCGCGGCGGCGTGGTGACGGTGCCGTACGCCGGGGTGTGGACCGTGCCGAACGGCGGTGTGGTGCCGGAGGCGAAGGGGGAGTTGGCCAGGCCCGCGGCGGTCAGGTGCAAGGTGCGCTCGACGGTCAGCTGCGGGGCGTTCAGCGCCCGGCGGCCGAACGGGTTGCTCAGCCGGCTGCCGCGCAGGCTCAGCGAGCCGCCGATGGTCGCCCCGCGCAGCGACAGCTCGCCGTACGACTCCAACATGTCGGCCTGGAGGTCCTGTGTGACGGTCAGCCCGTCCGCCACGATCGAGCGGCCCTGGCGGTCCTTGTGCACCACCGCCTGGCTCAGCAGCAGATCCGTGCCGATGTGCGCGTCGGTGAGGCGGATGCCGGAGAGCACCACGCACCGCGGCAGATGCAGATCGCCCTCGGTGGTCAGCCGCGCCGCCTCCAGCCGGGGCAGCGCGCAGTTCACCAGCCGCACCGTCGTGAAATGCGCCTCGGGTAAGACCACCTCGCCCTCGAACCGGCAGTCCCGCAGCTCGACGAATGGCTTGATCGAGCCCCCGGCGACGTCGAGGATGTCGGTGATGTACGCGCCGGTGACCTTCAGCGCGGAGACCCGCCCGGGCTGCGCCGGCGGCCCCTCCAGCAGCAGCAGCGCCAGCACCCGTGCGCGTATCCGGCGCTCCGGCCCCCACAGGAACCGGCCGTGCGGATCGTCCCGGGCCGGATCTCCGATGTGCAGGTCACAGGTGCTGCCGTTGCGGAACGCCTGCCACATGCTCCATTCCGCCGATGTCAGCTGCAGATCCGCCGGTGCGTCCCCGTCCCCGGGCTCGATCACTGTCGTGTCCCCCTTTCGTCTCTGTCTTCCGACGCTGTCCGGATGCGCCCGCGTGTCGGCCGCCGTCCGCGCGCCACACCGGTGCGCGGAGCGGGAACCGGAGGCGGGTGACGGGACACGCCGAAGCCGTCACCCGGCCTTTGCCCGCCCCGTGACCTGTTGAACACGCGTGGTCAGGGCCAACTCCGGTCAACTTCACGGGCCCGTCCGGAGTGCAATGTGCGGTGTATCACTGGGTGATACGGCGAGCGGGTCGAGGGAGCGGGTCTGAGACACTGGGAGGGTGATCTCCCGAATCGATCTGCGCGGTGACGCCCTCCCCGAGGGCGGCGCCCTGCGCGACCTGCTGCCCCGTGCCGAGTTCGACGTGGAAGCCGCACTGGAGAAGGTGCGGCCCATCTGCGAGGACGTGCGCCATCGCGGCACCGCCGCGCTGATCGACTACGCGCGGCGGTTCGACGGTGTCGAGATCGAGCGGGTCAAGGTCCCCGCCGAGGCGCTGGAGCGCGCCCTGGCCGAGCTGGACCCGGCCGTCCGCGCCGCCCTGGAGGAGTCCATCCGGCGCGCCCGCCTCGTCCACCGCGAGCAGCGCCGCACCGACACCACCACCAAGGTCGTCCCCGGCGGCACGGTCACCGAGCGCTGGGTGCCGGTCGAGCGGGTCGGGCTGTACGTCCCCGGCGGCCTCGCGGTCTACCCGTCGTCCGTCGTGATGAACGTCGTCCCCGCCCAGGAGGCCGGCGTCGAGGGCGTCGCGGTCACCTCCCCGCCGCAGAAGGAGTTCGGGGGCCTGCCGCACCCCACGATCCTCGCCGCCTGCGCGCTGCTCGGCGTCGACGAGGTCTACGCCGCCGGCGGCGCCCAGGCCATCGCGATGTTCGCGTACGGCACCGACGAGTGCCGCCCGGTCAACCTCGTCACCGGCCCCGGCAACATCTTCGTCGCCTCGGCCAAGCGCCTGCTCAAGGGCCGGATCGGCATCGACGCCGAGGCCGGGCCCACCGAGATCGCGGTGCTCGCCGACGCCACCGCCGACGCCCGCCACGTCGCCGCCGACCTGATCAGCCAGGCCGAGCACGACACGCTCGCCGCCGCCGTCCTCGTCACCGACTCCGCCGAGCTCGCCGAGGCGGTCGAGGCCGAGCTGAAGACGCAGACCGCCGCCACCAAGCACGTCGAGCGGATCACCGAGGCGCTGGCCGGGCGGCAGTCCGCGATCGTCCTCGTCGACGGTCTCGACGACGGCCTGACGGTCGTCGACGCGTACGGCGCCGAGCACCTGGAGATCCAGACCGCCGACGCCTCCGCCGTCGCCGCCCGGGTCCGCAACGCCGGGGCGGTCTTCGTCGGCCCCTACGCCCCGGTCTCCCTGGGCGACTACTGCGCCGGCTCCAACCACGTCCTGCCGACGGGCGGCTGCGCCTGCCACTCCTCGGGCCTGTCCGTGCAGTCGTTCCTGCGCGGCATCCATGTCGTGGACTACTCCCGCGACGCGCTGGCCGAGGTCGCCCACCACGTGGTGACCCTCGCCGAGGCCGAGGACCTCCCGGCCCACGGCGCCGCGCTGAAGGCCCGGTTCGACTGGAAGGTCCCGCAGAGCAAGTGACGAACAGCCCCGACGCGTTCCCCTGGGACGCCCTCCCCATCCGGGACGAACTGCGCGGCAAGACCCCGTACGGCGCCCCGCAGCTGGACGTCCCGGTCCGGCTGAACACCAACGAGAATCCGTATCCGCTCCCCGAGGAGCTGGTCCGGCGGATCGCCGAGCGGGTCGCCGACGCCGCCCGCGACCTCAACCGCTACCCGGACCGCGACGCCGTCGAACTCCGCACCGAGCTGGCCCGCTACCTCACCCGCACCGGCGGCCACCCGGTCACCGCGGAGCAGGTCTGGGCGGCCAACGGCTCCAACGAGGTCCTCCAGCAGCTGCTGCAGACCTTCGGCGGCCCCGGCCGCGCGGCCCTCGGCTTCGAGCCCTCGTACTCCATGCACGGGCTGATCTCCCGCGGCACCGGCACCGAGTGGATCTCCGGACCGCGCAACGACGACTTCACCATCGATGTCGCGGCGGCCCGGGCGCTGATCGCCGAGCGGCGACCCGACGTGGTCTTCGTCTGCTCGCCGAACAACCCGACCGGCACCGCCGTCGACGCGGAGACCGTCCTCGCGCTGTACGACGCCGCGCAGGCCGCGCGAGCGGAGACCGGCGGCGCGCTGGTGGTGATCGACGAGGCGTACGGCGAGTTCAGCCACCGCCCCTCGCTGCTGCCGCTGATCGAGGGACGGCGCAACCTCGTCGTCTCGCGGACGATGTCCAAGGCGTTCGGCGCCGCCGGGCTGCGCCTGGGCTACCTCGCCGCCGACGCGGCCGTGGTCGGCGCCGTCCAGCTGGTCCGGCTGCCCTACCACCTCTCCGCGGTGACCCAGGCGACCGCGCTGGCCGCCCTGGAGCACACCGACACCCTGCTGAAGTACGTCGAACAGCTCAAGGACGAGCGCGACCGCCTGGTCGCGGAGCTGCGCGCGGCGGGCTGCGAGGTCGTCGACTCCGACGCCAACTTCGTGCAGTTCGGCCGGTTCGACGGCCCGGGCGGCGCGCACGCCGCCTGGCAGGCCCTCCTCGACCGGGGCGTCCTGGTGCGGGACAACGGCGTGCCGGGCTGGCTGCGGGTGACCGCGGGCACCCCGGACGAGAACGACGCGTTCCTCGAAGCGGTACGCGACCTGATGAAGGAGCAGAGCGCATGAGCCGCGTCGGACGCGTCGAGCGCACCACCAAGGAAACCTCGGTGCTCGTCGAGATCGACCTCGACGGCACCGGCCAGGTCGATGTGTCGACGGGCGTGGGCTTCTACGACCACATGCTCGACCAGCTCGGCCGCCACGGCCTCTTCGACCTCACCGTCAAGACCGACGGCGATCTGCACATCGACACCCACCACACCATCGAGGACACCGCCCTCGCGCTCGGCGCCGCCTTCCGGCAGGCGCTCGGCGACAAGGTGGGCATCTACCGCTTCGGCAACTGCACCGTCCCGCTCGACGAGTCCCTCGCGCAGGTCACCGTCGATCTCTCCGGCCGCCCGTACCTCGTGCACACCGAGCCGGAGAACATGGCGCCGATGATCGGCACCTACGACACGACGATGACGCGTCACATCTTCGACTCGTTCGTCGCCCAGGCGCAGATCGCCCTGCACATCCACGTCCCGTACGGCCGCAACGCCCACCACATCGTGGAGTGCCAGTTCAAGGCGCTGGCGCGGGCGCTGCGGTACGCCAGCGAACGCGATCCGCGCGCCGCCGGAATCCTCCCGTCCACGAAGGGTGCCCTGTGAACGGCATGTCGACCGCCTTCATCCTGGTCGGTCTCTTCCTCGTCGGTGGCATCTACTCCTTCTGGAAGCAGAAGATGCCCCGCAGCCTGATCACGCTGCTGTCCATCGGCGCGGCGATGTGCCTCGTCGCCGGGGTCATGCGGCTGGAGGTGTGGAATTGACGGCCGCGAAGAAGGTCGTGGTCTTCGACTACGGCTTCGGTAACGTCCGCTCCGCCGAGCGCGCCCTGGCCCGCGCCGGCGCCGAGGTGGAGATCACCGGCGACTACGACCGCGCGATGAACGCCGACGGGCTGCTGGTCCCCGGCGTCGGCGCGTTCGCCGCCTGCATGCAGGGGCTGCGCGACGCCCGCGGCGACTGGATCGTCGGCCGCCGCCTCTCCGGCGGCCGCCCGGTCATGGGCATCTGCGTCGGCATGCAGATCCTCTTCGCCCGCGGCATCGAGCACGGCGTGGAGACCGAGGGCCTGGACGAGTGGCCCGGCACCGTCGGCCCGCTCAAGGCCGACGTCGTCCCGCACATGGGCTGGAACACCGTCGAGGCGGCGGACGGCTCCCGCCTCTTCGCCGGTCTGGACGCGGACGCCCGCTACTACTTCGTCCACTCCTACGCGGCGCACGACTGGGAGCTGGAGATCGGCAACCCGCACATCGCCGCCCCCAAGGTCAGCTGGGCCACCCACGGTGCGCCCTTCGTGGCCGCGGTCGAGAACGGCCCGCTGTGGGCCACGCAGTTCCACCCCGAGAAGTCCGGTGACGCCGGAGCCCAGCTGCTGAGCAATTGGATCGAGACCCTGTGATGGCCCACCCCAAGCTCGAACTCCTCCCCGCCGTCGACGTGCGCGACGGCCAGGCCGTCCGTCTGGTGCACGGCGAGTCCGGCTCCGAGACCGCCTACGGCGACCCGCTCCAGGCGGCGCTGGCCTGGCAGCAGGCGGGCGCCGAGTGGCTGCACCTCGTCGACCTCGACGCGGCGTTCGGCACCGGCGACAACCGCGCGCAGATCGCCGAGGTCGCCCGCGCCATGGACATCAAGGTCGAGCTGTCCGGCGGCATCCGCGACGACGCCTCGCTCGCCGCGGCGCTCGCCACCGGCTGCCGCCGCGTCAACCTCGGCACCGCCGCGCTGGAGTCCCCCGAGTGGGTCGCCAAGGTCATCGCCGAGCACGGCGACAAGATCGCGGTGGGGCTGGACGTCCGCGGCACCACGCTCCGCGGCCGCGGCTGGACCCGCGACGGCGGCGACCTCTACGAGACGCTGGCCCGCCTCGACTCCGAGGGCTGCGCCCGGTACGTCGTCACCGACATCAACAAGGACGGCACCCTCCAGGGCCCCAACGTCGAGCTGCTGAAGAACGTCTGCGCCGCCACCGACCGCCCCGTCGTCGCCTCCGGCGGCGTCTCCTCCCTCGACGACCTGCGGACGCTCGCGTCGCTGGTGCCCGAGGGCGTGGAGGGTGCGATCGTCGGCAAGGCGCTCTACGCGAAGGCGTTCACCCTGGAAGAGGCGCTGGCCGCAGTGGCCTGACCGGACGACCGAGAGGCGGCGTGATGACCATCGAGCGGGTACGGACCCAAAGTCCCTGGGAAGAGACGATCGGCTTCGCCCGCGCGGTGGCCGCCGGCGACCGGGTCCTGGTCGCCGGCACGCTGCCCTTCACCGACGGCGGGGTGCTCCAGGGCGAGGGCGACCCCTACGAGCAGGCCCGGGCGGCCTTCGGCAACGCCCTGGCCGCCCTGGAACCGTTCGGCCTGGACGCCGCCGCCGTCCTGCGCACCCGGATGTATCTCACCCATGTGCGTGACGTGGACGCGGTGGGCCGCGCCCACCGGGAGATCTTCGCCGCCGCGCCGCCGGCCGCGACCCTGGTCGTGGTCTCCGGCTTCGTCGACCCCCGCGTACTGGTCGAAGTAGAACTGGAAGCCTTCAAGCCCGAAGGCTCCGAGCAAACCCCCGAAGGAGCCTGACGCCATGACCCTGGCGGTCCGTGTCATCCCCTGCCTGGACGTCGACAACGGCCGGGTCGTCAAGGGCGTGAACTTCCAGAACCTCCGCGATGCGGGCGACCCCGTCGAGATGGCCCGGATCTACGGCGAGGAGGGCGCCGACGAGCTGACCTTCCTCGACATCACCGCCTCCTCCGGCAACCGCGAGACCACCTACGACGTGGTCCGCCGCACCGCCGAGCAGGTCTTCATCCCGCTGACCGTCGGCGGCGGCGTGCGCACCGCCGAGGACGTCGACAAGCTGCTGCGGGCCGGCGCGGACAAGGTCGGCGTGAACACCGCGGCGCTGGCCCGGCCCGAGCTGATCCGGGAGATCGCCGAGCGGTTCGGCAGCCAGGTGCTGGTGCTCTCCGTGGACGCCCGCCGGGTGAAGGCCGCCGACGGCACCACCTCCTTCGAGGTGACCACGCACGGCGGGCGCCGCTCCGCCGGGGTCGACGCCGTCGAGTGGGCGCACCGCGCCGCCGAGCTGGGCGCCGGCGAGATCCTGCTGAACTCCATGGACGCCGACGGCACCAAGGACGGCTACGACACCGAGATGATCGAGGCGGTCCGCCGGCACGTGTCCGTCCCCGTCATCGCCTCCGGCGGCGCCGGCCGGCTCGCCGACTTCGCCCCCGCGGTCGCCGCGGGCGCCGACGCGGTGCTGGCCGCCTCCGTCTTCCACTTCGGCGACCTGCGCATCGGCGAGGTCAAGGGGGCCCTGCGGGAGGCCGGACACCCCGTGCGCTGAGGCCGGGCGCCCGCCGGCCCGACGGGGGAGGCGGGCCATCCGGGTGCCCCGACGACGGGCGCGGGCCGGTACCGCGGGCCCGCCCCGGCCGTCCGTGCTCAGATCCCCAGCGCCGCCTGCCGCGCCCCGGCGACCGCCTCCGGGTCGCCCTCCAGCTCCACCTTCGCGGCCCGCTGCCGGCCGAAGGTGAAGAGGGTCAGCTCACCGGGCTCGCCGACGACCGTCACCACCGGCGCGCCCCGCTGGGCCACCGCGGTGCGTCCGTCCGGGCGCCGCAGCACCAGGCCCACCGGCGACTTCCGGCCCAGCAGCTTCGCCATCTTCTCCAGCCGGGACCAGAGCGCGTCCGCGAAGATCGGGTCCAGCTCCCGCGCCGACCAGTCCGGCTGCGCCCGCCGCACGTCCTCGGTGTGGACGTAGAACTCGACGGTGTTCGACGCCTCGTCGATCTGCTTCAGGGCGAACGGCGACATCCGCGGCGGCCCGCTGCGGATCAGCCCCAGCAGCTCCTCGTACGGCTTCGCGGTGAACTCCGCCTGGACCCGCTCCAGGCGGGCCGCCAGCGGCTTGAAGAGCAGACCGCCCGCCGCGTCCGCCCGGCGCTCGCGCACCACCACATGGGCGGCCAGATCGCGGGTGCGCCAGCCCTCGCAGAGCGTCGGGGCATCGGGGCCGACGCTCTCCAACAGGTCGGCGAGCAGGAGCCGTTCACGCTTCGCATGGGTCGACATACGGCCACCCTACGGCCGGCCCCGCCGCCCTGCCACGCCGCGGCCCGTCCCGCGGCCCCTCCCACCGGGGCTTTCTTCCCGCTCCCCGCCGGCCCGCGGCGCCCGCCCGGCGGCCTTCGCACGGCACAATGGCCCCATGACCAGCCGCGCCACCGACACCGCCCCCGCCGACCGGCCCGCCGCCCCCGGCAGCACCGCCCTCGACCCCGCCGTCGCCGCCCGCCTCAAGCGCGACGCCGACGGCCTCGTCCCGGCCATCGCCCAGCAGCACGGCACCGGCGAGGTCCTCATGCTGGGCTGGATGGACGACGAGGCGCTGCACCGCACCCTGACCACCGGCCGCTGCACCTACTGGTCCCGCAGCCGCCGCGAGTACTGGGTCAAGGGCGACACCTCCGGCCACGTCCAGCGCGTCCGCTCGGTGGCCCTGGACTGCGACGCCGACACCGTGCTGGTCACCGTCGAGCAGACCGGCGCCGCCTGCCACACCGGGGCCCGCACCTGCTTCGACGCCGACGTCCTGCTCACGGACGGCGACCAGTAGGCTCCGCTGCCATGACCACGGGAACCACCGGCACCGCCACACCGGACCTCGACCGCTTCCGCACCCTCGCCAAGGACCGCCGGGTCGTCCCCGTCACCCGGCGCCTGCTGGCCGACGGCGACACCCCGGTCGGGCTCTACCGCAAACTCGCCGGTGAGCGGCCCGGCACCTTCCTCCTGGAGTCCGCCGAGAACGGCCGTACGTGGTCGCGGTACTCGTTCATCGGCGTCCGCAGCGCCGCCACCCTCACCGTCCGCGACGGCGAGGCCCACTGGCTGGGCACCCCGCCCGTCGGCATGCCCACCGGCGGCGACCCGCTGGCCGCGCTCCGCGCCACCGTCGAGGCCCTGCACACCCCGCGCGACCTGCTTCAGGACGCCGGTCTGCCGCCCTTCACCGGCGGTATGGTCGGCTACCTCGGCTACGACGTCGTGCGCCGCCTGGAGAAGATCGCCGAGCGGACCGAGGACGATCTCGGGCTGCCGGAGCTGACCATGCTCCTCACCTCCGACCTCGCCGTCCTCGACCACTGGAGCGGCACGGTCCTGCTGATCGCCAACGCGATCAACCACAACGACCTCGACACCGGCGTCGACGAGGCGTACGCGGACGCCGTCGCCCGCCTCGACGCGATGGCCGACGACCTCGCCCGCCCCGCGCCCGCGAGCGCCGCCGCGCTGCCGCCGTCGGAGCTGCCGCCGTTCACCGCCGAATGGGGCGGCGCCGCGTACCAGGACGCCGTCGAGGACATCAAGGAGCGCATCCGCGCCGGTGAGGCGTTCCAGGTGGTGCCCTCGCAGCGGTTCGAGACGCCGTGCACGGCGAGCGCCCTGGACGTCTACCGGGTGCTGCGGGCCACCAACCCCAGCCCGTACATGTACCTCTTCCGCTTCGCGGGCGACGGCGAGCGCAGCGGCTTCGACGTGGTCGGCTCCAGCCCGGAGGCGCTGGTCAAGGTCGAGGACGGCCGGGCCATGGTGCACCCCATCGCCGGCACCCGGCCGCGCGGCGCCGGCGTCCAGGAGGACCAGGCGCTCGCCGACGAGCTGCTGGCCGACCCCAAGGAGCGCGCCGAGCACCTGATGCTCGTCGACCTGGGCCGCAACGACCTGGGCCGGGTCTGCGCGCCCGGCAGCGTCGAGGTCGTCGACTTCATGTCGGTGGAGCGCTACAGCCACGTCATGCACCTGGTCTCCACCGTCACCGGCACCGTCGCCGAGGGCCGCACCGCCTTCGACGTCCTCACCGCCTGTTTCCCCGCGGGCACCCTCTCCGGCGCGCCCAAGCCCCGCGCCCTGCAGATCATCGAGGAGCTGGAGCCGACCCGCCGCGGGCTGTACGGCGGCTGCGTCGGCTATCTGGACTTCGCCGGCGACTCCGACACCGCCATCGCCATCCGCACCGCCCTGCTGCGCGACGGCACCGCGTACGTGCAGGCCGGCGCGGGTGTCGTCGCCGACTCCGACCCGGTCGCCGAGGACACCGAGTGCCGCAACAAGGCCGCCGCCGTGCTGCGCGCCGTGCACACCGCCAACCGTCTCGGCACCTGACCCGGCGCGCCCGCAAGGCGCCCGCGCACCGCCCGTGGCACCGGCCACCCCGTGGCCGGGTGCCGCGGGCGGTGCGCGATAGTGGGGGAGTGAGTGCCGCAACCCAGCCCCCCGCCGCCACCGCGCCCGCGCCGTCCGCCCGGCCGCGCAGCGCCCGGCGCAGCCTCGCCGCAGCCCTGCTGCTGGGCGCCGCCGGCTCCGCCCTCGCCCTGCTCGCCTCGGGCCGCGTGTGGTCCCGGGGCACCGCCGCCCTCGCCCAGGGCGACCTGCCGCGCACGGTGACCGGCTCGGACGTCACGGGCGTCCCCGGCGCGCTGGCCGTCGTCGGCCTCGCCGCGCTGGTCGCGGTCTTCGCGGTGCGGCGCGCCGGACGGTACGCGGTCGCCGCCCTCCTCGCCCTCAGCGGCGCGGGCACCGCGCTCGCCGCGGCGGCCGGTTACGGCGACACCTCCGCGCTGCGCGAGCAGGCCGCCACCGCCGTCGGGCTGAGCGGCACCGATGTGCATCACGTCACGCACAGCCTCTGGCCGTGGGTCTCCGCCGGAGGCGGTGTGCTGCTGCTGATCGCCGGGGTCCTCGCGCTCCTCTTCGGCCGCCACTGGCCCGCGATGTCGGGCCGTTACGAGCGCACGCCGGGCGGCGCCCGCGCCCCGCGCCGGGCCGCCGCCCCGGTGGACCCGGACCGTCCGGAGGAGTTGTGGAAGTCGCTGGACCGCGGCGAGGACCCCACCCGGTAACGGAGTTCCCGCCTCCATCGGTGACAATGGACGGCGAGGTATCACCGCGCCCCGATCCGGCGCGACAGAGCTACGAGGAGCACTCATGTCGAGCAGTGGCCACGGACACACCCCCGCCGCCTGGACCGGCGTCATCATCTCGTTCATCGGCTTCTGCGTCGCGGGGGCCTTCATGGTGCTGGCGAACGTGACCGGCTTCTGGGCCGGCATCGTCCTCATCGGTCTCGGCGCCGTCGTCGGCGGTGTGATGCGCCTCGCCGGTCTCGGCTCGGAGCCCAAGCGCTCGGCCGCCCCGGTCGCCGCCGTGGCCCAGCCCCAGGAGGGCTGACCCCGCGGCGCCGGGCTCCGGCGCCGCACCCGAGTCTTCGAAGGCGCCGCTTCCCGGTCGCCGTCCGTAAGGGCTACCCCGTACGGCTGCCGGGAAGCGGCGCCTTCGCGTGTCCCCCGGGACAATCGGCGGGGTGAACGCACCCGCGGCCCCGCCCCGGCCCGCCGCCCCGCGCCCGGCCCCGCCGCCCGCCCGCCGGGGCCCGCTGCGCCGCCTCGCCGCCCCGCTGGCCACGGCCGCCGCCGCGGTGGCCGCCTTCGGCTACGTCGGCGCGGTCGACCCGCAACGCCCGGGCCACTACCCCATCTGCCCGCTGCTGCATCTGACCGGCATCTACTGCCCGGCCTGCGGCGGCCTGCGCAGCGCCCACGCGGTGGCCCACGGCGATCTGCCCGCCGCGCTCGGCGCCAACGCCGTGGCGGTCTGCGCGTACGCCGTCTGCGCGGTGTTCTGGATGGTCTGGGCGGTCCGCGCGGCGCGCGGGCTGCCCACCGCGGGGCCGCGCCCGCGCCCCGTCCACTGGTGGGCGCTGACCGCCCTCCTCGCCCTCTTCACCCTCCTCCGCAACCTCCCCTTCGGCGCCTTCCTGCGCCCCTGACCTGGGCGGCCGCTGTCCAGCTGGTGGGACCGGCGGCGGCCGGGTGCGGGAGCTGGGGCCCCGTGCGGATACCATCGACAGTGCCCACGGTGAGTCCGCTCACCGCCCGGCGCCCGTCCCCTCCACCGCTTCAGAAGGAGGCCGCTCGCGTGAGTGTGCTCGACGAGATCATCGACGGAGTCCGCGCCGACCTCGCCGAGCGGCAGGCGCGCGTCAGCCTCGACGAGCTGAAGGAGCGCGCCCGCGCCGCCCGCCCGGCCAAGGACGGCGTCGCCGCCCTCAAGGGCGAGAGCGTGACGGTCATCTGCGAGGTCAAGCGCTCCAGCCCCTCCAAGGGCGCGCTCGCCGCCATCGCCGACCCGGCGGGCCTCGCCGCCGACTACGAGGCCGGCGGCGCCGCGGTCATCTCCGTCCTCACCGAGCAGCGCAAGTTCGGCGGCTCGCTCGCCGACCTCGAAGCGGTCCGCGCCCGGGTCGACATCCCGGTGCTGCGCAAGGACTTCATCGTCACCGCCTACCAGCTGTGGGAGGCCCGTGCGTACGGCGCCGACCTCGCGCTGCTGATCGTCGCCGCGCTGGAGCAGGAGGCGCTGGTCTCGCTCATCGAGCGGGCCGAGTCGATCGGCCTGACGCCGCTGGTCGAGGCGCACGACGAGGAAGAGGTCGCCCGCGCGGTCGACGCCGGCGCCAAGATCATCGGCGTGAACGCGCGCAACCTCAAGACCCTGGAGGTCGACCGCGGCAACTTCGCCCGGATCGCCCCCGAGATCCCCGACCACATCGTCAAGATCGCCGAGTCGGGCGTCCGCGGCCCGCACGACCTGATCGCGTACGCCAACGACGGCGCGGACGCCGTGCTCGTCGGCGAATCGCTGGTCACCGGCAAGGACCCGCGCACCGCCGTCGCCGATCTGGTCGCGGCCGGCTCGCACCCCGCCATCCGGCACGGCCGGGCCTGAGGACGGACCCGATCCCATGACCGCCACCGGCAGCCACCGCCCCGCCCGGGACCCGTTCCCGGGTGCGTTCGGCGTGCCCGCCGGTGCGCCCGCGGGGTGCGGGCCGGACGACCTGCCCGGCCACGGCCCCGCGCTCGCCCTGACACCCCGCGCCCGCCGCGCCCCGCGCCGGGCCGCGGTCCGCTGCGCGCTGCCGCCCTGGCACCGCGGCTGCCGGGCCCCCGCCCGCCGGGTGCACGGCCGCCGGGTCAGGTACCACATCGGCTCCGAACCCGGTCAGACCAACGGCATGCGATGGCGCCGGGGGCCCGTGCGCTGACGCGTGCGCGCCCCGGCGAGGCGGTGCGGCGGTGTGCCGCTCCGGCCTGCCGGGACCTCGTCCGGCGGGTGGCCGCAACGATCATCAGGCCGGACGCGTCCTACCGGTGCCCTCGTGGGCCGGTCGCTCGTTAGGCAGGGCGCGGCGCTCCCACGGCCCGGCGGATACCCCACGGCCCCACGGCGACCGGGAGTCACCGGCGGCCGGATCCGTCGGCGTACCGCGCGCCCCGCGCACCACCCGCGCGAGCGGCGCACGCCCCCTGTGCTTCTCCACACCCTTCCCATCCCTTTTCTCATCTTTCCGACAGACCCAGTTGTCCGGGGCGAGGGCCCCGGCAGAGGAGTGCGTCAGATGTCCTCCGATTTCTTCGTGCCCGACCCGGAGGGGCTGGTTCCCGGCCCCTCGGGCTACTTCGGCGCGTTCGGCGGCAAGTTCATCCCCGAGGCGCTGGTCGCCGCGGTCGACGAGGTGGCCGCCGAGTACGAGAAGGCCAAGGCCGACCCGGCGTTCGCCGCCGAGCTGGACGAGCTGATGGTCAACTACACCGGCCGGCCCAGCGCCCTCACCGAGGTGTCGCGGTTCGCCGAACACGCCGGCGGCGCCCGGGTGTTCCTCAAGCGCGAGGACCTCAACCACACCGGCTCGCACAAGATCAACAACGTGCTGGGGCAGGCGCTGCTCACCAAGCGCATGGGCAAGACCCGCGTCATCGCCGAGACCGGCGCCGGCCAGCACGGCGTCGCCACCGCCACCGCCTGCGCCCTCTTCGGCCTCGACTGCACCATCTACATGGGCGAGATCGACACCGAGCGGCAGGCGCTGAACGTCGCCCGGATGCGGATGCTCGGCGCCGAGGTCATCGCCGTGACCTCCGGCAGCCGCACCCTGAAGGACGCCATCAACGAGGCGTTCCGCGACTGGGTCGCCAACGTCGACCGCACCCACTACCTCTTCGGCACGGTCGCCGGCCCGCACCCCTTCCCGGCGCTCGTCCGCGACTTCCACCGCGTCATCGGCGTCGAGGCGCGGCGGCAGATCGTCGAGCGCGCCGGGCGGCTGCCCGACGCCGCGGTCGCCTGCGTCGGCGGCGGCTCCAACGCCATCGGCCTCTTCCACGCCTTCCTGCCCGACGAGAGCGTGCGGCTGGTCGGCTGCGAGCCCGGCGGCCACGGCATCGCCACCGGCGAGCACGCCGCCACCCTCACCGAGGGCACCCCCGGCATCCTGCACGGCTCGCGCTCCTACGTCCTCCAGGACGAGGACGGGCAGATCACCGAGCCGTACTCGATCTCCGCCGGTCTCGACTACCCGGGCATCGGCCCCGAGCACTCGTACCTCAAGGACAGCGGCCGGGCCGAGTACCGCGCGGTCACCGACGACGCGGCGATGCAGGCGCTGCGGCTGCTGTCGCGCACCGAGGGCATCATCCCGGCGATCGAGAGCGCCCACGCGCTGGCCGGCGCCCTGGAGCTGGGCCGCGAGCTGGGCCCCGACGGCCTGCTGCTGGTCAACCTCTCGGGCCGGGGCGACAAGGACATGGACACCGCGGCCCGCTACTTCGGGCTGTACGACAACGCGGGCGGCCACGCCGGCACCGGCGAGGGGGAGAAGTGATGACTCAGGCGACGGGCAACATCGCCCTGCTGGACTCGGTGCTGGCGACGGCGCGCGAGGAGAACCGCGCCGCGCTGGTCGGCTACCTCCCCGCCGGTTTCCCGACCGTGGACGGCGGCATCCGGGCGGCGACCGCGATGCTGGAGGGCGGCTGCGACATCGTCGAGGTGGGTCTGCCGCACAGCGACCCGGTCCTCGACGGCCCGGTCATCCAGACCGCGGACGACATCGCGCTGCGCGGCGGCGTGCGGATCCCCGATGTGATCCGCACGGTCGGCGAGGCGCACGCCGCCACCGGCGCGCCGGTGCTCTGCATGACCTACTGGAACCCGGTCTACCGCTACGGCGTCGAGCGGTTCGCCGCCGAGATGGCCGCCGCGGGCGGCGCCGGGTGCATCCTGCCGGACCTGCCGGTCCAGGAGGCCGGGGAGTGGTGCGCGGCCGCGGAGAAGCACGGTCTGGCGACCGTCTTCGTCGTCGCGCCCAGCACCCGCGACGCCCGCCTCGCCCAGATCACCGCGGCGGGCAGCGGCTTCGTCTACGCGGCGTCGCTGATGGGCGTCACCGGCACCCGTGAGTCGGTCGGCCATGAGGCGCAGGAGCTGGTCCGCCGCACCCGCGCCACCACCGACCTGCCGGTCTGCGTCGGCCTCGGGGTCTCCAACCCCGAACAGGCCGCGGAGGTCGCGCAGTTCGCCGACGGCGTCATCGTCGGCTCGGCGTTCGTGCAGCGGATGCTGGCCGACGAGCACGATCTGGAGGCCGGGCTCGCCGGGGTCCGGACGCTGGCCGGGGAGCTGGCCGCCGGGGTGCGCAAGCGCTCCTGAGACGGCCGCCGGCCGGGGCGGGGCGCGGGCACGGGTGTGCGGTGCGCCCGGTTCCGTCCCCCGATAGGGCGAACATCGGTACGGAGGGGTGCGGCAGCGCCCCTCCGTTTCGTTTTCCTGGGGTGAGCCAGAAGAACGATGACGGTAAGAGCAACGCCCGTGAGCGGCTGAAGGCACAGCGTGAGAAGGAGAAGGCCCGGGCCCGGCGCAACCGCCAGGCGATCGTCGCCGGAGCGGTGGTCCTGGTCCTGGCGGTGGCCGGCGCCATCGCCGTCTGGGCGTCCAACTCCGGCGGGGACGAGGAGAGCGCCAAGCCGCTGGCGGTGCCCAAGGGCGCGCGCGGCGGCGACAAGCCCGCGGTGCCGGTCGGCTCGGCCGGCGCCCCCTCCACCCTGACGGTCTGGGAGGACTTCCGCTGCCCCGCCTGCCAGCAGTTCGAGACCGGCTTCCGCCCGGCCATCCATGAGCTGGAGGACGCCGGGCAGCTGAGGAGCGAGTACCACCTCGTCACGATCATCGACGGCAACGGAGGCGGCACCGGCTCCCTCAACGCCGCCAACGCCGCGCTCTGCGCCCAGCACGCCGGTCACTTCCGCGCCTACCACGACGTGCTCTACAGCAACCAGCCGCCCGAGCAGCAGGACGCGTTCGCCGACAAGAAGAAGCTGATCCAGCTGGCCGGCAAGGTCCCGGGGCTGGCCGGCGACGCGTTCACGCAGTGCGTCGAGTCCGGTACGTACAACGACTTCGTCAAGCGGTCCAACGACGCGTTCGCCAAGTCCGGGTTCCGGGGCACCCCGACCGTGCTGCTCAACGGCAAGGATCTGGCAAAGGAGAAGAACGGCCAGTTCACGCCCGCGGAGTTCAAGAAGATGGTGCAGGGCGCCAACAAGGGCAAGCAGCCGGCCAAGCCCGCCACGCCGGCGGGCTGAGCGCGCGGCGCGGGGCCCGCCCGGCCCGGTCGCGAAGGTGTGACGGTCGTTACGCAGCCGTTGCCGGGCGGGTTGCCGCCGACCCCGCCCGGCGGGGTAGCGTCGTGACTGCCATGGACCTCGCATTCATTCCCAGCCCGTCGGTCGGCGTCGTACATCTCGGCCCGATCCCGCTCCGGGGCTACGCGTTCTGCATCATCATCGGTGTCTTCCTGGGCGTCTGGCTCGGCAACAAGCGCTGGGTGCAGCGCGGCGGCCGGTCCGGCACGGTGGCGGACATCGCCGTCTGGGCGGTGCCCTTCGGCCTCGTCGGCGGACGGCTCTACCACGTCATCACGACGTACGAGCCGTACTTCGGCAAGGACGGCCATCCGCTCGACGCCTTCAAGGTGTGGGAGGGCGGTCTCGGCATCTGGGGCGCGGTGGCGCTCGGCGCGGTCGGCGCGTGGATCGGCTGCCGCCGCCGCGGCATCCCGCTGCCCGCCTACTGCGACGCGCTCGCCCCCGGCCTCGCCATCGGCCAGGCCATCGGCCGCTGGGGCAACTGGTTCAACCAGGAGCTGTACGGCCGCCCGACCGATCTGCCGTGGGCGCTGAAGATCAGCGACGACCCCGCGATCGGCCGCATCGGCGGCACCTACCACCCGACGTTCCTCTACGAGTGCCTGTGGTGCCTGGGCGTCGCCGCGCTGGTGATCTGGGCCGACAAGCGCTTCCGCCTCGGCCACGGCCGCGCCTTCGCGCTGTACGTCGCTGCGTACTGCGCGGGCCGCGCCTGGATCGAGGAGATGCGGGTCGACGAGGCGCACCACATCCTCGGTCTGCGGCTCAACGTCTGGACCGCGCTGATCGGCCTGGTCCTCGCCGTCCTCTACATGATCATCTCGTCCCGGCGGGTGCCGGGCCGCGAGGAGGTCGTCGAGCCGGGCGCCCTGGAGGCGCCGGCCGGTGCGGACGCGGACGGTGCGCCGGAGGATGCGAAGGCGGCGGCGGACGGGTCCGCGGAGAAGGAGTCCGATCCCGCGGCCGGCAAGGACGCAGGGCCCGCCGGCGAGGAGGCGAAGCCCGCTGCCGACGGCGAGGCGAAGACCGCCGGGAGCGGCGGCAAGAAGAGCTGAGACCGCGCCGTCGCCCCGGGCGGCGGCCATACCTCTCCACCGCGCCGGGCGGAACCGTTACGGGTTCCGCCCGGCGCGGCGTCGTATGCGCGCCCGGCGGTGCGCGCCGCCCGCGCCCGGCGCCCGGACGGCCCCGTGCCGCCGTCGGCCGGCTTCCCCGAGCGGCGTCGCGCGGGCCCGTCGCAGCGGCCTCCCGCGGCGGCCTGTGAGCGGGATCTCATGGCGGGTGGCCGGGTAAAACCGCAGGTCAGAGAGGTAAGTTCGGCCTTCCTTGCTAGCGGTGGAGGGGGTGTCACGCCTAGTTTCGAGGTGTTGGAGGGGAAAGTGCCGAACAGCGGCCCACACCTCGTCGAAGGGAGTAGGTCCCTATGTCCGTCACCGATGTCATGGATGCCTCGGCGCCGACCCACGTCGCCCACCGCGACAACCACACCCACCGCGACGTCAACGGCGGCTGGCTGCGCCCCGCCGTCTTCGGCGCCATGGACGGGCTGGTCTCGAACCTCGCGCTGATGACCGGCGTCGCCGGCGGCGCCGTCTCCCAGCAGACGATCATCATCACCGGGCTGGCCGGGCTGGCCGCCGGCGCCTTCTCGATGGCCGCCGGTGAGTACACCTCGGTCGCCTCGCAGCGGGAGCTGGTCCTCGCCGAGCTGGACATCGAACGCGCCGAGCTGCGCAAGCACCCGACGGACGAACGGGACGAACTGGCGGCCCTCTACGTCTCGCGCGGGGTGGAGCCGGAGCTGGCCCGGAAGGTCGCCGAACAGCTCTCCCGCGACCCCGAACAGGCGCTGGAGATCCATGCCCGCGAGGAGTTGGGCATCGATCCGTCCGACCTTCCGTCGCCCACCGTGGCAGCGGTTTCCTCCTTCGGATCCTTTGCGCTGGGCGCGTTGCTGCCCGTACTTCCTTACCTGTTGGGCGCCTCCGCGCTGTGGCCCGCGGTGGCGTTGGCGCTGCTCGGGCTCTTCGCGTGCGGCGCTGTCGTGGCGCGGGTGACGGCCCGCTCGTGGTGGTTCAGCGGGGTGCGGCAGCTGCTCCTCGGTGGCGCGGCAGCGGGTGTGACGTACATCCTGGGAACGGTGTTCGGAACCGTCGTAGGGTGACGCTCCCATGCGGGGGCTCGCATAATTATTGAGTTACCCGGCGGTTTCATGTAGCTGACCGCCGGGCATAAGGCCGGGGCGCCACACGGGCAATGTCGCTCGGTGGGCGCCCCGTTTCCGGACCGGGTCGTTCGTCCGCGACCTCGCACACCGCACTCGCGGTGTCCGCATGTTGGAAGGCTCTATCCCGCTTCCCGAGAAGCGAGCCATCCTGTAACCTGCACGAAATTTCGCGGAGGGCCAACGTCGTCCCTCGGCAGTTCCTATGCCACGACGACGTTGGGAGAGCCGATGCGTTCCGCGTCCACGCACTCCGCGACCAGCGCCGGTGCCACCCGCGCCGCCTGGTCGCCCATGGACGGGCGCCCCGCCCCGCAGGGGATGTACGACCCGCGCAACGAGCACGACGCCTGCGGTGTCGGCTTCGTGGCCACCCTCACCGGCGAGCCCGGTCATGCGCTGGTCGAGCAGGCGCTCACGGTGCTGACCAACCTGGAGCACCGCGGTGCCACCGGCTCCGAGCCCGACTCGGGCGACGGTGCGGGCATCCTCCTCCAGGTGCCGGACGCGTTCCTGCGCGAGGAGGTCACCTTCGACCTTCCCGAGGCCGGCGGTTACGCCGTCGGCATCGCCTTCCTCCCCGCCGAGGCCCAGCAGGCGGCCGCGGCCGTCTCGCAGATCGAGACGATCGCCGCCGAGGAGGGCCTGACGGTCCTCGGCTGGCGCGTCGTCCCGGTCGCCCCGGCGCTCCTCGGCAACGGCGCCCGCGCCACCATGCCGGCCTTCTCCCAGCTGTTCGTCTCGGATGGTGAGAGCACCGGTCTGGCGCTGGACCGCAAGGCGTTCGCGCTGCGCAAGCGCGCCGAGCGCGAGGCGGGTGTCTACTTCCCGTCGCTCTCCGCCCGCACCCTGGTCTACAAGGGGATGCTCACCACCGGGCAGCTGGAGCCGTTCTTCCCGGACCTCTCCGACCGGCGCTTCGCCTCGGCCATCGCCCTGGTCCACTCGCGGTTCTCCACCAACACCTTCCCGAGCTGGCCGCTGGCCCACCCGTACCGCTTCGTCGCGCACAACGGCGAGATCAACACCGTCAAGGGCAACCGCAACTGGATGCGGGCCCGCGAATCGCAGCTCGCCTCGCGGCTCTTCGGCGACCTCGACGTGGACCGGCTCTTCCCGGTCTGCACCCCGGACGCCTCCGACTCCGCCTCCTTCGACGAGGTCCTGGAGCTGCTGCACCTCGGCGGCCGGTCGCTGCCGCACGCGGTGTTGATGATGGTGCCCGAGGCGTGGGAGAACTCCCCGTCGATGGACCCGGCCCGGCGCGCGTTCTACCGCTACCACGCCACGATGATGGAGCCCTGGGACGGCCCGGCGTGCGTCACCTTCACCGACGGCACCCAGGTCGGCGCGGTCCTGGACCGCAACGGGCTGCGCCCCGGCCGCTACTGGGTCACCGACGACGGCCTGGTCGTCCTCTCCTCCGAGGTCGGCGTCCTCGACATCGACCCCGCCAAGGTCGTCCGCAAGGGCCGCCTCCAGCCGGGCCGGATGTTCCTCGTCGACACCGCCGAGCACCGCATCATCGAGGACGACGAGATCAAGGCGGAGCTGGCCGGCGCCCACCCCTACCAGCAGTGGCTGGACGAGGGGCTGATCGACCTCGCCGATCTGCCCGAGCGCGAGCACATCGTGCACACCCACGCCTCGGTCACCCGCCGCCAGCAGACCTTCGGCTACACCGAGGAGGAGCTGCGGGTCCTGCTGGCGCCGATGGCGAAGACCGGCGCCGAGCCGATCGGTTCGATGGGCACGGACTCGCCGATCGCCGCGCTCTCGGCCCGTCCGCGGCTGCTCTTCGACTACTTCACCCAGCTGTTCGCGCAGGTCACCAACCCGCCGCTGGACGCCATCCGCGAGGAGCTGGTCACCTCGCTGATCTCCTCGCTCGGCCCGCAGGGCAACCTCCTGGAGCCGTCCGCGGACTCCTGCCGCAGCGTCACCCTGCCGTTCCCGGTGATCGACAACGACGAGCTGGCCAAGCTCATCCACATCAACGCCGACGGCGACATGCCCCGGATGACGGCCGTGACGCTGTCCGGGCTCTACCGCGTCGGCGGCGGGGGCGAGGCCCTCGCCGCGCGGCTGGCGGAGATCTGCGCGGAGGCCGCCGCCGCCATCGAGGCCGGCGCCCGGCTGATCGTCCTCTCCGACCGGCACTCCGACGCCGAGCACGCCCCGATCCCGTCGCTGCTGCTCACCTCGGCCGTCCACCACCACCTCATCCGCACCAAGCAGCGCACCCAGGTGGGGCTGCTGGTCGAGGCCGGTGACGTCCGCGAGGTGCACCATGTCGCGCTGCTGATCGGCTACGGCGCCGCCGCGGTCAACCCCTACCTCGCGATGGAATCCGTCGAGGACCTGGTCCGCGCCGGGACCTTCCTGCCCGCGGGCACCGACCCCGAGGACGCCATCCGCAACCTCATCAAGGCGCTCGGCAAGGGCGTCTTGAAGGTCATGTCCAAGATGGGCATCTCGACCGTCGCCTCCTACCGCGGCGCGCAGGTCTTCGAGGCGGTCGGCCTGGAGGACACGTTCGTCGACACCTACTTCCACGGCACCGCCACCAAGATCGGCGGCGCGGGCCTGGACATCGTCGCCGAGGAGGTCGCGGCGCGGCACGCCCAGGCGTACCCGGCGTCCGGCATCGCCGCCAGCCACCGCGCGCTGGAGATCGGCGGCGAGTACCAGTGGCGCCGCGAGGGCGAGCCGCACCTCTTCGACCCGGACACCGTCTTCCGGCTCCAGCACTCCACCCGCGCCCGCCGCTACGACATCTTCAAGCAGTACACGGACCGGGTGAACGAGCAGTCCGAGCGGCTGATGACGCTGCGCGGCCTCTTCGGCATCAAGAGCGAGCGTCCGTCGATCCCGGTGGACGAGGTCGAGCCCGTCTCCGAGATCGTCAAGCGGTTCTCCACCGGCGCCATGTCGTACGGCTCCATCTCGCAGGAGGCGCACGAGACGCTGGCCATCGCGATGAACCGGCTGGGCGGCAAGTCCAACACCGGTGAGGGCGGCGAGGACCCGGAGCGCCTGTACGACCCGGCGCGCCGCTCGTCCATCAAGCAGGTCGCCTCCGGCCGCTTCGGGGTGACCAGCGAATACCTCGTCAACGCCGACGACATCCAGATCAAGATGGCCCAGGGCGCCAAGCCCGGCGAGGGCGGTCAGCTGCCCGGCCACAAGGTCTACCCGTGGGTGGCGAAGACCCGGCACTCCACACCAGGCGTCGGCCTGATCTCGCCGCCGCCGCACCACGACATCTACTCCATCGAGGATCTCGCGCAGCTGATCCACGACCTGAAGAACGCCAACCCGGCGGCGCGGATCCACGTGAAGCTGGTGTCGGAGGTCGGCGTCGGCACCGTCGCCGCCGGTGTCTCCAAGGCGCACGCGGACGTCGTCCTCATCTCCGGCCACGACGGCGGTACGGGCGCGTCTCCCTTGACGAGCCTCAAGCACGCCGGCGGCCCCTGGGAGCTGGGCCTGGCCGAAGCTCAGCAGACGCTGCTGCTCAACGGGTTGCGCGACCGGATCGTGGTGCAGACCGACGGCCAGCTGAAGACCGGCCGGGACGTGATCATCGCGGCGCTGCTGGGCGCCGAGGAGTTCGGGTTCGCGACCGCGCCGCTGGTCGTCTCCGGCTGCGTCATGATGCGCGTCTGCCACCTCGACACCTGCCCGGTCGGCATCGCCACCCAGAACCCGGTGCTGCGCGAGCGGTTCAGCGGCAAGGCCGACTACGTCGTCAACTTCTTCGAGTTCATCGCCGAGGAGGTCCGCGAACTCCTCGCCGAGCTGGGCTTCCGTACCCTCGACGAGGCCGTCGGCCACGCCGAACTGCTCGACACCACGCGGGCGGTGGACCACTGGAAGGCCCAGGGCCTCGACCTCGCCCCGCTGCTGCACGTCCCCGACCTGCCCGAGGGCGCGGTCCGCCACCAGGCGACCGTCCAGGACCACGGGCTGGCGAAGGCGCTGGACAACGAGCTGATCCGGCTCGCCGCCGACGCGCTGTCCGCGCCTACCGCCGAGGAGGCGCAGCCGGTCCGCGCCCGGATCGCGATCCGCAACATCAACCGCACCGTCGGCACCATGCTCGGCCACGAGGTCACCAAGAAGTTCGGCGGCGCCGGACTGCCCGACGACACCATCGACCTCACCTTTACCGGCTCCGCCGGCCAGTCCTTCGGCGCGTTCCTGCCGCGCGGCATCACGCTGCGCCTGGAGGGCGACGCCAACGACTACGTCGGCAAGGGCCTCTCCGGCGGCCGCATCGTGGTCCGCCCGGACCGCTCGGCCTCCCACCTCGCGGAGTACTCCACCATCGCCGGCAACACCCTCGCCTACGGCGCCACCGGCGGCGAACTGTTCCTCCGCGGCCGGGTCGGCGAGCGGTTCTGCGTCCGCAACTCCGGTGCCACGGTGGTCTCCGAGGGCGTCGGCGACCACGGCTGCGAGTACATGACCGGCGGCACCGCGGTCGTCCTCGGCGAGACCGGCCGCAACTTCGCCGCCGGGATGTCGGGCGGGTTCGCCTACGTCATCGACCTCGACCCGGACCGTGTCAACAAGGAGCTGGCCGGTGCGGTGCGCCCGCTGGACGGCGCCGACCGGGAGTGGCTGCACGAGGTGGTGCGCCGCCATCAGGAGGAGACCGGCTCGACCGTCGCCGCCAAGCTCCTCGCCGACTGGGACGCGGCGGCTGCCCGCTTCAGCAAGGTCGTCCCGGCCACGTACCAGGCAGTGCTCGCCGCCAAGGACGCCGCCGAGCAGGCCGGACTCTCCGAGTCCGAGACCCACGAGAAGATGATGGAGGCGGCGACCCATGGCTGACCCGAAGGGCTTCCTCAACCACGAGCGCGAGGTCGCCACGGCCCGTCCCGTGGGCGAGCGCGTCCAGGACTGGAAAGAGGTCTACCGGCCCGGCGCCCTGCTGCCGATCATCAGCGAGCAGGCGTCGCGCTGCATGGACTGCGGCATCCCGTTCTGCCACAACGGCTGCCCGCTGGGGAACCTCATCCCCGAGTGGAACGACTACGCCTGGCGCGACGACTGGAGCGCCGCGTCCGAGCGGCTGCACGCCACCAACAACTTCCCGGAGTTCACCGGGCGCCTGTGCCCGGCGCCCTGTGAGGCGGCGTGTGTGCTCGGCATCAACCAGCAGCCGGTGACCATCAAGAACGTCGAGGTCACCGTCGTCGACAAGGCGTGGGACAGCGGCGACGTCACCCCGCAGCCGCCCGAGCGGCTCTCCGGCAAGACCGTCGCCGTCATCGGCTCGGGCCCCGCGGGCCTCGCCGCCGCCCAGCAGCTGACCCGCGCCGGCCACACCGTCGCCGTCTACGAGCGGGCCGACCGCATCGGCGGGCTGCTGCGGTACGGCATCCCCGAGTTCAAGATGGAGAAGCGGCACATCAACCGCCGTATCGAGCAGATGCGGGCGGAGGGCACCAAGTTCCGTACCGAGACGGAGATCGGCCGGGACATCGACGCGAAGAAGCTGCGCAAGCGGTACGACGCCGTCGTCATCGCCGCGGGCGCCACCACCTCCCGTGACCTGCCGGTGCCCGGCCGGGAGCTGAACGGCATCCACTTCGCGATGGAGTACCTGCCGCTCGCCAACAAGGTGCAGGAGGGCGATCTGACCGTCGCCCCGATCACCGCCGCGGGCAAGCACGTCGTCGTCATCGGCGGCGGCGACACCGGCGCGGACTGCGTCGGCACCGCCCACCGCCAGGGCGCCGCCTCCGTCACCCAGCTGGAGATCATGCCGCGGCCGGGCGAGGAGCGCAGCGCGGGCCAGCCCTGGCCGACCTTCCCTATGCTCTACAAGGTCACCTCCGCGCACGAGGAGGGCGGCGAGCGGGTTTACTCGGTCTCGACGACCCGTTTCGAGGGCGACGAGGACGGCAACGTCCAGTGGCTGCACCTGATCGAGGTGGAGTTCAAGGACGGCAAGCTCGCGCAGAAGCCGGGGACGGAGCGGAGGATTCCCGCGCAGCTGGTTACCCTTGCCATGGGATTCACCGGCACCGACCGGGAGAACGGCCTGGTCGAGCAGTTCGGCCTGGAGCTGGACGCCCGCGGGAACATCGCCCGCGACGCGGAGTTCGCCACCAACGTCCCCGGTGTGTTCGTCGCCGGTGACGCGGGGCGCGGCCAGTCGCTCATCGTCTGGGCCATCGCCGAGGGCCGCTCCGCCGCCCGCGGGGTGGACCGCTTCCTCACCGGCGCCAGCGCCCTGCCGGCGCCCATCAAGCCGACGGACCGCGCACTCGCCGTGTGACGGTACGTCCCTTTCTGTCCCGTACAACGGCGTACGGCGGCATGGGTCCCGGGAGCGATACCGGGGCCCATACCGCGACGCCTGCCTGATTCCCCGACCGGCAGGCGGGCGTCGCGCGTCTCTTGGCGGGCCGCCCGCCCCGGCGCGGGGCGGGCGGCCCGTTCTCACTTCCCGGCGTCGCCGTCCCCGCCCGCCAGCCGGGCGGGGAAGCCGCCGGTGGCGACCGGGCCCCAGCGCCGCGGGGTGACCCGGATCAGGGATTTGCCCTGGTCCCGCATGGCCTCGCGGTACTCGTCCCAGTCCGGGTGCTCACCGGCGACGTTGCGGTAGTACTCGACCAGCGGCTCGACGGACTCGGGCGCGTCGATCACCTCGGCCTCGCCGTCGATCTGCACCCACGGGCCGTTCCACTCGTCGGACAGCACGATCACGCTGACCGACGGCGCCCGGCGGGCGTTGCGCACCTTGGCGCGCTCGGGATACGTCGACATCACCAGCCGCCCGTCGTCGTCCACCCCGCAGGTCAGCGGCGAGCCCTGCGGGGTGCCGTCGGAGCGGCGGGTCAGCAGGATCGCGCGGTGCCGGGGGCGGACGAACTCCAGCAGTTCGGGCAGCTCGACTCGGGTGTTACGTGCGATGGAGGGGCTCATGGCGCGAGCCTAGGGGGTGAAGTCCGCGTGGATCGTTGTGCCGGGCGGTGCGCCCGGGTGGCGGTGGGGCGGGCGGCCCGGCCGCGGAAAAAGAGGGCCGGGGCGGGCCGGTAGGGGTACCGCGGCGCCCCACACGCCGCGGTACCCCTGCCGCCCCGCCCCGGCCCGGCGTCCGCCGCGGCGCCGCGGGGAGTGGCGCGGCGCCGTGCGGACGGTCGGTGTGCCGTCCGGTCAGCGGTGACCGGCCAGCGGTTTGCCGGTGGCGGCGTCGACGAGGGTGCGGTGGCCCAGCGGCTCCTTGAGGTCCAGGGTGACCTTGTCGGTGGCCAGCTGGGCGGTGCACATCTTCTTGTCGTCCTGCTTGCGGCTCCAGCCGGAGACCACGACCAGCTTCTCCGACTCCCGCACATGGGCGCCGTACTTCGCGTCACAGGCGCCGTGGCCGACGGTCACCGTCACCTTCCGCGCCGAGACGCCCGGCTTGTCGGCGCCGGCCAGCGGCAGCAGCGCCTCCTTGTGCCCGGACACCGGCTCGACCTTCGGCCAGTCCCGCACGATGGTGTCGGCGCGCTCCTCGAACGCGCTCTGCTTGCCGGGCGGTGCGGCTCCGACGGTCTGCTTCGCCCCGCCGCACCCGGCCAGCGCCGTACCGGCGGCGGTCAGGGCGATCAGGGCGGCCAGGGTGCGCCGCGCGGTACGGCTCTTCCCGGCGGGGGTGCGGGTGGTCCGCTGTGCTGTGGTGGTCCACATGTCTGCCTCCTCGGGTCACGCATGGGACGGAGCCGGGGCCGATCGGGTTCCGCTTCTTTCGCCGGCCGCGCGATCTGCCCACGGCAGAAGGCGTTTCACCGCCGCCGCCCGGTCCGTAGCGTCGCCGCCATGACCTCTCCCGCAACGGAACTCCGCCGGCTGACCGGCACCGTCTGGCAGCTGCCGTTCGCCCTCGGGCACGTCCATCTCGTCGCGCTGCCCGGGGACGGCTTCGCCGCCGTCGACACCGGCATGCCCGGATCCGCCCCGGCGATCCTGGACGCGCTGGAGCGGCTCGGCGCCGGGCCCCGTGCGCTGCGGCAGATCGTGCTGACCCACTCCCACATCGACCACGTCGGTGCGGCCGCAGCCCTGGTCGCCGCCACTGGCGCCACCGTGCTGGCGGGCGCCGGCGACGTCCCGTACATCACCGGCGCCCGTCCGGAGCCGCAGGCCCGGCCCACCCCGGCCGAGGCGGAGCTGCGGGCGGCGATCGACGCGGGGCTGCCCGGCGGGGCGCTGCCGGAGGGGGAGCCGGTCGCGGTGGACGTCGCGCTGGGCGAGGGGGACACGCTCGACGGCTGGGGCGAGCCGGTGCGGGTCCTTGAGGTGCCCGGGCACACCCCGGGCAGCATCGCGCTGCATCTGCCGCGCTCGCGGGTGCTGTTCCCCGGCGACCTCATCGGCGCGGTCGGCGGCCGGGTGGTGCTCGGTCCGTTCAACGTCGAGCGGGCGCGGGCCGAGGCGTCGTTCCGCCGGCTCGCGGCGCTCGACGACGTCGAGACCGTCTGCGTTCCGCACGGAGATCCGCTGGTCGAGGGCGCCCGCGCGGCGCTGGCGGCCGCCACCCCGGAGCGCGACTGGCGGTGAGGTGACGTCTGGGACGGTTGGTGCCAAGGGAGTTGAGGGGTCTGGCGCTCTTGTCACGCTGAGCGTCCGCTCACATAATCACAGAGCGCTTTACGGACTCATCCCCCACTGGGTCCGCAGGCCGCACGGCAGGCTGCCCTTTTCGCAGCCGTGCCGCGCACCGGCTCCGGTGGGGCACGCGTCCGTCGTCGTCGACGTGCAACCCCCC
Source organism: Streptomyces sp. NPDC000404 (assembly GCF_040300365.1). Classification (NCBI taxonomy): domain Bacteria; kingdom Bacillati; phylum Actinomycetota; class Actinomycetes; order Kitasatosporales; family Streptomycetaceae; genus Streptomyces; species Streptomyces sp. NPDC000404. Next base: position 213,802 of record NZ_JBEPDN010000001.1, on the reverse strand, counting down.
ACGAAAGGAAGCCCGTTGCGCAGCTCCCTGAAGCACCTCAAGAGAACCACCGCCGCCGGCGCCGTCGCCCTGGCCGCCTTCAGCCTTCTGCCCGGCACGGCCTTCGCGGCGCCGGCCCCGGACGCCTCCGGCTCGGTGAGCACCAAGGTGGTCGGCGGCACCAAGGCCGACCAGGGTGAATTCCCCTTCATGGTCCGGCTGTCGATGGGCTGCGGCGGCGCGCTGTACGCCAAGGACATCGTGCTGACCGCGGCGCACTGCGTCGACGGCAGCGGCCCCAACACCGACATCACCGCCACCGCGGGCGTCGTCGACCTGGAGGACTCGGCCGCCGTCACGGTCAAGTCCAAGGAGGTCCTCCAGGCCCCCGGCTACAACGGCAAGGGCAAGGACTGGGCGCTGATCAAGCTGGAGAAGCCGATCGACCAGCCCACCTTGAAGATCGCCCAGGACGACAAGTTCAACAACGGTGACTTCACCATCGCCGGTTGGGGCGCCGACAAGGAGGGCGGCGACCAGCAGCGCTACCTCCTGAAGGCGACGGTGCCGTTCATCGACGACGCCACCTGCCAGAAGGCCTACGGCGACGATCTGACCCCGGGCGACGAGATATGCGCGGGCAAGCTCGACACCGGCGGCGTCGACACCTGCCAGGGCGACTCCGGCGGCCCGATGTTCCGCAAGGACGACGCGGGCGAGTTCATCCAGGTCGGCATCGTCTCCTGGGGCGAGGGCTGCGCCCGTCCCGGAAAGCCCGGCGTCTACTCCGAGGTGAGCACCTTCGCCGCGGACATCCAGAAGGCCGCGGGCGAGCTGGGCGCCTGACCAGCGGGGAGCCTTCCCCCGTCGCGCGGCAGCGGACTTCCCCCGGGTCCGCCGCCGCACCCCCGACCGCCCCGGTACCGGCCCGACCCGCCGGTACCGGGGCGGTTCGCACGATGCGCGCGGGAACGGACCGGGTGGCGGCCGGCCCGTCCCCGTACGCCCCGCCTCCGTTAGTCCAACTGCTCCGCCTCCTTTGTCCATAGGCGCATCCGCCCCACCGGCCGCAGGCTGTCCGGCGACAGCCCCGCGATCACGGAGGACGGTGCGCGTGAACGAAGAGAGATCGGACCAGGGCGGGCCCAGCCGGCGGACGGTCGTCGCCGCCACCGCACTCGCCTCGGCAGCCGCCGCGCTGCCCCTCGGCGCGGGCACCGCCGCGGCCGCGCCCGGCGCCCGCAGCGGCTCGGCGGTGCTGCGCTCGGCGGCGCTGGAGGTCCACGTCGCCACCGGATTCCCGCAGGTCATCGCGTACACCGACCGGGCCACCGGCGCCGTGCTGCACGGGCGTGAGGACGCGGTGCACGAGGTGCTGATCGACGGGCGGGCCCGCACCCCTGAGGTCGCCCACCGCCTCGCCGCCGACCGCGCCGCATACACCCTCGACCTCGGCTCCGGCACCCGGATCGGCGTGGAGATCGCGGTGGCCGGACGGACCGTCACCTGGCGGGTCACCGGCGTCGAGGACACCGCGGCGCTGCCCGTCGGCACGCTGGAGATACCGGGACTCGCGCTGGTGAGCGTGCGCGGCGACCAGCCGGGCGCACAGCTCCTCGCCGCCCGGATCGACCTCGACAAGTCCCGCAGCGGCGACACCCTGGTCACGCCCCGGCCGGACACCGCGCCGGACCCGGAGCCGGTCGGCTGCGCCTATGCGGTGGTCGCCACCGGACAGCTGGCCGCCGCCGTCGAGACCAACACCGTCCAGGACACCCCGACCGCCGCGACGAGCTGGGAGAACGGCCGGCTGTGGCGGCAGACCGTGCGCGCCGGCGGCGTCGTCACGGCGCGGCTGGGCCCCGGACAGTGGACCCACCGGGCGAAGGGCGCGCCCCGCGGCGCCACCGAACCGCTGCCGTACGCCACGGTGATCGTCACCGGGGACCGCAACGGCGACGGCGTGGCCGACTGGCAGGACGGCGCCGCGGCCCTGCGCGACATCATGACCGAACCGGCCGGCGCCGACGCCCAGCATCTGCGGGTCGTCCCGCACATCCCGTTCAACTTCGCCAGCCAGGCCACCAACCCGTTCCTCGCCACCCTCGACGACGTCAAGCGGATCGCGCTGGCCACCGACGGGCTGCGGCAGTTCACCCTGCTCAAGGGCTACCAGTCCGAGGGCCACGACTCGGCCCACCCCGACTACGCCGGGAACTACAACGTCCGCGCCGGCGGGCTCGCCGACCTCAACGCGCTGCTGCGCGCCGGAAAGCGCTGGAACAGCGACTTCGCGGTGCACGTCAACGCCACCGAGTCGTACCCGGAGGCGCACGCCTTCTCCGAGGAGCTGGTGGACACCGCCGACGAGCAGTGGGACTGGCTCGACCAGTCGTACCGCATCGACGCCCGCCGCGATCTGCTCTCCGGGGACATCGCGGCCCGGCTGGCCCGGCTGCGCGCCGAGACCGACCCGGGCCTGACCACCCTCTACTTCGACGTCTTCCGCGAATCGGGCTGGAACTCCGACCGCCTCCAGCGCCATCTGCGCGACCAGGGCTGGCAGGTCGCCTCCGAATGGGGCCACGGCCTGGAGCGCTCCTCGCTCTGGTCGCACTGGGCCAACGAGACCGACTACGGGCCCGACACCTCCCGTGGCATCAACTCGCGGCTGATCCGCTTCGTCCGCAACCACCAGAAGGACGTCTTCGCCGACAAGTGGCCGACGCTGCTGGGCGCGCCCCGGATGGGCAACTTCGAGGGCTGGACCGGCAAGACCGACTGGTACGCGTTCCTCGCCGTCGTCTGGCGCGACGCGCTGCCCGCCAAGTACCTCCAGGCGTATCCGATCCGCACCTGGAGCGCGCACGAGATCACCTTCGAGGGACCGTCCGGCACCACCGTCTCCGACGACGGCGGCGTCCGCCGGATCACCACCGACGGGCGGCTCGTCCTCGACGGCGGCCGCTATCTGCTGCCCTGGGAGCCGCGCCGCGCCACCGACCCGGCGAAGCTCTACCACTACAACGTGGCCGGCGGCGCCTCCACCTGGCAGCTGCCGCGCGGCTGGGCGGACGCCGCCGCGGTGTACGCGTACCGCCTCACCGACCGGGGCCGGGCCCAGGAGCGGCGGCTGCCGGTGCGCGGCGGCCGGATCACCCTGGACGCGGAGCCGGGCACCGCGTACGTGGTGTACCGGCGGAGGGCGCCCGCGGTCCGCGAGCCGCGCTGGGGCGAGGGCACCGCCGTCGCCGACCCCGGCTTCCACGGCGGCACGGACCACTGGCGCACCGACGGCCCGGTCTCCGTCACCGCGAGCGCGCTCGGCGACCCGGAACTCGTCGTCGCGGCGGGCGCGGCGGCCACCGTCTCGCAGCGCCTGGACCGGCTGCCGCCCGGCGACTACGCGGCGTCCGTGCAGATCGAGGTCGGGGAGCGGGCCGGGCAGCGCCGCCGCGCCGCGCTGGAGGTGCACACCGCCGACGGCGCCCGGGCGGTCAACTGGACCGAGACGTCCACCGCCGTGAACCACGTCGCCGCCGACCGCAAGCACGGCACCCGCTTCCAGCGGCTGACCACCCGCTTCACCGTGCCGGAGGGCGGCGGCCCGGTCACCCTCGCGCTGACGGCGGCGGCCGGGACGCCGCGGGTGCGGTTCGACAACGTCCGGGTGGTGCGCGCCGGACACAGCAGCCGGCCCGGGGCGCTGGTGTACGAGGACTTCGCGCACGTCCCGCAGGGCTGGGGCGTCTTCGTCAAGGGCGACGCGGGCGGCGCCACCGATCCGCGCACCCACCTCAGCGAGCGCCACGCCCCGTACACCCGCCGGGGCTGGCGGGGCAAGGCGGTCGACGACGTCCTCGACGGCGCCGCCTCGCTGAAGTCCCGCGGCGAGAACCCCGGCGTGGTCTACCGCACGGTGGCGCACACCGTCCGCTTCCGCCCGGGCCGCCGCTACCGCGTCTCCTTCTCCTACGTGAGCGAGAAGGCCGGCCAGTACGCCTGGCTCACCGCCGTCGACGAGCCCGCACCCCGCGAACTGGAGCGCCGCCCGCTGCCGGCGGCGAGCGCACCGGCCACCCTCGCCTACGAGTTCACCGCCCCGGACGGCGGCGAGAGCTGGGTGGGGCTGCGCAAGACCGGCGACGACGACAAGGCGGAGTTCGTGCTGGACGCCTTCGAGGTGCGGGAGGTGTGAGGCGGGCGGCCGGGGCGGTGCCGTCCCGGCCGCCCCGGGCCTCAGCCGCGGGTCAGCGCGCTGCCGAGCAGCGGGAGCAGCCGGTCCCAGTGGCGTTGCAGCCCGGCGGGGTCGAAGGCGTCGGTGTCGGACATGGTGAAGCCGTGGACGGTGCCGGGGTAGATCTCGGAGGTGTGGTCGAGCCCGGCGGCGTCCAGCGTCCGGTTGAGGCCGGCCAGGTCCTCGGGCGTCAGATCGGATGCGGCGTGGCCGAGATGGACCCGGGCGGTGATCGTGTCGAACAGCTCCGGCCCGTCGGCGGCCACCGGGCCGTGGAAGGCGGCGACGGCGGCCACCCGGCCGGGGTGGGCCGCGGCGGTGCGCACCGCGAGCAGACCGCCGATGCAGTAGCCGGTCACCGCGACCGGTCCGGCGGCGACCTCGGGCCGGGAGGTGAGGAAGGCGAGGTAGGCGTCGGCGTCGCGGCGGGCGCGTTCGGGGGTGTGCGCCTCGATCAGGGGCATCAGCCGCGCGAGGAGCGCGGTCCTGGCCGCCTCGTCGATGTATGCGGGCAGGTCGAGCACCGGCGCCGGGCCGTGCCGGTGGAAGAGGTGGGGGACGAGGACGTAGTAGCCGTGTCCGGCCAGTTCGCGGGCGAGCTCCCGCAGCACGGGCCGCAGGCCGAAGCCGTCCGCGTACATCAGCACACCGGGGTGGGGCCCGCCGGTGTCGGGGAAGGCGGCGAACGCCTCGGCCGGGCCGTCCGGGGTGGGGATCTGCAAGGTCGTGAGGGGCATGGGCTCTCCTGTCGTGGTGGCGGTGCGGTGGTGTGCACAGCACGACAGGCGGGGCCCGCGCGGCGGCGGGGGCGCGGCACTCCGGCGGCGGGCCCGCGGCGGCCCGGGCGGCGCTCAGCGGAGCACCGGGTCACCGATCCGTGTGTGGCGCGAGGCCGTCCCGGTAGTCATGTCCACAACGTAGCCGACCCGGCGAAGTCATGGCCAGGGATTCCGGCGTCCGCTCACGGCACCAACCGCGGCGCCCCGGCGTCCCGCGCCCCGGCCAGCTCCAGCAGCAGCACCTCGTTCGGGCCCTCGCGCAGCACCGGGCCCGGTACGTACAGGGCGTGCTGCGGGCCGGCCGACCAGTAGCGGCCGAGCGGGAAGCCGCCGAGCCAGGCGAAGCCCCGGGCCCAGCCGGGGAGTTCGAGCAGCGCGTCACCGGCGTGGCCGGGCGGGACGGTGACCGTGCCGCGGTGCAGGCCCCGGGCCCCGGGGCGGGGCGGGCCGAACGGCAGCCGGGCGAGCGCCGCAGCGTCCTTGAGCGCGTCGAGTCGCAGGCCCCGCGCCCGGACGCCGTGCAGATACTGGCGCTCGTGCAGCACCCCGCCCGTGAGGCCCTTGGGCTCGCCGAGCCGGGGCCCGTAGTTGACCCGGCCCAGCGACTCCACCCACAGCTCCACCTCCGCCGGGCCCGGCACGTCGCCGAGCAGCGCGTCCTCGGTGTCCAGCTCCGGGCCCGGTACGCCGTCCACGAACGTCACCGCGCGGTCCCGCAGGCCCCGCACCCGCAGCGGGTACGGCTGCCGGGGGCCCGGGACGCGCAGCCGGTAGCGGACCAGCCCGCGGTCCACGTCCAGCTCCTCGAAGGTCGCCGGGACGGGCGTGGTCACCTCCGGGCCGCCCAGCGTGTCCAGGACCGCGTCGGGCGTCGCCCACCGGTCGAGGCGGACGTCCGCCGGGGCGCCCAGCACCGGCCAGGGCGCCGGCGGCGGGGGCGGCGGGGCGTCCGCGTACGGGGTCAGGGCCTCGCGGAAGAGGGCGAACTTGGCGGTGGGGCGGCCGCGTTCGTCGATCGGGGCGGCGTAGTCGTAGGAGGTCACGGTCGGCTGGAGCGGGCCGTCGTGCAGCTCACCGGCGCGATTGGCGCCCGCGTGGCCGCCGAAGCTGGTGCCGCCGTGCGCCATGTAGAGGTTGACGGACGCCCCGCACGCCAGCGTGGCGCGCAGCTCCCGCGCCGCCCGCTCCGGATCGTCCGGCGCGGGCGCCTCGCCCCAGTGCGCGAACCAGCCGCACCACAGCTCCGCGCAGAACAGCGGGCCGGACGGCCGGTGGCGGCGGAGCGCGGCGAACGCCTCGCGGGCGCCGGAGCCGAAGTTCACCGCGGCGAGCACGCCCGGCAGCGAACCGCCGGTCAGCATGTGGTCCTCGGGCCCGTCGGAGGTGAACAGCGGCACCGTCACCCCCCGGTCGCGCAACAGCCCCGCCAGCCACTGGAGATACCCGGTGTCCGATCCGTAGGAGCCGTACTCGTTCTCCACCTGGACCAGCACCACCGGGCCGCCGGCGGTGCACTGCCGGGCGGTGATCTGCGGCAGCAGCGCCGTGAACCACCGCTCCACCGCCGCCAGATACACCGGATCGGTACTCCGCACCCGGCCGCCCAGCCGCCCGGTAAGCCAGTGCGGCAGCCCGCCGTTCTCCCACTCGGCGCAGATGTACGGGCCGGGCCGCACGATCGCCCGCAGCCCGGCGCGCCCGGCCGCGTCCAGGAACCGGCCCAGCGCCGCCACGTCCCGCAGCTCGCCGGGGCGCGGTTCGTGGAGGTTCCACGGGACGTAGGTCTCCACGCAGTTGAGGCCCAGGGCCCGCAGCATCGCCAGCCGGTGGTCCCACTGCGCCTCGTGGACGCGGAAGTGGTGCAGCGCCCCGGACAGCAGCCGCAGCGGCCGCCCGTTCAGCAGGAACTCCCGCTCGCCCACCGCGAACGCGGCCGCCTCGCCTGTCACCGTGGTGCCCGCCCTCCGTCGCCGCCGTCCGTGCCGCCCACCCTCGCCCCCTGGCCAGGCGGCGGTCCATGGACAAAGATCGGCGCTGATTGGACGGAGCGGCACACGGCGGCGGGCGGAACCGGGGAGGCCGGAGATGTACCACACCTGGATGCGCTACTTCACGCCCGCGCCGGTCCACCACCGCCTCGGGCTGGTCTGTCTGGGCGTCGGCCTCCAGCACGGCACGCTCCCGCCGGTCGGACCGCGCACCCTCGACCACCACGTCGCGCTGGTGATCAGCGCCGGTCGCGGCTGGTACGCGGGGACCGACGGCCGGATCCGGGAGATCACCGCGCCCGCGCTGCTGTGGCTGCTGCCGGGCGTCGTCCACCACTACGGCGCGGACCCGGACAGCGGCTGGGACGAGAGCTTCGTCGACTTCACCGGGCCCGCCGCCGCCACCTACCGCGAGCTGGGCTACATCGAGGCGGACCGCTGCCTCGTGCCGCTCACCGACACCGTCGCGGCGCGCGCCGCCGTCGGCCGGATCGCCCGCGCCGCGCGCCGCGACAACCCGCTCCTGGAGGTGGAGACCTCCGCCGCCGTCCACGAACTCCTCGTCGCGCTGCGCCGGGCCCGCGCCGGGACCGGCACGGACGGCGACCCGGTGCTGCGGGCGCTGGCCCGGGACGCCTTCGCACCGCTGACGGTGGCCGGGCACGCGGCCCGCAACGGCATGACACCGGCCGCGCTGCGCGCCGCGGTGCGCCGCGCGGCCGGGTGCACGCCCAAGGACTATCTGCTGGGCATCCGGCTGGGCCGGGCCAAGGAGCTGCTGGCGGCGACGGAGCTGCCCGTCGCCGCCGTGGCCCGCCGGGTCGGCTACGACGACCCGGCGTACTTCAGCCGGCTGTTCACCCGCCGGGTCGGCACGCCCCCGGTCCGCTTCCGCGAGCGGCAGGGGCGCAGCGTGCCGGGCGGCTGGTCCGACACGGTGCCCGATCCGGACGATCCGCCGGTGCTGCGGTCAGGGGGAGAGCTCCTCCAGCGGCCGGTCGCGGGTCTCCTCGGCGAAGAGGCCGGCCGCCAGGGCCCCGGCGGCGGCGACCGCGGCGAGCACCGCGAACACCGCGGGCAGCCCGGACGCCGCGTACACCGCGCCGACGACGACGGGCCCGCCGATCACCCCCAGCCGGTTGACCGCACCGCCCGCGGCGCAGCCCAGCGCCCGCATCCGGGTCGGGTACAGCTCCGGGGTGTAGAGGTACAGGCAGATGTTGGAGCCGAAGAAGCAGACCGCGGCGAGTGAGGTCCACAGCAGGACGCCGCCCGCGGAGCCGGCGCCGGTCAGGGCGAGGACGAGCAGGCCGGCCGCGGCGCCGCCCAGGAAGAGCGGGAAGACGCGGCGGCGGCCGATCCGGTCGACGGTGAGCGCGGCGGCCAGACAGCCGGCCAGCCCGGCGACGGAGGTGACCGTCGAGGCGAGCAGCGCATCGCCGAGCGAGAGGTGGAAGCGGCTGCCGTAGATGCTCGGCAGCCAGGACGTGATGCCGTAGTTGACGAAGTATCCGGTGAACCAGAGGGCGGCCAGCACGAGGGTGCGGCGGCGGTAGCGGCCGGTGAACAGGCCCCGTACGCCGGTGGCGGCGCGTTCGGCGGGGGTGGCGGGCACGACCGGGCCGTCGCCGGCGGACGCCGGGGCGGGGCCGGTGACCGGCGGCAGCGGGTGGCCGGTCGCCGCCTCGACCTTCCGCTCGATCAGCGCCATGGTCTCCTCCGCCTCCCGCAGCCGCCCGCGGTCGGCGAGCCAGCGCGGCGACTCGGGGACGGTGCGGCGCACCGGCAGCGCCAGCAGTCCGGGGAGGGCGGCGAGCAGATACATCCAGCGCCAGCCGAGGGCCGGGACGATCCAGGCGGCGCAGAGCGCGCCGACGGTGAGCCCGGCGGGGAAGACCAGTTCGTAGAGGAGGACGAAGCGGCCGCGGCCCAGGCTGCGGGTGATCTCGCTGATGAAGGCGGCGGCGACCGGCACCTCACCGCCGATCGCCAGGCCCTGCACGAAGCGGAGCGCCATGAAGGGCGTGGGCCCGTTCGCGGCGGCGAGGGCGGCGGAGGCCAGTCCCGACAGGCCGATGCAGGCGGCGATGACGGTGACCCGGCCGTAGCGGTCGGCGAGGCGGCCGGAGAGCAGCGCGCCGAGGAGCATGCCGACCGAACCGGCGGTCATCACCAGGGTGGCGCCGCCGGTGGACAGCGCCCATTCCTGGCGGAGTTCGGGCATCGCGTACGCGATCAGCAGCTGGTCGAAGGCTTCGAAGAAGGTGACCACGCCGATGACGACGCGGACGGTGACGTGCCAGCGGGACAGCGGGAGTCGTTCGAACCGGGCGGCGAGCGCGGCGCGGGCGGCGCCGGTCTCGCGGTCCGGGGAGGCGGCAAGGCTCATCCGGGATTCCTCCAGGCCCGCGGTGGGGCGGGAGAGGGGCAGGGCAGGGGAGGGCGAGGCGCGGCGGGGCGGCGGTCGGGGGGCCGCCGGGCCCGGTCGCCGCACGCCCCGCCCGGCGGGCGGTGACACGAACGCGGCGACCGGCCCCGTGTCCCGTCCGTAAGCGCAAAGCTTCTAAGCGCTTAAGTTCTACCGACCTCAGGGGCGGGGTCGTCAAGGGGTTGGTGCACGGAACTTTTTCCCGGCGACAGGGGTTGCCAGGGAATATTTAAGTGCTTAGATTTCTGGCGCTGAAGCAATCCGCTCGGCACGCACCCCGCCCAACTCCCGCTCAGGAGGCCCCGGATGACCGTCGACGCGCCGGTGAACGACCTGGTGCCCGCGCCGGGCGCCACCCCGGACGAGGTGCTGGTCGCGGGGGAGTGGCGGCGCGGCACCGGTGCCCCCGTCGAAACCGCCGACCCGGCGACCGGCCGCACCCTGACCACCGTGACCGGGGCGAGCGTCGCCGACGTCGACGCCGCGGCCACCGCCGCCGCCCACGCCGCCGCGGACCCCGACTGGCGCCGGCTGCCGCCGCATCGGCGCGCCCGGCTGCTGCACCGCATCGCCGCGCTCGTCGACACCCACGCGGACGCCCTCTCCGCGCTCCAGACCGCCGACACCGGCAAGACCCGCGCCGAAACCCTCGCCCTGGTGCGCAGCGCCGCCGCCACCTTCCGCTACGTCGCCGCCGCCGCGGAGACCGCCGAGGACGCCGTCACGCCCTCCCGCGGCGACTACGTCACCCTCAGCCGCCATGCCCCGATCGGCGTCATCGGCGCCATCACCCCGTGGAACTCCCCGATAGCCAGCGACGCCCAGAAGCTCGCGCCCGCCCTCGCCGCCGGCAACGCCGTCCTGCTCAAGCCCGCCGAGTGGACCCCGCTCGTCGCCCTGGCGCTCGGCCGCATCGTGCACCGCGCCCTGGCCGACGAGGGGCTGCCGGCCGCGCTGCTCGCCGTCCTGCCCGGGCCCGGCACCGTCACCGGCGACGCGATCGTGCGCCATCCGGCCGTCGGGAAGGTCGCGTTCACCGGCGGCACCCGCACCGGACGCGCCATCGGGCGGATCGCCGCCGACAAGATCATGCCGGTCTCGCTGGAGCTGGGCGGCAAGTCGCCGACGGTCGTCTTCGCGGACGCCGACACCGAAACCGCCCTGGCCGGCGTGTTGTTCGGGATCTTCTCCTCCAGCGGCCAGAGCTGCATCGCCGGCTCCCGGCTCTTCGTCCACCGCTCCCGGTACGACGCCTTCCTCGCCGCGCTCACCGACCGCGCCCGCGCGCTGCGCGTCGGCCCCGGCACCGACCCGGCGACCCAGGTCGGCCCGCTCGTCCACCACCGCCACCGCGACCACGTCGCCGCCTACGTCGACCTGGCCCGCGCGGAGGGCGCCCGCGTCCGCTGCGGCGGCGCCGCACCCGAGGGCGAGCGCTACCGCGACGGCGCCTACTACCTCCCCACCGTCCTCGACGGACTGCCGCCCACCGCCCGCGTCTGCCGCGAGGAGATCTTCGGGCCGGTCCTCGTCGCGCTGCCCTTCGACGACGAGGACGACCTCGTCGCGCAGGCCAACGACACGGTCTACGGCCTCGCCTGCGGACTGTGGACCCGCGACGCGGCCACCGCCTGGCGGGTCGCCGGCCGGATCGACGCCGCCACCGTGTGGATCAACACCTACAAGCAGTTCAGCGCGGCCACCCCGTTCGGCGGGATGAAGCAGAGCGGTCTCGGCCGGGAGAAGGGCCGCGACGGCATCCGCGCCTACCAGCGGCAGCAGAGCCTCTACTGGGGCACCGGCGGCCCGCTGCCCTGGGCCGCCGCCTGACCTCCGGCCGCACCCGCCGCGCCGCACCCGCCCCCGCCCCCGCCCGTTCCCGTCCGAAGGATGCCGAACCGATGCCCCCTGAGCCCATAGCCCGGCTCCGCGCGCTGCGCGCCGTCGAACTCCGCACCCCCGCCGTCACCGAGGCCGCCGACTTCTACCGCGAGGTGTGGGGCCTGGAGAGCGTCGCCGCCGAGCCCGGCGCTGCCTGGCTGCGCGGCACCGGACCCGAGCACCATGTCCTCGCCCTCACCCGCGCCGACCGCCCCGCCCTCGGGAAGATCAGCTTCGCCCTCGCCACCCCCGCCGACGTCGACACGGCCGCCCGCCGCCTGGCGGCCCGCGGCATCGCCCCCGTCCACGGCCCCGGCCCGCTCGACCAGATCGGCGGCGGCTACGGACTGCGCTTCACCGACCCCGAGGGGCGGCTGCTGGAGCTGAGCGCCCACGTCGAGGCCGTCGCCCCGCGCGGCCGGGACGCCGCCGTCCCCGTCGGCGTCACCCACACCGTCCTCAACACCACCGACATCGACGCCGCCGTCGCCTTCTACACCGACGTCCTCGGCCTGCGCGTCTCCGACTGGTCCGAGCACCAGATGGCGTTCCTGCGCTGCAACGCCGACCACCACTGCCTCGCCTTCAACCAGGCCGACTGGGCGTCCCTCAACCACGTCGCGTACGAGATGACCTCCGTCGACCACTTCATGCGCGGCCTGGGGCGGCTGCGCCACCACGGCATCACCCCGCAGTGGGGACCCGGCCGCCACGGGCCCGGCGACAACACCTTCGCCTACTTCACCGACCCGTCCGGCCTGGTCTGCGAGTACACCTCCGAGGTCGCGCAGATCGTCGAGGACACCTGGATCGCCCGGGTCTGGCGCCGCACCCCCGAACTCTCCGACCTGTGGGGCACCGCCGGACCGCCGTCCGCCGCCGTCCGCCGGCACATGGCCGGCGCCCCCGACCCCGGCCCGCTCGCCCCGGAAGGAACCGCATGACCGCCGCCCCCGCCACGCCGTCCGCCACCCGCGCCCCGCGCCGGGTCGGCCTCATCGGCTGGGGCGCCATCGGCCGCGTCGTCGCCGCCGCGTTGGCCGCCGGCGAGATCCCCGGCGCCGAGCTGACCTGCGTCGTCGACAACCGCCCGCTCGGTGACACCGCCCCCGCCCCGCAGCTCACCCTGGCGGCGGCGCTGACCCGCTGCGATCTGCTCGTCGAGGCCGCGGGGCAGGGCGTCGTCCGCGCCCACGGCGAGGAGATCCTCACCGCCGGCGCCGATCTGCTCATCGCCTCCACCGGCGCGCTCACCGACGACGCCCTCACCGCCCGGCTGCGCGCCGCCGGACCGGGACGCGTCTACTTCACCGGCGGCGCCGTCGGCGGCCTCGACCTCCTCCAGGCCGCCCGCGCCCTCGGCCCGCTCACCGATGTCACCCTCACCACCACCAAACTCCCCGCCACCCTCGAACAGCCCTGGATGGACGAGGAGTTGCTGCACCGGATGCGGACCGCCACCGGCCCCGTCGAGGTGCTGCGCGGCACCGCCCGCGAGATCCCCGCGAAGTTCCCCCGCTCCACCAACGTCGCCGCCTCCGTCGCCCTCGCCACCGGCGACCCGGACGCGGTACGGGTCAGCGTCGTCGCCGACCCCGCGGCCCGCCACACCCGCCATGTCGTCGAGGCGTCCGGCGCCCACGGCAGCTACCGCTTCGAGGTCCGCCACCTGCCCGATGCGGCCAACCCGGCCACCAGCCAGGTCGTGCCCTACGCGGTGCTGCGCTCCCTCGCCGCCCTCGCCGGACGCCCCGGGATGATCCTGTGACCGCCCCCTACGACCTCACCGGACTGCACATCGAGGAGACCGGCACCGACGGCCCGGCGCTGCTGTGCCTGCACGGCATCGGCTCCTCCGCCGCCGCCTTCGCCCCACAGTTCGCAAGCCTCGGCGCCCACCTGCGCCTCCTCGCCTGGGACGCCCCCGGCTACGGCGCCTCCGCCGACCCCGAGGGCCCGCTCGGCCTGGACGGCTACGCCGACACCGCCGCCGCCCTGATCCGCGAACGCGGCGGCCCGGCCCATGTCCTCGGTGTCTCCTGGGGTGGCGTCATCGCGCTGCGCCTCGCCGCCCGCCACCCGGACCTGGTCGCCTCCCTGATCGTCGCCTCGTCCAGCCCCGGCTCCGGCACCGATCCGCGAAAGGCCGCCGCGATGCGCGCCCGCGCCGCCGAACTCGACGCCCTCGGCCCGCGCGCCTTCGCCGAACGCCGCGGCCCCCGCCTGGTCTCCGGCGCGGCGCCCGAAGCCCTGGTGCGCCGGGTCACCGACACCATGGCCGCCGCCGTCCGGCTGCCGGGCTACGGCCACGCCGCCGAGGCGATGGCCGCCACCGACCTGCGCGGCGAACTGCCCGCCATCACCGCGCCCGCCCTCGTCCTGAGCGGCGACCTCGACCGCGTCACCGGCCCGGAGGCGAGCCAGCTCCTCGCCGGTGCGCTGCCCCGCTCGGCGTCCGTGATCGTCAAAGGCGCCGGTCACCTCGCCAACCAGGAGCGGCCCGAGGCGTTCGACGCCTGGGTCCTCTCCCACCTCCGCATCACCGCCGGCCTCGGCGCCTGACCACCTCCGCCACGAAGAAAGGCAGTCACGCCATGCCCCTGACCACCGACGCCTACGACAACGGCGACGACCTCGCCGCGTACACCGACTCCCTGATCGCCACCAAGGACTCCCGCGAGCCCGACTGGGACACCCTCGCCTTCCAGGCCAAGGCCGGTGACCAGTACCGCCGCGCCCAGATCCGCTACGTCGGCTCCGGCGCCACCGGCAACCACGAGGGCGACAACCGCATCCTGCCGTCCGGCGGCTTCACCTTCTCCAACATGCTGCTGCCGCCCGGCGCCGAGGGCCCCGAGCACACCCACCACGACGTCGAGGAGGCCTTCTTCGTCCTGGAGGGCGAGGTCCGCGTCGGCATCCACCGCGGCGAGCACGAGGCCGAGTACCGCACCCTCGGCTACCGCGACATGATCGTCGTCCCCGCCGGGGTGGCCCGCAGCCTCAAGAACGAGGGCGACACCGACGCGCTGTTCTGCGTCGTCATCGGCACCCGGAAGCCGCAGGTCCCCACCTACCCCGCGCACTCGCCGATGCACGGCGTCACCCGCGACTGATGGCCGCCCGCGCAACCGGCACCGTCGTCGTCACCGGCGCCGGCCGTGGCCTGGGGGAGGCCATGGCCCGCCGGGCCGCCGAGGACGGCCACCGCGTCGTCGTCGCCGAACTCGACCCCCGGCGCGGCACCGCCACCACCGCCGCGCTCCGCGCCGACGGCCTCGACGCCCACTTCGTCCGCTGCGACGTCGCCGACCCCGCCTCCGTCGACGCTCTCGCCGCCGCCACCGCAGCCCTGGGACCGCTCTACGGCCTGGTCAACAACGCGGCGCTGGCCAACGGCGTCGGCGGCAAGGAGTTTCACGACCTCACCGTCGAGGAGTGGGACCGCCTGATGACGGTCAACGCCCGCGGCCCCTGGCTCGTCGCCCGCGCCCTGCTCCCGCAGCTCCTGGCACACGGCACCGGACGCATCGTCAACCTCGCCTCCGACGCCGCCCTGTACGGCTCCCCGCGCCTGGCCCACTACATCGCCTCCAAGGGCGCCGTCCTCGCCCTCACCCGGGCGATGGCCCGCGAACTGGGCGACAAGGGCATCACCGTGAACGCCGTCGCCCCCGGCCTCACCGAGTGCGAGGCCACCGAGAACGTCCCCGCCGAACGCCATGAGCTCTACCGGCTGGGCCGCGCCGTCTCCCGCCCGCAACGCCCCGACGACCTCATCGGCCTGGTCGCCTTCCTCCTCGGCGAGGAGTCCCGCTACCTCACCGGCCAGGTCATCGCGGTCAACGGCGGCTTCACCATGCACTGACCCCCAACTCTCTTGCTTTTCAAGGGAGTTGTATGTCACCCGAACCGGAAGGACCCCCATGGACCTCGGCCTCGCCGACCGCACCGTACTCGTCACCGGCGGCACCTCCGGCGTCGGCCTGGCCACGGTCCGCGCGCTGCTCGACGAGGGCGCCCGCGTCGCCACCTGCGCCCGCACCCCGGATGCGCTCACCGCCCTCGCGGGCAGCCTCGGCGCCGGCCCGGACCGGCTGCTCACCGGCGCCGCCGACATCCGCGACGCGGACGCCACCGCCGCCTTCGTCCGCCGCACCGCCGACCACTTCGGCGGCCTCGACGGCCTCGTCAACAACGCCGGGCGGTCCCGGATGAAGCGCTTCGCCGAGACCACCGCCGAGGACTGGCGCGACGAGCTGGAGCTGAAGTTCGCGGGCGTGCTGCACACCCTGCGCCCCGCCCTCCCGTACCTGCGCGCCTCCGACGCCGCGTCCGTCGTCAACATCAACGCCGTCCTCGCCAAGGAACCCTCCCCCCGGCTGATCACCACCAGCGCCGCCCGCGCCGGGATTCTCAACCTCTCCGCCTCCCTCGCCCGCGAACTCGCCCCCGACGCCATCCGCGTCAACTCCGTCTGCCTCGGCCTCATCGACACCGGCCAGTGGACCCGCCGCCACGCCGCCGCCGGCACCGACCGGAGCTACGAGGAGTGGCAGGCGGCACTGGCCGCAGACCGCGGCATCGCCCTCGGCCGCCTCGGCCGCGCCGACGAGGTCGCCTACGCCGTCCTCACCCTGCTCGCGCCCCGCGCCTCGTACATCACCGGCACCGCCCTCGACGTCTGCGGCGGCGTCGCCCGCTCCGCCGCCTGACCCGCACCCACCGGGAGACCGCACCATGTCCCAGCCCCACGGCGGCGATCTGCTCGTCGCCCTCCTGCGCGACCTCGGCGTCGACACCGTCTTCGGCGTCGTCAGCGTGCACAACCTGCCGCTCGTCGAAGCGGTCGACCGCGATCTGCGGTTCGTGCCCGTCCGCCACGAGGCCACCGCCGTCAACGCCGCCGACGGATACGGCCGCGCCCGCGGCGGCGTCGGCTGCGCCCTCACCAGCACCGGCACCGGCGCGGGCAACGCCGCCGGTTCGCTGATCGAATCCCTCGCCACCGGCAGCCGCGTCCTCCACGTCACCGGCCAGATCGACAGCCGCCACCTCGGCGCCGGCCGCGGCTACATCCACGAGACCCGCGACCAGCTCGGCATGCTCCGCGCCGTCAGCGCCCACGCCGCGACCGTCCCCGACGCCGCGCGCGCCGGCCGCGTCCTGCGCGACGCCGCCGACCACCTCCTCGGCCCGGCCGGCGGCCCCGCCAGCGTCGAATGGCCCATCGACCTCCAGTACGCGCCCCAGGACCCGGCGGCCCTGCCCGCCGCCCGGCCCGCACCCGGGCCCGTACGGCCCGCCGCCGACGCGCTCGACGCCGCCGCAGGCGCCCTGGCCGCCGCCCGCCGCCCCCTCGTCTGGGCCGGCGGCGGCGCCACCACCGCCGGCGGAGAACTCGCCGCCCTCCTCGACAAGGCCGGCGCCGGACTGCTCACCTCCAACTCCGGCCGCGGCACCGTCCCCGAGACCGACGACCGCTGCATCGGCAACTTCGCCACCGCCCCCGCCTGCCGCGCCCTCCTCGCCGACGCCGATCTGCTGCTCACCGTCGGCACCCACTTCCGCTCCAACGAAACCGCCGACTGGAGCCTGGAACTCCCGCCCGTCCACGTGCAGATCGACCACGACCCGGCCGCCCTCGGCCGCTCCTACCCGGCCACCCACCCGCTGCACGGCTCCGCCGCCACCACCCTCGCCGCCCTCCACGACCGCCTCGCCGCCCGGCCCGCCGCGGCCCCCGACCCCGCCTGGGCCGCCCGCATCCGCACGGCCCGCGAGAGCGTCCGCGCCGAACTCCGCGACCGCATCGGCCCGCAGGCCGCGCTCTGCGACGCGATCCGCGCCGCCCTGCCGCCCGAGGCCGTCCTCGCCCGCGACGTCACCGTCCCCGCCAGCAGCTGGGGCAACCGCCTCCTTGCGATCCACCACCCGCACACCAACGTCTTCCCGCGCGGCGGCGGCATCGGCCAGGGCCTCGGCATGGGCATCGGCGCCGCCCTCGCCACCCCCGCCGCACCCACCCTCGTCATGGCCGGCGACGGCGGCCTCGCCGTCCACCTCGGCGAACTCCTCACCCTCGCCCAGGAACGCCCCCGCCTGACCCTCGTCGTCTTCAACGACGGCGGCTACGGCGTGCTGCGCAACATGCAGGACCGCTACTTCGACCGCCGCTCCGGCGTCGACCTGGCCACCCCCGACTTCGCCGCCCTCGCCCGCGCCACCGGCCTGCCCTACGCCCGGATAGCCGCCGAGGCCGACGCCGCGCCCGTCCTCGCCGCCGCCACCGCGAGCGACGGCCCCACCCTCGTCGAGGTCGATCTGACCGCCCTCGGCCCCATGAAGACCCCGTTCACCCCGCCCGTCGCACTCCCCGCCCGGTAAGGAGGACGACCGTGTCCGACACCGCCCTCGACCTGCTCGTCCACCGGATGACCTGGGAGGCCGACGACGTCCTCTCCCTCGACCTCGTACACCCCGGCGGCAAGCCCCTGCCGCCCTGGGAGCCCGGCGCCCACCTCGATCTGCACACCGGCGGCCACCTGCGCCAGTACTCCCTGTGCGGCGACCCGGACGACACCACCCGCTACCGCATAGCCGTCCTGCGCACCCCCGGCTCCCGCGGCGGCTCCGCCCACGTCCACACCGCGCTGCGCCCCGGAGCGACCGTCCGCGCCCGGGGCCCCCGCAACCACTTCGCCCTCGAACCGGCCGCCCGCTACCTCTTCGTCGCCGGCGGCATCGGCATCACCCCGCTGCTCCCGATGGTCCGCCGCGCCCAGCACACCCACACCCCCTGGCACCTGCTCTACGGCGGCCGCCGCCGCACCGGCATGGCCTTCGCCGACGCGCTCACCGCGCTGGCCGACGGCGCCACCGGCCGCTGCGACCTGCGCCCCCAGGACGTCCACGGCCACCTCGACCTCGACACCGCCCTCACCGGCCTGCCGGACGACACCCTCGTCTACTGCTGCGGCCCCGAACCCCTCCTCGCCGCCGTCGAGGAACGCTGCGCCGCCCTCGGCCTGGCCGGCCGGCTGCGCACCGAACGGTTCGCCGCCCCCGCCCCGCCCGACGGCGCCCCGGAGCCTGGCGAGGGCCATGGCTTCGACGTGGAGTGCCGCCGCAGCGGCACCACCGTCCGCGTCGAGGACGGCACCTCCATCCTCGACGCCGTCGAACGCGCGGGCATCGACGTCCCCAGCTCCTGCCGCGACGGCGTCTGCGGCACCTGCGAGACCCGCGTCCTGGACGGCACCCCCGACCACCGCGACTTCCTGCTCAGCGACGCCGAACGGGCCGCCGGCACCTCCCTGATGCTCTGCGTCTCCCGCTGCGCCGGCGACCGCCTCGTCCTCGACCTGTGACCCCCAAACCCCCCGGAGGCACCGTGCACCCCACTCCGTACCTCGAAGTCCACCAGTCCCGCACCCGGGAGCCGACCCCCTACGAGATCAAGCTCGCCCGCACCCTGGAGGAGATCTTCACCCGGGTCGGCCACGAACTGACCGACGTCGTCGCCGGACTGAACGCCCGCCAGGTCCGCACCCCGGACGGCGAGCCCTGGACCGAACGGTCCTTCCGCGACGAGATGCACCGACTGGGAGCGTGACCCGTGACCGCAGCGACCACCCCGACCACCGGCCACGCCGGCCACGCCGACAGGGTCTACGCCACCGGACTGCGCAACCGGTGGCACCCCGTCGTCCCGTCCCGCTTCGTCGCCCCCGGCGGGATGCGCCGGGTCCGGGCACTCGGCGAGGACTGGCTCCTCTTCCGCCGCGCCGACGGCCGTCTCCACATGCTCGCCGACCGCTGCCCGCACCGCGGCGCCCGGCTCTCCCTCGGCCGCCACCTCGGTGACCGCATCGCCTGCTGGTACCACGGCGTCGAGGTCGACGGCGGCGGCACCGTCACCGCCGTCCCCGGGCTGCCCGGCTGCGCCCTCGAAGGCAAACAGCTCGTCACCAGCCCGCCGGTCCGCGAGGCCGGCGGCGCGATCCTCGCCTACTTCGGCGACGCGCTCCACCCCGAGCCCGGCGAACTGACCCTGCCCGAACCGCTCACCGACCCCGGCACCGACGCGTTCCTCTGCTACGCCGAGTGGGACGTCCCCTGGCGCTACGCCATGGAGAACCTCCTCGACCCGATGCACGGCCAGTTCCTGCACCACGAGTCGCACACCATGGGGGAGGGCGAGTCCACCGCCAAGTTCCGCATCCGGGAGACCGAGCGCGGCTACTTCTTCGAGAAGACCGATCAGCGCGGCGTCAACTTCGACTGGGTGGAACTGTGCCGCACCGGCGTCGACTGGGTCGACCTCTCCATCCCCTACCCGCCCTCCGCGGGCCCCGGCGGCCCCTTCGGCATCGTCGGCATGATCTGCCCCGTCGACGAGAGCCGCAGCGGCGTCTTCTTCTGGCGCTACCGCCGTGTCACCGACTGGCAGCGCGACACCTGGCGCTTCCTCTACCGCACCCTCATCGAGGAACGCCACTGGCAGGTCCTCGAACAGGACCGCACCATGCTGGAGGCGCTGCCGCCCGACGCCGACACCGCCGAGAACCTCTACCAGCACGACCTCGGCGTCGTCCGCCTCCGCCGCCTCTACCGCGCCGAGGCCGAGCAGCAGGCGGCCGGCCTCGCCGCCGCCGGGCACATCTGACGGCCGGGCCGGGCCCCAACTCGGAACTTCCCGGCCCCTGTTGGACGTAGTGATCACCGAGGGGCGGCACCCGTCCCTCGGTGACCTGGGAGGCCCACCTGTGAAGAGACCGACCACCCGTACCCTGACCTGCGCCCTGGCCGGGGCGCTCACCGCCGGCGTGCTGACGCTCGCGCCGGCCGCCCACGCCGCGCCGCAGCCCGCGCCCGGCGACCACCGGGCGACCGCCGCCGCACTGCGCGCCCTCGTCGAGAAGGGCGGACTCCCCGGAGCCGCCGCCACCGTCCGCGACGGCACCGGGCGCTGGTCCGCCGCGGCGGGCCACGCCGACACCACCACCGGCCGCGAACGCGACCCCGAGAGCGAGCACTTCCGCGGCGCCAGCATCACCAAGACGTTCATCGCCACCGTCCTGCTCCAGCTGGAGGCGGAGGGCCGGCTGAGCCTGGCCGACTCCGTCGAGAAATGGCTGCCCGGCCTGGTGCGGGGCAACGGCTACGACGGCAAGAAGATCACCCTCCGCAGCCTCCTCAACCACACCAGCGGCCTCGCCAACCACACCGAGGACCCCGCGTTCGCCCACGACACCACCGGCCCCGGCTTCCCCGAGCACCGCTACGACACCTACACCCCCGAGGAGTTGGTGGCGACGGCCCTGAAGACCCCGCCGCGGCCCGACCCGGAGAAGAAGCCGTACTACTCGAACACCGCCTATGTGATAGCCGGGATGGTCATCGAGAAGGCGACCGGCCGCGGCTACGCCGAGGAGGTGACGCGCCGCATCATCCGGCCCCTGAAGCTGACCGGGATCTCCTTCCCCGGCGCCTCGCCCCGGATGCCCGAGCCGCACCCCGTCGCCTACTCCCGCCTCGGCGAAAAGGGCCCCGACGCCGAGATCCACGACGCCACCGAGCAGAACATGACCTGGCTGGGCGCCTCCGGCGACATCATCGTCTCCGGCGACGACCTCAACCGCTTCCAGCGCGCCCTGCTGAAGGGCCGGCTGCTGCCCCGGGCGCAGCTGAAGGAGATGCTCGTCGAGGTCCCCGCGGAGGGCGGCTACGGCTTCGGCCTCGGCGTCGAGTTCGCGCGGCTGTCCTGCGGGGTACAGGTCGTCGGCAAGACCGGCAGCACCAACGGCTCCCTCTCCGCGAGCGTCGGCACCCCGGACGGGAAGCACCAGCTGACGTTCAACGCCAACGGCGACTGGCTCCAGGACGTCACCCTCTACACCGACGTCATCGAGGCGGAGTTCTGCGGCAAGACCCTGTCCGCCCGCAAGCCCGCCTGAAGGGCGCCGCACACAGAAGGGGCGGCCGCCTGCCCGGCGACCGCCCCGGTGCCCCCGCCGCGCCCGCCGGTTCAGGCCGACGGCTCCCGCGCCTCGCCCCCGGGCCCGTCCGCCTCCGTGATCGACCGCTCCAGCTTCGACAGCAGCCGGGCCAGCTGACGGCACTCGGCGGGGGAGAGCCCGGCCAGCATCCGCCGCTCGTTCTCCAGATGCTCGGCGAAGAGCGCATCGATCTTCGCCAGCCCCTCCTCCGTCAGCCGCGACCGCACCACCCGCCGGTCCTCGGCGTCCCGCTCCCGCACGATCAGCCCGTCCCGCTCCAGCCGGTCGATGCGGAGCGTCACCCCCGCCGACGAGATCAGCCCGGAGTCCGCCAGCTGCCCGGCCGTCCGCCGGTACGGGCGGCCCGCCCGCCGCAGCGCCGTCAGCACGTCGAACCCGGCCACCGACAGCCCGTGCGACTCCACCGACGCCGTCAGCCGCGCGCTGTAGCGCAGAAACGTCCGGTGCAGCCGCGCCAGCACCTCCAGGGGCGAGGTGTCCAGCTCGGGCCGCTCGCGCCGCCAGTCCTCGACGACCGCCGCCACCGCATCCGACCGCTCCGCCGATCTGCGCGCCATCTCCGCCCCTCCCCGGCCCCGGTTCGCCCTGCTCACCGGAAATACTTTAGTACTGAGAATCCGTGCCTTTGAGGCTTCCCCGCACGGCCCGCGCGGCCCCGGGAACAGCGCGCCGGAAGGCGCCCGGGCCCGTCTCCCCGTGAAGTTGTCCACACCCCGTGCGGCCGAACCGGTGCGTACGGCAGCATGAGCCCATGCCCGCACTCCAGCGCGACGAGGCGCAGACCCGAGCCGGACTCCTCGACGTCCGCCACCACTCCATCCACCTCGACCTCACCCAGGGCGAGAAGCACTTCGGCTCCCGCGCCGACATCCGCTTCACCGTCCGCGACGGCGCGCCCGCCGCCACCTTCTTCGAGGTCAAGCCCGCCGCGCTGCTCGCCGTCACGCTCGACGGCACCCCCCTCGACCCCGCCCTCCTCGACGACAACCGCTTCCCGCTCACCGGCCTGGCCCCCGGCGACCACGAGCTGCACGTCGAGGCCCGGATGTCCTACTCCCGCACGGGCGAGGGCATGCACCGCTTCACCGACCCCGCCGACGGCGAGACGTACGTCTACACCCAGCTGTTCATGGAGGACGTCCAGCGCGTCTTCGCCACCTTCGACCAGCCCGACCTCAAATCCGTCTTCGCCCTCACCGTCACCGCCCCCGAGGAGTGGTCCGTCCTCGCCAACGGCGTCACCACCCACGAGGGCGGCGGCGTCTGGCGCGCCGCCCCCACCCCCCTCATCTCCACCTATCTCGTCGCCGTCGCCGCCGGCCCCTGGCACTCCGTCCGCACCGAGCACGCCGGGCTGCCCTTCGGCATCCACTGCCGCCGCTCCCTCGCCCCGTACCTCGACGCCGACGCCGAGGAGATCCTCGACCTCACCCGCCGCTGCTACGACCGCTACCGCGACCTCTTCGCCGAGCCGTACCCCTTCGACTCCTACGACCAGGCGTTCGTCCCCGAGTTCAACGCCGGCGCGATGGAGAACCCGGGCCTGGTCACCTTCCGCGACGAATTCGTCTACCGCTCCGCCGTCACCGACACCGAGCGCCAGACCCGCGGCATGGTCATCGCCCACGAGATGGCCCACATGTGGTTCGGCGACCTCGTCACCCTCCAGTGGTGGGACGACATCTGGCTCAACGAGTCCTTCGCCGAGTACATGGGCTACCAGGTCCTCTCCGAGGCCACCCGCTTCACCGACACCTGGGTCGACTTCGGCACCGTCCGCAAGAGCTGGGGCTACGAAGCCGACCAGCGCCCGTCCACCCACCCGGTGGCCCCCACCCCCGAGGACGTCCCGGACACCGCCTCCGCCCTCCTCAACTTCGACGGCATCTCCTACGCCAAGGGCGCCTCCGCCCTGCGCCAACTCGTCGCCTGGATCGGCGAGAAGGACTTCCTCGCCGGGATCAACGACCACCTCACCCGCCACCGCTTCGGCAACGCCACCCTCGCCGACTTCCTCGACTCCCTCGCCCGCCACACCGACCGCGACGTCCCCGGCTGGGCCGCCCGCTGGCTGCGCACCACCGGCCCCGACACCCTCACCGCCACCGTCGAACCGCAGGACGACACCTGGCAGCTCGCCGTCGGCCACCACGGCAGCCGCCCGCACCGCATCGCCGTCGGCCTCTACGACCAGGACGCCACCGACCCGGACCGGCTGCGCCTGCGCCACCGCTTCGAGACCGACATCCCCCAGGAGGAGGGCACCACCCGCCACACCCTCCCCGGCCCCGTCCCCGCCCTCGTCGTCCTCAACGACGGCGACCTCAGCTACACCAAGGTCCGCCTCGACGCGGCCTCCTGGGAGACCGCCGCCCGCGCCCTCTCCGGCATCCCCGCCGCGGACGGCGGCGCGCTCACCCGCGCCGTGCTGTGGAACACCGCCCGCGACATGGCCCGCGACGGCGACCTCCCGCCCGCCGCCTACCTCGACCTCGCCCGCCGCCATCTGCCGGCCGAACCGGACCCGGCCGTCGTCGCCGGTGTGCTGCGGTTCGCCCGCACGCCCGTCGCCGACCACTACCTCCCCGCCGCGGAGCGCCGCACCGCCCTGGGCACGCTCACCGCCCTGAGCCGCGAGATCCTGCGCCACACCGAAGGCGCCGCCGACCCCACCGCCGCGAGCCTGCGCCTGACCGCCGTCCGCGCCTTCATCGACAGCGCCACCTCACCCGAGGGCATCCAGGACTGGCTCGACGACGGCAGCGTCCCCGGCGGCCCCGACCTCGACCCCGAACTGCGCTGGCGCATCCTCGCCCGCCTCGCCACCCTCGGCGCCCTCACCCCCGATCGCATCGACGACGAACTCTCCCGCGACCCCAGCGCCACCGGCACCCAGGGCGCCGCCCGCTGCCGCGCCGCCCTGCCCGACCCGGACGCCAAGGAAGCCGCCTGGCAGTCCCTGTTCACCACCGACCCCGACGCCGCCCCCTCCAACTACCTCTTCACCGCCACCGCCACCGGCTTCTGGGCCCCCGAACAGCACGACCTCCTCCGCCCCTACGTCGCCCGCTTCTTCACCGACGTGCTCCCCCTCGCCACCCACCGCGGCCCCGCCCTGGCCGAGGCCGCCGCCCGGTACGCCTTCCCCGCCACCTTCGTCGACGAGGAAACCCTCCGCCTCGGCCACGCCTGCCTCGCCACGGACACCCCGACCCCCGCCCTCCGCCGCGGCCTCACCGACCAACTCGACGACCTCGCCCGCGCGGTACGCATCCGCACGGGCCGGGCCTGCACCGAGCCCGCCGAGGGGGCGCCGGCCGCCTGATCCGGCCGCCGGGGGCGGGCATCGCGGGCGCGGCGGCCTGCCCCCGGGCGCCTTCGGGGCGGGGCCCGAGCCTGCTTCGGCGCGGACTCCTCGGCCGGTCCGTGCCGGTCCGGCCCGGGTGTTCCGACGCGCCTCTGCCCGGCCTGGGGCGGCTGATCTGGGGCGGGTGCTCCGACGTGTCGTTGCCCGGCCTGCGGTGCGTGCCCGGACAGGAATCTTGCCTGCCTCGCCCCGGGCCGGGGCGTTCCGACGCGCCTCTGCCCGGCCTGGGGCGGCCGGTCCGGGCCGGGGCGCCCCGAACCCCAAGGCCGGAGCCCCTCCCGCCCGGAGCCGCTCCCTCCTGCCCGGAGCCCCCTCCCGCCCGGGGGACCGGCCGATCCGGGCCGCGCCGCACGCGCTGCACCCTCCCCCTCGCACCACCCCGGGCTACCCCGTGTCCTTCCCGCCCCACCCGAACACCTGCGGCACCCGCCTCCCACGTATGGGTGGAACGTTCGCCCCCGGTGGCTACGCACCGTACGGGGAAAGTAACTTAGGGCCGCCTAATGGCTGACCGTCGTGACGACGGAACGGCCGTTCCCACCCCAACTCTCCACATGGAAGGGCACGTTCATGCCTGTGCCCGCCGCCGACGCCGCCCTCGCAGGCGGTATCGAAGGCCCCCGCGCGCTCCGCCCCCTCCTCGGCACCGTCCTCGACGCCCTCACCACCGGCGCCGCGGACCGCGCGGGCCCCCTCCCCGCTGGCGGACCGGACGCCGTCGCCCGCGCCGTCCGCGACACCTGCGCCCCCCTCCTCCCCGATGTCGGCGACGGCGCGCACGCGGCGCTCGCCACCCTCGTCCGTACCCTGGCCGCCGGCGCCGCCGACCCGGCCGACCCGCACTGCGCCGCGCATCTGCACTGCCCCCCGCTGGCCGTCGCCGCCGCGGCCGACCTCGCCGCGTCCGCCCTCAACCCCTCCATGGACTCCTGGGACCAGGCCCCCGCCGCCTCCGCCCTCGAAGCCCTCGCCACCCGCGAACTCGCCGCCCTCGTCTTCCCCCGCGCCCCCCGGCGCACCCGCACACCGGACGACACCTACGCACCGGGCGACGGCCCGGACGCCCTGCTCACCACCGGCGGCACCGAGTCCAACCAACTCGCCGTCCTCCTCGCCCGCGAGGCCGCCCGCACCGCCCGGCGCACCGCGGGGCACCTCGCGGGGGAGCGGTATGCCGGGGGAGTGCGCCCCGCGGCATCCGTCCGTACCCGCGCCGGTGGCGTCGCCGGCGTCCGGGGCCCCGCGCCGGTCGCCACCCTCGCCCCGGTCATCGGCGCCCCGCGCCGCCCCGCCGACGCCCTCCCACCCGTCCCCGCCGCCGCACCGGAGGCACCCCCGCTCCGTATCGTCTGCGGCGCCAACGCCCACCACAGCATCCACCGCGCCGCCTGGCTGCTCGGGCTTCCCGCGCCCGTCACCGTGCCCACGCCGGACGGCGTGCTCGACCCCGTCGCCGTCGACGCCGCGCTCACCCGCCTCCACGGCCCCGTCCTGCTCACCGCCACCGCCGGCACCACAGACTCCGGCGCCCTCGACCCGCTCCCGGCCCTCGCCGACCTCGCCGCCCGCCACGGCGCGCGCTTCCACGTCGACGCCGCATACGGCGGCGCGCTCCTCTTCAGCGACGCCCACCGCGGACTCCTCACGGGCCTGGACCGCGCCCACACCGTCACCCTTGACCTGCACAAACTCGGCTGGCAGCCGGTCGCCGCCGGCCTCCTCGCCGTCCCCGGCACCGCCGACCTCGCCCCTCTCGACCACCGCGCCGACTACCTCAACGCCGACGACGACACCGAGGCGGGCCTGCCCGACCTCCTCGGCCGTTCGCTGCGCACCACCCGCCGCCCCGACATCCTCAAGGCGGCCGTCACCCTCAAGGCCCTCGGCCGCCGTGGCATCGGCGACCTCGTCGACCGCACCCTGGCCGCCGCCGCCACCCTCGCCGACCTCATCGAGGACCACCCCCACCTCGAACTCCACTCCCGCCCTGCCCTCACCACCGTCCTCTTCCGCCCCACCGGCGTGGACGACGGCACCGTCGCCGCGATCCGCCGCACCCTCCTCGCCGACGGCCACGCCGTCCTCGGCCGCGCCGCCACCCCCACCGGACTCTGGCTCAAGGCCACCCTCCTCAACCCGCACGCCGACGCCGGTGACCTCGCCCACCTCCTGAAACTCGTGGAAGGCCACATCCCCTGATGACCACCGAGCACCCCACCGGCGCCGCCGCCCCCACCGACCCCCTCGACCTCGCGGGCATCGGCATCGGCCCCTTCAACCTCTCCCTCGCCGCCCTCGCCGAGCCCCTGACCGGCCTGCGCACCGCCTTCTACGACCAGCGCCCCGCCTTCCACTGGCACCCCGGCCTCCTCATCGACGGCGCCACCCTCCAGGTCCCGTTCCTCGCCGACCTCGTCACCCTCGCCGACCCCACCAGCCCCTGGAGCTTCCTCAACTACCTCCGCAGCCGCGACCGCCTCTTCCCCTTCTACTTCGCCGAGCGGTTCCACATCCACCGTGCCGAGTACGACGCGTACTGCCGTTGGGTCAGCGAGAACCTCCCCGCCCTCCACTTCGGCCACCAGATCGACGCCGTCCGCTGGAACGCCACCCACGCCGTCTTCGAGATCGACTACACCCACCTCGACGCCGACGGCGAAGCCGAGGCCCTCGGCCGCGGCTACGCCCGCAACCTCGTCCTCGGCATCGGCACCGCCCCGCACGTCCCCGAGGCCCTGCGGCCCCTCGCCGAGAGCCCCGCCGCGCCCGTCCTGCACTCGTCCGACTACCTCGACCACCGGGAACGCCTGCTCGCCGCCGACCACGTCACCGTCGTCGGCGCGGGCCAGTCCGGTGCGGAGATCTTCCTCGATCTGCTGCGCGCCCGCCCCGAGGGCCGCGAACGCCTCCACTGGCTCGCCCGCACCCCCGCCTTCGCGCCCATGGAGTACAGCAAGCTCGGCCTCGAACACTTCACCCCGGACTACACCCGCTACTTCCACGCGCTGGCCGAACCGGTCCGCGACGCCCTCGTCCCCGGCCAGTGGCAGCTCTACAAGGGCATCGACCACGACACCCTCGCCGCCGTCCACGACGAGCTCTACCGCCGCACCCTGCACGGCGGCTGGCCGGACGCCGTCCTCACCCCCGGCGTCCAGGTGGAGGCCGCCGACCGCGCCCCCGGCGGCGGCATCGAACTCCGCCTCACCCACGCCGAACAGCGCAGCCGCACCCGCCTGACCACGGACGCCGTCGTCCTCGCCACCGGCTACCGCGAGCGCCGCCTCGACACCCTCCTCGCCGCCCTCGACCCGTACCTGTCCCGCGACGCCGCGGGACGCCCCCGTGTCGACGCCGAGCACCGCCTCGTCCTCGACCCCGCCGTCACCGGTTCCGTCCACGTCCAGAACGCCGAACGCCACAGCCACGGCGTCGGCACCCCCGACCTCACCCTCGCCGCCTGGCGCAGCGCCACCATCCTCAACTCCCTGACCGGCACCACCCCGTACCCGCTCCCCGACCGCACCGCCTTCACCACCTTCGGCCTCCCGCACCCCACGGCCCCCGCGGCGGCCGCCGCGCCCCACGCGACACCCGCCCACCACGGCTGACGTCGCATCAGCACGGCCCGCACACCACGGCCCGCCGCTCATCGGAGCGGCGGGCCGCGCATTTCCGTACTCGTCAACAACCTTTAAACCAGCGGTCGTTGAGCAGCCATCGCACCACTCTTCTCTACCAGTGGGTACGGCATAGGGTCGCCCCATGCGCCGAGCAAAAATCGTTTGCACACTGGGACCGGCCACCGACACGTACGAGCAGATCAAAGCCCTCGTCGACGCCGGCATGGACATCGCACGCTTCAACCTCAGCCACGGCACCTACGCCGATCACGAGGCGCGTTACGCACGGGTCCGCGAGGCATCCGTGGAGACCCACCGCAGCGTCGGCGTCCTCGCCGACCTTCAAGGTCCGAAGATCCGCCTGGGCCGCTTCCGCGAAGGGCCCGTACTTCTCGAACGCGGCGACACGTTCACCATCACCGTCGACCCCGCCGCGGAGGGCGACCGCCACCTCTGCTCCACCACCTACGACGGCCTCGCCGCCGACGTCACCACTGGCGAACGCATCCTCGTCGACGACGGCAAGGTCACCCTGGAGGTCACCGGCGTCGACGGGCCCCGCGTCCGCACCCGGGTCGTCGAGGGCGGCATGGTCTCCGACCACAAGGGCCTCAACCTCCCCGGCGTCGCCGTCTCCGTCCCCGCCCTCTCCGGCAAGGACGAGGGGGACCTCCGCTGGGCACTGCGCACCGGCGCCGACCTCATCGCCCTCTCCTTCGTCCGCAGCGGCCGCGACATCGAGGACGTCCACCGCATCATGCGCGAGGAGGGCCGCTTCCTGCCGGTCATCGCCAAGGTCGAGAAGCCGCAGGCCGTCGAGGCCATCGACGACATCGTCGCGGCCTTCGACGGCATCATGGTCGCGCGCGGCGACCTCGGCGTGGAAATGCCGCTGGAGTCCGTGCCGGTCGTACAGAAACGCGCCGTCAAGCTGGCCAAGCGCAACGCCAAGCCGGTCATCGTCGCCACCCAGATGCTCGACTCGATGATCGACAACTCCCGGCCCACCCGCGCCGAGGCGTCCGACGTCGCCAACGCCGTCATCGACGGCACGGACGCGGTGATGCTCTCCGGCGAGACGAGCGTGGGCAAGTACCCCGCCGAGACCGTCCGCACCATGAGCCGGATCGTGGAAGCGGCCGAGGAGGACATCCTCGCCAAGGGCCTGCCGCCGCTGACCGACCGCAGCAAGCCCCGCACCCAGGGGGGCGCCGTCGCCCGCGCGGCCGCCGAGATGGGCGACTTCCTCGGCGCGAAGTTCCTCGTCGCCTTCACGCAGTCCGGCGACACCGTCCGCCGTCTCTCCCGCTACCGCTCGCCCATCCCGCTGCTCGCCTTCACCCCCGACCCGGCGACGCGCTCGCAGCTCAACCTCACCTGGGGCGTGGAGACCTTCCTCGGCCCGACCGTCGACTCCACCGACGAGATGGTGGCGCAGGTCGATGAGCAGCTGCTGAAGATCGGCCGCTGCGAGAAGGGCGACCTCGTGATCATCACCGCCGGCTCCCCGCCCGGGGTTCCCGGCTCCACCAACCTCGTCCGCGTCCACCGCATCGGCGAGGACGACGGCGGGAAGTAGGGGGAGTCCGCAGTCCCACCGTACGAAACAGCCGCCCGTGCGCGGGCGTTGATGCCGGGCCGAGGTTCTGACCGCCGTTCCTGTCAGTGCTTCGGCCCTCTGCGTGCCGTCACCGGAAACGGGGCGGATGCGCGGGGATCATACGAAGCGGGGAGCGCCGGGACCCGGAGAAGCGGGCGACGGGGCGTGATCACCACGACGGGTGAAGATCACCGATCGGCGGAGCGAGGTCTGGCCTTCGAAAGTGAGGCGAAGTGCCCTGGGTGGGATTCGAACCCACACTGTCGGTGGTTTGAGCACCGTCCCTCTAACCGGTTGGGGTACCAGGGCCTTGGGAATCGAAGGCTGAGGAGCCCCCGTCGTGCTCCCACCATACAGGAGCTGGGTAGGCTAAAGGGGCACCACCTGCCTGAACGAGGAGACCCGTGAGCGCCGCCGAGCCCGAGCAGCCCGCCGCCGATGACGACCGGTCGCACGTCCCCCCGCTGACCACGCGCGTCGTGATCGCCGAGGACGAGGCCCTCATCCGTCTCGACCTCAAAGAGATGCTGGAGGAGGAGGGCTACACCGTCGTCGGTGAGGCCGGTGACGGGCAAAAAGCCGTCGAGCTGGCCCGCGAGCACCGCCCGGACCTGGTCATCCTCGATGTGAAGATGCCGGTCCTGGACGGCATCTCCGCCGCCGAGCGCATCGCCGAGGAGAGCATCGCCCCCGTGCTGATGCTGACCGCCTTCTCCCAGCGCGAGCTGGTGGAGCGCGCCCGGGACGCGGGCGCGATGGCCTACCTCGTCAAGCCGTTCTCCAAGAGCGACGTCGTCCCGGCCATCGAGATGGCGGTCAGCCGCTTCACCGAGCTGAAGACGCTGGAGAAGGAGGTCGCCGACCTCACCCAGCGGCTGGAGACCCGCAAGCTGGTCGACCGCGCGAAGAGCATCCTGCAGACGCAGTACGGGCTGACCGAACCGGCCGCGTTCCGCTGGATCCAGAAGACCTCGATGGACCGCAGGCTCTCGATGCAGCAGGTCGCCGAGGCGGTCATCGAGGACGCCGAGGAGAAGAAGCAGAAGGAACAGAAGGACCAGCCGGGGCAGTAGCCCGGTCCGTCCGTCCGCGGGTGGCCCCGTACCGTGTGCCGGTGCGGGGCCACCCGTACATCCGGTGGCCGGCCGGGCCGCGTGGGCGGGGCGGCGGGCCGCCCGCGCGGCCCCGCGCGGCCGTCGTCTCAGCCGCGGTAGGCGTCCGCGGGCGCGTCCCGGAGCATGCAGGTCAGCCGCGCGGTGCAGACCCGCTTGCCCGCCTCGTCGCTGATCACGACCTCGTACGTCGCGGTGGAGCGCCCCCGGTGCACCGGGGTGGCGACGCCGGTGACCAGACCCGAGCGGACCCCGCGGTGGTGGGTGCAGTTCAGGTCCACGCCGACGGCCAGCTTCGACGGGCCGCCGTGCAGCATCGCGCCGACCGAACCCAGCGTCTCCGCCAGCACCGCGGACGCGCCGCCGTGCAGCAGCCCGTACGGCTGGGTGTTGCCCTCGACCGGCATGGTGCCGACGACGCGGTCCGGACCGGCCTCCAAGACCTGCACGCTCATCCGGTTGCCGAGGTGCCCGGCGGAGAAGAGCGCCGGGAGGTCGAGGCCGAGCCCGGCCCACCGGTCGAGGACCTCCTGCGGAAACGTGGTGGTCTGCTGCGCGCCCAAGTGCTCGCTCCGTTCGCTCGCCCGTGCTCGTCGATGATCCGGATGATCCTGCCAGCCCGCCCCGGCGCCACCGGGCACGGGGTCACCCTTCCGCCGCCCCGTCAGTCCCGTCGTCCTGTGCCCGCTCCAGCCGGATCACCACGGACTTCGACGCCGGGGTGTTGCTGGTGTCGGCGGTGTGGTCGAGCGGGACGAGCACATTGGTCTCGGGGTAGTACGCGGCCGCGCAGCCCCGCGCCGTCGGATAGTGCACCACCCGGAACCCGGGGGCGCGCCGCTCGACGCCGTCCGTCCACTCGCTGACCAGATCGGCGTAGGAGCCGTCGGCGAAGCCGTGCTCCCGGGCGTCCTCGGGGTGGAGCAGCACGACCCGGCGGCCATTCTTGATGCCGCGGTAGCGGTCGTCGAGGCCGTAGATCGTGGTGTTGTACTGATCGTGCGAGCGCAGCGTCTGGAGCAGCAACCGGCCCTCGGGGACGCGCGGGTACTCCACGGGCGCCGCCGTGAAGTTGGCCTTCCCGGTGGCGGTGGGGAAGCTGCGGCTGTCGCGGGGGGCGTGCGGCAGCGTGAAGCCGCCGGGGCGGGCGACCTTGGCGTTGAAGTCCTCGAAGCCGGGGATGACACGGGCGATGCGGTCCCGGATCGTTCCGTAGTCGCGGGCGAACTCCTCCCACGGCGTACGGCTCCGCTCGCCCAGGACGCGGCGGGCCATCCGGGCCACGATCGCGGTCTCCGACAGCAGCTGCGGACCGGCCGGCGCCAGCCGCCCCCGGGAGGCGTGCACCATCCCCATGGAGTCCTCGACCGTCACGAACTGCTCGGCGCCGCCCTGCACATCGCGCTCCGTACGGCCCAGCGTCGGCAGGATCAGCGCCCGCGCGCCGGTGACCGCGTGCGAGCGGTTGAGCTTGGTGGAGACGTGCACCGTCAGCCGGGCGCGGCGCACCGCCGCCTCGGTGACCTCGGTGTCGGGGGTGGCGGAGACGAAGTTGCCGCCCATCGCGAAGAACACCTTGGCATCGCCGTCGCGCAGCGCCCGGATGGCGCGGACGACGTCGTAGCCGTGCTCCCGGGGCGGGGCGAACCCGAACTCCTTCTCCAACGCGTCGAGGAAGGCGGGCGCGGGCCGCTCGAAGATGCCCATGGTGCGGTCGCCCTGGACGTTGCTGTGCCCGCGCACGGGGCACACCCCGGCGCCGGGGCGGCCGATGTTGCCGCGCAGCAGCAGGAAGTTGACGACCTCGCGGATGGTGGGCACCGAGTGCTTGTGCTGCGTCAGGCCCATCGCCCAGCACACGATGGTGCGCCGCGAGGCGAGCACCATCTCCAGCGCCGCGTCGATCTCCTCCTGGCGCAGCCCGGTGGCGCGCAGCGTCTCCTCGGGGTCGGCCTCGCGCGCGGCGGCCGCGAACTCCTCGAAGCCGTGCGTGTGCGCGTCGATGAACTCCTGGTCGAGCGCGCCCTCGGCCTCCAGGACGCCGCGGCACAGGGCACGGAAGAGCGCCTGGTCACCGCCGATGCGCACCTGGAGGAAGAGATCGGTCAGCGCGGTGCCGCCGCCGGCCAGGCCGCGCGGCGTCTGCGGGTTCTTGAACCGCTCCAGACCGGCCTCGGGCAGCGGGTTGACGGAGATGATCCGCGCGCCCTCGGCCTTCGCCTTCTCCAGCGCGGTCAGCATCCGGGGGTGGTTGGTCCCGGGGTTCTGCCCGGCGACGATGATCAGATCGGCCTTGTAGAGATCCTCCAGCAGCACGCTGCCCTTGCCGACGCCCAGCGTCTCGGTCAGCGCCGACCCGGACGACTCGTGGCACATGTTGGAGCAGTCGGGGAGGTTGTTCGTGCCGAACTCGCGGGCGAAGAGCTGGAAGAGGAAGGCCGCTTCGTTGCTGGTGCGCCCGGAGGTGTAGAAGACCGCCTCGTCGGGCGAGGCGAGGGCGGTCAGCTCCTCGCCCAGGATGTCGAAGGCGCGCTCCCACGAGACCGGTTCGTAGTGCTCGGCGCCCTCGGCGAGGTACATGGGGTGGGTCAGCCGGCCCTGCTGGCCGAGCCAGTAACCGCTGCGGTCGGCGAGATCCGCGACGGGGTGCGCGGCGAAGAACTCCGGGGTGACGCGGCGCAGCGTCGCCTCCTCCGCGACGGCCTTGGCGCCGTTCTCGCAGAACTCCGCGGTGTGCCGCTGCTCGCCCTCGGGCCAGGCGCAGCCGGGGCAGTCGAAGCCGCTCTTCTGATTGACGCGCAGCAGTGTCAGGGCCGTACGGCGCACACCCATCTGCTGCTGCGAGATGCGCAGCGCGTTGGTGATCGCCGGGAGGCCGACGGCCGAGTGCTGTGGCGCGCCGACCTCGGGCGCGTCCTGTACCGGATCGGATGCGGGCGGCTTGCCTGCCATGGCGCTCTCCCTTGAGCCGTGTGCCACCCGGCGCACGGGCCGGGCCGGATCGTTGCCGTGCACATCCGATCCTGTCATGGACCGCGGCGGCCGGGCAGGGCCTGTGGACGACGCCGCGGAGGCCGGGCCCGGCCCTGTGGAAAACTCCGCGCCACGGCCGTCACCTGCGTACGGACGGTCGCCGGTGGCCACGCACCGGCACCGCGGACGCCCCGGCCCGGCCCGCCCCTCCCCGCCGCGGCGGGGATTGTCGGTGGGGCGTGGCAGGATCGGGGGCGTGGCAGCAAAGGCAGCGAAGAAGAGCGAAACGACCGGCACCGCAGCGGTGGGGGACGGCCGTCCCCGCCTGCTCCTGATGGACGGGCACTCCATGGCCTACCGGGCGTTCTTCGCCCTGCCCGTGGAGAATTTCACCACCGCCACGGGGCAACCGACCAATGCGATCTACGGCTTCGCGTCCATGCTCGCGAACACCCTGCGTGACGAGGCGCCCACCCATTTCGCGGTGGCCTTCGACGTCTCCCGCAAGACCTGGCGCTCCGAGGAGTTCCCCGACTACAAGGCGAACCGCTCCAAGACCCCCGACGAGTTCAAGGGCCAGGTCGAGCTGATCGGCGAGCTGCTGGACGCGATGCACGTCAAGCGCTTCGCCGTCGAGGGCTTCGAGGCCGACGACGTCATCGCCACGCTCACCCAGCAGGCCACCGCCGAGGGCTTCGCCGTCTCCATCGTCACCGGCGACCGCGACTCCTTCCAGCTCGTGACCGACGACGTCACGGTCCTCTACCCGACCAAGGGCGTCTCCGAGCTGACCCGCTTCACCCCGGAGAAGGTGTTCGAGAAGTACGGACTCACCCCCGCCCAGTACCCGGACTTCGCGGCCCTGCGCGGCGACCCGTCGGACAACCTCCCCGGCATCCCCGGCGTCGGCGAGAAGACCGCCGCGAAGTGGATCAACCAGTTCGGCTCCTTCGCCGAGCTGGTGGAGCGGGCCGAGGAGGTCAAGGGCAAGGCGGGCCAGAATTTCCGCGACCACCTGGAGTCCGTCAAGCTCAACCGCCGCCTGACGGAGATGGTCCGCGACGTGGCGCTGCCCTGCGGCCCCGGCGCGCTGGTCCGCGAGGCGTACGACCGCGAGAAGCTCACCGCGTTCCTCAACGGCCTGGAGATCCGTAACCAGGGCCTGCGCGACCGGCTGCACGCCGTCGACCCGGGCGCGGACCAGGGCGGCGACGAGGCCGTCGCGGCCGGTGGGGTCGAGGTCGACGGCACCGTCGCCGCCGCCGGTGAGCTGGCCCCCTGGCTCGCCGAGCACGGCACCGGCCCGCTGGGCGTCTCCACCGTCGACGTCTGGTCCCTGGGCAGCGGCAACGTCGCCGAGATCGCGCTGGCCACGGCCGCGGGACCGGCGGTCTGGTTCGACCCGGCGCAGCTCGACGAGGCCGATGAGCAGGCCTTCGCCGCCTGGAGCGCCGCCGCCGACCGCCCGAAGGTCATGCACAACGCCAAGGGCCTGATGCGGGTCTTCGGTGAGCACGGCTGGCAGATCGACGGCGTCACGATGGACACCGCGCTCGCCGCCTACCTCGTCAAGCCCGGCCGCCGTTCCTTCGCCCTCGACGCCCTCTCGGTCGAATACCTCGGCCGTGATCTGGCCCCGGCCACCGAGGCGGGCGGCCAGCTGGCCTTCGGCGCCGACGAGGAGGCCGAGGCCGAGGCCCTGATGGCCAAGGCCCGTACGGTGCTGGATCTCGGCGCCGCCTTCGAGACCCGGCTCGCGGAGGTCGGCGCCGCCGAGCTGCTGCGCGATGTCGAGCTGCCCACCAGCGCCCTGCTGGCCCGTATGGAGCGCGACGGCATCGCCGCCGACCGCGGCTGGCTGGAGCGGATGGAGCAGCAGTTCGCCGGTGCGGTGCAGCAGGCCGTCCAGGAGGCGCACGCCGCGGCCGGCCACGAGTTCAACCTCGGCTCGCCCAAGCAGCTCCAGGAGGTCCTCTTCGGCGAGCTGGGCCTGCCGAAGACGAAGAAGACCAAGACCGGCTACACCACCGACGCCGACGCCCTCGCCTGGCTCGCCGCCCAGACCGAGAACGAACTCCCGGTGATCATGCTGCGCC
Organism: Streptomyces sp. NPDC000404; assembly: GCF_040300365.1. Lineage (NCBI taxonomy): Bacteria > Bacillati > Actinomycetota > Actinomycetes > Kitasatosporales > Streptomycetaceae > Streptomyces > Streptomyces sp. NPDC000404. The sequence continues at coordinate 177,717 of NZ_JBEPDN010000001.1, read as the reverse complement.
ACCGCGAGCAGTCCAAGCTGCGCGCGACGGTCGAGGGCCTGATCAAGACCATCGCCGCGGACGGCCGCATCCACACCACCTTCAACCAGACCGTCGCGGCCACCGGCCGGCTCTCGTCGACCGACCCCAACCTCCAGAACATCCCGGTGCGCACCGACGAGGGCCGCGCCATCCGCCGCAGCTTCGTCGTCGGCGAGGGGTACGACACCCTGCTGACCGCCGACTACAGCCAGATCGAGCTGCGGGTGATGGCGCACCTCTCCGAGGACGAGGGCCTGATCGAGGCGTTCACCTCCGGCGAGGACCTGCACACCACCGTCGCCTCGCACGTCTTCTCCGTCGCCAAGGACGAGGTCGACCCGGAGATGCGCCGCAAGATCAAGGCGATGTCCTACGGCCTGGCGTACGGCCTCTCGGCGTTCGGTCTCTCGCAGCAGCTGGGCATCCAGCCGGACGAGGCCCGCAAGCTGATGGACAACTTCTTCGAGCGGTTCGGCGGCGTGCGGGACTACCTCCAGCGCGTGGTGGAGGAGGCCCGCGCCACGGGGTACACCGAGACGATCCTCGGCCGCCGCCGCTACCTCCCCGACCTCAACAGCGACAACCGCCAGCGCCGCGAGATGGCCGAGCGGATGGCGCTGAACGCCCCGATCCAGGGCACCGCCGCCGACATCGTCAAGATCGCGATGCTGAAGGTCGACGAGGCGCTGCGGGCGGCCGGGCTGACGTCCCGGATGCTGCTCCAGGTACACGACGAAATCGTGGTCGAGGTGGCACCCGGCGAGCGCAAGCAGGTCGAGGAGCTGCTCCGCCGCGAGATGGCCGACGCCGTCGACCTCCGCGCCCCGCTGGACGTCTCCATCGGCGTCGGCGCGGACTGGGAGTCGGCCGCGCACTGACGGGGCGCCGGCCGCGGGCACCGTTCCCGCGGCCGGCGGACCCGCGCGTTCCGGTGGCAGTGGATGCTCACGGGCCTCGCCAAGCTCGGGGCGGACGGCCGCATGTCGCTGTCCGACGCGTCGCGGGTGCTGTGGGGAGCGGACTTCCAGCACTCCCGGCGCCTCTGCCTCGGGCTTGCTTGCCGAGATGGTCGCCGACGCGCCGACGTATGCCGTGTTCGCGATGGTGATTTCGCGCTCAAAAACGAGGGATACCAGCAGCCCATCCACGAGCGAATGATCCACGACAGCAAGCATTCCTCCCCGATACCAGTGCCATGATGAGCTGATCGGGGACCAACTTTTCCCGCTCCGTGGACGGTGACGGTCCAGCGGGTATGTGACCGTCCGCTCGCAGTGCGACGGAGAATCTCCTCCCGGACCGGCGGGACGGCGGATGCGGCGCGGCAGACGTGAATTCCGTGACCGCGGAGCGTGGGCGGGTCCGGCCCGGGTGGGGGAGTGGCCCGGCCCGGGGAGCGGGCCGGGCGTCGTCACCCGTCCCCTCCGGCCTCGGCGGGACCATCCGCCTCATGCCCAAGAGTGAACGATAAGTGCCCTTTCCTGACCGATACCGTTCACCATCTCGGCCGATGATGGCGGTAGATGTGCGTCCCCAGGTGTCGTAGTGTCGCGTGCGTCGGCGCGCAACGGAGCACGCAACGGCGGCTCCGGCGCGGCCGTTCACCGCGGAGGAGGAGGCACGCATGGCAGCCACGTTCGGGCGACGGCTCCGCCGAGGGGCCGGGTCGGCCGCTGTCGCGGCCCTGGTGGTGGCCGCACTGACGGCCTCTCAGGCGCCGGGCGCCATCGACCGCGCGCAGGCGGCCCCGGACCGCACCCCCCAACCGCCCGCCGACGCCACCGTCGACGGCGACTCGCCCTATTACACGGACCTGCCGCCCCTCAACAGCCCGGTGCCGCCCGACGGTTCGCGGAAGAAGCCCGGCGCTCCGGTCGTCATCGGGCCCGCCGAGGCCGGCATCCCCGCCACCGTGCTCGCCGCGTACCGGAAGGCGGAGGCGAGCGTCGCCGCCAGTGACCCCGGGTGCCGGCTGCCGTGGCAACTGCTCGCCGCGATCGGCAAGGTGGAATCCGGCCAGGCACGCGGCGGCGCCGTCGACGCCGAGGGCACCACCTTGCGCCCCATCCTCGGCCCCCAGCTCAACGGCCGGGGCTTCGCCCGTATCACCGACACCGACCAGGGGCGATACGACGGCGACCGCACCCACGACCGCGCCGTGGGCCCGATGCAGTTCATCCCGTCGACCTGGTCCCAGGGCGGACCGGACGGCACGGGATGGGGCGCCGACGGCAACGGCGACGGCAAGAAGGACCCCAACAACATCTTCGACGCGGCGCTCGCCGCCGGCCACTACCTCTGCGGCGCCGACCGCGACCTCTCCCTCGCCCGCGACCTGGACCGCGCCGTCCTCGCCTACAACCACTCCGAGGACTATCTGCGCACCGTCCTGTCCTGGTACGCCTTCTACCGCAAGGGCACCCACGAGGTTCCGGACGGCACCGGCGTCCTGCCCGTCCACCGGCGTGGCGGCACCTCCGGCGGCACCGTCACCCACCGCGGCAGCACACCCGCGAAGCCCGGCAGCCCGGCCGACGGCCCCGCGAAGGACACCGGGAAGAGCCCCGGCAAGGACACTGGTAAGGACCACGGGGGAAGCCGACCGGACACCGGCAAGGACGCCGACGGCCCGTCCTCGGGCGGAAGTTCAGGCGGCACGGGCGGCACACCGGGCGGCGGCACCGGAGACAACGGCGGAACCGGCGGAACCGGCGGAGGCAACGGCGGCACGGGCGACACCGGCACCGGCGGCAACCCGCCCCCCACGGACCCGACCAACCCCACCGAACCCACCACCCCCGCACCCCTCACCGCCCTCGAACGCACCGGTGACAAGGACCTCACCGCCACCGCGGGCAACACCTTCACCACCCCGCCCCAGGTGCGCGCCAAGGACAGCGCGGGCAAGCCCGTCGCCGACGCCCCCGTACGCTTCACCATCACCGGCACCACCGACACACGCTTCCCGGACGGCGCCACCACCGTCACCGTCACCACCGCCAAGGATGGCCTGGCCACCGCCCCGGCGCTGCGCGCGGGCAAGACCACCGGCACCTTCACCGTCCGCGCCACCGCCGTCGGCCGCACCGTCCCGCCCGTCGACTTCACCGCCACCGTCGAGGCGCCGCCCGCCCCCAAGGCCGACACCCTCACCCGCACCTCGGACGAGGAACTGACCGTGACCGCGGGCGACAGCTACGCCGCCGACCGCATCGAGATCAAGGCCGCCTTCCGGGGCGAGGCCGCCGCGGGCGTCCCGGTCACCGCCACCATGGTCACCGGCGACCCCGACCACCCGATCCCGAACACCGCCGGACCGTCCTTCACCGACCCCCGGGCCACCGGCGCGGCCACCGACACCCCGCAGCGCACCCTCACCGACCTCACCACCGACGCCCACGGCCTGCTGAAACTCCCGGAGATCTTCACCGACGCCGACCGCCCCGGCACCTACCGCCTCCGCCTCACCACCGCCGACGGCGCCGCCCTCACCCTCGAACTGAAGGTCACCGCGCCCACCGCCTGACCGGCACCGCACCGCCACCGCCGCCCCGCCCGCCCCGGGCAGGGCGGCGGTGCCACGTGTTCTCATCTCGGCCGCCCGTTGCTACGGTGCCCCCTCCCTGACGCAGCATCAGCTCTCCGGGAGCCGCCCATGCGCGCCTTCACCGCAGCCGCCGCCGGCCTCGCCGCCGCGCTCCTCCTCGTCCTCACCATCACGGCGATCGGCGCCCCCGACGGCACCACCTCCCCCAAGCCGCTGCGGACCACCGTCCCCGCACACCCCTGACGGCAGGCACGCCGCACACCCCGCAAGGGAAGGGACGCACCGCCATGCGCCGCAAAGCCAGCCTGATACTCCTCGCCGTCGCGGTCTTCTGCACCGCGCTCTCCCCGCTGCTGCGCTGGTACGCCTTCCCGCGCCTCGCGAAGGTCCCGCCCAGCCAGTACCAGGACACCGTCCTCGTCGCCGAGCCCGCCACCCTCGTCGACTACGGAACCATGAAGGCCAAGAAGGTCCCCCGGCTCACCGTCGTCCAGACCCTCAAGGGCAACGTCGCCGCCGCCGACCGCATCGAGCGGAGCGCCGACCGCGACGTCGTCGTCTGGGACGCGCTCACCTACGTCGCCGGGCCCGACGGCAAGATGGTCTCCCAGATCCCCGAGCGCTACGTCTTCGACGCCCACAGCCAGGAACCGGTCCACGCCACCGGCGAAAGCGTCGACGGCGACCCCGTGCGCCGCGACGGCATCGAGTACAAATGGCCGTTCCTCGTCGAGAAGCGCGACTACTCCTACTACGACCCGCAGACCCGCGCCTCCGCCCCCATCCACTACAAGGGCACCCGCACCTTCCACGGCCTGGAGGTCTACTACTTCGAGCAGACCATCCCCTGGACCAAGGTCCCGCTGCCCAAGAAACTGCCGGTCAAGGGCATCACCGCGGACTCCGTCCGCAAGATGGGCACCACCCGCTGGTACACCACCAAGCGCATGTTCTGGGTCGACCCCGTCACCGGCGCCCCCGTCAACGGCGAGGAGATCCACAAGGAGGAGCTGCGCGGCGGCGACCTCCTCCCCGGCGGCGGCAAGGTCACCGCCTTCGCCGGACACGTCAAGATGCGCCCCGACTACGTCGACGCCGTCGTCGCCCTCGTCTCCTCCCAGCGCACCCTGGTCCTGCTCCTCACCAGCTATCTTCCCTGGGGCTTCCTCGCCCTCGGCGCCGCCCTCCTCACCCTCGGCCTCACCCTGGAGGCCCGCGCCCGCCGCCCCCGCCCGACCACGGCCGCACCCGCCGCACGGCCCGTTGTCAGTGGCGGACCGTAAGGTGACACCAGGACTGAACGAGCCGACAGCGCCTACGAATTGACCCCGGCCACGACGGCCCGCGCCACCCCGTGCCCCACCGCCGGCGCCGGCCCTTCACCCACCCACCGCACGCCTCCGCCCCGCCCCGACAACCCACCCGTCCCCTCAGCCCCGCTCCCGCTTCATCCGCGCCGTCGTGTACCGCGTCGGCTCGGCCGCCGACGGATCCTCGGGCCACGGATGCTTCGGATAACGGCCCCGCAGCTCCGCCCGCACGGACCGGTAACCATCCCGCCAGAAGGAGGCCAGATCCGCCGTCACCGCCGCCGGGCGCCCGGCGGGGGAGAGCAGATGGACGAGGACCGGCACCCGCCCGTCCGCCACCCGCGGCGATTCCTGCTGCCCGAACATCTCCTGCAACTTCACCGCCAGCACCGGCTGCGCACCGCCGTAGTCGACCCGCACCCGCGAACCGCTCGGCACCTCGATACGCTCCGGCGCCAGCTCCTCGAAGCGCACCGCGGCACCGGATGCCCACGGCAACAGCCGCCCCAGCGCCGCCCCGGCATCGATCCGCTCCAGATCCGCCCGCCGCCGCGCCCGGTCCAGCTCCACCCCCAGCCACTCCCCGGCCCGCTCCAGCAGCGCCGCATCCGACACCTCCGGCCACGGCTCACCCAACTCCCCGTGCAGAAAGGCCATCCGCTGCCGCAGCGCCACCGCCCCCGCCGACCAGCGCAACAGCCCGACGCCCTCCCGCCGCAGCCCCTCCGCCACCGCCTCGCGCACCGCCCCCGCGTCCGGCGCCGTGAGCGGCCGCGCCACCAGCTCGATCGCCCCCAGCCGCGTCACCTCCCGCGCCACGACATCGCCGTCCGCCCACCGGACCTCCTCGCCCCGGGAGGACAGCGCGCCCGCCGCCGCAACCGCCGTCGCCTCGTCGATCACCGCCGCCAGCCGCACCCGCGCGGATGCCGCCGCCACCGGACGGTCCGCCACCGCGACCGCCAGCCACCGCGCCTCCCGCAACCGCGAACCCGCCTCGCCGGTCTCCGCCCGCGTCCCGGACGCCATCAGAAAACTGCCCGCGCCCCGCGCCCGCGCCACCCGCTCCGGGAACGCCAACGCCGCCACCAGCCCGGCCACCGCATCGTCGTCCCCGACACCACCGGCACCCGACCCCGCACCACCGGAGCGCCCACCCGCGGCCCCGGACCCCGCCTCGGCCGCCACGTCGCCGGCGCCCTCCGGCCCGAGCCCCGTCACCGCCGATGCCAGCCGACGGGCCTCCTGCCGCCACCGCCCCGCATACGCATCGCCGCCCCGCCGCGCCTGCCGCCACGCGGCCGCCAGATCGTCCCCGTACGACCGCGGCGGCTCCTCGCTCAGCAACGCCACCACCTCGGCCGCCCGCCGCACCCCCACCTCCCGCGCGCCGTCCAGCAACGCCCGCGCCAGCCGCGGCGCCACCCCCAGCCGCGCCAACCGCCGCCCCCGTTCCGTCACCCGGCCGTCCGCATCCACCGCGCCGACCGCACCCAGCACCTCCCGCGCCGCCGCCATCGCCCCCGCGGGCGGCGGATCCAGCAGCGCCAGCCCCGCCGCCGACGGATCACCCCAGCACGCCACCTGCAACGCGAACGCCGACAGCTCCGCCACCTTGATCTCCGGGTCGGGGAACCGCGGCAACCGCCCGTCCTCCCCCTCCGACCAGCAGCGATACACCGCACCCGGCGCCTGGCGCCCGGCCCGCCCGGCCCGCTGCCGGGCCGCCGCCCGCGATGCCCGCACTGTCGCCAGCGCCCCGAGGCCCCGCGCATGATCCGTCCGCGGCACCCGCGCCAGCCCGCAGTCCACCACCACCCGGACCCCCGGAACCGTCAGACTGGACTCCGCGACCGCCGTCGCCAGCACCACCCGGCGCACCCCGTCCCCACCGGCCAGCACCGCGTCCTGCACCTCCGCCGGGGCCCGCCCGTGAACCTGCAGCACCTCCGCGTCCACCCCGGCCAGCAGCCCCGCCACCCGCCCGATCTCCCCGGCGCCCGGCAGAAAACACAGCACATCGCCCGACCGCTCCCGCAGCGCCCGCCGCACCACCCCCGCCACATGCGCCAGCAGCGCCGGATCCACCCGCATGCCGTGCGCCGGCCGCACCGGACGCTCCGGCGGCGCCCACACGACCTCCACCTCGTGGGAGGTGCCCTCCGCCGTCACCACCGGAGCCGGCCCCTGCGAACCGCCCAGCAGCGCCGCCCACCCCGCCGCGTCCGTCGTCGCCGACGCCGCCACCAGCCGCAGCTCCGGCCGCAGCGCCGCCCGCACGTCCAGCAGGAACGCCGCCGCCGTGTCCGCGTCCAGATGCCGCTCATGGCACTCGTCGAGCATCACCACATCGACGCCGGCCAGCTCCGGATCCCGCTGCAACCGCTGCAGCAGCACCCCGGTCGTCACCACCTCCACGGCCGTACGCGGCCCCACCCGCCGCTCCCCGCGCACCGTGAACCCCACCCGCTCACCGACGCGTTCCCCCAGCAGCCACGCCATCCGCCGCGCCGCCGCCCGCGCCGCGATCCGCCGCGGCTCCGCCACCAGCACCCGCCGCCCCGGGCCGCGCCCCACGAGCCCCGCCAGCTCCAGCGGCACCAGCGTCGTCTTGCCCGTACCGGGCGGCGCACACAGCACCGCGCTCCCCGGCCCCTCCAGGGCCTCACGCAGCGCGGGCAGCGCGGAACGGGCGGGCAGCAGACTCAGTACGTCATCGCGGATCACCCGCCCAGTCTGCCGCCCCGCCACCCGGACGGGCCCGCCCCCGTCAGCGCCGCCGACTCACTCCGCCACGCACACGAAGATCGCCGTCCCCGGGATCAGATACCCGCGCAACGGCGACCAGCCGCCCCACTCCTGCGTGTTCTCGTCCGGCCACTCCGGCTCCACCAGATCCACCAGCCGGAACCCGGCCGCCACCACGTCGCGCACCCGGTCACCCACCGTCCGGTGATGCTCTACGTAGACCGCGCGCCCGTTCTCGTCCTGCTCCACGTACGGGGTCCGGTCGAAGTACGACGCCGCCACCGACAGCCCCTCGGGCCCCGGCTCGTCCGGGAACGCCCAACGGATCGGATGCGTCACCGAGAACACGAACCGCCCGCCCGGCCGCAGCACCCGCCGCACCTCGCGCAACACCCGCACCGGATCGGCGACGAACGGAATCGCGCCATAAGCGGAGCACGCCATGTCGAACGCGCCGTCCCGGAACGGCAGCGTCCCCGCGTCCGCCTCCACCAGCTCCACACGGCCCGCGCCCGCACCGTCCGCCGCGTCCCCGATCCGCAGTGCGTGCTGCAACTGCCGGTGCGAGAGATCCAGGGCCACGGGGTGCGCACCCTGCGCCGCCAGCCAGCGCGCGCACTGCGCCGCGCCCGCACCGATCTCCAGGATCCGCAGGCCCTTCAGCCCCGCGGCCGGACCGAGCAGCCCGGCCTGCTCCTCGTCCAGCCCCTCCGGTCCCCAGACGAACCGGTCGTCCCCGAGGAACGCGCCGTGCTCGCTCTGGTACTCGTCGGCGTTCCGGTCCCACCAGCCGCGGCTGGCCTGGCTGCTTTCGGTTGCGGAGGCATGACGTCGGGTCGCCTCCGGCTCGTACTCTTGGTTCATCGCGCCCGTCGTCGTAGTCTTCGCTGAGCTTGCAGCAGTAGGGACGGCGGGGTCCTCTGGGCCCCGCGGAACATCACGCGTGCCGGTAATCGGGCGTTCTGCCCTGGGTGTGCGGCTTCGCGCATTGACCCTGCCCGGCTGCCCCCGTATGCTACAAGTTGCGCTGCGGGCTTGTGCGCCTCAGACGGAGCAGGTCGCGCTCGCATCTGTATGTATGTCCCCTCGGTTTTCGAGGCGTTTCGGTTGGCTCCGGTCTGTGCGGGGCTTCCGGGGAAATGCCTCTGACGCTGTCCGGCTTGTGCAGAAGCGATAACGGCTCTCGGCGTAGCAGTACCTACGACTTCAATGTCCGTACCGGAGCCCTTTCCCACATGACGAGCAGCACCGAGACCACCGCCACCACCCCGCAGGTTGCGGTCAACGACATCGGTAACGAGGAAGCCTTCCTCGCCGCGATCGACGAGACGATCAAGTACTTCAACGACGGCGACATCGTCGACGGCGTCATCGTGAAGGTCGACCGGGACGAGGTCCTGCTCGACATCGGTTACAAGACCGAAGGCGTGATCCCCAGCCGCGAGCTGTCGATCAAGCACGACGTCGACCCCAACGAGGTCGTCGCCGTCGGCGACGAGATCGAGGCCCTGGTTCTCCAGAAGGAGGACAAGGAAGGCCGCCTCATCCTGTCCAAGAAGCGCGCTCAGTACGAGCGTGCCTGGGGCACGATCGAGAAGATCAAGGAAGAGGACGGGATCGTCACCGGTACCGTCATCGAGGTCGTCAAGGGTGGTCTCATCCTCGACATCGGCCTCCGTGGCTTCCTCCCGGCCTCCCTGGTCGAGATGCGTCGCGTCCGCGACCTCCAGCCCTATGTGGGCAAGGAGCTCGAGGCCAAGATCATCGAGCTGGACAAGAACCGCAACAACGTGGTCCTGTCCCGCCGTGCCTGGCTGGAGCAGACCCAGAGCGAGGTCCGCCAGACCTTCCTCACCACCCTCCAGAAGGGTCAGGTGCGCTCCGGCGTCGTCTCCTCCATCGTCAACTTCGGTGCCTTCGTGGACCTGGGCGGCGTCGACGGTCTCGTCCACGTCTCCGAGCTGTCCTGGAAGCACATCGACCACCCCTCCGAGGTCGTCGAGGTCGGCCAGGAGGTCACGGTCGAGGTCCTCGACGTCGACATGGACCGCGAGCGCGTCTCCCTGTCGCTCAAGGCGACCCAGGAAGACCCGTGGCAGCAGTTCGCCCGGACCCACCAGATCGGTCAGGTCGTCCCGGGTAAGGTCACCAAGCTCGTTCCGTTCGGTGCGTTCGTCCGCGTCGACGAGGGCATCGAGGGCCTGGTCCACATCTCCGAGCTGGCCGAGCGCCACGTGGAGATCCCGGAGCAGGTCGTCCAGGTCAACGACGAGATCTTCGTCAAGGTCATCGACATCGACCTGGAGCGTCGCCGGATCTCGCTGTCGCTGAAGCAGGCCAACGAGTCCTTCGGCGCCGACCCGATGGCGGTCGAGTTCGACCCGACCCTGTACGGCATGGCCGCGTCCTACGACGACCAGGGCAACTACATCTACCCCGAGGGCTTCGACCCCGAGACCAACGACTGGCTGGAGGGCTACGAGGCCCAGCGCGAGGCCTGGGAGAACCAGTACGCCGAGGCCCAGCAGCGCTTCGAGCAGCACCAGGCGCAGGTCGTCAAGTCCCGCGAGGCCGACGAGCAGGCTGCGGCCGAGGGCGCTGCGGCGCCGGTGGCCGGTGGCGGCAACGCCGGTGGCGGCAACGCCGGCGGCGGCTCGTACTCCTCGGAGTCGGCGGACAACTCCGGCGCCCTGGCGTCGGACGAGGCCCTGGCCGCGCTCCGCGAGAAGCTGGCCGGCGGCCAGAGCTGAAAAGCTCCCCGCTAGGCACTAGCCGATAGGCGAAGGCCCGCCCCTCTTGGGGCGGGCCTTCGTCGTTCCCGCGACCGGCCGGTGACGGATGTCCGGGGCTTCGCGCACGACGGGTCCGTCGCGGCCGCGGTCCGGTCTCACCGCGAGTGTGCGGTTTCCGCAGGTCAGCCCACCGGAATGCCAGGATTGGCGACGCCGCGTCCGCCGGTCACGGTGTTGTCGCCCGCGATCGTCACCGGGCACTTCTTCGCGTCGTAGTTCGTGATGTTGAAGCCGTAGCGGCCCTCTCCGGAGGCACCGCTCAGGTCGGACTTGTTGCCCTTGAAGACCGTGCCGCATCCCCAGCCGGACTCCTGGGAGTGCGTCTCGTATCCGTTGTTACTGGTGTGGCGGCCGGTGTTCTTCTCGACCAGGACGTCGTTGCCCTTCACGTCGACCCAGGAGTCGTCGAAGTTCGCGCCGGTCAGTCCGCTGCCGTCGAAGGTGTTGCCGACGATCTTCGTCCCCGTCGTCCCTTCCTTCACATCGACGTTCTCGCCGCCGACGCCCGGACCGATGGTGTTGCCGAGGATCTGCACGTGATCACTGTGATCGTCCGTGCCGCCCGCGCTGCCGACGTACACGCCCTCGCCCATTCCGCTGCCGCCCTTGCCGGTGTCGCGGATCGTCGAGTTCTTGATGACCCCGTCCTTGCTGGACTTACGGAAGTGGACGCCCTCCATGTCCAGGTCGTGCACGGTCACCGAGTCGATCACGACGCCGTTCGCGCCGTCCATCATGATGCCCTTCTGCCCGCCGGTGACGGTGATGCCCTTGATCGTCCAGTACGAGGCGCCGTTCAGATGCAGCCCATAGCCGCCACCGGCGGTGAGGATCGCCTTGGATGATCCGGTGAGCGTGATCCGTGATCCGGAACTGCCCGCAGCCGACGTCTTGAAGTTGCCTTTGTACGTACCGTCGGCGAGTTGGATCGTGTCGCCGGGCTTCGCTTCCGCCAGGGCGGACTTGAGCTGCGATGCGTTCGAGACCTCGATCGTGCGGGTGGCGGAGGCGGTGGGCGATGCCGTGGGGGAGGCGCCCGCCGTGCCGGTCAGGGCCGCGCCGGCGGCCAGTGCCAAAGCGGCCGAGGCGGCGAGAAGGGGTCCGGTGCGCATTCATCTGCCTTTCCGTATATGAACGTGGGGCGGAAATGTGAATCGCGAGGGTGGTCGAGAAGCTAGGGGCGCGGCAGTTCGAGCGTCAAGGGTGCTGCATGGGCATGAACGAAGACGCGGTTCATAAGAGTGAACGCAAGGTGATGTGCGGGTGCACACGCGGTCTCGTGGTGCGCCTCATGGTGACGCAGGTACGCCGGGCCCCGGAAGGATGGGAGACTCAGGGCCGCCCAGGACCCCGCCGACCGTGTAGCTTCCCTGGCCGGGGCCCCGGACACCCGGACGCCGGAGTGCTGCGGCCCGACGGTTCGGAAGGACGGTCCCGCCAGGGCACGCCGGTGGGGAAATCCTGGCCGGATGCTGTCGGGCCCGCGGTCGCAACCGGGAATGTGGCATCCCGGCCGGATGTTGTCCCGGACGGACACACGAAGGAGCGGACACTGTGTTGGATCCCCAGGGGTTGTACGAATGGGAGCCGAGCGGGCTCGCCGAGGTGGAAGCCATCACCGCCGAGGACACCGCCGGACTGGTGCTGCTGTACCACTTCGACGGCTACATCGATGCAGGTGAGACCGGCGACCAGATCGTCGAGCGACTGCTGGACGACCTCCCGCACCGCGTCGTCGCCCGCTTCGACCACGACCGGCTCATCGACTACCGCGCCCGCCGCCCCCTGCTGACCTTCGACCGCCACCGCTGGACGGACTACGAAACGCCCCGCATCGAGCTGCGGCTCGTCGAGGACACCACCGGCGCGCCCTTCCTGCTGCTGTCCGGGCCCGAACCCGATGTCGAATGGGAGCGGTTCGCCGCCGCCGTCCGGCAGATGGTGGAACACCTCGGCGTACGACTCTCCGTCAACTTCCACGGCATCCCGATGGGCGTCCCGCACACCCGCCCCGTCGGCATCACCCCGCACGGCAACCGCACCGACCTCATGCCCGGCCACGCCGACGTCTTCGAGGAGGCAAAGGTCCCCGGCAGCGCCGAATCCCTGATCGAGTTCCGGCTCGCCGAAGCGGGACACGATGTGCTCGGCGTGGCCGCGCACGTACCGCACTACATCGCCCGGTCGCCCTACCCGGACGCCGCGCTCACCGCGCTGGAAGCCGTGACCGCCGCCACCGGCCTGGTTCTGCCCGGCGCCGCACACTCCCTGCGGACCGAGGCGCTCCGCACCCAGGAAGAGATCGAGCGGCAGATCTCCGAAGGCGATGAGGAACTGGTCGCCCTGGTCAGTGGGTTGGAACACCAATACGACGCGGTGGCGGGCGCCGAAACCCGCGGCAACCTCGTGGCGGAAGCGGTCGACCTGCCCTCCGCCGAGGAGATCGGCAACGAACTCGAACGCTTCCTGGCGGAACGCGAGGCGGACGGCGGAACCGCCTGACACCGGGTGCGTACGGGGCCGAGGTTCGGGGCGCGCCGCGAGTCCCGGTCCAGCCCCTGCGGGCCTCGGATCCGGGCGGCCCCTGAGCGGGTCGGCGAGGCCGGCGTATAGCGTGGGCTCATGGTGAAGGTCGGACTGACAGGCGGAATCGGCGCCGGCAAAAGCGAAGTCTCGCGACTGCTGGCCTCCTACGGCGCGGTGATCGTGGACGCCGACAAAATCGCACGCGACGTCGTCGCCCCCGGAACCCCCGGACTGGCGGCGATCGTGGCGGAGTTCGGCGACGGCGTACTCGCGGAGGACGGGAGCCTCGACCGCCCCAAGCTCGGCGGCATCGTCTTCTCCGACCCCGCCAAACTGCAAGCCCTCAACGCCATCGTTCACCCCCTCGTCGGAGCCCGCTCGGCCGAACTGGAAGCCGCAGCCGGGCCCGACGCCGTCGTCGTCCACGACGTACCGCTGCTCACCGAGAACGGCCTGGCACCCCTCTACGACCTGGTCGTCGTCGTCGACGCGACCCCCGAAACCCAGTTGGACCGGCTGGTACGCCTGCGGGGCATGTCCGAGGACGAGGCGAAGGCCAGGATGGCGGCCCAGGCCACTCGCGAACAACGCCTCGCCGTCGCCGATGTCGTCATCGACAACGACGGGCCGCTGGATGATCTGGAGCGGCAGGTGCGTGAGGTGTGGGAGAGGTTGGGGGAGGGGTGAGGACGGGGGGGCTCTTCGGGGCGGGGGCTCCCCCTCCCCCCTCCCCTCCCCCCCCGCCCCACCCCGCCCCGCCCCTCAGCTCTTTCCGCTCTCCGTGTCGCATCCGTTTCGGTTGTCCTGGCCTCGCGCAGGTCGCGAGCTGAGGCGACGGCGCCGTCACCTCGCCCGCCTACATCCCGTCGGGAATGCAGCGGCAGGCGTTGTCGTTGTGCGGTGAGTATCCGACCGGGTGGCCCCGACCAGGCGACCACCCGGTACCCGCCGGAAGGAGGCAGCCGTGCAGCAGCGCAGCCCCGCGACCTTTGTCATCGATTACCGCACCGCGGAGCAGTTGCTCGACATCCGTGACCCCCGTGGTGCGATCCGGCTGCTCGATTCGATCATTGCGGTGCACCCGGAGAACACCGCGGCGCGGCTGCTGCGTGCTCGCTCCTACTTCCTCGCGGCTCAACTCCGTCCGGCCGAGTTGGAGTTCCAGGTCGTGCTGGAGCGTGAACCGGACAACGCGTTCGCGCACTTCGCTCTGGGACGGACCTTCGAGCGGGCCGGCCGCCCGGAAGAGGCGCAGCGCCACTTCCGTCTCGCCGCGGCCCTCGAACCGAGGCCCGACTTCCTCGAAGCGGCGCGCTTCGGGACCGGTGCCGACGACGTCGGCCCTGATCTGCCGCCTGCGCCCGCTGCCTGATCCCGGTGATCCAGGAGACCGGAGGCGGGCCCGGCCTCGGGTCTGCCTCCTCTCCATGGGATGACGACGTGGACGGGATCACGAGTCCGGTGAGGCTATGGATGTGGTCGGCCCTGCGGCCCCGAGGGGCGGGGCCGGGCGAGGGCCTTGTTCCGGCCGTGGTCAGGCTCGTAGGGCGGTATGTCTTTGCCCGGTTGGTAGTGCGGGCCCTGATGGATGTGCCGGATGACCATGGCCAGGTCCATCAGGGTCACCACGGCCAGAGCGGCGCAGGCGGCTGCCCAGCCGGGCCTGCCGGCCATGACGAAAGCCACGGTTCCGGCGACGGTCCAGACCAGCCCCCAGACGATCAGTCCGAAGCGTATTTTCAGCGGACTGCGAGCGTGAAGGGGCTCATTTCCCGTGCGCATGGCCATCCATCTCCTGCCTCCATGGTCCTCCTGAATCGTGGGGCCGTCACTCACCGGTGCGTAGCTCCGCATCACCCTGCGTAGAAAGGGCGAGCCCGTGCGGGGGCGGCTGGCGAGATGCGAGCCGAGGCGCCTCCGTCAGCGATTCGGTCTCCTTCCGTCCGTTCTGGCTGTGCCCATCGGTCCGCGCTTCGTGTCCTGGTCGGGCGCGGATGTGGTCAGGGGCGGGGATCGCCTGCCGGGTGTCTGTTGATCCAGGACAGTCCGCCGATATCGAGCCGGGAGCGCGCTCGGGTCACCGCTACGTAGGCGAGGCGGGCCTCGTCGGGATCGACGGGGCCGGGGAGCGGTATCCCGCGGTCGTCGTGCTCGTCCAGATCATCGGGCTCCGTGAATCGTCGCCGATTCGTACGCTGTCCCATTCACGTCCCTTGGCGCGATGGGCCGTGGAGACGGTGACCTCGGCGTGCTCCTCGGGTGAGAGTTGGTCCAAGGTGGCCAGGACCGCCCCGCTTCCGTGGGTGTCGACGAGCTCCACCAGTGGCAGCAGATCCCGGCCCGCCGGGTCGTACTCGGCGTACTCGCGCAGCTCGCCCCACGAGGCGAAGAGCATCAGCTCCGGGTGTGCGGTGGACCGGCCCGATCCCAGATCGTGCGCGGCCTGGGCCAAGGAACGCAGCGGCCCGCTGCCGCCGGCGAGCGCCACCGTGCGGCCCGTCGCCAGCTGCCGTTCACCTCCCTCATCGCACCCGCGTTGGACCGGCAAAGGATCGCCCGAGGCGCATGGACCGCCGCGAGTTCTGTGGTGCGCCACGGCGCTCCGGTGAGGCGTAGGGGCGCGTTCGCCAGGGTCAGCCAGCGGTTCGCCTCATGAGCGAGTGCCGGGCCGAACCGGAACGAGTGGGAGAGGCGGAGATGCTGGCCGGGGGATCCGGTCATGATGTCGCGGGCCCCGCGCCAGCCGTAGACGGCCTGTGCGGAGTCGCCGACCAGCACCACCTGGGCGTGGTCCCGCTGTGCATCGAGGAGGTGTTCCACGACCGGGTTGGTGTCCTGGGCTTCGTCCAGGAGGAGGTAGTCGGTCGAGATGACGGGATCCTGCAGTGCCCACATCTTGAGGTAGTGATCGTGGAGGAACCGCACCGCACCCCGGTCCGGGTTCTGCAGATCGGCCCATGCCTTGCGTGCGTAGGGGAGAACGGCATCGGCGAGTCGGCTGTGCAGCGGCTCGGCCTCGGCTCCGCGCAACGGCGGAACATGATGGTGCGCGAGATCGGGGTCCGCGGACTGGCAGAAGCGGTTGACGGTTCGCAGGGCTGTGCAGGACAGGGCCCGGTTGGTGATCTTGCGGGGGCCGAGTCGTAAGGACATCTCCGTATCGATGCCGAGAGCTGCGCCGGTCCGCCATCCCGAGCGTCGGGGGGCGTCCATACGGGCCCGGTATTTTCTGCCGACTTCGGCGTAGGCGAGGGCGTGCGCGGTGGTGCAGGTGGTCTCTGCGGGGAAGTGGTGGGCGGCGTCCTTGGCGATGGATCTGTTGAAGGCGAGGTAGCGGCCGCGGCGGCCTTGGGCGCGCGCCTCATGCGCCAGCATGGCGAGGGTCGTGGTCTTTCCCGTGCCGGCACCGGCCTGGACGACGAGGTGTGAGCCGGTCCGGAATGCCTTCGCCGCCGCGAGCTGTTCGGCGGTGGGAGTGGGGTGAGTGGTGGTGCCGTGGGCGCGCATGAGCCTCTCCTCAACGAGACGAGTTGGTCACGGAAAGTGATTTCGTGACTCACTGTAATCCCTTCGCTGTCGATGTGCGAGACCTTTCGCGGGCTGTGGAAAACCCTCGCGAGAGACGAGGTGGCGAGGTGGGCGCGCGCGGGGACGCCGCGTGGAAGCGGATTGGAGAAGCTGCAGCTCAGGCGTGATTGTCAGTGGTGTCTGGTTTCATCGGCGGTGGATCGATCGCATCGATCCGCGGAGGGAGAGCGCTCGCGTCGGAGGGGCGGGGAGCGGAAACGGAGCGAGGGAGGAGGGGCAGTGCGGACGACCGTAGACTCGCAGGCTGGGGCCGTGCGGCGGAGGGGAGCCGCCGCACCGGCGAAGCATGTGACAGTGAGTGATCAGTGGGGAGAGGTGGGCATGGCGGCGGGCGGTGAGCGGGCAGGGCGTGCCGGTTCGGCCGTCGGTGCCTCGCCGAGTGCGCCTTCTGCTGCCGGGGTAGCGAAGCGCAGAGAGCTGGCGACGTGCGCTGCGATCTTCCTGCCCGGCTCGCCACCGCGGGCCGGAACCGTCGCGTTCTGGCGGCCGGACGGAGGCGCGTTGCCACGCCGGGAGGCCGACGGGCGCGGCGGCGGAGAACGACGGGCCGGGGCGGCGCCCGGCGACGATCCGTCCGACGGCACCGGAGAGCTGACCGTCGCCCGACGCCACGGCAACGGCGCACGGAGCCGCACGGTGCCCGCCGTACTCCTGCCGATCGCTGACGCGCTTCCCCTGCTGCTCGATGCCCGGGACGATCCCGGGGCGCATCCGGCGGCCGCCTGTTGGGGCGCGGCCGCCCGCCATGCGCTGCACCTCGTGGCGCGCGGACGGCTGCTGCCCGGCCTCACCGAACACGACGTCGATGCCTGGCGCGCGGGGCCGCTCGATCCGGACGACGCCGCTCACCTCGCCGCCATCGCCGCCGCCATGCCCGGCGAGGCATACGCGACGCCCCTGCCAGGCACCCGCCCTCTGCAGCTGCCCGATCCGGTCACGCTGGTCCGGCTCTTCGCCGACGCCGTCGCCGACACACTGCCCCGCACACCGGGCGCCGCGCTCCTCGCCGGGCCCGCCTACACGGCCCAGAAGCCGCAGGCGATCCCCGGCGCGCGGGAATGGGCGGCCGAAACCGCGGCCGGCGCGGACGCCGGAGTACGTCTCTCCCTCCGGCTGGACCTCGCCCCCCACCGGCTCTTCGACAGCCCGGACACACCGCCGTCCGCAGATGGACACGACACAGCGGGCTCGGCGCCCGAGCGGAACGCCGGTGCGGCCATCCTCCAGGTCCACAGCCTCACCGACCCCACCCTGGTGGCCGACGCGGCAGACCTGTGGGACGGCACGGGCGCCGACCGCTTCGGCCCCCGCGCCCGCGTCGACGCTCTCCTCGCGCTCCGCCGGGCCGCACGGGTCTGGGATCCGCTCGGCCGGCTCCTCGACCGGCCGGTCCCCGACGTCCTGCCGCTGGACGAAGATGAACTCACCGACCTGCTCGGCGCGGTGGCACCTCGGTTGAAAGCCGCCGGAGTGGCCGTCCACTGGCCCAGGGAGCTGGCCCGCGGTCTCACCGCCACCGCCGTCCTGCGCCCCGCCCCCGGCACCGCCGCCGACGGATTCGGCTTCTTCGACACCGACCAACTCCTGCAATTCCGCTGGCAGCTGGCCATGGACGGGGCGCCGCTCAGCGAGGCGGAGATGGACGAACTCGCCGAGGCCCACCGCCCCATGGTCAGACTGCGCGACCGATGGGTCCTGGTCGACCCCGCCCTCGTCCGTAAGGCCCGCAAGCGGGAGCTCGGCCTTCTGAAGCCGGCCGACGCCCTCGCCGCCACCCTCAACGGCACCACAAACATCGACGGCGAAGAGGTGGAGGTCGTCCCCCTGGGGGCGCTCGCCGCACTGCGCGACCGCCTCACCGACCCCACCCGCCACCTGCCGCAGCCACCCGCACTCCGCGCCACCCTCCGCGACTACCAGCTCCGCGGCATGACCTGGCTCGACACCATGGCCTCCCTCGGCCTCGGCGGCTGCCTCGCCGACGACATGGGCCTGGGGAAGACCGTCACCGTCATCGCCCTCCACCTCCACCGGCGCCCCACCGACCCGGTGCTCGTCGTCTGCCCCGCCTCCCTCCTGGGCAACTGGCAACGCGAGATCGAACGCTTCGCCCCCGGCACCCCCGTACGCCGCTTCCACGGAGCGGGCCGCAGCCTCGACGGGGCGGACAGCGGATTCGTCCTCACCACCTACGGGACGATGCGGAGCAGCGCCACCCAACTGGCCGACCACCCCTGGGCCTGGGTCGTCGCCGACGAGGCCCAGCACGTCAAGAACCCCGGTTCCGGCACGGCCAGAGCGCTGCGCGGCATCAAGGCACCCGCCCGCATCGCCCTCACCGGCACCCCCGTCGAGAACAACCTCTCCGAACTCTGGGCCCTCCTCGACTGGACCACCCCCGGACTCCTCGGCCCCCTGAAGACGTTCCGCGCCCTGCACGCCAGAGACGTCGAGGGCGGCGAAGTCCCCGGGGCAGCGGAGCGCCTCGCACGGATGGTGCGGCCGTTCATCCTGCGCCGCAGAAAATCCGACCCCGGCATCGCCCCGGAACTCCCGCCCAAGACCGAGACGGACCACCCGGTGGCGCTCGGCCGCGAACAGGCCGCCCTCTACCGGGCGGTCGTCCGGGAAACCCTCGCCGCCATCGAGGGCGCAGAGGGCATCGCCCGCCGCGGCCTGATCATGAAGCTGCTCACCGCCCTCAAGCAGATCTGCAACCACCCCGCCCAGTACCTCAAGGAGGCCGCACCGGGGCTCGTCGCCCGCTCCGGCAAGCTCGAACTCCTCGACGAACTGCTCGCCACCATCCTCGCCGAGGGCGGCGCCACCCTCATCTTCACGCAGTACGTCGAGATGGCCCGGCTGCTCGAACACCACCTCCGTACCCGGGGCATCCCGAACCAACTGCTGCACGGAGGCACCCCCGTCGCCCGGCGCCAGGAGATGGTCGACCGCTTCCAGTCCGGCGACGTCCCGGTCTTCCTGCTCTCCCTCAAGGCCGCGGGCACCGGGCTCAACCTCACCCGAGCCGGTCATGTGATCCACTACGACCGCTGGTGGAACCCGGCGGTCGAGGAGCAGGCCACCGACCGCGCCTACCGCATCGGCCAGACCCAGCCGGTCCAGGTGCACCGCCTCATCACCGAGGGCACCGTCGAGGACAACATCGCGGACCTCCTCACCGCCAAGAGAGCCCTCGCCGACTCGGTGCTCTCCACCGGGGAGACCGCACTCACCGAACTGTCCGACGCCGACCTCGCCGACCTCGTCTCGCTCCGGAGGCCCGCATGAGCCCCCGCCCCGCCTCCGGATACCCCGACCCGTTCGCCGCAGGTCCCCGCCGTCGCCCGCCGGGCCGGCAGGGAGCCCCGGGTATCGCGCCGTTCCGCGGCCGGCACGCCGACGCCGGGCGCAGAGCAGCCGCGGACCGCCTCACCCGCGCCGACCGCTCCCGCACCTTCCCGCCGCTGCCACCGCACACCACGGGCGAGACCTTCGCCACCACCTGGTGGGGCCGCGCCTGGCTCGACGCCCTCGAAACCACCGCCCTGGACCCCGCGCGGCTGGCCCGCGGCCGCACCTATGCCCGCGACGGCCACGTCGACACCGTCAACATCACCCCCGGGCGCATCCTCGCCACCGTCCGCGGCAGCCGACCCCGCCCCTACAGCGCCGAGATCCGCCTCCGCACCCTCCCGGACGAGGAGTGGGACACGCTCCTGGAGACCGTCGCCGCCCAACCGGACCAACTGGCCGCGCTCCTGGCCAAGAAGCTCCCCGAAACCCTCGCGGACGGCGCCGTTCCGCTGCTGCCGGGGCCCGGAGACCTCACGCCCCGCTGCTCCTGCCCCGACCACGGTCGCCCCTGCAAACACGCCGCCGCCCTCTGCTGCCATGTGGCCCGCCTCCTGGACGCGGACCCCTTCGTCCTCCTGCTCATGCGCGGCCGGGGCGAACGCGAACTCCTCGACGAACTCACCCGCCGCAGCGCCGTCCACACCGTCCGCGAGACCCACCCGGCCCCCGAGAACCACGAGGCCCACCGCGCCGATGCGCACCGGGAAACCGCTGAACCTCACCCCACGCGCCGCTCCCGCCCGATACCGCAGTCCCCGACCGGCCCCGGCACCTCCGGCGCGGCCGACCCCACCACCTCTACGCCGCGGCCTGCCCCGCGCCGAACGCCGCCGGACAACTCCGTCCCGGCAACAGCGGAGGCCGAGGCCTCACCCGCTCACGCGCTCCATTCCGGCCACCACCAGGACCCCGCATCCCGATCCGCGCACAGCCGGCGCGGGGTGCTCGCCCGCGAGGCCCTCGCCGACCGCCCTCGCCCACCGCTCCCACCACCCTTGCCGCTCCCCGACGCACCGGGATCCGCCCCGGCGCTCCCCGACGGCGCCGGCCTCCCCTTCGACCCCGCCGCCCTCGAATTCCTCGCCACCGACACCGCCGCCCGGGCCCACGCCCGCCTGACCGCCCTCGCGCAACCCACCGCCTGGCGCCGTACGGAGTCCGACCCAACCGCCGCACTCACCCCCTGGCAGGACGCCCTCCGCCTCGCGGCCACCGCACACCCCACCGCCGGGCTCACCTCCGCCACCCGCGCCCTCTTCCGCGACCTCGCCGCTGCCACCGGCCGCAGCACCGAGGACGTCGCCCGCTCCGTCGCCGCATGGCGCCAAGGAGGACGCGAAGGGCTGGCCCTCCTCGAAGCACCCTGGGACCCACCCGCCGGCGACTTCGACCGTGCCCGCAGCGCCCTGCTCGCCGCCGGCCACCCGCCGCTGCGCCCCGAACACAACCGCCTCACCGACGCCGCCCGCCGCCACCAGCTCCGTTTCGGCCACGACGGCCGCTGGTACCCCTACGAATCCGACCCAGGAGCCGAGGTCTGGTGGCCCACCGGCCCCGCCGACCCCGACCCTCTGACCGCCCTCCGCAACCTCCTCACGCGATGACTAACCTCCATACGGTGGAAGGACTCGACGCACTCACCCGCTCTCTCGCCCAGCGCACCCCCGAGCAGCTCGCCGCGCTCCTCACCCGGCACGCGGCCCCGCTCTCCCTGCGCCCCGCCGCCACCGGGCTACGGGACCTCGCCACCGCGCTGTGGTCGTACGAAACCCTCCACCTCCTGGTACTGCACCTCGACCACCCACAGCTCCAGGTCCTCGCCGCCACCGCCCGCATCAGCCAGGACCGCGCCCGCCAGGACGCCCCGGCCCCCGCCGCACCGTCATCAGGCGCCGACTACCAGTCCCTCATGGCACACCGGCTCTCCTTCGCCCGGCTGGCCAGCGCACCCGTCCCGCCCGACGTCACCTGCGCCGAACTCGGAGCCACCGCCGGCACCGCCCGCGCCACGGCCGAAGCCGCCCTGCGCTCCCTCTGTGACGACGGAATCGCCGCCCGCACCGAGGACGGCCACATCGTCGTCCCTCCCCGGACCGCACAACTCCTGGCAGCCGCACCCCTCGGACCGTTCACCGCCGAGCCTCCCCGCCCCACCCCGCACCCCGCCCGCCCCGGTACCGGCCCCCTCACCCCCACCTCCCTCCGCGACGAATCGGCCGCCGCGGCAGCCACCCTCGCCACCACCGCCGAACGGCTGCTTGCCGCGCTCGCCACCCAACCCGCCGCGCTCCGTAAATCCGGCGGCCTGACCGTCCGCGAGACCAAACGCCTCGCCAAGACCGCCGGAGCCACCGAGGCACACACCCGTCTCCTCCTCGACCTCGCCCTCGCCGCCGACCTGATCGCCCTGACCCGCACCCCCTCCGGTATCACCGCCCTCCCCACCGCCGCCTACGACGACTGGCTCACCCGCACCCCCGGCGAGCGCCTCGCCCCGCTGCTCACCGCCTGGTCGTCCCTGTGGGGCCTCCCCACCCACACCCCGTACGGCGAAACCCCGACCGCCCTGGTCCGCGGCCACGACCGGCACGCCCCCGCCCTCCGGTACGCGCTGCTGGCCGCGCTCGCCGCCGTCCCGCTCGGCAGCGGAGCCCCCCTCCCACCGCTGCCGGACACCTCGCAGACGGACGCCGACACCACCCCGCTGCGGGAACTCCTTGACGCCGCCCGATGGCACCGCCCCCTCGCCTTCGACGCCCAGCCGCAGATCGAGGACCGCGCCGTCCACACCCTTCACGAAGCCGCCTACCTGGGGCTCGTCGCCCACGGCACGCTCACCCCGCTCGGCGAAGCCCTCCTCGCCGGCCCCCGGCACCTCGACGCGGCACTCCACGACCTGCTGCCGGCCCCCCTCGACCACGCCCACTTCCAGGCCGACCTGACCGCCGTGGTCCCTGGCCGCCCCACCACCACCCTCACCGACCTGCTCGCCGCCACCGCCGACCGTGAATCCGAGGGCCACGCCGTCACCTGGCGCTTCACCCCCGCATCCGTACGCCGCGCCCTCGACGGCGGCCACCGCCCCGCCGACCTCATCGCCGCCCTCACCGCGGCATCGGCCGACAGCCGGCTTCCTCAACCCCTCACCTACCTCATCGAGGACACCGCGCGCGCCCATGGCCGGATGCGGGTGGTCCCCGCGGCCTGCTGCCTCCGCTCCGACGACGAGACCCTCATCGCCGAACTCGCCGCCCACCGCGCCCTGCACCACCTGGGGCTCCGCGCCATCGCCCCCACCGTGCTCGTCAGCAGCCGCCCGCCCGCCGACACCCTCGAAGCCCTCCGCGCGGCCGGTTACGCCCCGGCCCTCGAATCCGACACCGGCGTCACCGAGGTGGAGCGCCTCCCCACCCACCGCACCCGCACTCCCGTCCCCGCCCGCAACCCCGACGCCACGCTGGCCCTCGCCCGCCGTCTTCTCGGGACGCCCGACCCCGCCACCGAGGGTTGTCCACAGCCCTGACGAGCCGCTGCTTGCGTCAAGTAGCGTTTCACCGTACGGAGTCGAGCACGGCACAACGGGGAGGATGAGGCCGGAATGGGGACACACGGCGTGAGCGGCGGAAACGTGTCGAACGGCGTCTCGGGCAACGTCCAGGGCACGGTGATCCAGGCCGGAGTGATCGAGGGCATCTGGCAGGCCCCGCCACCCCCGAGAGCCCCCACCCCGCGCCAGGTCCCACCGGAGCTCGCCCAGTTCGTGGACCGCGAGCCGGTGCTGGAGGCCATCGACAGCTGGACCGGTGACCTCCACGGGGCGCCACGCGTCGCCGTCCTGAGCGGTATGGCCGGAGTCGGAAAGAGCACCACCGCACGCCGATGGGCACACCGCGACGAAACCCGCTTCCCCGGCGGCGCCTTCTACGTCGACTTCGCCGAGCTGCGAAGAGAAGCCGGAGGAGACATCTCGGCGGGGGTGAGCCAGTGCCTGCGGGCCCTCGGCGTGGAGGACCAGTACCTGCCACGCTCCCTGGGCGAGCTGTCCGCCATGTTCCGCAGCCGCACCGCCGGTGAACGCGTGCTGCTGGTGCTCGACGACGTGACCGAGCCCGCCCAGGTCCGTGCCCTGATTCCGGGCGCCCCCGGCAGCGTGGTGCTCGCGACGAGCCAAGGGCGGCTCGGCGAGCTGATGATGGACGGAGCCCAGCTGATGCCCCTGGAACCGCTGACCCCGCACCACGGCCTCCAACTGCTACGACGCCTGTGCGGAGAGGCCCGCATCGCCCCGGACGACGAGGACGCCCGGCGCATCGTGGAGTACTGCGGCGGCCTCCCCGTGGCCCTCCACGTCGCTGCCGCCCGGCTCGCGACCCACCCCCGGCTGACCACCACGGCCCTCGCCACCGAACTCGCCGACGAACACCGCCGCCTGCAGGCCCTGCGCATCGGTAAGGAACGCACCGTCTCCGCCGTCTTCTCCATCGCCTACGACGGCCTTCCCACGGAAGAAGCCCGGCTCTACCGGCTCCTGGGCCTGCACCCGGGCCGCAGCTGGGACGCCACCTCCGCCGCCGCACTCACCGGAACGACACCCGCCGAGGCCCAGGAACATCTCGACAGCCTGGAGCACGCGAGCCTGGTCACCGTCGCGCCCGATGGCCGCTACTCCTTCCACGACCTCGTCCGCCTCCACGCCCGCGAGCAGACCACCCACACCGACCCCGGCGCCGAACGCACGGAGGCGGTGCGGCGGGTGGTGGACCACCTCCTGGCCCGCGCCGCGCAGGCCGACCTTTCCGTGATGGCCACGAGGATGCGCATCGGGACGTACGTCGAGCGGCTGGACGGCACCGAGGGCGCCCCGCCCTTCGAGGACCGGCAGCAGGCCCTGGACTGGCTGGATGCCTGGCGCAGCGACCTTCTCGCCGCTCAGCGCACCGCCGCGGACCACGGCTGGCACCGGCCGGTCTGGGAACTCGCAGAGGCTCTCACCGCGCTCTACCTCAACAGGCGTTACCTCCACGACTGGGTCCGGTCCGGAGAACTGGGCGCCGCCCACGCCGCCGCCGACGGCAATCCGGCCGCCGAGGCCCGGCTGCGCGCCCTCCTGTCCCGCCCGCTGATGGACCGCGACGAACCGGAGCGCGCCCGTGGTGAGCTGGAGACCGCCATCGCCAAGGCCGACGCATCGGGCCACACCCTGCTCCGGGCCTCCGTCCGGGAGTTCTACGGCCGGTATTGGGACCGCTGCGATCCCGCCCGGGCCATCGCGACGTACGAGGAAGCGATGGTGTTCTACCGCGCCGCGGGAGACGCGCGGGGTATCGCCATCGGCCGCTACTTCATGGGGTGCGCCGAAGATGCCGCCGGCCGTACACAGCAGGCCCTCGGCACACTGCGGGACGCCTACGACCGGTTCATGACGCTGGACGACCGCAGGATGGGTGCCCGTGCCCTGGCGGCCATCGGCAGCGCCCAACACCGCCTCGGCCGGAGCGATGAGGCCGTTGCCGCGCTGGAGGAGGCGGTCGGCATGCTGCGGGAGCGAGGTGCCCTCCACTACGAGGCACCGGCCCGCGAGATGCTGGCCGCGATAGCCGAGGAGCGGGGCGACCGCGAGCTGTGGCGACGCCACCTGACCGCGGCACTCGCCATCTATGAAGCGGGCGGCGGGCCCCGCGCGGAAGAACTGCGCCGCCGCCTGGCCCACACCGAGGAGGAATCCGAGGAGCCGCCCCAGGGCTGACAGCACCTCTTCGGCCTCGTCGGCCACGAGGCCGTGGCGGCACGGCGCGGTTGTGCTCAGGGCCGGTCTGCGAACTCCCCGGTGATCGGCGCCTCCTGGCGGGCACCGAGTAGCGCGGCGGAGTCCGGGGCCGCCGTACCACCGCCCCGCTGGACGACGTGGAGTTCGGCGTCCCCGGCGAGATCGCCGATCGTGAAGGCGACGGTTTCCGGGGGACGCCCTGCGCGCAGCAACGCGTAGACGAGCGCTGCCGCGATCTCCGCGCCGGGGCGGTCGTCCGAGAGCGCTACCGCGACGGTCCGGCCGTCGCGGAGCCCCACCCGGCAACCCGCACCGGCGACGGCTGCCGAGGCGAGCAGACAGCCCGGGTAGCGGGAGAACACGTCCGTGATCCACCGGTCGGCGACGGCAACGGACCCGGCAGTGGCATCCCGGACCAGCACGGACGCGTTCTCCGTCAACTCACGGTCCCGCTCCAGATCGCTGCAGGACAGATGGCGGTACGTGTCGGCAGAGGACGACGGTCCCGCGGAAGGAGAACCGTCTTCGGCCCCGGGCGTGATCTCCGGGTCTCCCACGTCCGCGAAGTGACCCACCGCGGCGGGCGTCCGGCTGATGGCGACCCGCGGGCCGACGGGAGTGTCACGGACCTCGGTCGTCACGTGCACCGCGGTGATGTCCGGGAACGGGTCCGCCGGGCGCGGGTCCGCGGGGGCGGCACGCGGCAGGGGAGCGGGGCGTTCGGGAAGGGCGAGGCGGAGGAGGCCGTAGATCGCGGTGCGCAGTCGGTGCAGCGCGTGGCCCGGACGGATGAGGGCCTTCGCCCCGAGCCGGCTGAGGGAGTCGCTGTCGGCCGGTCCGGGGACGTTGCCGGTGGCCAGGGCGCGTTCGATCTGCGGACGGAGCGGAGCACCAGGGGCGAGGCGTGGCACCTGCCTGCCGAGTTCCGCCATGGGTGTGCCGGGCACCGCCTCTTCCTCGCTGAATGCGCCGAGCAGCAACGGCTTGCCCAGCGCGGCGCCGTAGAACGTCACTGAACCGTGGTCGCCGATCAGCAGGTCGCCGGCGATCAGCGTGGCCTGCCAGCCGTCCGTCGGCGGGATGCGCAACAGGCCCGCGCCCAGAGGGGAGGCGAGCAGGGAGCGGAGCTGGTAGACGCCGTGCGCGGAAACGATGTTGGGGTGGGTCACCAGCGCCACCGCGTAATCGTCCATCGGCAGCTCGGCGAGCAGCCGGGCGGGGAGCGTAGGGTTCTGCCCCAGAAGCGACCGGTCACGCCAGGTCGAGCTGAGCACGATCAGGCGGCGGTTTCCGGTGATCCCGAGGGCCTCGCGGTATGCGGCGCGCAGATCCACGCCGTTGACCAGTGTGTCGTGGCAGGGATCGCCGATGAGCAGCGTCCGGCCCTTGGTCAAGGGGTGAGCGGCGGCCAACTGCTCGGCCTGGTCGGGGTGGGAAACGGCG
This sequence comes from Streptomyces sp. NPDC000404, assembly GCF_040300365.1. NCBI lineage: Bacteria > Bacillati > Actinomycetota > Actinomycetes > Kitasatosporales > Streptomycetaceae > Streptomyces > Streptomyces sp. NPDC000404. The sequence goes on along the minus strand of NZ_JBEPDN010000001.1, from coordinate 150,618 downwards.
AGCCAGGCCCGGCCGCTGCGCAGCAACGCGTCAGGGACGACACCGGCCAGACGGTCCTGGTCACTCCGGGAATCCGGTACGACCTTGTGGAATCCGACGCCGTGCGGCAGCACGAGGACGGGAGCGGTGTGGCCCCCGACGGCGAGATCGGCGTTCTCGGTGGCCGTGATGACCAGATCGGGGGAGAGATACCGGTACTGGTGCCAGGGCAGCACCCGGGCGCCCACGGACCGGATCAGGTCGTGGACCCCGTCGTTGAAGGCGGAGCTGGGGTCGAAGGCGAAGACCAGATCGACACGGGACTCGTCACGGAAGACCGGCCCCAGGATGTCGAGCACCCGGACGGTGGAGGTGACGGTCCGGGCGATGACGACGACGGTGCGCTCCGTGGGGAGCGTCCGCCAGCGCTCGGGATCCGCGCCGACCGGCACCCGCAGCGGAGGTATCAGACCATGACTGGTGTCGAGCATGTCTCCGCACCGGCAGCCGCACGTCTCGCGGGTTCGCGGGTTCGCGGGTTCGCGGGTTCGCGGGTTCGCGGGTTCGCGGGTTCGCGGCCAGCCTGTCATTAGCGCCTTCCACCGGTCCCCGCAACCCCTGTCCGTTCCTTGACGCTTCCGTGAATCCACCACCGTAAGGCAGTGGCTTAGGCATCGTCGGGGCAGGTCCGTTCCCCTCCCGTGCCGGGCCACGCCAACGGGAACGGACCGGAAGACAGGCGGAACCGCGGGCGGGGGCCGGGGCGAGGCGGAAGGAAGACAGGAAGGCGCCCGTCCCTCACCGCTCCGCCGCGGGCTCGCCTCCCGGCCCCGAAGACGATCGCGGGGGCCGCTGCTGAGGCGGGCCCGGCGGAAGGGGCGGATTTCCGTCCGCCGACGACGGCGCCTCGCCGTCCGTGGTGCGCGGCCCGCCCGGGAGCGGATCGGTAGGGGAGACCGAACGGCCCGGTGGCAGAGCCGTTGACGGGAGGGACGACGAAGGCGGCGGCGTGATCAGCGGTCGGGGGGAGACGACGGGCAACCGGCCTCCGGACAGCGGAGAACGCCCCGGGCGGGTGCCGAGCGTGGCCGGAGGCGTGAGTTCCGGGCGGCCGTCGCGTGCTGAGGGGCGGTTCGTGGCCGAACGGAGCAGGCGGTGCACCGAGCCCCGGGTGAGGCGGGCGACGGCCGAGGAGCGCGGCCCCGCGGTACCGGGCCGGCGCACGTCCTGGCCGGTGGCGAGCGCCCACGGCGTGTGGACGAGACGGCCGACGGTCCGCTGCAGGCCCCGGGCCAGCGCCGGATCGTCCAGACCGTGGCGGTGCAGCCCGTCGCGCAACGCCACCGCGGCGCGCGCGGTGACCGACAGCCCCTGGTCATGCGTGGACGGGAACACGGCCGCGGCATCGCCCAGGACGACGAACCCCGTGGGCCAGGACTCCAGCTCCTCGTACCGGAGCCGGTGGCCGGTCGCCTGTGGTGAGACCCGCACCTCGCTCAACGGCTCGGCACCGGCGATCAGTTCCCCGATGGAACCGTCGCCCACCTCACGGGCGAAGGGAACGAACCGGTCGGCGGTGTGCGACGGCTCCTCGCCCGGCGCGCCCGCGAGCGTCACCAGCCAGCAGCCGTCCTCGATCGGAACCAGGGTTGCGTACCGGCCGAGCGCACTTCCGCCGGCGTCGTGGCCCGTGCTGAGCGCGGCGGTGTCGCTGCCGGAGGGGGCGCGGAAGACGCGGGTGGCGCAGGTGAACCCGGCGTCCACGACCAGCCGCTGGGCCTCCGGCAGCCCCAGGGCGACCAGGTGCTCCGCGGTCAGGGAACGCCGCCCCGTGGCATCCACCACCAGATCCGCATCGAGCCGCCGGGCTCTGCCGCTGAGCGTCTCCCGGATCCGTACGCCCGTGACGTCCTCCGGCGTGCCCGTCAGCCCCTCGGCCTCGGTCCCGTCGAGGAGGGTCACGCCGGGCAGGGTGAGCACCTGCTCGCGGATCACTCGTTCCAGCAGGTCGTGGGAGGAGGACAGGAGGCTGCCGGGTGGTGTCCGGCGCCGGATCCGGCTCGCCGCGGGGGCGAGGTCCGCGGCCGGCGGCAACCTGCGGGCGCCGACCTCCAGCAGCCGCCCGGTCACGCCGGGCAGCAACTCCTCGATCGTGTCGGCAACTGCGGTGGTGAGCAGCGAGGCCTGCCGCGGGTGAGGGAGCGCACGCCGCGACGCCGGTCCCCGGGACACGGTCTCCTCCTCGACCACCACCACATCGGCGTGCCCGGACAGCGCCGCCGCCGCGAGCATGCCCGCGACGCCGCCGCCCATCACCACGGCGAGATACGGGTGGGTGAAGTGGAGCCCGCCGCTCATGCCGTTCGGCGTGTTCATGGGCAGCCTCTTTCTCCACAGGTGCGCGCGATGGCCGGGCGGGCGAGGGGCGCCGGAAGGAACGGTGGCACCGCCGCCGGGCGCGTCCGTCGTCGTGCGGCGGCCAGCACGGCGCCGGAGACGGCCGTGAAGGAGGCCGACACCGACGGGAGGGCGGACAACCTCGCGCGCACGCGGCGGACCTGCGCCGCCAGGGGTAACTCCGGTTGCTGAACGTCCTGACACCGCGGCGCGAACGCCGGTACACCGACGGATTTCCGCATCATGACTCCCCCTCAGCCCGTGCACACCCCGCAACCCGCCCGGCGGTGCGCCCCGTCGTCCACCCGTCGCGCACCCGGTGGGCGGACACCGCCCCGTGGCGGAGTGCGCGCAACCCAGGGGAGCGCGGCCGTCCCGGCCTGGCGACGGCGGACACGACTCCGGATCGTAGGCCGCGGAGATCACATGCGATACCCACAAGTATCCGAGGGGCGGGCGGGAGCCACACCGCGGATACCGGCGCGTAGATCTGATGCAAAACGACGTAATGGGCAGAAAGCGTATGGGTAGTTTCTCGCGTGGAGAGATACCGCGGCATTCTTTCTCGTCTGCCGCGGCACAACGGGCCGGTAATCCCACCGGGGTTGGCGCGAAATGGTCGGACGGCCGCCCGAACACAGGCGGCGTGCCTACCCTGTCCGGGCACAGCACCGAGACCCTTGAGGGAGAGTCGTGCACGCGATCGTGATGCGGGAATTCGGCGGCCCCGAGGTGCTGCGGACCGAGGACGTCCCCGAACCCGAACCCCGTGCCGGGCATCTGGCGGTCGAGGTGAGCCTCGCCGGCATCAACTACGCGGACATGCACGTCCGGGGCAACACCTACCTGGCGCCGGTCGACCTGCCGTACATCCCCGGCAACGAGGTGATGGGGACGACGGACGACGGACGCCGGGTCGTCGGGCTGTCCCGGGGCGGCGGCTACGCCGAACGCGCACTGCTGCACCGCCGCGTCACCTGGGACGTCCCCGACACCATCGGCGACGAACAGGCCGTCGCCCTCGCGCTCCAGGGCAACAGCGCCTGGCACCTGCTCTTCACCACGCTGTGTGTCACCGCCGGGGAGACGCTGGTGGTGCCCGCCGCCGCGGGCGGGGTCGGCTCGCTGGCCGTCCAGCTCGCCGCGCACGCCGGGGTCAAGGTCATCGCCCTCGCCGGCAGCGAGGAGAAGCGGAAGCTCGCCGTGGAGCTCGGCGCCCACGCGGCCGTCGACTCCACCGCCGACGACCTGACCGAACGGATCCTGGACGCCGCCGGCGGGCCCGTTCGCGCGGCCCTGGAGATGACCGGCGGCGACACCTTCCACCGCACTCTCGACGCCGTTGCCCCGCGCGGCCGCCTCGCGGTCTACGGCTACGCGAGCGGAGAGATGGCGCAGGTGCCCACCCGCCTCCTGATGGAGCGGTCCCTGACCGTCTCCGGCTTCTGGCTGCCGCAGCTCTACGGCGACCGCAACGCCCTGCCCACCTCGATGCGGGCGCTGTTCGACGCGGTCGAGGCCGGCACCCTCACCCCGCTCACCGGTGCCCGCTACCCGCTCGACCGGGCGGCGCAGGCCCACCGCGATCTGGCTGCCCGTACCCCCACCGGGAAGCTCACGCTCGACGTCAGGCGCCGCTCCACCGCGGCCGAGGACAGCACGATCTGAAACCGGCCCGGGCGGCCGCCACCGGCGGGCCCCGCGGCACCCGGCGCCGCCCGGCGCCGCGGACGGTACCGCCACCACCGTGCGCCTGCGGGCGCTGATCACTGCCAGGGGAGAGAGCACACGATGGGCAACCACCTCACCGCGCCCGACGCCGCCGGGGCGGCGACCACCGCCCTGCCCACGGGCAGGGCCCCGAAGGGCACTCCCGTCCGCAGGAGGCCCGTGTGCCGTCCGCGCGACACCGCACGGGCGACAGGATCCGGCCATGCGGAGCGGGTTTTCCTCGTCCAGGCCGCCTTCGCCGAGCTCGGCGGCTCCGCCCACGGGCCCGGCAAGATCGCGGAGTTCACCGGCCTGGACGACTCCGTCGTCTACCGCATCCTGCAGTCCGGCATCTACCAGCGGATCTTCGAGCGCGTCGACCGCGGCCTCTACCGGCTGCGCACCTCGACGGCCCAGCTCGCCTTCACCGCCCTCGATCATCGCCTCGACGGCGCCGCCGCACAGACGGTGCTGCGCGAACTGCGGATGGCCACCGACGGCGGCCTGGTGTTCCTCTACATGGTGGCGCCGTTCTCGGGGGCGCAGCGGCAGTGCGTCGACATGGCCGTCGGCGACTCCGACCTCGCCGAACTCGGCATGACGACCCGCGATGTGCTGTCCGTGACGCGCTCGCTGCGCACCGGTGCCTCCGGCCGGACGATCCTCGCGTACCTGCCGCAGAAGGTGCAGCAGCGGGTGCTGGCCGAGCCCGTGCCCGACCAGGCCGGACCCGGTGTCTACCGGGACAACGACGCGCTGAGCGCCTCCCTGGCCGAGGTCCGCGACGTCGGCCACGCCCTGGGCTACGAGGAGTGCATGGCCGGGTGGAACTCCTGTGCGGCGCCCATCATCTGGGACGGCGCCATCATGGGGTCGGTGCTGCTGCTCAAGCCAAAGCCGGTGATGCCGGAGGCGCCGGAGGCCTACATCGAGGCGACGAAGGAGGCGGCGGCCGAACTCAGCCGCCACGGCGCGGCCCGTCCTTCGGCCGACGAGGCCTGAGCCGCCGCCCGGCACCACCCCGGGAAGTCGCGGTGCCGGCCCGCCGCCCGGCGGGCCGGATGCCGTGACGCGGGAGCGCGGCGCGGCGTACGGTCGGACGGCCGCCGTGCCGACGGCGGCACCGGAACGGCAACGGGGACAAGGGGAACCGATGGACGCGGAGTTGACGGCACTCGCGACGGCCGGGGCGACGGCGCTCGTACAGCAGATGGCGACCGACGGCTGGACGCAGGTGCGGGGGCGGTTCGCCGCCTTCCTCGCCCGGCGTCGCGGCACGGATGACGAGGAGACGCTGCGGGGCGAACTCGATGCGTCGCGGGACGATCTGCTCACGGCCCGGCAGGACGGGGACGAGGAGTCGGCCGCCGATGTCCTCGCCGCCTGGCGGGGGCAGCTGCGCCGCCTGCTGCGCGAGGATCCGGACGCCGCCGGGGAGTTGGCCGCCCTGGAGGAGGAGTGGCGGCCCGCGCCGGAGGGGGTGTCGGTCCGCGATGTGCACAACTCCATGAGCGGCACCATGCAGCAGGGCGTCGTGATCCAGGCCGGGGTGATCTCCGAGCTCACCAGCGGGAACGGGCCCTCCCCGCGCTGATCCCCGGGAGGCCGCGCCCCGTCGACATGCACAATGGCGGGGTGCGGCTCCAACCGATCACCTGGGAACGACTGACCGATGCGCTCGCCGAGCGCATCGCCGCCACCCCGGCGCCGGACGGCGGCCCCTGGCTGCGGATCGCCGTCGACGGCGCGCCCGCCGCCGAGCCGGAACAGCTCGCCGGACGGCTGGCAGAGGCGCTGCGGCTGCGCGGCCGGGCGGCCCGGTGCGTCGACGCCCACGGTTTCCTCCGCCCCGCCTCGCTGCGGCTGGAGTACGGGCACACCGACCCGGACGCCTACCACGACGAGTGGTTCGACCGGCGTGCCCTGTGGCGGGAGGTGTTCCAGCCGCTGGACGCCGGCGATACCGGGCGGGTGCTGCCGGATCTGTGGGACCCGGTCGCCGACCGGGCCACCCGCAGCGACTACGTGGCACTGCCGCCGGGCGGGGTACTGCTGCTGCACGGGCCGCTGCTGCTCGGCCATTGGTTCCCCTTCGATCTCACGGTGCACCTGGAGCTGTCCGCCGCGGCCCTCGCCCGCCGTACCCCGCCGGGGGAGCGGTGGACGCTGCCGGCCTTCGCGCGCTACGAGGACGAGACCCGCCCGGCCGATGCCGCGGATGTCGTCGTACGGGCCGACGATGCGCGCCGGCCGGCCTGGAACGGACCGGTCTGAGCCGGGCGCCGCGGGGTGCTCCGTGCCGGGGCCCGGCTCAGACCAGCTGCCGGATCTCGCCCCGCACGCGGTAGAAGCCCCCCGACGCCGGCGCGAGGCCGTCGACGACGTAGCGCGCTCCGGGGCGGCGTATGTGACGGGGGAACTGCACGTTCCAGGACGGTTCGAAGCCGTCCGACACGACGTGCACCCGCAGCCGCCCGCTCTCCTGGACGCACTCCACGACGATGCCGGAGGCGGCGGTGGCCGTCACCGTCTGCACCGCGGCCGACGGGGTGTAGGTGGGCAGCGCGGCGGCCGACTTCACGTCCCGGGCGACCGGGACCGTACCGGCCCGGGCGGCCGCCACGGCGGCGTCGCTCGCGTCCACGCAGACCAGCGAACCGTCGGTGGTCACCATGTACAGCTTCTCGTCGAGGTACTGCATCGACAGGGCGGAGCCGCCGCCGGTGCCGAGCTTCCACAGCCGGGTGCCGTCGGCGGCGAAGCAGTACACCGAGGAGGCCGAGTCGCCCGCGAAGACGTAGCGGCCGCCCGGCGCCGTGGCGCAGGAGTAGACGACCGTGTCGCAGGCGTACGTCGCCTCGATCGAGCCGTCCTGCTTCGCCAGCCGCTGCACCACGCGACGGTCGGTGCCGGCGTAGACCGAGGCGTCCTCCTGCCAGCCGAAGAGCACCGCGCCCTGGGTGGGCGTGTGCCACAGCTCCCGGCTGCCGTCGGCGGCGTACGCGGTCACACCGCGGCTGTGGCCGTGGTGGACGGCGCGGTCGTCGCGGCGCACCATCCAGGCGGCGCTGCCGCTGCTGCGGCGCGACCACTGGTACTCGTCCTCGTGGTCGATGACCGTCAGACCGCCGTCGCGGTCCGCGACATGGAGGATGCCCTCGCGGATGTCCAGCCAGAAGATGTCGACGTCGGGGGCGATGTCGTACGCGGCGAACGGCAGCTTCGAGGAGAGGTCGTACACCGAGCCGTCGTCGCAGCCCGCGTAGATCCAGAAGTCGTCCGCCACCAGGCACTTGACGCCCGCCGGGAGCTGATAGCGGGCCAGCACCTCGCCGTCGTGGCCCAGGGTGTGGACGTCGCCGTTCTGATTGCCGACCCAGCAGCGGTCGGCGTCGACGTGGATGCCGAACGCGGCGGAGCCGGTGCGGAACCGCCACAGGACGGGGGCGACCACACGCGCCGTCGACGGCGCCGAGGTGACCTGGCGGCGCGTCACCGGCCGGGCCGCGCGCTGCCCCTGGACCGCCGGGGCGTACCCCTTGCGGACCTTTTCGCCGATCTTCTTGGCTGCCGCCGCCTGTGCCTTCTCCACCGTCGGGAACGTCGAGCGCTGCGACTGACCTGCCGCGCCGATCCGCCCGTAGCGGACCGCGACCTCCGTGCCGCTCACCGACACCTCGTAGAACTTGTGGGCTCCGCCGCCCTCCTGGGACAGCTCCAGATACGTCGTGGATGCAGACATGGCGATCCCCTCCCCGGGCGGTCCCGCTGACCTTCCCCGCTGCTGAAAACCGTACGGCCGACCACTGACAACGGGCCCTGGCCGCGGCCTGCGCACGGCCCCTGACGGGTGTTCACGGGGCTGCCGTTAGCGTGAGCCCGTGACGTTTTCGAACCATGCGACCGGCGACAGCCCGGCGCTCCCCGGCAGCCACGGCCCTCACGCGACGACGGACGCCCTGCCCGCCTCCGTCGGCGCCGTACGGATGTCGTACGCGCCCGACCCCGACCGCGACCCGGACCCGGGCGAGATCGTGTGGACCTGGGTGCCGTACGAGGAAGGAGACGGGCGGGGCAAGGACCGCCCGGTGCTGGTGGTCGCCCGGGAGGCGGCGGGCACGCTGCTCGCCGTGCGGCTGTCCAGCAAGCCGCACGACCAGGACCGGGAGTGGATAGCCATCGGCGCCGGGCCGTGGGACCGCGCGGGCCGCGACTCCTGGGTCGACCTGGACCGGGTCCTGCGGCTGCACCCCGAGGGGATGCGCCGGGAGGCGTGCGCCCTGGACCGGGGCCGCTTCGGTCTCGTCGCACGGCGGCTGCAGGAGCGCTACGGCTGGCGCTGAACCGTTCGGGACCGCCGTGACCGGCCACGCGGCCGGCGGCCGGTCACGGCGGGCGGTGCCCGGTGCCGGCCCGGAATGACCGGGGCGGCCCGGAAGCGCAGGTCAGGCCCCGGTCAGCGCCAGGATCTTGGTCACGGTGTTCCAGTTCCGGGAGGTGGCGACGACACCGAGCGGGACCCGGCCCACCGCCTGTGCGAGCCTGGAGCGGCCGATGCCGTCCGGGCAGTGCAGATACAGCTCCCGCCCGAGCAGCCGGAAGCTGTCCGGGGCGAACGCCGCCTCGTCCAGGGCGTCCAGCCGCGAGGTGTCACCGGGCGCCCCGGACAGGAACGTGACGTGCAGGGTCCGCGGCTCCGCCACCGCCTGCGGGTACGGATTCGCCGCGACACTCGCGGCGAACTCCGCACCGGTGCGGACCACCACCGGCACCGTCAGTCCCAGATCGGCGAGGATCCGCTCCCGCAGCAGGCGTGCGGTCTCCTCGGGCGGCGTGCCCGGATCGGCGAAGACGAGGTTGCCCGTCTGCAGCAGGACGGTGACCTCCCGCAGCCCCAGCGACCGTGCCAGCTCCAGCTGGCGGGCCTTGGGGAAGGCGTTGTGCCCTCCGACGTTGATGCCGCGCAACAGCGCGATCTGCGTGGACATGGTGCCGCCTTTCGTGCGCCCGCTCGCGGCCGCTCGGTCAGAACAGGGGAGCGGGCAGGACGCCTTCCAGGGCCAGCAGGATGCGCTTGGCCTCCAGACCGCCGCCGAACCCGCCGATGCCGCCGTCGCTGGCCACCACCCGGTGGCAGGGGACGACGAGGGACAGCGGATTGGCGCCCATCGCCGCGCCGACCGCCCGCGCGCCGCCCGGCTCACCGACCCGGTCGGCGAGGTCCTGATAGCTGACGACACTGCCGTACGGCACGCCCGCGGCGAGCTCATGGAGTACCCGGGCGTTGAACCCCGAGGTCAGCGACCAGTCCAGCGGCACGGTGAAGGCCGTCGACGCACCGGAGAAGTACGCCGCCAGCTCCGCCACCACCAGGGGCAGATGGGATATCTCCGCGCGCGGCGCCGTGCCGAAGATCCCTTCCAGCCGGGCCAGGGTCCGCCGGGTCGTCCGCTCGCCGGCGTGGAGGGTCACCTGAGCCAGCCCCCGCTCCGTCGCGGCGAGCAGCAGCGGTCCGATGGGGGAGTCCGTCCGTGTCCACGCCCAGTCGCGCCGCGGGGTCTGCGCTGATTCCTGCGCTGCATCTTCGTGCGCTGCATCCGTCACGCCTTCAGCGTAGGGCGTGGCACCGACAACACGGCCGCGGGCGGATCCGGGAACCGCGTCCCGAATCCGCCCGCCGGGCCGTGCGAACAGGTCAGAGACCGTTCTTGCGCAGTGCGGCGCGGATGGTGTCCGCGGTGTTGCTGATGACGCCGTCCGCACCGGCCCCGGCGAGCTTCACCGCCGTGGCGGTGTTGTCGACGGTCCAGGTGTAGACCTCCATCGGGCGCCCGTGCGGCCCGCGCAGCGCGTGCACCGCCTTGATGTACTCCGGGGTGGTCACCGTGTACGAGGGGTTGATCTGGTCGCAGAACCGCGCGTACTCGGGCAGCTGGGCGACGGTCGGGTTGCCGAGGAACCCGGTCTTGATGTCCGGCCGCAGCAGGTGGACGGTCTTCACCGAGTCGCCGTTGAAGCTCTGGACGATCAGACGGTTCTTGACGTGGTCACGGTCGAGCCACCCCTGGCGGCGCAGCTGGGACAGGACCTGCAGCTCGATGCCCGGGTACAGCTCCGGGGACTTCAGCTCCAGCAGGAGCCGCTGGTGGTTGTGGGTGACCGCGTTCATGTACTGCTTGAGGGTGGGCACCCGCTCGCCGGTGAACTTCGCGTCGAACCAGCTGCCCGCGTCCAGCTTCTTGATCTCGTTGAGCGTGAAGTCGGCGACCTTCCAGGGCGCGCGGTCCGGGAACACCTTCTCGACGTCGGTCGTCCGGTTGAGCGTCGTGTCGTGCATGACGATCAGCTGACCGTCCTTGGTGCGCTGCACGTCGTTCTCCACCCAGCGGGAGCCGCGCCGGCGGGCCTCGTCGATGGAGGCCAGGGTGTTCTCGGGCGCGTGGGTGGGGGCGCCGCGGTGGGCGACCGTCACGGTTCTGTGGCCGGCGGTGGCTGCCTGTGCGGTGGCTGGGGGGAGGACGAGCGTGGACAGACCCAGGAGTGCGCCGGAGAGGGCGGTGGCGGCGGTGCGAAGACGCATACGGACTCCTCGTGGACGTCGTGGACGTGACCGGGTGTGAGGTGTGCGAGGAACGGGTGTGACGTGGCCTGACGCCGTGCCGGACGGCCAGAGGTTCGCAGCCGGGGGGTACGGAGAGGGAGGCGAGGGATGGACAGAGATTGAACGAGAAGTGGCCGGTGTTCCGTGTTTGAGACGCGCGGTGACAGGTTGTCCGGAATCGCCATGCAACAGATGGACGCTCCGGCGCCGTCCAACTTGCCGGAGTGACGGCGAACCCGCATCCCGGCCGACGGTTCGTCACCCTTCGTGCCCGTGACCGGTTTTGGTCTTCCCGGAACTCCGGAGCATGCGATTCCGGAAGCCGGGCGGGGAGCGGAGCGGCCATGGGGGCGGACGGGGCTCACGGGGCCGGACGGGCCGGCCCTCACCGCACGGCTCCGGACGGCTCAGGCGCCGGCCGTGCCCCTGCCGGTGCCGGTGCGCCTCCCCGCGGTCCGCCCCTTCCTCGTACGGGCGTGCGGCCGGGGCCGGAGGCACGCCCGGGCCCGATGATCACCCAGGCCCCTCCCCGGGCCCGGCCGCCTCCCGGCGCGAGCCGCGCCGAGCGGAAGAAAGTCCTGGTCGGACAGGTTTCCCGGCCGGATGTCAGTGGGGGGTCGTACGGTGGATTCCATGCGGCCCGTATCGAAGATCGAACGCACGGTGGCGCCTTTCGAGGTCGTCAGCCCCTATCAGCCCAGCGGCGACCAGCCGACGGCCATCGCCGAGCTGGAGCAGCGCATCCGCGGCGGTGAGAAGGACGTCGTCCTGCTGGGCGCGACCGGCACCGGCAAGTCGGCGACCACCGCGTGGATGATCGAGAAGCTGCAGCGCCCGACGCTCGTCATGGCGCCCAACAAGACCCTCGCGGCCCAGCTCGCCAACGAGTTCCGCGAGCTGCTGCCGAACAACGCCGTCGAGTACTTCGTCTCCTACTACGACTACTACCAACCCGAGGCGTACGTCCCGCAGTCCGATACGTACATCGAGAAGGACTCCTCGATCAACGAGGAGGTCGAGCGGCTGCGCCACTCCGCGACGAATTCCCTGCTCACGCGGCGGGACGTCGTCGTGGTCGCCTCGGTCTCCTGCATCTACGGCCTGGGTACGCCGCAGGAGTACGTCGACCGTATGGTCCCGCTCAAGGTCGGCGACGAGATCGACCGCGATCAGTTGCTGCGCCGCTTCGTCGACATCCAGTACACGCGCAATGACGTGGCGTTCACCCGCGGCACCTTCCGGGTGCGCGGGGACACCATCGAGATCTTCCCGGTCTACGAGGAGCTGGCCGTCCGGATCGAGATGTTCGGCGACGAGGTGGAGGCGCTGTCCACCCTCCACCCGCTGACCGGCGAGGTTATCAGCGAGGACCAGGAGCTGTACGTCTTCCCCGCCAGCCACTACATCGCCGGTCCCGAGCGCATGGAGCGCGCCATCGCCGGCATCGAGGCGGAGCTGGCCGACAGCCTCGCCACCATGGAGAAGCAGGGCAAGCACCTGGAGGCCCAGCGGCTGCGGATGCGCACGACCTACGACATCGAGATGATGCGCCAGGTCGGCTCCTGCTCCGGCATCGAGAACTACTCCATGCACATGGACGGCCGCGAGCCCGGCTCCGCGCCGAACACCCTGCTGGACTACTTCCCCGATGACTTCCTGCTGGTCATCGACGAGTCGCATGTGACGGTGCCGCAGATCGGCGCGATGTACGAGGGCGACGCCTCGCGCAAGCGGACCCTTGTCGAGCACGGCTTCCGGCTGCCGTCCGCCATGGACAACCGCCCGCTGAAGTGGGAGGAGTTCCTGGAGCGCGTCGGCCAGACGGTCTACCTCTCGGCGACCCCGGGCAAGTACGAGCTGGCGCGGGGCGACGGCTTCGTGGAGCAGATCATCCGCCCGACGGGGCTGGTGGACCCGGAGGTGGTGGTCAAGCCCACCGACGGGCAGATCGACGACCTGGTCCACGAGATCCGGGCGCGGACCGAGAAGGACGAGCGGGTCCTGGTCACGACCCTCACCAAGAAGATGGCCGAGGACCTCACGGACTACTTCCTGGAGCTGGGCATCCAGGTCCGCTACCTCCACAGTGACGTGGACACCCTGCGCCGGGTGGAGCTGCTGCGCGAGCTGCGGGCGGGCGAGTACGACGTCCTGGTCGGCATCAACCTCCTCCGCGAGGGGCTGGACCTCCCGGAGGTCTCCCTGGTCTCCATCCTCGACGCCGACAAGGAGGGCTTCCTGCGGTCCGGTTCCGCGCTGATCCAGACGATCGGGCGCGCGGCACGGAACGTCTCCGGCCAGGTCCATATGTACGCCGACAAGATCACCCCGGCGATGGAGCGGGCGATTGACGAGACCAACCGCCGCCGCGAGAAGCAGCTCGTCTACAACAAGGCCCACGGGATCGACCCGCAGCCGCTGCGGAAGAAGATCGGCGACATCGTGGCCACCCTCGCGCGCGAGGAGATCGACACCCAGGAACTGCTGGGGACGGGCTATCGCAAGGGCGACGCCGGGGCGCCGGCCAAGGCTCCCGTCCCGGAGCTGGGCGGCAAGGCGGCGAAGGGCGGCAAGCGCGCCAAGGCGGGCAAGGGCGCGACACCGACCGACCGGCCCGCCGCCGAGCTGGCCGAGCTGATCGAGGAGATGACCGAGCGGATGCGGGCGGCCGCCGCGGATCTGCAGTTCGAGGTCGCGGCCCGGCTCCGGGACGAGGTGGGCGAGCTGAAGAAGGAGCTGCGCCAGATGCGGGAGGCCGGGGTGAGCTGATCGCCGGGCGTCGCGCTGCCGCGTCGGGCATCCGCCGGCGTGGCAGCGCACCCCATCCCACCAGCAATTTTACCTTTTCATTTACTTTCCCTTGGCAGTGCTTTACTCTTGCTCCGCGGAGGGGAGTATTCCTGCCACGACGTCCCCGTCATCACGGATCACGAGTGTGACGAGATCCCGGGGCGTCGGTCCGGTGGCCTTCGGGCACCGGGCGGAAGAGACCTCCGGCAGCCACGACGCTGTTATGTGCCGTACGACTCTGCCGGAGGAGCAGTGGACGTTTCCCTGACCCTGTGGGCGCTGACCATCCTTGGTCTCGGCGCCCTGATCGCCGCCGATTTCTTCATCGGCGGCCGCACCCCGCACGAGGTCTCCCTCAAGGAGGCCGGAATCTGGACCGGCGTCTGGGTGACGCTCGCCGCGCTCTTCGGGCTCGGACTGCTGCTGTTCGGCGGCTCCGGTCCGGCCGGTGAATTCTTCGCCGGCTTCATCACCGAGAAATCCCTGAGCGTCGACAACCTCTTCGTCTTCGTCCTGATCATGGCGAAGTTCGCGGTGCCGTCGATCTACCAGCAGCGGGTGCTGATGGTCGGCGTGCTGATCGCGCTCGTGCTGCGGGCCGGATTCATCGGTGCCGGCGCCGCGATCGTCGCCAACTTCTCCTGGGTCTTCTACCTCTTCGGCGCGTTCCTCATCTGGACCGCGTGGAAGCTCGTCAAGGAGGCCATGGCGGATGAGGAGGAAGAGGAGTTCGAGGAGAACCGCTTCCTGAAGACCGTCGGGAAGCGCTTCCCGTCAACCGGTGCGTACCACGGCACGAAGCTGTTCGTCATCGAGAACGGCAGGCGGCTGATGACGCCGATGCTGGTCGTCATGCTGGCGATCGGCACCACCGACGTCCTCTTCGCCCTGGACTCCATACCGGCGATCTTCGGCCTCACCCAGGACCCGTACATCGTCTTCACGGCCAACGCCTTCGCCCTGATGGGGCTGCGGCAGCTCTACTTCCTGATCGGCGGACTGCTCAAGAAGCTGGTCCACCTCTCGTACGGCCTGTCGGTCATCCTCGGCTTCATCGGGGTGAAGCTGGTGCTGCACGCGCTGCACGAATCGGGGGTCGCGGTGCCGGAGATCAGCATCCCGGTCTCGCTGGGCGTGATCTGCACCGTCCTCGTCGTCACCACCGTCACCAGCCTGCTGGCCAGCCGGAAGCAGGCGGAGCGGGAGACGGAGCCGTCGGAGACCGCAGGCGTCTGACCGGCCGCGCCGTACGGGGGCGGAGCGCGACGGGGCCCGCCACCGGACGGCACGGCGGACCCCGCACTCCCGGGTGCGGGGCCCGCCGTCAGCCGGCTACCAGCCGCGCTCGCGCCACTCGGTGAGATGCGGCCGCTCCGCGCCCAGCGTGGTGTCGGCGCCGTGCCCCGGATAGACCCACGTCTCGTCGGGGAGTTGGTCGAAGAGCTTGTGCTGTACGCCGTCGATCAGGGTGGCGAAGTGCTGCGCATCGCCCCAGGTGTTCCCGACGCCACCGGGGAAGAGGCAGTCCCCGGTGAACACATGGGGGGCGCCGTGCGGGTCGTCGTAGATCAACGCGATGCTGCCCGGGGTGTGGCCGACCAGATGCCGCGCGGTCAGCTCCACCTGACCGACGCGCAGGACGTCGCCGTCCTCGACCGGCACGTCCGTGGGCACCGGGATGCCCTCGGCGTCGTACCGCCCGGCGTACGTCCGCGCGCCCGTCGCGTCGACCACCTCGCGCAGGGCGCCCCAGTGGTCGCCGTGCCGGTGCGTGGTGACCACCGAGGCGAGTCCGCTGTCGCCGATCAGGGTGAGCAGCGTGTGCGGCTCCGCCGCCGCATCGATCAGCAGCTGCTCATCGGTCGCCCGGCACCGCAGGACGTAGGCGTTGTTGTTCGTCGGACCGACCGCGACCTTCGAGATCATCAGGTCGGTCAGCTCGTGCACGTCGGCCGGTCCGCCGACCTTCACTGCTCCGCTGTAGGCCATGACGCCAGCTTAGAGCGGGGGTACGACAGGCAGCGCGCCGCCGTCGGCGGTCAGCTCGTCCCCCTCGGCGCGCCCGGTGAGCCACCCGAGCAGCGCCGTGGCCGGGCCCGTCACCACCAGCGGCGCGGTCCCCTCGGTGGTGCGACCGGTGCGCCGCGGGCGTCCGTCCGCGGTCCGCAGCTCCAGGGCCGGGAGCCCCGGGTGTCCCGCGAACTTCACACCGGTCAGGAAGTCCAGCTCGGCGGCGACGAAGGCGGCGGGCAGCCGGTCGAGGGTGTAGCCGATCCCCAGGTCGACGTGGTGCAGCTCCACCTCGCCGAGCCGCCGCAGCGGCAGCCGGTCGGCGCGCTCCACCACGCCGTTGCGCATCTCGACCCGGAAGTCCCGCCGGTCCGCCGGGAGCGCCCGTGCCGCGGCGGTGAACCGGTCCCCGCTCGCCCGCAGATCGTCCAGCTGCGCCGCCAGCGGGCGGCCCGCGTCCCGCCGGATGTCGGCGTCCCGGGTCGCCGCGTCGACGTACATCGGGGTGGGGACGTCCGTCCGGGCCCAGGTGAGGAGGTTGACCAGGGCGTCGGCGTTGCGGGACAGATGGGCCAGGACGTGGCCGCGGGTCCAGCCGGGGAGCAGGGACGGTTCGGTGACCGCGGCGTCGTCGAGACCGGCGACGGCGGTGAGCAGCCGCTCGGTGGCCTCGTGGACGGCGGCCACATCATGCGCGAAATCAGGCGCGGTATCGGTCATGCCCCTGACGCTAGCGCCGCAGGCGCGACTGCGGGAGACCACCGGAACCGGCCACACCGCGCCCCCGCGCGCCCCGGGACGAGACCGGTGCGCCCCGGGTGTGTGCCCGGCACCGTGAGACCGCGGCGCCACGGCCCACCAGGCCCGGCGCTCCTTCCGCGGCCGATCGGCCGCGGAAGGAGCGCCGCGCGCGGCGTACCGGAGTGCGCCCCCTTCCGAAGGGGTGCGCCCCGCCGGCCACCGGGTGCGCCGCTACATCGCGCCTTCACACGGCACGCCGAACCATCGGTGCAACGCGTCGTCCAGCCCGTCCAGCGGCGCAGCGGAGCCCGGAGCGGCGTCCACCGCCCATGCCGTGCAGCCGTCGGGGCGTATCAGCAGCGCGGCGGGGGCGGGCCCGGTGGGGCGGACGGTCAGCACCCGCAGCCGGTCCGCGTAGCCGGCGGCGCGGGCGCGCAGCGCGGAGTCGTCCGTCAGGTCGAGCAGCAGACCGCCCCCGGCACACAACCGGTCACCGAGCCGGGTGCCGTCGGAGAACTCCAGGTCGGGGGCGCTGCGGCCGATCAGCGGATGGTCGCCGGGCAGATCGAGGCGGTGCCGGACGCCGGAGATCCGCTTGACGAAGAAGGTGGTCGCGCCGGCGGTCCCGGCCAGCTCCGTGAGGACGGCGCGCAGCGCCCGGGCGTGCGACTCCGGCCGCATCAGCGCCACCTGGGCCCGCGTCCAGTCCAGCACCCAGGCACCGAGCGGATGCCGCTCCGCGGTGTACGTGTCCAACAGGCCCTCCGGGGCCCACCCCCGGACCGTCGCGGCGAGCTTCCAGCCGAGGTTGACGGCGTCGCCGATCCCGAGGTTCAGCCCCTGGCCGCCGAAGGGTGCGTGCACATGGGCGGCGTCCCCCGCCAGCAGCACCCGGCCCCTGCGGTAGTCCGGGACCTGCCGGGCGTTGTCGGTGAAGCGGGTCGCCGAGTGCACCTTGGTGACCGTGACGTCGACACCCGAGGTGTGCCGCAGCGACGCCTGCAGCTCCGCGGCGGTGACCGGCGCCCCGCGGTCGGCCGGCGGGCCGTCGAACTCCACGGTCAGGATCCGCCCCGGCACCGGCCCGTGCGCGTAGATGCCGGTGTCCGTGCCGTTCCACCCGGCCTTCAGCCCCTCGCCGCCGGTCATCTCGACGAGCGCCTGATGGCCGGTGATCTCCGGTGCGGTGCCCGGGAACGGGAAGCCCGCCAGGCGGCGGACCGTGCTGCGCCCGCCGTCGCAGCCGACCAGCCAGCCGGCGCGCAGCACCCCGTCGGTGGTGCGGACGGTCACCTCGTCGTCCGCGGCGTCGAAACCGGTCAGCTCCACCCCGCGGTGCACGGTGACCCCCAGTTCGGCGGCGCGCTCGGCGAGCAGGCGCTCCACGGCGTCCTGCGGGACGAACCCGATGCCGTCGGCGGGCCCGGCGGCGTGGAAGTCGGGGTCCTCGGCGTCCAGGAGATCGCCGCGGAGCATGATCCCTGCGAAGTGCCCGGCGAAGCGCGGCGCGGGTGCGACGCCGTCCGCGCCGTCGGCCGCCCGCTGCCGCAGGAACGACGCGAACCGCTCCAGGCCCGCACGTTGCACCTCCTCCAGCGCGGGCAGCAGCCCGCGCCGGTAGAGGGACTCCGCGGTCGGCGTGTTGATCGCCCCGGCCTTGATGGTGGTGTCCACCTCCGTCAGCCGCTCCAGGACCACGACGTCCACCTTCGCCAGCGCGAGTTCGCAGGCCAGCATCAGCCCCACCGGCCCGCCGCCCGCGATGACGACCTCCGCCTCCGTGCCCGGTCCGGTGACCGCTGTGGTGTCCGTACGCATGCCCCACCCCTGTCCGTGTCGCTGTCGAGGAAAGAATGTAGTCACTAAAAAAATATGGCAAGTAAAATATTGCGTATGAGTGCGAAGGAAGCAGCGGACCGGGGCGGGGCGGCGGGCGTGGACCCGGAGGAGGCGGGGCTCTCGCTGCGGGAGCGCAAGAAGCGGCGGACGCGGCGGCGGATCTCCGGCGAGGCGACCCGGCTGTTCGTCGAGCACGGCTTCGAGCAGGTCACTGTCGCCGAGGTGGCGCGCGCCGCCGAGGTCTCCGCGATGACGGTCTTCAACTACTTCCCGCGCAAGGAGGACCTCTTCCTCGACCGCGTCCCGGAGGCCGCCGAGATGCTCGTCCGCGCGGTACGCGACCGGGGGCCGGGCGAGACGCCGCTCGCCGCGCTGCGGCGGCTCGCCACCGGGCTGGTGGCGTCCGGGCATCCGCTGACGAGGGTGGGGGAGGGGTTCGGGCGCTTCTGGCGGACGGTCCTCGACTCGCCCGCGCTGCGGGCCCGGGGCCGTGAGGTGCTGGAGGAGCTGGAGGAGCTGCTCGCGGCGGAGCTGCGGCGGGCCGCCGGTGCGGCGCCCGGCGATCCCGAGCCCCGGATCGCCGCCGCGCTGATCGCCGCCGGCTGGCGGGCCGCGTATGCGACGGCGGTGCGGCGGCAGCTCGACGGTGACCCCGCGGAGGCGGTCGCCGTTGAGCAGGCGGCGGTGCTGGAGCGGACCTTCGACGCGCTGGAACGGGCCCTGCCGGTGCTCGGCCCGCCCCGGCGCCGGGGCTGACCTGCGGGGGTGCGGTCGGGGGACCTGTGCGGCGGTGATCGGGAAGGATTCGGCGCCGCCACACGTTCGGGTGAAGCGGGGCAACGACGACCGGAAATCGAATGCGCGTGCTATAGGCTCGTGTGTGGCATCACTCAGACAGTGCCGTGGCGGTCCCCATACCCTGGGAAGGGGTTCCGCTCCGCTCCGCCGCCTCTGCTCATCACCGAGCGGCGGACGCGGTACCGCGGCTCCCCGCCCACTCCAGAAAGGTGCCGACCGGCGTGGCCGACCGTCTCATCGTCCGTGGCGCTCGCGAGCACAATCTCCGTAACGTCTCGCTCGACCTCCCCCGCGACTCCCTCATCGTCTTCACCGGGCTCTCCGGGTCGGGCAAGTCCTCGCTCGCCTTCGACACGATCTTCGCCGAGGGGCAGCGGCGCTACGTCGAGTCGCTCTCCTCCTACGCCCGGCAGTTCCTCGGGCAGATGGACAAGCCCGATGTGGACTTCATCGAGGGCCTGTCCCCCGCGGTCTCCATCGACCAGAAGTCGACGTCCCGCAACCCCCGCTCGACGGTCGGCACCATCACCGAGGTCTACGACTACCTCCGCCTCCTCTTCGCGCGGATCGGCAAGCCGCACTGCCCCGAGTGCGGCCGCCCGATCGCCCGGCAGTCGCCCCAGGCCATCGTCGACAAGGTGCTGGAGCTGCCCGAGGGCAGCCGCTTCCAGGTCCTCTCGCCGCTGGTGCGGGAGCGCAAGGGCGAGTTCGTCGACCTCTTCGCCGACCTCCAGACCAAGGGGTACAGCCGTGCCCGGGTCGACGGCGAGACGATCCAGCTCGCCGAGCCGCCGAAGCTGAAGAAGCAGGAGAAGCACACCATCGAGGTGGTCGTCGACCGCCTGACGGTGAAGGAGTCCGCCAAGCGCCGGCTGACCGACTCCGTCGAGACCGCCCTCGGGCTCTCCGGCGGCATGGTCATCCTCGACTTCGTCGATCTGGACGCCGACGACCCGCAGCGCGAGCGGATGTACTCCGAGCACCTCTACTGCGCCTACGACGACCTCTCCTTCGAGGAGCTGGAGCCGCGCTCCTTCTCCTTCAACTCCCCCTTCGGCGCCTGCCCGGACTGCACCGGCATCGGCACCCGGATGGAGGTCGACCCGGAGCTGATCGTCCCGGACGAGGAGCGCTCGCTCGACGAGGGTGCCATCCACCCCTGGTCGCACGGTCACACCAAGGAGTACTTCGGCCGCCTGGTCGGCGCCCTCGCCGATGCCCTCGGTTTCCGTACCGACATCCCGTGGGCCGGGCTGCCGCAGCGCGCCAAGAAGGCCCTGCTCAACGGCCACCGCACGCAGATCGAGGTCCGCTACCGCAACCGCTACGGCCGCGAGCGCGCCTACACCACGCCGTTCGAGGGCGCCGTTCCGTTCGTCAAGCGGCGTCACAGCGAGGCGGAGAGCGACAGCAGCCGCGAGCGCTTCGAGGGCTACATGCGCGAGGTGCCCTGCCCGACGTGTGAGGGCACCCGGCTGAAGCCGATCGTCCTCGCGGTCACCGTGCAGGGCCGGTCGATCGCCGAGGTCGCG
The DNA here is from genome assembly GCF_040300365.1 of Streptomyces sp. NPDC000404. Classification (NCBI taxonomy): domain Bacteria; kingdom Bacillati; phylum Actinomycetota; class Actinomycetes; order Kitasatosporales; family Streptomycetaceae; genus Streptomyces; species Streptomyces sp. NPDC000404. The sequence continues at coordinate 130,221 of NZ_JBEPDN010000001.1, read as the reverse complement.
GCCATGTCGATCAGCGACTGCGCCGACTTCCTGCGCGACATGACGCTCAACGCCCGTGAGAAGAAGATCGCCGAGCGGGTCCTCAAGGAGGTCAACGAGCGGCTGAAGTTCCTGGTCGACGTCGGCCTGGACTACCTCTCGCTCAACCGCGCCGCGGGCACCCTCTCCGGCGGCGAGGCCCAGCGCATCCGGCTCGCCACCCAGATCGGCTCCGGTCTGGTCGGCGTCCTCTACGTCCTCGACGAACCGTCGATCGGCCTCCACCAGCGCGACAACCACCGGCTGATCGAGACGCTGGTCCGGCTGCGCGACATGGGCAACACCCTGATCGTCGTCGAGCACGACGAGGACACCATCAAGGTCGCCGACTGGGTCGTGGACATCGGCCCCGGCGCCGGTGAGCACGGCGGCAAGGTCGTGCACAGCGGTCCCATGAAGGAGCTGCTGTCCAACAAGGAGTCGATCACCGGCCAGTACCTCTCCGGACGGCGGTCCATCGCCACGCCGGAGATCCGCCGACCGGTCGACCCGGCCCGGCAGCTGACGGTGCACGGTGCCAAGGAGAACAACCTCCGCGACATCGACGCCTCCTTCCCGCTGGGCGTGCTGACCGCCGTCACCGGAGTCTCCGGCTCCGGCAAGTCCACGCTGGTCAACGACATCCTCTACACCCACCTGGCGCGCGAGCTGAACGGCGCCAAGGCGGTGCCCGGACGGCACACCCGGGTGGACGGCGACGACCTCGTCGACAAGGTGGTCCACGTCGACCAGTCGCCCATCGGCCGTACGCCGCGCTCCAACCCCGCGACGTACACCGGGGTGTTCGACAACATCCGCAAGCTCTTCGCGGAGACGATGGAGGCGAAGGTCCGCGGCTATCTGCCGGGGCGTTTCTCCTTCAACGTCAAGGGCGGCCGCTGCGAGAACTGCTCGGGCGACGGCACCATCAAGATCGAGATGAACTTCCTGCCGGACGTGTACGTGCCGTGCGAGGTCTGCCACGGCGCGCGCTACAACCGCGAGACGCTGGAGGTGCACTACAAGGGCAAGTCCATCGCCGAGGTGCTGGACATGCCCATCGAGGAGGCGCTGACCTTCTTCGAGGCGGTGCCGGCCATCGCCCGTCATCTCCGGACGCTGCACGACGTCGGTCTGGGCTATGTCCGCCTCGGCCAGTCCGCGCCGACCCTCTCCGGCGGTGAGGCGCAGCGCGTCAAGCTGGCCAGCGAACTCCAGAAGCGGTCCACGGGCCGCACGGTCTACGTCCTCGACGAGCCCACCACCGGGCTGCACTTCGACGACATCAGCAAGCTGATCACGGTGCTGTCCGGGCTGGTCGACAAGGGCAACACGGTCATCGTCATCGAGCACAACCTCGATGTGATCAAGACCGCCGACTGGATCGTCGACATGGGCCCCGAGGGCGGCAACGGCGGCGGCATGATCGTCGCCGAGGGCACCCCGGAGCAGATCGCCGCGGTCCCGGCCAGCCACACCGGCAAGTTCCTGCGGGAGATCCTCGGCGACCGGGCCGGCGACGCCGTCGACGCCGCCACCTCGGTCGCCCCCGCGGCGGCGAGGAAGGCGGCGGTCCGGAAGACCGCAGCCAAGGCCACCGCCACCAAGGCCACCGCGAAGAAGACCGCGGCGAAGACCACGGCCAAGAAGACCGCCGCGAAGAAGACGACCACCAGGGCCCGCCGGGCCTCCTGACGCCTCGTCGGCACCCGGGCCGCCGCCCTCGTCCGCTCCCCGGAGCGGACGAGGGCGGCGGCCCGCTGCGTATCGCCGCTCGGGGCCGGGCGGGCCGCCGCAGGGCCGGGCCGCCCCGTCCGTCACCAGGGGGCCGCCCGCATACGCGCTACCGCTCCAACTCCGCGGCCCACGGTGGCTCCGCCCCCGCGCGGGTGCAGGTGACGGCGGCCGCGCGGGCCGCGAAGGCGAGGATGTCGCGCCAGTCGTCCGCAGCGAGCGCGGCCACCGCCGGCCGGGAGAGCGCGTCATGGACGCCGAGCCGGTGCAGCAGCGCCGCGTTCACGGTGTCGCCCGCACCGATGGTGTCCACCACCGGGACCCGCACACCGGGCACCGACACCGCGGAGCCGTCCCGCGTCCGGACCGTCAGCCCGTCGGCGCCCCGGGTCAGCACCACCGCGGCGGGCCCGGCGGCCAGCCACTCCCGCACCGCGGACTCCACCACGGCACCGTCCCCGTCGGCGTGCCCCGCCCCGGCGCCCGCGAGCCACCGCGCGTCCTCCTCCGACAGCTTCAGCAGCGTCACGGACGGGAGCCAGGAGCGGAACCGGGCGCGGTAGGCCGCGGGGTCGGGGATCAGACCGGGCCGGATGTTCGGGTCCAGCGCGGTGAACACCCCGCGCCCGGCCTCGCGGCGCAGCAGCGTCTCGTATGCCGTCGCGCCCGGCTCCAGCACCAGCGAGCAGGTGCCGAAGGAGAGCGCGCGGACCGACGGCGGCAGCGCGTCCGGCACGGTGAACAGCCGGTCGGCGGTGCCCCCGGCGTAGAAGCCGTAGCCCGCCGAACCGTCCGTGCCGATGTCCGCCACGGCCAGCGTCGTCGGCTCGTCGCCGCGCTGCACCAGCCCGGCGTCCACCCCGGCCGCGGACAACCCGCCGAGCAGTGAGACCCCGAACGCGTCCCGGGAGATCCGTGAGCAGAAGCCGGCCGCGGAGCCGAGCCGTCCCAGGGCGACGGCGGTGTTGTACGGGCCGCCGCCGCGCCGGGGCAGCAGCGTGGGAAGCCCGTCCTCCGCGGCATCGCCCCGCGGCCCGGGGACGAGATCGATCAGTGCCTCACCGGCGACAACGATCACGGGGTGTTCCTTTCGTCCACGGGGATGTTCCCTTCCTCGGTGGCCGGAGCGGCCGGCGGTGCCGTGCCCGGTCGGGCTCCGGCGGCGCCGCGGGGGAGTTCGGGGCAGCCGCACGAGGTGCGGTGCACCAGCGTGCACGGCAGGCGCAGGGTGCGCGGCGTCCGGTCCGGATCGGCCAGCCGGTCCAGCAGCAGCCGGACCGCCGCCGCCCCGATCTCCCGGCCGGGCTGGGCGACGGCGGTCAGCCGGGGCGTGAACAGATCGGCCCAGGAGAAGTCGTCGAAGCAGGCCAGCGCCACGTCGTCGGGGACCCGCAGGCCACGGCTGCCCAGCGCGCGCAGGGCGCCGATGGTCATCGCGTTGTTGGCGGTGACCAGGGCGGTCGGCGGATGCTCGGCGCTCAGCACCTGATGGGTGGCGGCCTCGGCGCCCGCCGCCTCGGAGTTGCCGCCCGCCAGCAGCCCGGGGTCGTGGGGCAGTCCGCGCGAGCGCAGCGCCGCGCGGTATCCCGCGACGCGTTCGGTGGTGGTGCTCAGCCCCGGCAGCCCGGCGATCAGCCCGATACGGGTGTGCCCCAGATCGGCGAGATGTTCGACGAGTTGCCGCATGGGTGCCGTGTTATCCGCGCACACCTGATCGTGTGCGTCGCCGACCAGCCGGTCCAGGAAGACGGTGGGCACGGACCGGCGGGTCAGATAGCCGACCATCTCCGAGGGCTCGGCGGACGGCGCGACGATCATGCCGTCGACCCGCCGCTCGTGCAGCAGCTGGACGACCTTCCGCTCATGGCCGGGATCGTCGTGCGGATCGGCCAGGAGCAGGCCGTACCCCGCCTCCAGCGCGCCCGCCTCGACGCCCTGGAGGATCTCGGTGAAGTACGGGTTGCTGATCGCGGAGACCGCCAGCCCGATCGAGCGGGTCCGCGCGGTCACCAGCGAACGGGCCAGGGTGTTGTGGGTGTAGCCGAGTTCGTCGATGGCGCGGAGCACCGCGGCGCGGGTGGCCTCGCGCACCGGGCGGGTGTCGTTCAGGACGTGCGACACCGTGGCGACGGAGACCCCCGCGTGCCGCGCCACGTCCACCATCGTCGTCATCGGGCTCTTCCTTCCCCACATGCGGCGCCGCGGCCGGGTGCCGCGACGGTCCTGGTACGGCCGGGCCCCTACGGGACCGAGGGGGCGCGCGGCCGGGCTCCGGGCGCCCCGCAGGGGACGGCCCGTACGGGCTCCGGCCCCGGAACCGGCCGCTCGGCGAGGGCCGCCCGTCGCCGGGTGCCGCGGACCCCCCGGGCGTACGCCGCGGAATCCAGGGCGGGCGGCCACCGGAACGGGACCGCGCGCCCGCCCACCGTAGCCGTCCCGCCCGTGCGCGTAAACGCTTGCGCAAGCGTTTACGCGCGGGCTACCTTCCCGGCATCGAACCCGCACGACGTCGTGAGGAGGCGCCGATGCGCGCTCTTGTGGTCACCGAACCGGGCACCCCCGACGGCTTCGTCGTCACCGAGGTGCCCGATCCCCGTCCGGGGGCCGGTGAGGTGCTGGTGCGCGTCGCGTCCTGCGGGCTGTGCGGTACGGACATGCATCTACTCGACGGGGAACTGCCCGCCGCGCGCTATCCGTTGATCCCCGGGCACGAACTGACCGGCGAGATCGTCGCGTTGGGTGAGGGGGTGACCGCCCCGGCCGTCGGCACCCGGGTCGCGGTGGATCCCAACATGCCGTGCGGCACCTGCCATTACTGCCGGATCGGCCGCGGCAACCTCTGCGCCGACTACCGCGCGGTCGGCGTCACCCGCGACGGCGGCTTCGCCGAACTGGTGGCCGTCCCCGCGAGCTGCGCCTACGTCCTGCCCGACGGGCTCTCGGCGGCCGCCGCCGGGCTCGTCGAACCGCTGTCCTGCGCGGTTCACGGCCTGAGCCGGCTGCCCCGCCGCCCCGGGGAGCACTATCTGATCTACGGCGCCGGGACGATGGGCCTGATGATGGCCGCGCTCGTCCGGACCGCCGGCGCCGCCTCGGTGTCGGTGGTGGACCTCAACGCGGACCGGCTGGCCTTCGCCGAGTCGTTCGGCGTCGACGCGGCCGTGACCGACGCGGGCGCCCTGGGGCGGGTGCCCGGTTTCGAGGTGGTGATCGACGCCACCGGGGTCGTCGCGGCCATCGAGGACGGCCTCGGCCGGGTGCGGCGCGGCGGCACGTTCCTCCAGTTCGGCGTGGCCGACCCGGCCCGCACCGCGTCGTTCTCGCCGTACCGCGTCTACCACCACGAGATCGACATCCTCGGCTCGATGGCGGTCCACCACAGCTTCCAGCCGGCCATCGACGTGCTGGCCGCCGGGCTGGACCTCGACCCGCTGGTCAGCGACGTCCTGCCGCTCGACGACGCCGCCGAGGCGGTACGCCGCTTCCGCGCGGGCACCTGCCGCAAGATCCAGTTGGCGCCCGGGGCCGCCTGACACGGCCGGGCGGGAGGCGGCGCGGGGCTGCCGGTATGGTCGGGATCCGGCAGACGCCGACCCCGTGACCCCTCTGGAGCAGCCATGAGCCAGCCACCCGCCCGCCGAACCGTCCTGCGTGGCGCCGCGCTGGTGGGCGCCGCGGGCTTCGGGGTGGCGGCGTGCTCCGGCGCCGCCAAGAAGGACAACGGCGTGCCCACCGAGCCCGTCGAGCTGGGGGCCGCCGCCGACGTCCCGGTGGGCGGCGCGAAGCTCTACCGCGAGGACCGGCTGGTCGTCTCGCAGCCCTCCAAGGGCACGTTCAAGTGCTTCGGAGCCGTCTGTACCCACGCCGGATGCGTGCTCTCCACGGTGACGAAGGAGGAGGGCGACTGCTCCTGCCACGGCAGCCGCTTCGACGTCACCAGCGGAGAGGTGCTCCAGGGACCGGCCACCGAGCCGCTGCCGGAGGTCCCGATCAAGAACAAGGGCGGCAAGCTGATCGCCGGCTGAGACCGGGGCACCCGGCGGCCGGGGCGCACGGTCCCGGGTCGGGGGCGCGCGGCCCGACCGCCGGGTGCCCCGGCTGTCAGGGGCGCACGGCCTCGCCGCTCACGCCCCGCCGGACGCGGCCCACGACGCGTCCCGGCACACCGGACCCGGCGCCTCGGCGGCCCCGCCCCGGCTCACCCCCAGTCCCACACGATCCCCACGATCCCGGGCCGTACGCCCTGCTCCACCAGGTGCACGGCGCGGTGGCGGCCGCTCAGCGTCAGCTCCTGGCGGCCGCCGCGCGGGGCGCCCGCCGACGACTGGGTGAAGCGGCGGCACCGCACCGGGAGCGCCGTCTCGTCGAAGCGCACCTGGAGGACGTACTGCCCGCCGGCGAAGCGGAAGCCGCGGAAGTACTCGGCGCTGGGGCCGCCGGTGCCGTCCTCGAAGGCGTAGCCGAAGACGTAGGTGTCCCCGGCGCGCAGCCGGGTGTCGAACAGCAGCTCCGCGACCACCACCCCGGCCTCGGCGTCGCCGCGCACCCGCCCCAGCCGGCAGTTCTCCGCCGCCCGGACCGTCACCCGGGACGGATCGCAGCCCACGTCGCCGCGGTGGATGGCCACATAGCGGTCCACGCCGTCCCGGTGCGCCCGGACCACCTGGACCGATTCGCGGGCGCTCAGCTCCCGCCCGGCGCCGATGCGCACCCGCTCGTGGTGGCCCACGGTGTGCAGCCCGTCGTCGGCTGGTGTCTCCAGCTCGGTGAAGAGCTGGTGGAGCGCGTCTGCGGGCTCCACCAGCGTCCGGTACGAGCGCGCCGACGGCCGGTCGCCGTCCGGCCGGGCGCCGCCCTCCGGCACCAGCAGCCGGTGCAGCGACCGCTCCGGCAGCTCCAGCACCTCCTCCAGCGCCCGCACCGCCCGGAGCGACTCGGGGCGCTGCGGGCGCCGCGCACCCTGCTGCCAGTAGCTGAGGCTGGTCACCCCCACCTTGATGCCGCGCTGGGCGAGCTTGTGCTGCACCCGGTTGAGCGCCAGGCCGCGGACGCTCAGTGCGCTGCGCAACGCCAGGTGGAAGGGGCCGGTCTTCAGCAATTGCGCCAGCTCGGCCGCCTCGGGAGTGTTCCGTGCCATCTCTCAACCTCCGGCGCGCGGGTGAACGTTCACTACCGGATCGCACGGCGCGCGCCCTGCCCGTGAACTCACTGCAGTACGCCGGGCACCGGACGTTCACATCCGGGCCCGTTCGTCCACACCCCCATGTCACCCCGCATTGAAGCGTGTTGACCTGCCTGCGACAACACCCGATGCTCCTTCGCAGCATCCGGATGCGCTCCTCCGCACCCCACCGCCCCGTTCGGGAGGAACGCCATGCCCCGTCCCCGCACCGTACGCCGCAGACGGCTGCCGGCCGCGGCGCTCGCCGCCGCCGCGCTGACCGTCCTGCCCGCCGCCTCCGCCACCGCGGCGCCTGCCGCACCCCCCGCGCCCGCCGCGGCGCACCCGGCCGCCCCGCGCGCCACCGCGAACAGCCTGGACATCGCCATGCAGGCCCAGGAGAACAGCAACTGGTGCTGGGCCGGCTCCGGCAACACCATCGCCGCCTGGTACGGCCGCACCTACACCCAGAACCAGTTCTGCAACGCCGCCTTCGGGCGCCCCCAGAACACCGCCTGCCCCAACGACCAGGCCACCTTGGGCAACGTCCAGAACGCCTTCGCCTGGATGGGCCTCAACCCCGGCTCGTACGTCAGCGGCTACCTCGCGTACGACACCGTCCGCGGCGAGATCGACGCCCGGCGCCCCGTGGAGACCCGCATCCAGTGGGCCTCCGGCGGCGGCCACATGCACGTCCTCTACGGGTACGACGCCGACCGAGGCTGGGTGCGCTGGGGCGATCCCTGGCCCTCCAACAACCGCTACAACTGGGGTGATTACGGCTACTACGTCAACGGAAACGACTTCTCCTGGACCCACTCCCTCTACCGGACAGGAGCCTGAGGCCATGACACGGCGCACCGCCGTCCGGGCCGCCGCAGCCGGCGCCCTCGCCACCTCGCTCATCGGCCTCGCCGCCCAGAGCGCCTCGGCCGCAGGCCACCCCGCGGCCCCCGAGGCACCGCCCCGCGCGAGCGTCGCCGCCGCCCACCGCGCCGCCGCCGGGCCCGATACGCTCGCCACCCTCGCCCGCTTCTTCGCCCACGACGGGACGCTGACCCCGGCGCAGGCCGCCCCGCACGTCGACGACCGCACCGTCCCCGTCTACGGGCTGTCCCCGGACTTCGTCCGCGAGAAGCCCGGCGCCCCGGTGGCCCGGCTGGAGGCCCTCGCGACCAGGGCCGTCGCCTCCGACGGCCGCACCGCCTCGGTGTGGACGGTGCGCCGCGGCGGCTCCTGGAAGGTCGTCAACATCGCCACCGGCGACGACGAGACCCGCGCCGCGGCCGCCGGGGCCCGCCTCGCCGCCGGCGGCACCGTCTTCCACGAACCGCAGATCAACGCCTGGTACGTCCAGCAGGGCGACCGCGTCAGGCCGCTCGACGCGGAGGCGCGCAAGGCCGTCGGCGCCGGTGGCACCACCGTCGCCGCCTACCGGGAACGGGTCGCGAAGGCGTACGGCGACAAGCTCCCCGGCTCCGCCTACGACCGGCGCGGTGAGGCCGGCGGGTACGGCGGCCCCGGCGCGGAGCGGGCCGCGGGCCCCGCCGGGCGCCCCGTCGCCGCCACCGCGGTCACGGCCGACGGCGGCGCCCCGGTGGCCGCCGCCTGGGGCGTCGCCGGTGCCGCGGCGCTGGTCGCCCTGGGCCTGACCGGCACCGTCGCGCTCCGCCGCCTGCGCCGCCGCTGAACCGGGCCGCCCGCCCGCCGTCCGTCTCCCCACGGCGGGCGGGCCGCCCCGGGCCCGGGCCTTGCCGTCGGGAGTCGGCCCCGCCCCGCGCGAGCCCGCGGATTGTCAGTGGCGGTCAGTAGGGTGGTGGTCATGGCAGACCCCAGCAGCTACCGACCCAAGCCGGGACAGATCCCCGACTCGCCGGGGGTCTATAAATTCCGCGACGAGCACGGCCGTGTCATCTACGTCGGCAAGGCCAAGAGCCTGCGCCAGCGCCTGGCCAACTACTTCCAGGACCTGGCCGGTCTCCACCCCCGTACCCGCACGATGGTCACCACCGCCGCCTCCGTGGAGTGGACCGTCGTCTCCACCGAGGTCGAGGCGCTTCAGCTCGAATACAGCTGGATCAAGGAATTCGACCCGCGTTTCAACGTCAAGTACCGCGACGACAAGAGCTATCCGTACCTCGCGGTCACCCTCAATGAGGAGTTCCCCCGCGTCCAGGTGATGCGCGGCGCCAAGAAGAAGGGCGTGCGCTATTTCGGCCCCTACGGCCACGCCTGGGCCATCCGCGAGACCGTCGATCTGATGCTCCGCGTCTTCCCCGTCCGCACCTGCTCCGCGGGCGTCTTCAAGCGCTCCGCGCAGATCGGCCGTCCCTGTCTGCTCGGCTACATCGGCAAGTGCTCGGCGCCGTGCGTCGGCCGCATCTCCCCCGAGGAGCACCGCGAACTCGCCGAGGACTTCTGCGACTTCATGGCCGGCCGCACCGGCGCCTACCTCCGCCGCCTGGAGCGGGCGATGCAGGACGCCGCCGAGGAGATGGAGTACGAGCGCGCCGCCCGGCTGCGGGACGACATAGGCGCCCTCAAGCGGGCCATGGAGAAGAGCGCCGTCGTCCTCGCCGACGCCACCGACGCCGACCTCATCGCCGTCGCCGAGGACGAACTGGAGGCCGCCGTCCAGATCTTCCACGTCCGCGGCGGCCGGGTCCGCGGCCAGCGCGGCTGGGTCACCGACAAGGTCGAGGCCGTCACCACCGCCGGTCTCGTCGAGCACGCCCTCCAGCAGCTCTACGGCGAGGAGCGCGGCGACGCGGTGCCCAAGGAGGTGCTGGTCCCGGCGCTGCCCGAGCCGGCCGAGCCCGTTCAGCAGTGGCTCTCCGAGCGGCGCGGCGCCCAGGTCTCGCTGCGCATCCCGCAGCGCGGCGACAAGAAGGACCTGATGGCCACCGTCGGCCGCAACGCCCAGCAGGCCCTGGCGCTCCACAAGACCAAGCGCGCCTCCGATCTGACCACCCGCTCCCGCGCCCTGGAGGAGATCGCCGAGGCCCTCGGTCTGGACGCGGTGCCGCTGCGCATCGAGTGCTTCGACATCTCCCACCTCCAGGGCGAGGACGTCGTCGCGTCCATGGTGGTCTTCGAGGACGGTCTCGCCCGCAAGAGCGAGTACCGCCGCTTCCAGATCAAGGGCTTCGAGGGCCAGGACGACGTCCGCTCCATGCACGAGGTCATCGGCCGCCGCTTCAAGCGCTATCTCCAGGAGAAGCAGAGGTCGGGGGAGTGGACGGAGGAGCCCGCCGCCCCCGAGGGGGGCGACGGCGAGGCCGGCGCCGCCGAGCGCGCCGAGGCGGCGTCCCCGGAGCCGGACCCGATGGCCGGGCGCCCCACGGACGAGGAGGGCCGCCCCAAGCGGTTCGCCTACCCGCCGCAGCTCGTCGTCGTCGACGGCGGCGCCCCGCAGGTCGCCGCCGCCCGCCGCGCCCTGGACGAGCTGGGCATCGACGACGTCGCCGTCTGCGGTCTGGCCAAGCGCCTGGAGGAGGTCTGGCTGCCCGAGGAGGACGACCCGGTCGTCCTGCCGCGCTCCAGCGAGGGCCTCTACCTCCTCCAGCGCGTCCGTGACGAGGCTCACCGCTTCGCCATCCGCTACCAGCGCACCAAGCGCGGCAAACGGCTGAAGTCCTCGCCGCTGGACGCCGTGGCCGGGCTGGGCGAGAGCCGCCGGCAGGCGCTGCTCAAGCACTTCGGCTCGCTGAAGAAGCTCCGGGCGGCCACGGTGGAGGAGCTGTGCGAGGTCCCCGGCGTCGGCCGGAAGACCGCCGAGTCGGTGCTCGCCTCGCTGGCCGGTGCGACACCCGCCGGGCCCGCGGTGAACACCGCCACAGGAGAGATCATTGAGGATGACGGGGCCGCTCCGGCCGCGTCGCCATCCGAGCGGGGGCGGGACGCATGAGCACACCGCACCACACGCACGAAACCGAGACATCCGAGAAAGACGGTGCACAGGTGAGTACGGGCACGATGCGCGAGTCCGACCAGGGAGAGAGCGCCGCCATCCCCGAGCTGGTGATCATCTCCGGCATGTCCGGCGCCGGCCGCTCCACCGCGGCCAAATGCCTGGAGGACCTCGGCTGGTTCGTCGTCGACAACATTCCGCCCGAGCTGATCCCCCCGATGGTCGACCTCGGCGCCCGCTCGCAGGGGAACGTCGCCAAGATCGCCGTCGTCGTCGACGTCCGCGGCCGCCGCTTCTTCGACAACCTCAAGGAATCCCTCGCCACGCTCGACGACCGGAACGTCAAGCGCCGCATCGTGTTCCTGGAGTCCTCCGACGAGGCGCTGGTGCGCCGCTTCGAATCGGTGCGCCGCCCGCACCCCCTCCAGGGCGACGGCCGGATCGTCGACGGCATCGCCGCCGAACGCGACCTGCTGCGCGAGCTGCGCGGCGACGCCGACCTGGTGATCGACACCTCCAGCCTCAACGTCCACGAGCTGCGGGCCAAGATGGACGCCCAGTTCGCCGGCGAGGAGGTGCCCGAGCTGCGCGCCACGGTCATGTCCTTCGGCTTCAAGTACGGCCTGCCGGTCGACGCCGACATGGTCATCGACTGCCGCTTCATCCCCAACCCGCACTGGGTTCCCGAGCTGCGCCCCTTCACCGGTCTGAGTGAAGAGGTCTCCGACTACGTCTTCGACCAGCCCGGCACCAAGGAGTTCCTGGACGGCTACGCCGACCTGCTCCGCATCGTCGCCGAGGGCTACCGCCGCGAGGGCAAGCGCTACGTCACCATCGCCGTCGGCTGTACGGGCGGCAAGCACCGCTCCGTCGCGATGTCCGAGAAGCTCGCCCGCCGCCTCGTGGGCGAAGGGGTGGAAACCGTCACCGTCCACCGCGACATGGGGCGCGAGTGACCGGCCGCGCCCTGCGGCTGCGCCGGGTCCGCAAGCTCGTCCCCGGCGGCCGCCCGCACAAGGGCACACCCAAGGTGGTGGCGCTCGGCGGCGGCATGGGGCTCTCCGCGTCGCTGGCCGCGCTGCGCCGGATCACCGGGGATCTGACCGCCGTCGTCACCGTCGCCGACGACGGCGGCTCCAGCGGCCGCCTCCGCGACGAGCTGGGCGTGCTGCCCCCCGGCGATCTGCGCAAGGCGCTGGCCGCGCTGTGCGGGGACGACGACTGGGGCCAGACCTGGGCGCGCGTCATCCAGCACCGCTTCCAGAGCGGCGGCGAGCTGCACGACCACGCCGTCGGCAATCTGCTCATCGTCGCCCTGTGGGAACAGCTGGGCGATCACGTCCAGGCGCTCGACCTGGTCGGCAAGCTGCTCGGCGCGCACGGCCGGGTGCTGCCCATGTCGGCGGTCCCCCTGGAGCTGCAGGCCCAGGTCCGCGGCCACGACGAGGCGCGGCCCGAGGAGATCACGACCGTCCGCGGGCAGGCCACCGTCGCGCTCACCCGCGGTGAGGTGCAGTCCGTCCATGTCGTGCCGGAGGCGCCGCCGGCCGTCCCGGAGGTGGTCACGGCGGTCCGCGACGCCGACTGGGTGGTGCTCGGTCCCGGCTCGTGGTTCTCCTCCGTGATCCCGCATCTGCTGGTGCCGGAGCTGCGCGAGGCGCTGGAGGAGACCAAGGCGCGCAAGGTCCTCTCGCTCAACCTCGCACCGCAACCCGGCGAAACCGATGGCTTCTCCCCGCAGCGTCATTTGGAGGTTTTGGCCCGACACGCCCCTAAACTCGCCTTCGACGTGGTGCTGGCCGACCGGGACGCCGTGCCCGACATCGAGGGCCTGACGACTGCCGCCAAGCAGCTCGTCGGCAGCGAGGTCGAGCTGGCCGCGGTCGCCGCCCGGGGCGACGCCGCCCGCCCGGCGGGCGGCGCCCCCGACAGGCACGACCCCGAGCTGCTGGCCGCCGCGTACGACCGTATTTTTCGGATGCATGGAAGGATCGGCCCATGGCGATGACGGCAGCGGTGAAGGATGAAATCTCCCGGCTCCCCGTCACCCGGACCTGCTGCCGGAAGTCGGAGGTCTCGTCGATCCTGCGGTTCGCGGGCGGTCTGCACCTGGTGAGCGGGCGCATCGTGATCGAGGCGGAGCTGGACACCGGCATCGCGGCCCGGCGGCTCCGCAAGGACATCCTGGAGATCTTCGGCCACTCCTCCGACCTGGTGGTGATGGCCCCCGGCGGGCTCCGGCGCGGCAGCCGGTACGTCGTGCGGGTGGTGGCGGGCGGTGACCAGCTGGCCCGCCAGACCGGCCTGGTCGACGGCCGCGGCCGCCCGATCCGCGGGCTGCCCCCGCAGGTGGTGTCCGGCGCGACCTGCGACGCCGAGGCGGCCTGGCGCGGCGCCTTCCTCGCCCACGGCTCGCTCACCGAGCCGGGCCGCTCCTCGTCGCTGGAGGTCACCTGCCCCGGCCCCGAGGCGGCGCTCGCCCTGGTCGGGGCGGCCCGGCGGCTGGGCATCGGCGCCAAGGCGCGCGAGGTGCGCGGCGTGGACCGTGTCGTCGTCCGCGACGGCGACGCGATCGGCGCCCTGCTGACCCGGCTCGGCGCCCACGAATCGGTGCTGGCCTGGGAGGAGCGGCGGATGCGCCGCGAGGTGCGGGCCACCGCCAACCGCCTCGCCAACTTCGACGACGCCAACCTCCGCCGCTCGGCCCGCGCCGCGGTCGCCGCCGGCGCCCGGGTCCAGCGGGCCCTGGAGATCCTCGGCGAGGAGGTCCCCGAGCACCTCGCGGCGGCCGGGCGGCTGCGGATGGAGCACAAGCAGGCGTCCCTGGAGGAGCTGGGCGCGCTCGCCGACCCGCCGCTCACCAAGGACGCGGTGGCCGGCCGGATCCGCCGTCTGCTGGCGATGGCCGACAAGCGCGCCCAGGACCTCGGCATCCCCGGCACCGAGTCGAATCTCACCGAGGAGCTGGCCGACGGGATGGTCGGCTGACCCCGTCACAAAACCCGCAAAATCCCGCTGCGTTGCAGGTCAGGTGCGATGCGCCCCCGGTGTCCGAGGTGATGCCGGGGGCGTTTTGCGTCCGGTCGTGAGTGTGCGGTGGCGGCCGATGTCAATGTCACGTATGTCTCGCATTGGGGGTAGGGTCGAAGTCGGTCGGGGACATCCCATACAGCTCGCCGGTATCGCTGCCGGCGCACCAACGAGGAGATCGGTTTCGTGACGATCCGCGTAGGCATCAACGGATTCGGCCGCATTGGTCGCAACTACTTCCGCGCGCTCCTGGAGCAGGGCGCGGACATCGAGATCGTCGGTGTCAACGACCTGACCGACAACGCCACCCTGGTCCACCTGCTGAAGTACGACACCATCCTGGGCCGCCTCAAGCAGGACGTCAGCCACACCGACGACACGATCACCGTCGGCAACATGACGTTCAAGACCATGGCGGAGCGCGACCCCGCCAACCTCCCGTGGGCCGAGCTGGGCGCCGACATCGTCGTCGAGTCCACCGGCATCTTCACCAAGCGCGCCGACGCCGCCAAGCACCTCGCCGCCGGTGCCAAGAAGGTCCTGATCTCCGCGCCCGCCAAGGACGAGGACATCACCATCGTCATGGGCGTCAACCAGGACCGCTACGACGCGTCCAAGCACGACGTCATCTCGAACGCCTCCTGCACCACCAACTGCGTGGCGCCGATGGCCAAGGTTCTCCTGGAGAACTTCGGCATCGTCAAGGGCATGATGACGACGGTCCACGCCTACACCAACGACCAGCGCATCCTCGACTTCCCGCACAAGGACCTGCGCCGCGCCCGCGCCGCCGCGGAGAACATCATCCCGACCACCACCGGTGCCGCCAAGGCCACCGCGCTGGTGATCCCGGAGCTGGCCGGCAAGCTGGACGGCATCGCCATGCGCGTGCCGGTCCCCACCGGCTCCGTCACCGACCTCGTCGTCGAGCTGGAGCGCGAGGTCACCAAGGACGAGGTCAACGGCGCCTTCCAGAAGGCGGCCGAGGGCCAGCTCAAGGGCATCGTGGAGTACACCGAGGACGCGCTCGTCTCCTCGGACATCGTCAACTGGCCGGCGTCCTGCACCTTCGACTCCTCCCTGACCATGGTCCAGGGCAAGAGCGTCAAGGTCATCGGCTGGTACGACAACGAGTGGGGCTACTCCAACCGCCTGGTGGACCTGACCACCTTCGTCGGCGGTCAGCTCTGATCTCCACCGGCTGAGCCGGCGGGTGCCCCGTGCCACGGGCGCCCACGCACCGAGATGTACGGTCGGGGCTCGTACGACGCGACGACGCGTCGTACGAGCCCCGAGCCATGGCTGATCTGATGCAACGGAGTCATTCCTCAATGAAGACGATCGACGAACTCATCGCCGACGGGGTCGGGGGCAAGCGGGTGTTCGTCCGCGCCGACCTGAACGTGCCGCTCGACGGCGCGACCATCACCGACGACGGCCGCATCCGCGCCGTCCAGCCGACGATCGCCAAGCTCGCCCAGAACGGCGCCAAGGTCATCGTCGCCTCCCACCTGGGCCGCCCCAAGGGCGCCCCGGACCCGGCGTTCTCGCTGGCCCCCGCCGCCGCCCGGCTCAGCGAGCTGCTGGGCCGCGATGTCGCCTTCGCCACCGACACGGTCGGCGACCGTGCCCGCGACACCGTCGCCGCACTGGGCGACGGCGAGGTCGCCGTGCTGGAGAACCTCCGCTTCAACCCCGGCGAGACCAGCAAGGACGACGCCGAGCGCGGCGCCTTCGCCGACCAGCTGGCGCAGCTGGCCGACCTCTACGTCGGCGACGGCTTCGGCGCCGTGCACCGCAAGCACGCCTCCGTCTACGACCTCCCGGCGCGTCTCCCGCACGCCGCGGGCGACCTGATCGCCACCGAGGTCGCCGTCCTCAAGAAGCTGACCGAGGACGTCAAGCGCCCCTACGCCGTGGTGCTCGGCGGCGCGAAGGTCTCCGACAAGCTCGGCGTCATCGACCACCTGCTGGAGCGCGCCGACCGCATCCTCATCGGCGGCGGCATGGCGTACACCTTCCTCGCCGCCCAGGGCCACGAGGTCGGCATCTCGCTGCTGCAGAAGGACCAGATCCCGGCCGTCCAGGAGTACCTGAAGCGGGCCGCGGCCAAGGGCGTGGAGTTCGTGCTCCCCGTGGACGTGCTGGTCTCCGCGGACTTCCCCGACCTGAAGACCAAGGCTCCGGCCAACCCGGACACCGTCGCCGCGGACGCCATCCCGGCCGACAAGGAGGGCCTGGACATCGGCCCCCGCACCCGTGAGCTGTACGCCTCGAAGCTCGCCGACGCGGCCACCATCTTCTGGAACGGCCCGATGGGCGTCTTCGAACACCCCGATTACGCGGGCGGCACCAAGGCCGTCGCGCAGGGGCTGCTGGACTCGTCCGCCTTCACGGTCGTCGGCGGTGGCGACAGCGCCGCCGCGGTCCGTCAGCTCGGCTTCGACGAGAATGCTTTTGGCCACATTTCGACCGGCGGCGGCGCCAGCCTCGAATACCTCGAAGGCAAGACGCTCCCCGGCCTCGCCGCTCTGGAGGACTGAACCACCGTGACTGCTCGTACCCCGCTGATGGCGGGCAACTGGAAGATGAACCTCAACCACCTCGAGGCCATCGCCCACGTCCAGAAGCTCGCCTTCGCGCTCACCGACAAGGACTACGACGCCGTCGAGGTCGCGGTCCTGCCGCCCTTCACCGACCTGCGTTCGGTGCAGACCCTGGTCGACGGCGACAAGCTGAAGATCAAGTACGGCGCCCAGGACGTCTCCGCGCAGGACTCCGGCGCCTACACCGGTGAGATCTCCGGCGCCATGCTCGCCAAGCTCAAGTGCACGTACGTGGCGATCGGCCACAGCGAGCGCCGCCAGTACCACGGCGAGAACGAGGAGATCTGCAACGCCAAGGTCAAGGCCGCGTACAAGCACGGCCTCACCCCGATCCTCTGCGTCGGTGAGGGCCTGGACGTCCGCAAGGCCGGAAACCAGGTCGCGCACACCCTCGCCCAGGTCGACGGCGCCCTCAAGGACGTCCCGGCCGAGCAGGCCGAGTCCATCGTGATCGCCTACGAGCCCGTCTGGGCCATCGGCACCGGCGAGGTCGCCACGCCCGAGGACGCGCAGGAGGTCTGCGGGGCGATCCGCGGCCGCCTCGCCGAGCTGTACAGCCAGGAGCTGGCGGACAAGGTCCGCATCCAGTACGGCGGTTCCGTCAAGTCCGGCAACGTCGCGGCGATCATGGCGCAGCCCGACGTCGACGGCGCGCTGGTCGGCGGCGCGGCGCTGGACGCCGAGGAGTTCGTGAAGATCGTCCGCTTCCGCGACCAGTAGCAGCTATGACGACGGGCCCGGCCCGTCGTACCCTGTCGGGGCCGGTCCGGCGCTCAGCGCGCGGTCCGGCCCCGCACGATGTCGCCCGTCGTGGTGGTGGGGCGGCCCGTACCGGCGCCCGCGACACCGTCCGTCAGTCCTAGAGAGTTGGTCCAGCCGTGGTCATCGGGTTCTCGATCGCCCTCATCGTCTTCAGCCTGCTGCTGATGATGCTGGTGCTCATGCACAAGGGGAAGGGCGGCGGCCTGTCCGACATGTTCGGTGGCGGTATGCAGTCCTCCGTCGGCGGCTCCTCCGTCGCCGAGCGGAACCTCGACCGCATCACCATCGTCGTGGGTCTCCTGTGGTTCGCCTGCATCGTCGTGCTCGGTGTCCTGATGAAGCTCGGCAGCTGACATACCGTCGGGGACGCGGCCTATCATGGGGCGGCGTCCTCACGCGGGCGGTAACTCCCGCCGCGGGGCGCGCGTTGGGCCTTTCATAGACCGGAGCGCCCGCAGCGCAGCTGCCGCGCGATGCTGTGCAGCACCATTACGCAGGGAGTTACGACCGTGGCAAGTGGCAACGCGATCCGAGGAAGCCGGGTCGGGGCGGGGCCGATGGGGGAGGCCGAGCGCGGCGAGTCCGCGCCGCGTACCCGGATCTCCTTCTGGTGCGCCAACGGGCACGAGACGCAGCCCAGCTTCGCCGGTGACGCGCAGGTTCCTGACACGTGGGACTGCCAGCGCTGTGGCTTCCCGGCGGGCAAGGACCGCGACAGCCCGCCCGACCCGCCGCGCACCGAGCCGTACAAGACCCACCTCGCCTATGTGCGCGAGCGCCGCAGCGACGCCGACGGCGAGGCGATTCTCGCCGAGGCGCTGGCCAAGCTCCGCGGCGAGATCTGACGCCGCACCGCCTGGTCAACGGCCCGGCCGGGAAGGGAATATCCCTCCCCGGCCGGGCCGTTGACATTCCCGGAGCCATACGGCGCCGAGCGAGGCGCGCCGTACCGCCGCCCGCGTGCCGACAGTGGACAGACACCTCATATCGCGCGCCGACCAACTAAATTGGAGGGCGGCGGGGCCGGTACGAGACGAAGAAGGCTGATGTCCGAGATGAACGCAGAAGGCCGCAGCAGGCTCGATCAGATGCCTGAGTGGACGGCGCTGGGCGCACACCGCGCGCAGCTGGGCGATCCCCAGCTGCGCGATCTGTTCGCGCAGGAGCCGGAGCGGGCCGGGCGCTACACCCTTCGGGTGGGCGACCTGCACATCGACTACTCCAAGCATCTGATCACCGACGAGACACTGCTGCTCCTGCGCGAGCTGGCCGCGGCGACGGGCGTGGCCGAGCTGCGGGACGCGATGTTCCGCGGCGAGAAGATCAACGTCACCGAGGACCGCTCGGTGCTGCACACCGCGCTGCGCGCCCCCGGCTCCGCGGTGATCGAGGCCGACGGCCACAACGTCGTCCCCGCCGTCCACGCCGTCCTCACCAAGATGGCGACCTTCGCCGACCGGGTCCGCTCCGGCGACTGGACGGGCCACACCGGCCGCCGCATCAAGACGGTCGTCAACATCGGCATCGGCGGCTCCGACCTCGGCCCGGCGATGGCGTACGAGGCGCTGCGCGCCTACACCCGCCGGGACATGCAGTTCCGCTTCGTCTCCAACGTCGACGGCGCGGATCTGCACGAGGCGCTGCGCGATCTGGACCCGGCCGAGACGCTGTTCGTCATCGCCTCGAAGACCTTCACCACCATCGAGACGATCACCAACGCCACCTCGGCCCGCGCCTGGCTGCTCGACGGTCTGGGCGCCGGCCCGGAGGCCGTCGCCAAGCATTTCGTGGCGGTCTCCACCAACGCCGGTAAGGTCGCCGCGTTCGGCATCGACACGGACAACATGTTCGAGTTCTGGGACTGGGTCGGCGGCCGCTACTCCTACGACTCGGCGATCGGCCTGTCGCTGATGATCGCCATCGGCCCGGAGCACTTCCGGGAGATGCTGGCCGGGTTCCACCTCGTCGACGAGCACTTCCGCACCGCCCCCGCCGAGGAGAACGCCCCGCTGCTGCTGGGCCTGCTCGGCATCTGGTACGGCAACTTCTTCGACGCCCAGTCGCACGCGGTCCTGCCGTACAGCCACTATCTGTCGAAGTTCACCGCCTACCTCCAGCAGCTCGACATGGAGTCGAACGGCAAGTCGGTGGACCGCGAGGGCCGTCCGGTGCACTGGCAGACCGGCCCGGTCGTCTGGGGCACGCCCGGCACCAACGGCCAGCACGCCTACTACCAGCTGCTCCACCAGGGCACGAAGACGATCCCGGCGGACCTGATCGGCTTCGCCCGCCCGGTCGAGGATCTGGCGCCCCACCTCTTCGCCCAGCACGATCTGCTGATGGCCAACCTCTTCGCCCAGGGCCAGGCGCTGGCCTTCGGCAAGACGCCGGACGAGGTGCGCGCCGAGGGCGTCGCCGAGGAGCTGGTGCCGCACAAGACCTTCCGCGGCAACCACCCCACCACCACCATCCTCGCCGCCGAGCTGTCCCCGTCCGTCCTCGGCCAGCTGATCGCCCTCTACGAGCACAAGGTGTTCGTCCAGGGCGCGGTGTGGAACATCGACTCCTTCGACCAGTGGGGCGTGGAGCTGGGCAAGGTCCTCGCCAAGCGGGTCGAGCCGGCGCTCACGGACGGCGCCGAGGTGCCGGGCCTGGACGCCTCGACGGCCGCCCTGGTCGCCACCTACCGCGAGCTGCGCGGCCGCTGAGCCTCCCGGGCGGCGCGCCGACCCGCGCCGCCCGCCCGCGGCCGTACGACGAAGGGCTCCCGCACCGAGAAGAGGTGCGGGAGCCCTTGTGCGTGCCGTCTCTCAGGCGGAGGCCGGCGGGTAGAGATCGCGCGGCAGCTGGGAGGCGGCCGCCTCGTCCAGCAGCCACAGGGTGCGGCTGCGGCCCCGGGCACCGGCGGCCGGGGCCTGGATCTCCCCGGCACCGGACAGCGCCATGGCCGCGGCCTGCGCCTTGTCCTCGCCGGCGGCCAGCAGCCACACCTCGCGCGCCGCACGGATCGCCGGCAGCGTCAGCGAGACGCGGGTGGGCGGCGGCTTCGGCGCGCCGTGCACCCCGACCACCGTCAGCTCGCGCTCGCGCACCCCCGGCAGCTCCGGGAAGAGCGAGGCGACATGGGTGTCCGGGCCGACGCCCAGCAGCAGGACGTCGAACGACGGCACCGGGCCGTGGTCCTCCGGGCCCGCCGCGGCGGCCAGTTCGGCGGCGTACGCCTCGGCCGCGGCATCTGCGTCGTTGCCGTACGGGCCGCCGGCCGGGGCCATGGCGTGCACCCGCGCCGGGTCGAGCGGCACGGAGTCGAGCAGCGCCGCGCGGGCCTGCGTCTCGTTGCGCTCCGGGTCGCCGTCCGGCAGGAACCGTTCGTCGCCCCACCACAGGTCGAGCCGGGACCAGTCCACGGCGTCCCGGGCGGGCGCCTCGGCGAGGGCCGCGAGCAGCCCGTTGCCGTTGCGTCCGCCGGTCAGCACCACGGAGGCGGAGCCCCGGGCGGCCTGGGCGTCCACGATCTTCGTGATCAGCCGGGCCGCCGCGGCCCGCGCCATCAGCTCCTTGTCGCGGTGGACGACGACCTGCGGTGCGCTCACTTGGCGGCCGCCTTCTTCGCCGCGGACTTCTTCGGCGCGGGCTTCGCCGCCTCGTCGTCCTTCGCGGGCTTCGCCGCCTCTTCGACGTCCTTGGCGCCGTCCTTCGCGGGCGTCTGCGGCGCGGTCGTCCGCGCCGCCTCGCCCAGCCGGTTCACGCCGTATTTCAGCGCGGCGGCGAAGGTGTCGTCGGGGTCGAGGCGGCGCAGCTCCTCGGCGAGCAGCTCGGAGGTCTCCCGCCGCTTGAGCGCCACCGCGCGGTCGGGCTGGCCCTGCATCGACAGGGTGGCCAGCGAACCGTCCGGCCGGTCCAGCACGATCGGCCCGCAGGTCGTCTCCAGCCGCACCGCGGTCAGGCCCGGACCGGACGAGACCGTGCGCTCGACGGGGACGTCCAGCCGACTGGCGAGCCACATGCCCAGCAGCTCGCAGCTGGGGTTGAACTCCTCGCCCTCCACCACCGCGGAGGTGATCTTGCACGGCATCTGGTCCAGCGCCGCCGCGAGCATCGAGCGCCACGGCGTGATGCGGCTCCAGGACAGGTCCGTGTCGCCGGGCGTGTACGTGGCGGCGCGGTCGGTCAGCTCCTGGATGGGCTGCTCGGAGGCGTAGGCGTCGGTGACCCGGCGCTGGGCGAGCGCGCCGAGCGGGTCCTTCGCCGGGTCCAGCGGGCCGTTGACCGCCCACCACACGACGACCGGCGCATCCGGCAGCAGCAGCGGCAGCACCACCGACTGGGCGTGGTCGATCGCCTCGCCGTACAGCCGCAGCACGACCGTCTCACCCGTGCCGGCGTCGGCGCCGACCCGGACCTCGGCATCCAGCCGGGCCTTGGCGCGGTCGCGCGGGGTGCGGCTGACCCGCTTGATGACGACCAGGGTCCGCGAGGGGTGCTCGCGGGACGCCTCGTTGGCCGCCTTCAGCGCGTCGTAGGCGTTCTCCTCGTCGGTGACGATGACGAGGGTGAGCACCATGCCGACGGCGGGCGTGCCGACGGCGCGGCGGCCCTGCACCAGCGCCTTGTTGATCTTGCTGGCCGTGGTTTCCGACAGGTCGATCTTCATGGCCGGCGCCAGCTCCGTCCGTCTCGTGCGAGCATTTCGTCCGCCTCGGTGGGGCCCCAGGTGCCGGCCGGGTACTGCGCCGGCTTGCCGTGGCGGTCCCAGTACTCCTCGATCGGGTCGAGGATGCGCCAGGACTGCTCGACCTCCTCCAGCCGCGGGAAGAGGTTGGCGTCGCCCAGCAGCACATCGAGGATGAGCCGCTCGTACGCCTCGGGGCTCGACTCCGTGAACGACTCGCCGTACGCGAAGTCCATGGAGACGTCCCGCACCTCCATCGAGGTGCCCGGGACCTTCGAACCGAAGCGCACGGTCACGCCCTCGTCCGGCTGCACCCGGATGACCAGGGCGTTCTGGCCCAGCTCCTCCGTGGCGGTGTGGTCGAAGGGGGAGTGCGGCGCCCGCTGGAAGACCAGCGCGATCTCGGTGACCCGGCGGCCCAGCCGCTTGCCGGTGCGCAGGTAGAAGGGGACGCCCGCCCAGCGGCGGTTGTCCACCTCCAGCTTGATCGCGGCGTAGGTGTCGGTCTTCGACTGGGGGTCGATGCCCTCTTCCTGGAGGTAGCCGACGGCCTCCTCGCCGCCCTGCCACCCGGCGGTGTACTGCGCGCGCACCGTCTCCTTGCCGAGGTCGGCGGGGAGCCGCACGGCGCCCAGCACCTTGGTCTTCTCGGCGACCAGCGCGTCCGCGTCGAAGGAGGACGGCTCCTCCATGGCGGTCAGCGCGAGCAGCTGGAGCAGGTGGTTCTGGATGACGTCACGCGCCGCGCCGATGCCGTCGTAGTAACCGGCCCGGCCACCGATGCCGATGTCCTCGGCCATGGTGATCTGCACATGGTCGACGTACGAGCGGTTCCACAGCGGCTCGAACATCGTGTTGGCGAAGCGGAGCGCCAGGATGTTCTGGACGGTCTCCTTGCCGAGGTAGTGGTCGATGCGGAAGACCGCCTCGGGCGGGAAGACCTCGTGGACGACCTGGTTCAGCTCCTGGGCGCTCTTGAGGTCGTGGCCGAAGGGCTTCTCGATGACCGCGCGGCGCCACGAGCCGTCCTTCTGGTCGGCGAGCCCGTGGTTCTTGAGCTGCTTGACGACCGTGGGGAAGAACTTGGGCGGCACCGACAGGTAGAAGGCGAAGTTGCCGCCCGTGCCCTGCGCCTTGTCCAGCTCCTCTATCGTCGACTTCAGCGTCTCGAACGCGTCGTCGTCGTCGAAGTTGCCCTGGACGAAGCGCATCCCCTGGATGAGCTGCTGCCAGACCTCCTCGCGGAACGGCGTCCGCGAGTGCTGCTTGACGGCGTCGTGCACCACCTGCGCGAAGTCTTCGTCCTGCCATTCGCGGCGGGCGAAGCCGATGAGGGAGAAGCCCGGCGGGAGCAGGCCGCGGTTGGCGAGGTCGTACACCGCCGGCATCAGCTTTTTACGCGACAAATCGCCCGTGACGCCGAAGATGACCAGGCCCGACGGCCCCGCGATACGCGGGAGCCGTCGGTCCGCGGCGTCACGAAGCGGGTTCGCTCCATGAACTGCGGTCAAGGTGTCAGCCCTCCGAAGGAGCGAGGCGCTCAAGCTCCGCCTCGGTGGACTTGAGCAGGTCGTTCCAGGAAGCCTCGAACTTCTCCACGCCCTCGTCCTCCAGGAGCTGCACGACCTCGTCGTACGAGATCCCGAGCTTCGCGACGGCGGCGAGGTCCGCACGGGCCTGGTCGTAGGTCCCGCGGACGGTGTCGCCGGTGATCTGGCCGTGGTCGCCGGTCGCCTGGAGGGTGGCCTCCGGCATGGTGTTGACCGTGCCCGGGGCGACCAGCTCGTCGACGTAGAGGGTGTCCTTGTAGGCCGGGTCCTTGACGCCGGTCGAGGCCCACAGCGGACGCTGCTTGTTGGCCTGCGCCTTGTCGAGGGCGGCCCAGCGCTCCGAGGAGAAGACCTCTTCGTACGCCTCGTAGGCCAGGCGGGCGTTGGCCAGCGCGGCCTTGCCCTTGAGGGCCTTGGCCTCGTCCGTGCCGAGGGCCTCCAGCCGCTTGTCGATCTCGGAGTCGACGCGGGAGACGAAGAACGACGCCACCGAGTGGATCTGCGAGAGGTCCAGGCCCGCGGCCTTCGCCTTCTCCAGGCCCGTCAGGTAGGCGTCCATCACCTCGCGGTAGCGCTCCAGCGAGAAGATCAGCGTGACGTTGACGCTGATGCCCTTGGCGATGACCTCGGTGATCGCCGGCAGGCCCGCCTTGGTGGCCGGGATCTTGATGAGGGTGTTGGGGCGGTCCACCAGCCACGCCAGCTGCTTCGCCTCGGCGATGGTGGGCGTGGTGTGGTGGGCCAGGCGCGGGTCGACCTCGATGGAGACCCGGCCGTCCTGGCCGTCGGTGGCGTCGAAGACCGGGCGCAGGATGTCGGCGGCGTCGCGGACGTCCGCCGTCGTGATCATGCGGATGGCTTCCTCGACGGTGACCTTGCGCGCGGCGAGGTCGGCGACCTGCTGGTCGTAGCCGTGGCCGTCCGAGATCGCCTTCTGGAAGATCGACGGGTTGGTGGTCACACCGACGACGTGCTGCTGGTCGATCAGCTCGGCGAGGTTGCCGGACGTGATGCGCTGGCGCGACAGGTCGTCCAGCCAGATCGCGACGCCTTCATCGGAGAGGCGCTTGAGTGCGTCTGTCATGGGGGATTGCATCTCCTACTAGTCCTACTGGTTCGTGTACCGGCGTCAGCGCGCGGCGGCTTCCAGCGATTCCCGGGCGGCGGCGGTCACCGCGTCGGCGGTGAAGCCGAACTCGCGGAAGAGGACTTTCGCGTCGGCCGAGGCGCCGAAGTGCTCCAGCGACACGATGCGCCCGGCGTCCCCGACGTAGCGGTGCCAGGTCAGGCCCACACCGGCCTCGACGGCGACCCGCGCCTTGACGGACGGCGGCAGCACGCGCTCGCGGTACTCCCGGTCCTGCTCCTCGAACCACTCGACGCAGGGCATCGACACGACGCGGGTCGGCACGCCCGCGGCCTGCAGCTGCTCACGCGCCTCGACGGCGAGCTGCACCTCGGAACCGGTGCCGATCAGCACGACCTGCGGTTCGCCGCCATCGGCGTCGAAGAGGACGTAGCCGCCCTTGGCCGCGTCGTCGTTCGCCTCGTACGTCGGCACGCCCTGACGGGTCAGCGCGAGGCCGTGCGGGGCGCCCACGCCGAACTCCTTCGTGTAGCGCTTCAGGATCTCGCGCCACGCGATGACGGTCTCGTTGGCGTCGGCCGGGCGCACGACGTTCAGGCCCGGGATGGCGCGCAGCGAGGCCAGGTGCTCGACCGGCTGGTGGGTCGGGCCGTCCTCGCCCAGACCGATGGAGTCGTGCGTCCACACGTACGTCACCGGCAGGTGCATCAGCGCGGAGAGCCGGACGGCGTTGCGCATGTAGTCGGAGAACACCAGGAAGGTGCCGCCGTAGATGCGGGTGTTGCCGTGCAGCGCGATGCCGTTCATCTCCGCGGCCATGGAGTGCTCGCGGATGCCGTAGTGGATCGTGCGGCCGTACGGGTCGGCGCCCGGCAGCGGGTTGCCCGCCGGCAGGAACGACGAGGTCTTGTCGATGGTGGTGTTGTTCGAGCCGGCGAGGTCGGCGGAGCCGCCCCACAGCTCGGGCAGCACACCGCCCAGCGCGGCCAGCACCTTGCCGGAGGCGGCGCGGGTGGCGACCGCCTTGCCGGTCTCGAACGCCGGGAGGTGGTCCTCCCAGCCGGCCGGCAGCTCGCCCGCGGAAATGCGGTCGAACTCGGCGGCGCGCTCCGGGTTGGCGGTCCGCCAGGCGGCGAACGCCTTGTCCCACTCGGCGCGGGCGTCGCGGCCGCGGTCCAGCGCCTCCCGGGTGTGGGCCAGCACCTCGGGCGTGACCTCGAAGGACTGCTCGGGGTCGAAGCCCAGCACGCGCTTGGTGGCGGCGACCTCGTCGGCGCCCAGGGCCGAGCCGTGCGCGGCCTCGGTGTTCTGCGCGTTCGGCGCCGGCCAGGCGATGATCGAGCGGGCCGCGATGAACGACGGACGCTCGGTCTCGGCCTTGGCCGCCTCCAGCGCGCGGGCCAGACCGACCGGGTCCAGGTCGCCGTTGGGCAGCTGCTCGACGCGCTGGACGTGCCAGCCGTACGCCTCGTAGCGCTTGAGGGTGTCCTCGGAGACCGCGGTCTCGGTGTCGCCCTCGATCGAGATGTGGTTGTCGTCCCAGAGGAGGACGAGGTTGCCGAGCTTCTGGTGGCCCGCGAGGGAGGACGCCTCGGCGGAGATGCCCTCCTGGAGGCAGCCGTCACCGGCGATGACCCAGATGGTGTGGTCGAACGGGGAGGTGCCCGCGGGGGCCTCCGGGTCGAACAGACCGCGCTCGTAGCGGGCGGCCATCGCCATGCCGACGGCGTTGGCGACACCCTGGCCCAGCGGGCCGGTGGTGGTCTCGACGCCGGTGGTGTGGCCGTACTCCGGGTGGCCCGGGGTCTTGGAGCCCCAGGTGCGGAACGCCTTCAGGTCGTCCAGCTCCAGGCCGTACCCGGCCAGGAAGAGCTGGATGTAGAGGGTCAGGCTGGAGTGGCCGGCGGAGAGGACGAACCGGTCGCGGCCGGTCCACTCCGCATCGGCCGGGTCGTGCCGCATCAGCTTCTGGAAGAGAAGGTAGGCGGCCGGAGCCAGGCTCATGGCCGTACCAGGATGGCCGTTTCCGACCTTCTGCACGGAATCCATGGCCAGGACGCGGACGGTATCGACGGCCCGCTGGTCCAGTTCGGTCCACTCGATGTCTGTGGTGGTCGGCTTGGTGCTCACCCTGAGTCAGGGCTCCTCTCCACATGTCGAATGCCGCGGACGGTATGTCCGCCAGGCGGTGTCGAGCCTACCCCCGCCGGTGCGTCCGTCTTTTCGACGCGGAGTCGGCCGCGCCGCCCGGCAAAGGGCGCGTTGCCCCGGGCAACCGGCGCGCTCTCTCCGGCAATCCGGACGCGGGGGATGCGACCCCTCTTCCCCAGACTGACGGGAGCGGTCCGCCCTCGCCTCTTGTAAAGGGGAGCGGGGCGGCGGGGCGGGCGCCCGGCGGGCCCGCCGGGGAAGCCAACACGAGCGGACCCCCGCGAAGATCGCGGTATGGCCAACGTCTAAAGTGGCGTGGTACGCGCAAGCCTCGCGGCCGCCAGGGCCGGATGTGCTTGCTGGCCTTATCTCCGCGGCGAAAGCCGCTGATGTTACTTCCAGGGGTGTGCGTGACGGCCGTCGAATCCCGTCCTGCGGGGGCGCTCTCTCAGAGCCCCGGGAGTCCGAACCCCGGCCACCGGCCGTTCGGTGCCCGACTCAAGGCGTTCATCGCGCTCACCAAGCCGCGCGTCATCGAGCTGCTGCTGATGACGACGGTGCCGGTGATGTTCCTGGCCGCCGGCGGCGTCCCGGACCTGTGGCTGGTGCTCGCCACCTGTATCGGCGGCTACCTCTCGGCGGGCGGTGCCGCGGCGTACAACATGTACATCGACCGCGACATCGACGCGCTGATGGACCGCACCGCCCAGCGCCCGCTGGTGACGGGCATGGTCTCGCCGCGGGAGTGCCTGGTCTTCGCGACCGCGCTCGCCGTCGGCTCCACCGTGTGGTTCTGGTACCTCGTCAACCCGCTGTCGGCGATGCTCTCGCTGGGCGCGATCCTCTTCTACGTCGTCGTCTACACGATGATCCTCAAGCGGCGCACCAGCCAGAACATCGTCTGGGGCGGCATCGCGGGCTGTATGCCGGTGTTCATCGGCTGGTCCTCGGTGACCAACTCCGTCTCCTGGGCCTCGCTCGTCCTCTTCCTGGTCATCTTCTTCTGGACGCCGCCGCACTACTGGCCGCTGTCGATGAAGGTCAAGGACGACTACGAGCGCGTCGGCGTCCCGATGCTCCCCGCGGTCGCGGGCAACAAGGTCGTCGCCCGGCAGATCGTCGCCTACAGCTGGGTCATGGTCGCGGTGTCGCTGCTGCTCCAGCCGCTGGGGTACACCGGCTGGTTCTACACCGTGGTCGCGCTGGCCTGCGGCGCGTTCTGGCTGCGGGAGGCGCACGGCCTCCAGGCCCGCGCCAAGGCCGGGATCACCGGGGCGAAGCTCAAGGAGATGCGGCTCTTCCACTGGTCGATCACGTACGTCTCGCTCCTCTTCGTCGCCGTCGCGGTGGACCCCTTCCTCCGCTGACCTCGTACGTCCTCGCACCACGGCCCGTCCGGCACGCTCCGGGCGGGCCTTCGCGTTGGCCGATGCCAAGGGGCGGGCGCCCTCCCCAAGAGGCCTACCGGTGGGTAGCATCGGGGGTATGGCAGACACCAAGCAGGCGGACGAGCAGCCGGCGGCCGAGGAGCGGACGGACGCGCGGGCGGAGAAGCGGACCGGGCGGCACGCGGCGCGGCTCGCCAAGGAGATGCGGGCCTTCGCGGCCGCGCACGGCGGCAGCGCCGAGGGGCAGCTGGCACACATCGGCCGCGGCCGGATCCGCGTCGCCCTCGTGGGCGCCGACGGCGAGTGGGGCAACCTCGTCGCCGACTCCGAGCAGGAGGCCCGGGCGGGCGCCGGGCAGGCCGGTATCGCCCTCCAGGACGACTTCGACGGCGACCTCGCCGCCAAGGTGCGCACCGGCCGCTACGAGTGGACCCGGATGGCCGGAATCCAGGTCGGCGGCCCGGCCAACGGCTGAGCCCGCCGCGGCCCACGTGAAGGAGCCCATCAGGCGCGTGACCTGCACGCGCCCGATGGGCTCCTTCTCGTATGCGGTGCCCCCGGGGGCGCCGGTCAGCCGGCGGCGGCCGGTTCGGCGGGCCGGACCGCCTCGGCGTCGCCGCTGGGCTGCTCCGGCAGTTCCGGCAGCGGGCCGCGGTCGCGCATCGCCAGCACCACCCGCAGCGCCGCGATCCACACCAGCGTCGAGCCGAGCATGTGCAGCCCGACGACCAGCTCCGGCAGCCCGAAGAAGTACTGGACGTAGCCGACGACGCCCTGGAGGAGCAGGAAGACGACGAGGTCGCGGACGGCCCGGCGGGGCGCCTCGGGTGCCTTGACCGCGCGCAGCGTGAACCACAGGGCGACCGTCAGGCCGACGACGATGTAGACGAGGTCGACGTGCGCCTGGGTCACCTCCTGCCAGTCCAGCGGGATGCGGTGCACCTTCCGCGCGTCGCCCGCGTGCGGCCCGGTGCCGGTGACGAGGGTGCCGACCAGCGTCAGCGCGGCGGTCGCGCCCAGCAGCACCCACGCCAGCTGGCGCACCGGCCGTGCGACCAGGTCCCGCGGCTCCTCGTCCCCCTCGCAGGCCCGCCGCCAGGTCACCACGGCCACCGTGAGCAGCGCGGTCGCGAGCAGGAAGTGCGAGGCGACGATGTACGGGTTGAGGCCGGTCAGGACGGTGATGCCGCCGACGACGGCGTTGCCCATCACGATCCAGAACTGCGCCCAGCCGAGCCGGGTCAGCGACCGGCGGCGCGGGGAGCGGGCCCGGGCGGCGATGATGAACAGGCCGACCACCGCGCAGAGCACATACGTCAGCATGCGGTTGCCGAACTCGATCAGGCCGTTGACGCCCATCGCCGCCGTCGGCGTCAGGCTGTCCGGCGTGCAGCGCGGCCAGGTGGAGCAGCCCAGGCCGGACTGGGACAGCCGCACCGCGCCGCCCGTGACGACGATGATGACGGCCATCACGACGGTGGCCAGCGCGGCCCGTCGCACGAAGCGCGCGGAAGGCTGGCAGCTGCGGGCGATCAGCTCAAGGGGGTTCAGCGTTTTCGGCACGGGGGACATCGTAGGCGCCGCCTTGTGCAAAGTTTCACGAGGGGGGCACGGCGCCCGAGACGGTGCGTAGCGCGACGGAACGACCGGGGCGCCGGGCGCGGGCCCGGGCGCCGCGGGAGCCGCCCGCCGCGCCCGTGGCCCGTCCGCTACTCCCAGCGGAAGAACCGCGCCGCCGCGCCCAGTCCGAGCACCGCCCAGACGGCGAGGATGCCGAGGTCGCCCCAGGGGAGCGCGGCGCCGTGCTGGAGGACGGCGCGCAGCCCGTCGGAGAGCGCGGAGATCGGCAGCAGCCCGAGGACCGTCTGCGCCGCGTCCGGGAACTTCGTCAGCGGCACGATGACGCCGCCGCCCACCAGGAGCAGCAGGAAGACGAGGTTGGCGGCGGCCAGCGTCGCCTCGGCCCGCAGCGTGCCGGCCATCAGCAGCCCGAGCCCGGAGAACGCCGCCGTCCCCAGGACGAGCAGCGCGGCGACCGCGAGCGGATTGCCCCGCGGCGACCAGCCCAGCGCCAGCGCGACGACGGTCAGCAGCGCGATCTGGAGCACCTCGGTGACCAGCACCGCGCAGGTCTTCGCGGTCATCAGGCCCCAGCGCGGCAGCGGCGAGGCGGCGAGCCGCTTGAGGACGCCGTAGCGCCGCTCGAAGCCGGTGGCGATGGCCTGCCCGGTGAACGCCGTCGACATCACGGCGAGCGCCAGGACGCCGGGCGCCAGGAAGTCGACGGCACGGCCCGCGCCGGTGTCGATGATGTCGACGGCGGAGAACAGCACCAGCAACAGCGTCGGGATGACGACCGTCAGCAGCAGCTGCTCGCCGTTGCGCAGCAGCATCCGGGTCTCCAGCGCCGCCTGCGCACGGATCATCCGCACCAGCGGCGCGGCCCCGGGCCGCGGGGTGAACGTACCGGTCGCGGTCATACCCGCAGCTCCTTGCCGGTCAGGTCCAAGAAGACGTCTTCCAGGGTGTGCCGTTCGACGGCGATGGCGTCAGGCAGGACGCCGTTCTGGGCGCACCAGGAGGCGACGGTGGCCAGCATCTGGGGGTCGACGGTGCCGGTGACGCGGTAGCTGCCGGGGGCCGGCTCGGCGGTGGTGCTGTCCTCGGGCAGCGCCTTGCGGAGCGACTCCAGGTCGAGCCCGGGCCGCCCGGTGAAGCGCAGGGTGTTCTCCGCGCCGCCCCGGCACAGCTCCTCGGGGGTGCCCTGGGCGATGACCCGGCCGCCGTCGATGATCGCGACATCGTCGGCGAGCTGCTCGGCCTCGTCCATGAAGTGCGTGGTCAGCACCACGGAGACGCCGTCGGTCCGCAGTTCGCGGACGAGGTCCCAGGTGGCGTGGCGGGCCTGCGGGTCGAGACCGGCGGTCGGCTCGTCCAGGAAGACCAGCTCGGGACGGCCGACGACGGCCATCGCCAGCGCGAGCCGCTGCTGCTGACCGCCGGAGAGCCGCCGGTAGGTGGTGCGGCCGCAGCTGCCCAGGCCCAGCCGCTCGATCAGCAGCCCGACGTCGACGGGGTCGGCGTGCAGGGAGGCGGTGTGCCGCAGCATCTCCTCGGCGCGGGCGCCGCTGTAGACGCCGCCGGACTGCAGCATCACGCCGATCCGGGGCCGCAGCCGCGCGGCGTCGGCGACCGGGTCCAGGCCCAGCACGCGGACCGTGCCGGCGTCCGGGCGGCGGTAGCCCTCGCAGATCTCGACGGTGGTGGTCTTGCCGGCGCCGTTGGGGCCGAGGAGGGCGGTGACGCCGCCGCGCGCGACGGTCAGGTCGAGGCCGTCCACCGCGGTCTTGGGGGACCGGGAGCCGTACCGCTTGACCAGGCCGGCGACCTCTACGGCGGGCGCGTGGCCGGGGGTCCGGGGACTCCCCGGGGAGGTGCTGGGCATGCCCGGCAGTCTACGGAGCGCCCGGCGGAGGGCCGCCGCCGGGCCGGTTCTCCGGGGCGCGGGCGGGCGCGCGGGTGGCCGCCTACGGGCGCGGCGGTTCAGCGAAGATTTTTTCCGCGGTTTTCCGGGCGTCCGCGCGAAGATCGCCCTCCGCGCCCGTCCCGCTCAACAGAGGGCTTCCGGGCCTCCGGCCACCCCCTCGTTTAGGTAACCCTAAGTGATCGAGGACACCGTGGAGTGGCCCCGTCGAGGGTTGTCGCAGCTCGCGGAATTACGCAACAATGGCGTTGTGAAAAACGCGAGCGAGGAGCGGAAGGGATCCCCGGCCGGTACGGCCGCCGGGGCGCGCCCGGTCGTCTCCGAGCAGCCCGCCCGGGGCGGCGCCGCTCCGCAGGACGAGCAGCAGGGCACCCGCAACCGCGTCGCCCGCTCCATCCTCGATCACGGTCCGTCCACCGCCGCCGAGCTGGCGCTGCGCCTGGAGTTGACCCAGGCGGCCGTCCGCCGCCACCTGGACGCACTGGCCGCCGACGGCGTCGTCGAGCCCCGCGAGAAGCGGGTCTACGGCACCCGCGGCCGAGGCCGGCCCGCCAAGGCGTTCGCCCTCACCGACTGCGGCCGGGACGCCTTCGACCAGTCCTACGACGAGCTGGCCGCCGACGCCCTGCGCTGGATCGCCCGGTGCGCCGGCGGCGGCGAGGCGGGCGAGGCGGCGGTCGCCGCGTTCGCCCGCGCCCGGCTGGCCGCACAGGCCGAGGGGTACCGCCGGGCCGTCGAGGCCGCCGGCCCCGAGGGGCGCACCCGGGCCCTGGCCGAGGCATTGACCGCGGACGGGTACGCTGCTACGGCGCGCAGCGCGCCCAATTCCCAGCTCGGTGAACAGCTCTGCCAGCACCACTGCCCGGTCGCCCATGTCGCCGAGCAGTTCCCGCAGCTGTGCGAGGCGGAGACCGAGGTCTTCTCCCGTCTGCTGGGGACCCATGTACAGCGGCTCGCCACCATCGCCCACGGCGACGGGGTGTGCACGACCTTCATCCCGAAGGCGGGCGCGCACGGCACCACCGCGTCCGACACCACGAAGACCACCACAGCATCTGCAAGCACGGCCGGGAGGAACCCCGCATGACGCTCCCCACGGAGACTGCCCACCCCGAGCTCGACGGACTGGGCAAGTACGAATACGGCTGGGCCGACTCCGACGTGGCCGGCGCCTCCGCCAAGCGCGGTCTGTCCGAGGACGTCGTCCGCGACATCTCGGCCAAGAAGAACGAGCCGGAGTGGATGCTCAAGCTCCGTCTCAAGGGCCTGAAGCTGTTCGACAAGAAGCCCATGCCCAACTGGGGCTCCGACCTCTCGGGCATCGACTTCGACAACATCAAGTACTTCGTCCGCTCCACCGAGCAGCAGGCCGCCTCCTGGGAGGAGCTGCCCGAGGACATCAAGAACACCTACGACAAGCTGGGCATCCCCGAGGCGGAGAAGCAGCGTCTGGTCGCCGGTGTCGCCGCGCAGTACGAGTCCGAGGTCGTCTACCACCAGATCCGCGAGGACCTGGAGCAGCAGGGCGTCATCTTCCTGGACACCGACACCGCGCTCAAGGAGCACCCGGAGCTGTTCCAGGAGTACTTCGGCACGGTCATCCCGGTCGGTGACAACAAGTTCGCGTCGCTGAACACCGCGGTCTGGTCCGGCGGCTCGTTCATCTACGTCCCCAAGGGCGTCCACGTCGACATCCCGCTGCAGGCCTACTTCCGGATCAACACCGAGAACATGGGCCAGTTCGAGCGGACGCTGATCATCGTCGACGAGGGTGCCTACGTGCACTACGTCGAGGGCTGCACCGCCCCGATCTACAAGTCCGACTCGCTGCACTCCGCGGTCGTCGAGATCATCGTGAAGAAGGGCGGCCGCTGCCGCTACACGACGATCCAGAACTGGTCGAACAACGTCTACAACCTCGTCACCAAGCGCGCCGTCGCCTACGAGGGCGCGACGATGGAGTGGATCGACGGCAACCTCGGCTCCAAGGTGACCATGAAGTACCCCGCGGTCTACCTCATGGGCGAGCACGCCAAGGGCGAGACGCTCTCCATCGCCTTCGCGGGCGAGGGCCAGCACCAGGACGCCGGCTCCAAGATGGTCCACATGGCGCCGAACACCTCCTCCAACATCGTCTCCAAGTCGGTGGCGCGAGGCGGCGGCCGCACCTCGTACCGCGGTCTGGTCGAGATCGGTGAGGGCGCGGCGGGCTCCAAGTCCAACGTGCTGTGCGACGCCCTGCTCGTCGACACCATCTCCCGCTCGGACACCTACCCCTACGTCGACGTCCGCGAGGACGACGTGTCGATGGGCCACGAGGCGACCGTCTCCAAGGTGAGCGAGGACCAGCTCTTCTACCTGATGGCCCGTGGCCTGACGGAGTTCGAGGCCATGGCGATGATCGTGCGCGGCTTCGTCGAGCCGATCGCCAAGGAGCTCCCGATGGAGTACGCGCTGGAGCTCAACCGGCTGATCGAGCTGCAGATGGAAGGCGCGGTCGGCTGACGGCCACGGAACACCCCTGACCGACGCGGCGGCCTTCCTTGGGGAAGGCCGAGTATCGCAACCAGAAAGCGAGCACGACGACAGCCATGGCTGAGGCTCAGAACATCCCGGCGGGTTCCACGACCACCGGTTCCATCGCGGTGGCCGCGGAGTCCACCGTCGCCACCCGCATGAGTGCGCCGCCCTCCTACGACGTGGCGGACTTCCCGGTGCCGCACGGCCGGGAGGAGGAGTGGCGGTTCACCCCCCTCGCCCGCCTGAAGGGCCTGCACGACGGCACCGCGGTCACCGAGGGCAACGTCCTCTACACCATCGAGACCCCGGCGGGCGTCACCCAGGAGACCGTGGGCCGCGACGACCCCCGGGTCGGCAAGGCCGGCACCCCGGTGGACCGTGTCGCCGCACAGGCGTACACCTCCTTCGAGAAGGCGCACGTCGTCACCGTCCCCAAGGACACCCAGCTCACCGAGCCGATCCGGATCGGTGTGGAGGGCCGGGGCGGCACCGCCCTCAAGCACCAGGTCATCGAGCTGGGCGCGTTCGCCGAGGCGGTCGTCGTCATCGACCACACCGGTGACGCCACCTTCGCGGGCAACGTCGACTACGTCCTCGGCGACGGCGCCAAGCTGACCGTCGTCTCCGTGCAGGACTGGGCCGACACCGCCGTCCACGCCGGCCAGCACAACGCGCTGATCGGCCGCGACGCGAGCTTCAAGTCCGTCGTCGTGACCTTCGGCGGCGACCTCGTCCGGCTGCACCCGCGGGTCTCCTACGCGGCGCCCGGCGGCGAGGCCGAGCTGTACGGCCTGTACTTCACCGAGGCCGGCCAGCACCACGAGCACCGCCTCATGGTCGACCACGACACCCCCAACTGCCGCTCGCACGTCACCTACAAGGGCGCCCTCCAGGGCGACGACGCGCACGCGGTCTGGATCGGTGACGTCCTCATCCAGGCGGCCGCCACCGGCACGGACACCTACGAGCTGAACCGCAACCTCGTCCTCACCGACGGCGCGCGGGTCGACTCGGTCCCCAACCTGGAGATCGAGACCGGCGAGATCGTCGGCGCCGGCCACGCCTCGGCGACCGGCCGCTTCGACGACGAGCAGCTCTTCTACCTGATGGCCCGCGGCATCCCGGCCGAGGAGGCCCGCCGCCTGGTCGTGCGCGGCTTCTTCGCCGAGCTGATCCAGCAGATCGGCCTGCCGGACGTCGAAGAGCGTCTGATGAGCAAGATCGAGGCCGAGCTGGAAGCGGCCGCGGCATGAGCTACGTACGTGTGGCGACGCTGGGCGAGCTGGCGGAGGACACCCCGAAGCGGGTGGAAATCGACGGCGTCCCGGTCTCTCTCGTCCGTACCGAGGGCGAGGTGTTCGCGATCAACGACATCTGCTCGCACGCGAACGTCTCCCTGTCGGAGGGCGAGGTCGAGGACTGCTCGATCGAGTGCTGGCTGCACGGATCGAGCTTCGACCTGCGCACCGGCAAGCCGTCCGGCCTCCCCGCGACGCGTCCCGTCCCCGTTTACCCCGTCAAGATCGAAGGAGAGGGCCCGGAAGCCTCCGTGCTCGTCTCCGTCACCCAGGAGTCCTGAGTTCCCCATGGCAACGCTTGAGATCCACGACCTGCACGTCTCCGTCGACGCCGAGAACGGCCCGCGCGAGATCCTGAAGGGCGTCGACCTGACCGTGAAGCAGGGCGAGACGCACGCCATCATGGGCCCCAACGGCTCCGGCAAGTCGACCCTCGCGTACTCCCTCGCCGGTCACCCCAAGTACACGATCACCGGCGGCACCGTCACCCTCGACGGCGAGGACGTCCTGGAGATGTCCGTCGACGAGCGCGCCCGGGCCGGCGTCTTCCTCGCCATGCAGTACCCGGTTGAGGTCCCCGGCGTCTCCGTCTCCAACTTCCTGCGCACCTCCGCCACCGCCGTCCGCGGCGAGGCCCCCAAGCTGCGGCTGTGGGTCAAGGAGGTCAAGGAGGCCATGGAGCGTCTCCAGATGGACCCCGCGTTCGCCGAGCGCAACGTCAACGAGGGCTTCTCCGGCGGTGAGAAGAAGCGCCACGAGATCCTCCAGCTGGAGCTGCTCAAGCCGAAGATCGCGATCCTCGACGAGACCGACTCCGGCCTCGACGTCGACGCGCTGCGCACCGTCTCCGAGGGCGTCAACCGCGTCCGCGAGACCGGCGAGGTCGGCACGCTGCTGATCACCCACTACACGCGCATCCTGCGCTACATCAAGCCCGACCACGTCCACGTCTTCGCGGCCGGCCGCATCGTCGAGTCCGGTGGCGCCGAGCTGGCCGACAAGCTGGAGGCCGAGGGCTACGAGGAGTACACGAAGGGCGGCGCGACCCTGTGAGCGACGCACGCGAGGCCACCGGCCTGCGGACGACCTGCGAACCGCAGGTGCGCCTCGCGGGCGCAGCACCCAAGGAAGGGGCAGGGGCGTGACACACATTCCGGGCCTCCTCGACACCGAGGCGATCCGCAAGGACTTCCCCCTCCTGGACCGTCAGGTCCACGAGGGCAAGAAGATCGTGTACCTGGACAACGCGGCGACCTCGCAGAAGCCGCGCCAGGTGCTCGACGCGCTGAACGCCTACTACGAGCGCCACAACGCCAACGTCCACCGCGGGGTCCACGTCCTCGCGGAGGAGGCCACGGAGCTGTACGAAGGCGCCCGTGACAAGGTCGCCGCCTTCATCAACGCACCGAGCCGCGACGAGGTGATCTTCACCAAGAACGCCTCCGAGTCGCTCAACCTCGTGGCCAACATGCTCGGCTGGGCCGATGAGCCCTACCGCGTGGACCACGAGACCGAGATCGTCATCACGGAGATGGAGCACCACTCCAACATCGTTCCGTGGCAGCTGCTGTCGCAGCGCACCGGCGCGAAGCTGAAGTGGTTCGGCCTCACCGACGACGGCCGGCTCGACCTCTCCACCATCGACGAGGTCATCACCGACCGCACCAAGGTCGTCTCCTTCACCCTGGTCTCCAACCTCATGGGCACCATCAACCCGGTGGAGACGATCATCCGCCGGGCCCAGGAGGTCGGCGCGCTGGTCGTCATCGACGCCTCGCAGGCCGCCCCCCACATGGTGCTGGACGTCCAGGCCCTCCAGGCCGACTTCGTGGCCTTCACCGGCCACAAGATGTGCGGCCCGACCGGCATCGGCGTCCTGTGGGGCCGCCAGGAGCTGCTGGAGGACCTCCCGCCGTTCCTCGGCGGCGGCGAGATGATCGAGACCGTCTCGATGCACTCGTCGACGTATGCGCCGGCGCCGCACAAGTTCGAGGCGGGGACGCCCCCGATCGCGCAGGCCGTGGGCCTCGGCGCGGCCGTGGACTACCTCACCGCGATCGGCATGGACAAGATCGCCGCGCATGAGCACGCGATCACCGAGTACGCCGTCAAGCGGCTGCTGGAGGTCCCGGACCTGCGCTTCATCGGCCCGTCCACGGCCGAGGACCGCGGCGCGACGATCTCCTTCACGCTCGGCGACATCCACCCGCACGACGTCGGTCAGGTGCTCGACGAGCAGGGCATCGCGGTCCGGGTCGGCCACCACTGCGCGCGGCCGGTCTGCCTGCGGTACGGAATTCCTGCGACCACCCGTGCGTCGTTCTATCTGTACTCCACCCCGGCCGAGGTCGACGCCCTGGTCGAGGGGCTGGAGTACGTCCGCAATTTCTTCGGTTAGACAGACAGAGCGGTAGACCACGCACAGCGGATGAGGACGAGGACTGACTGAGCCGTGAAGCTGGATTCGATGTACCAGGACGTCATCCTGGACCACTACAAGCACCCGCACGGGCGCGGTCTTCGGGACGGCGATGCCGAGGTGCACCACACCAACCCGACCTGCGGGGACGAGATCACCCTGCGGGTGCGGCTGGACGGCACGACCGTTGCGGACGTGTCCTACGACGGCCAGGGCTGCTCCATCAGCCAGGCCAGCGCCTCGGTGCTCAACGACCTGCTGGTCGGCAAGCAGCTCGGGGAGGCGCAGCAGATCCAGGAGACCTTCCTGGAGCTGATGCAGTCCAAGGGCAAGCTGGAGCCGGACGAGGCGATGGAGGAGGTGCTGGAGGACGCCGTGGCGTTCGCCGGCGTCTCGAAGTACCCGGCACGGGTGAAGTGCGCCCTGCTCAGCTGGATGGCCTGGAAGGACGCCACGGCCAAGGCCCTTTCCGAGGAGGCGAAGACCGCATGACCGACACGCCCGAGAACACCCTGACCAAGCCGGCCTCGGAGGAAGAGGTCCGCGAGGCCCTGTACGACGTCGTCGACCCCGAGCTGGGGATCGATGTCGTCAACCTCGGCCTGATCTACGGCATTCACATCGACGACGCCAACATCGCCACCATCGACATGACGCTGACGTCCGCGGCCTGCCCGCTGACCGACGTCATCGAGGACCAGGCGAAGTCCGCCACGGACGGCATCGTCAACGAGCTGAAGATCAACTGGGTCTGGATGCCCCCGTGGGGTCCCGACAAGATCACCGACGACGGCCGCGAGCAGCTGCGCGCCCTGGGCTTCAACGTCTGACCGACGCCCCGTCACCCCGTACGGCCGTGCCTTCCGAAGACCTCGGAGGGCACGGCCGTCGGCGTGTACGGGACCCCGATGTGTACGTCTGTACGCATCGCCGGTTACGCTCGCGCCATGGCCTATCTGACGCTGGCCGGGGCGATCCTCTCGGAGATCCTGGCGACCACCGCGATGAAGTACAGCGACGGCTTCAGCCGGCTGTGGCCCTCGCTCGCCACCCTGGCCGGCTACCTCGTGGCCTTCACGCTGCTCGCCCGGACCCTGCGGACGATGAGCGTCGGCACCGCGTACGCGATCTGGGCCGGGGCCGGTACGGCGGTGATCGCGGCGATCGGCATGGTCTTCCTCGGCGAGAGCACGAGTCCGCTGAAGATCCTCGGGGTGCTGCTGGTCATCGCGGGGGTCGTGGTGCTCCACATGGGCGGTGCGCACTGATGGCCCGGCGGCACGACCCCGAGCGGCGGCAGCGGATCATCGACGCGGCGATCGGCGTGGTCGCGGGCCGGGGCATC
This sequence comes from Streptomyces sp. NPDC000404, assembly GCF_040300365.1. NCBI lineage: Bacteria > Bacillati > Actinomycetota > Actinomycetes > Kitasatosporales > Streptomycetaceae > Streptomyces > Streptomyces sp. NPDC000404. Next base: position 91,086 of record NZ_JBEPDN010000001.1, on the reverse strand, counting down.
GCCGGGCTCAGCCACCGCGCGGTCGCCGCGGCCGCCGATGTGCCGCTCGGCTCGACGACGTATCACTTCGCCACCCTCGACGATCTCCTCGTCGCCGCGTTGGAGCAGGTCAACGCCGGCTGGCTGGCGGACTTCGGCCGCTGGGCGGACGGGCTGGAGGGCGACGTTCCGGCCGCCGACGACGTGCTGCGGCTGGTCGCCGACACGCTCGCCGGGGACCGGACCCGGGTGACGCTGGAGTACGAGCTGTATCTCGCGGCGCTGCGCCACCCCCGGCTGCGGCCGCTGGCCGCCGACTGCCTCGACGCGATGGCCCGTCTGCTGGCCCGGCGCACCGGCGATCTGCCCACCGCCCGTGCCCTGGTGGCCTTCGCCGACGGGCTGATGCTCCAGCACCTGCTGACCGGCCGCCCCTTCGAACCGGAGGCGCTGCGGGAGGGGTTGACGGCGGCGCTGGTCTGAGGGCGGGGCCGTGCGCTGCGGGTGGCCGGGTGCGGCTGCGGCCCGCGGACCGGCCGGGCGCCGGCCCCGCGCCGGGCCGCTCCCGGGGCGCCGGGCCGGGCGGGCTCCCGCTGCCGGGCCCGAGCGATGAGACCGGTTCGCCTCGGCGGGGGCCCTCCGGTTAGGTTTTCGGCATGACCGATGCTGCTACCTCCCGTACGACCGGCGCCGTCGCCGCCGGGCTCGCCACCGTCACGCCCGACGGCACCGTCCTCGACACCTGGTTCCCCGCGCCTGCCCTGGACGCCGCGCCCGGCCCGGCCGGTACCGAGCGGCTGACCGCCGAGCAGGCGGCCGAACTGCTGGGCGAGGCCGCGCCGCAGGCCGTCGGGCCGGACCCGGTCCGCGGTGTCGAGGTCGTGGCCGTCCGCACGGTCATCGCCTCGCTCGACGACAAGCCGCTCGACGCGCACGACGTCTACCTGCGCCTGCACCTGCTCAGCCACCGGCTCGTCAAGCCGCACGGCCTGAGCCTGGAGGGCCAGTTCGGACTGCTGGCGAACGTCGCCTGGACCTCGCTCGGCCCGGTCGCCGTCGACCGGGTGGAGACGGTCCGCCTCAACGCCCGCGCCGCCGGCAAGCACCTCCAGGTCACCAGCGTCGACAAGTTCCCGCGGATGACCGACTACGTCGCGCCCGCCGGGGTGCGGATCGCCGACGCCGACCGGGTGCGCCTGGGCGCCCACCTCGCGGCCGGCACCACCGTCATGCACGAGGGCTTCGTCAACTTCAACGCCGGTACGCTCGGCACCTCCATGGTCGAGGGCCGCATCAGCGCGGGCGTCGTCATCGGCGACGGCTCCGACATCGGCGGCGGCGCCTCCACGATGGGCACCCTCTCCGGCGGCGGCAAGCAGATCATCGCCATCGGCGAGCGCTGTCTGCTCGGCGCCGAGTCCGGCATCGGCATCGCCCTCGGCGACGAGTGCGTCGTGGAGGCCGGCCTCTACGTCACCGCCGGGACCCGCGTCACGCTCCCCGACGGCCAGGTCGTCAAGGCCCTGGAGCTGTCAGGCGCCGACAACATCCTCTTCCGCCGCAACTCCACCACCGGAGCCGTCGAGGCCCGCCCGAACAAGGCGACGTGGGGCGGCCTCAACGAGGTGCTGCACAGCCACAACTGACCGGCCCCGGCCGTGTGCTGAGAACGCCCCCGTACCGACCGCGTACGGGGGCGTTCGCGCGTTCGCGCGCAGTTTTCCACAGGCCTACCGGCCGGGCGCGGGCCGAACGTAGGGTTTGCGGTATGCGTGATCTTGCAGCGGGGATGCGGTATCTGGCCAGGGGACAGCGGTGGGTCGCCGGGCACGGGCGGTGGTGGGGGTTCGGGATGATCCCGGCGCTCATCGCCCTGGTGCTCTACGGCGCGGCGCTGACCGTGCTCGCCCTCTTCTCGGGCGACCTCGCGGCCTGGGCCACGCCGTTCGCGGACGGCTGGGGCGCGCCGTGGCAGGGGCTGCTGCGCGGCCTGTTCGTGGCGCTGCTCGTCGCCGGCGGGCTGATGCTCTCCGTGCTGACGTTCACGGCCGTGACGCTGCTGATCGGCGACCCGTTCTACGAGTCCCTGTCGGAGCGGGTCGAGGAGTCCGAGGGGCACTGCCCGGGCGCGCCGGACCGGTCGCTGTGGCGGGAGATCTGGATCGCGCTGTGCGACAGCGTCCATGTGCTGCTGCGCGCGGCGCCGTTCGGCATCGCGGTGTTCGCGCTGGGCTTCCTGCCGTTCGTCGGGCAGACCGTCGTCCCGGCCGTCGGGTTCTGCGTCTCCGGATTCTTCCTCGCCGTGGAGCTGACGTCGGTGGCGATGCAGCGCCGCGACATACCGGTGCGGGAGCGGCTGCGGCTGCTCGGCGGCCGCAAGGCGCTCGCCGTCGGCTTCGGCACGCCCGTCGTCCTGCTGTTCCTCATACCCTTCGCCGCGGTCTTCCTGATGCCGGGCGCGGTGGCCGGGGCGACGCTGCTGGTACGCGATCTGGTGCCCGAGGAGGGTGCGCCGGGCGCGGCGGACGGACCGGTCGCCGAGGTGCCGGTCGCCGCCGGGCCGGTGGGCGCGGGCGCGCCGCCGGCGGCCGGAGCGCCCGGCCCGGGCGGCGGGTTCGGGCCGCCGCCCGCGCCGTTCACGCCGGGCCCGGGAGCCTGACGGAGCCCGGGCCGGGGCGGCTCAGGGGCGGATCCGCAGCGCCTGCGGGTCGTGGTCGCTGGCCTGGTCGGCGTACTCCGCGTTGAGGTGCACCACGTCGTAGTCGGCGTCGCTCAGCCCCGGGCTGGTGAGCATGTGGTCGAGGACCTGGGAGTTGCCGGCGTAGACGTAGCCGTACCGCTGCGCGCGAGGCAGGCGGTTGACCTGGTCGGTGAGGACGCCGCCCGCGGTGAGGGTCTTCAGGGCGGGGGAGAACTGGTAGTCGTTGAGGTCACCGGCGACCACCACCTCGGCCTCGGCGTCCTTGGCCAGCAGGTCCTTGACGAAGCCGTTCACCAGAGCGGCCTGGGCGGTGCGTTGCTTCTCGGAGCCGCGGGCGGGCTGCTGGAAGCGGCTGTCGAGGCCCTGGTCGCCGCCCTTGGAGTTGAAGTGGTTGGCGACGACGAAGAACCGGCGCTCCGGCCGGCCCTTGACGGCGAACTGCCCCACCAGCGGCTTACGGCTGTCCTGCCACGCCGGGTCGGCCGGCGCGATCCGCCCGGGGGAGGCGGAGAGCGTCGCCCCGCCGTGGTCGGCGCGGGGCTCGACGGGCGTGGTGGCGTCGCCGCCCGGGATGTCGGTGAAGTCCACCGTCGCGGGGTTGTAGAGGAACGCGACGCGGATGTTGCCGCCGGGCTGCCCGCCGTCCTTGTCGTTCTCCGGGTCGATCTGCCGCCACTCGTAGGCGGGGCCGCCCGCCGCCCGGATGGCGTCGGTCAGCTTCTGCAAGGTGGCGTCCGCGGCGACCGTGCCGTCGTCGGTGGGCCCGTTGTCGTCCTGGACCTCCTCCAGGGCGACCACGTCGGGCGCGGCGAGGTTCTTGACCAGCCCCTTCGCCAGCCGGTCGAACTTCGCCTGCGGGGTGGCGGGGGAGAGGTTCTCGACGTTGTACGTCGCGACGGACACCTCGCCCGGGCGGGAGGCGCGGGTGGTCTCGGGCGCGGGGGCGTCGCCGGCGACCTTCCCCAGCGCCGTGGCCTGGAGGGTGTAGCCGCCGAAGTTGTCGTAGTCCAGCGGGCCCTCGGTGGTGCCGCCGAGGGTGGTGCCGACGTCGGCCACCGGGAAGGGGTGGGTGTCGAGCGGCAGCAGCGAACCGATCTTGATCCGGGCCGGGTTGGGGTCGGCGTACGAGCCGTAGAGGACGCCGCCGCGGGCGGTGCGGGAGTGCTTCGGGTCGGCGGTCACCCACAGTTCGTGGTGAGCGTTGGTCGGGCCGACGACGGGCGCGTCGGCGACCGAGACCCGCATGCCCTCCAGCGACTCGTACAGGTCCAGGGCATAGGAGCGGGGGCGCAGTGGCAGTGACTCGATGCTGCCGCCGTCCGCGTCGGGGGCGTAGGCGCCGGGTATCGCGGCGGCGTCCAGGCGGACGGGGGCGGGCAGCGGGCGGCCCGCCGCGGTGACCTGCCAGGTGGCGCCGGTCAGCTCGGTCACGGACTGGAGCCCGGCGTCCTTGCCGCCGGGGTAGTACTCCTCGACCGTGCCGTCGAGGGTGACCGCGTCACCGACGGTGACCTGCGGTGTCGTCTTCCCGGTGAAGACGAAGAGCGCCTCGCTGGTGGCGGGGTCGTCGTCCGGCTGCGGGTCCTGCACCCAGAAGCCGCGGGCCGAGCCGAAGGTGCGCAGCGCGGTGACGACGCCGGGCACACCGGAGACCTGCTTGCCGGCGAGCGGGGAGAGGCGGGTGGTGCCCTGGATGTCGTGGATGCGGGTACCGGCGGCGTGGGCGGTCTGCGGGAGCACCACCAACCCGGCGGCGAGGGCGGCGGCCACCGCGGCGGCGACGGTGACCGGTCTGCGGAGCGGGCGGCGGTACGGCGAGGACGGCATGGTGGCGCCTCCGGAGGGGGGAGAGGGCGGGTGCGGAGTGGGGGGTGAGGCGCGTGATCCGCGCCTTCTACGCGCGTCAATCTCTTGTGTGCCCAGGGGAGTTGTCAAGGTGTTCCGGGTGACCGGGAGGGGGCCGCGGGGTGAACCGTCCGGCATGCGGGGAATTCCGTCTACGCTGGGGCGCGCACGAGCCGAAGTCCTCCGAGGAGCTGAGCCCCAGATGTCCGCAGACCGCCCGACCCTGCCGCCGGTGCGGCTGCACTCCGATGCGGAACTGGCCCGCGATGCGCTGAGCGCCCCCCTGATGGCGCGGGCGGCGCGGCTCGCCCGCTGGGCCGAGCGCGGCGTCCCCGTCGGCGTCGGCGGCGAGATCCTTCAGGAGTCGCTGGGCGCCGCCACCGAGCACCTCGGGCTCACCGCCGACGAGGACGGCCCCGGGCTCACCGCCGAGGCGTGGCAGCTCGCCGTCGACACCGGTCTCGTCGAGGTCGAGGAGAGCGAGGAGACCGGCGAGGAGGACGACGCGGCGGACGGCGCTGCCGTCGGCCTGGCCAAGCCCGGTGAGGAGCTGGCGCAGCTCACCGGCGGCAGCCCGCAGGACGTCCTCGACATCTGGCTCGCCGGCATGGAGACGGTCCTCGCCGACGCGGTCGCCCCGGACCTCGCCGACCTCGCCGATCAGCTCGCCGACGGCGGCGAGCTGGACCTCGACGCCCTCGACTGGAACCCGGAGGAGGAGGCCGAACTCCTCGACGGCATCCTCGGCAACCTCTACCTGCTGACCGCGCTTGGCGACGAGCCCGGCCAGAGCGTGCCGCTGCCCGCGCTCGCCGCCTCCATGATCGTCCCCGATGACATGGACGAGCCGACCGACGACATCCTCGAAGAGGTCTCCGAGGCGATGATGCGCCTGGACGACCAGTTCCGGGTGCTGGAGCCCATCGGCCTGGTGGCGTACCAGCCGGTCGACGAGGCGCTCATCGAGGAGCTGGACGACGCGGGCGACACGGTCCGCGCCGCCGAGCCGCTGACCGACGAGGACGTCACCCGTTACGGCATGGTCCGGCTGACCCCGCTCGGCGTCTACGCGGTCCGCGCCCGGATGCAGGAGGCGGGCGTGTACGCCCCGGCCGTCGGCGATCTGCGGGACGCCGCCGCCGGAACGCTGCTGGACGCGCTGCCCGACTACCCCGACGACCTGGCGCGGGAGGAGTCCGAGCAGTGGCTCGCGCCCCGGACGCCGTCGGCCGGCGCGCAGGAGCTGCTGGCGGCGGCGCGCGGTGACGACGAGCGCGCCCCGCTGCGTCGGCTCGCCGCGCAGCAGACGCTGGCGCTGGTCGGCGCGGAGGCGGAGCCGGCGCTCCGGGAGGTGCTGGACGACCGGCAGCTGGGCGGGCTGGCCCGGGTCTGGCTGGCCGAGCGGGGGTTCGCCGACATCCCCGAGCCGTCCCAGGACATGATCTTCTGGCTGACCGTCGACACCATCGCCGCCCAGCTGGGCACGGCGGAGGAGGACACCGAGGAGCTGCGCGACCTGGTCGTGGGGCTGACGGGGCAGCACAGCGGCTTCTTCGACGCGGTCTGGCGGGTGGACCACCCGGCGACCGCCGACGTCCTGGAGGCGATGGGCCGGCTGCACCCCGACCGGAAGGCCGCCAAGGAGGCCCGCAAGGCCGCCTACAAGGCACGTTCGCGCGCGGGGAACTGACGCACGGCGGCACCCGGCACGGCGGGCGGCGCGGGCACCGGGGTGCCGGCGCCGCCCGCCGGCGTGTCGGGCGGAAGGCCGCGTGCCGGCGGACCGGGAGACCCGCGGCGGGCGTGCCCCGGGCGAAGCCACGGCAGGCAGTCCCCGGGCCTCGCGACGGGGCTGAGCCGGGCGAGTCTCCGGCGCCTCGCGGTGCGCCGTGCCGTGCGGTGCCGGGCCGGGCGCTGCGTGCGGACCGGTCGGCGTGCGGACCGATCGGTGGGTGGACCGGTCAGCGTGTGGACCGGTCGCCACGCGGCCCGGTCGGTGGGCGGCGGGCGCGGGCCGGAGGCACCCTGGACGTAGGGGCGTCCGCAAATTCCGGCCGGCGCGCCGGCGAACGACGGGACTTCACGGACACCCCTCGGAGCCACGACCGGTCGCCCCGGGGCCCACGCCGGGCCGCCCGGGCCTCGCGGCCTGCGATGCCGGGCGCTCCTCCTGGCTCGCGGCGCGCGGAGCCGCCCCGACCGGGCCCCGGCCCACCCGGCCGGGCCCGCCCCACCCGGCCGGGCTCCCCGCGCCGGCCGCCGACCGCACGCGCCGATGTCCGGCTCCCGGCCCGTCGGGCTGCGTTCAACTGGTGTTCGCGGGCGGGCGGGAACGTGTGGCCGGTAGCCGTACGGGACCGAATCCGGCCGTCCAGGAGATGACCATGCCGCTGACCCGGAGAGACTTCGCCAAGCGTTCCGCCGCCACCGGTGCCGGGGTCGCCCTGGCCGGGAGCGCGGGGGTGCTGGCCACCGCACCGGGGGCGGTCGCCGCCGCGGCCGCCGGGCCCGCCACCGGCGCCGCCGAGCAGGGGCCGGGCTACGGCCCGCTCCTCCCCGACCCGGACGGCATCCTCGCGCTGCCCGCCGGGTTCTCGTACCGCATCGTCACCCGCACCGGCGTCACCACGCTCGACAGCGGTGAGCCCACGCCCTCGAACCACGACGGCACCGGCGCCTTCGCGGGGCCGCGCGCCACCACGCTGCTGGTCAACAACCACGAGCTGAAGGGCCCGCGCGCCGACTGGCCGCACCCGGTGCCGCTCGCCGAGGGGCTGGTCTACGATCCGGCGGCGGCCGGGGGTTGCACGGTCGTGGAGGTGGCGAAGGACGGTACGCCGGTCGGTGAGCGGGTCGGCATCGCGGGCACGTCCACCAACTGCGCGGGCGGCGTCACCCCGTGGGACACCTGGCTGACCTGCGAGGAGACCGAGGACAAGGCCGGCCGGCGGGGGATGACCCGGGACCACGGCTATGTCTTCGAGGTCGATCCGCACGACCTCGCCGCGGGCCGCGACCCCCGGCCGCTCAAGGCGCTGGGCCGCTTCGCCCACGAAGCCGTCGTCGTCGACCCGCGCCGCGGCCACCTCTACCTCACCGAGGACGCCGACACCCCCAACGGCCTGCTGTACCGCTGGACGCCGCCGTCCGGCTTCCGGCACGGCCGCGGCCGTCTGCGGACCCTCGCCGACGACGCGGGGGTGCTCGCCGCGGTCCGCTGCTACGACTCCGGCGGCCGGTTCGTCGACGACCTCTCCCGGGCGACCCGGCCCGGCACGGTCTACGGCGTCGACTGGATCGAGGTCCCCGACCGCGACGCCCGCACGGTCTCGGTGCGCAAGCAGTTCGACGACGGGGAGATCACCCGCGCCCGGAAGCTGGAGGGCATGTGGTGGGCGGACGGCGGTGCGTACGTCGTCTCCTCGTACGCCCGTGAGGAGAGCCCCGTGCGCCACGACGGGCAGGTGTGGTTCCTCGATCCGGGGCGCCGGACGCTCACCCTCAAGCTGCGGTTCGGCGTCAACCCCGACCCGGAGCACGGCGGTGCGTTCGACGGGCCCGACAACATCAGCGTCTCGCCGCACGGCGGGCTGATCATCGCCGAGGACGGCGAGGGCGTCCAGCATCTCTTCGGCGCCACCGACGACGGCCGGACCTACCCGATCGCCCGCAACGAGCTGAACATCGGCACCGCGGAGGAGCCGGAGTACAGCGAGTTCACCGGCCCGGTCTTCTCGCCGGACGGGCGCACCCTCTTCGTCAACATTCAGGAACCCGGCCTGATGGTTGCCGTCACCGGCCCCTGGCGCCGCCAGGACCGCCCCGGCCACCGGCGGTGACCACGGGGTGACCACCGGGCGCGGCGGAATCCTGGGCGCCCGCGGGTGTTGAAGGAGAGATGAGCCCGACGACACGGACGACCCGCTTCTCGGTCCTGGACCGCTCCCGCACCCGGCAGGGGCACCCCGACGCGGCGGCGCTGCGCGACACGGTGGAGCTGGCCCGCCACGCCGAACGCCTCGGCTACCACCGCTTCTGGGTGTCCGAGCACCACGGCGTGCCGGGCGTCGCCGGTTCCGCGCCGACGGTGCTGGCCGCCGCGGTCGCCGGGGCGACGGAGACGATCCGGGTCGGCACGGGCGGCGTGATGCTCCCCAACCACCGGCCGATGGTGGTCGCCGAGCAGTTCGGGGTGCTGGAGGCGCTGTTCCCCGGCCGGATCGACATGGGTCTGGGCAGGTCGCTCGGGTTCACCGACGGCATCCGCCGCGCCCTGGGCGCCGACAAGGCGGCCGGGGCGGACTTCGCGGCGCAACTGGCCGAGCTGATCGGCTACTTCGACGGCACCCAGCGCGCCCATCCGCAGGTCCGGGCCCGCCCCGCCGAGGGGCTGCGCGTCCCCGCGTTCGTCCTGGCGACGGGCGCCGGGGCGCGGGTGGCGGCGGAGGCGGGGCTGGCGCTGGTCATCGGGGAGGTGCGCGGCCGGCGCCGGATGCGGGAGGCGATCGACGGCTATCGCGCGGCGTTCCGGCCGTCGGCGCTGTGGCCGCGGCCGTACGTCGTGGTGGCCGCGACGGTCGCGGTGGCGGCCACGACCGCGGCGGCCCACCGGATGCTGCTGCCGGAGGCGCACGCCATGGCCCATGCGAAGACCCGCGGCGTCTTCCCGCCGCTGCGGCCCGCGGCCGACGCGGAGGCGGCCGCCGCGACGATGGGCGCGCGCGAACGCGGTTATGTCGAGGAGGAGTTGCGGGGCCGGATCCACGGGACGGAGGAGGAGGTCGCCGAGGCGCTGGGGACGCTGATCGAGGAGACCGGGGCGGACGAGGTGCTGGTGAGCACGAGTACGTACGAGCGCGGTGCGCTGCTGGAGTCGTACGCCCGGCTGGCGCGGCTGGTGGGTCTGCCGGAGCGGGTGGCGGCGGGCTGACCGGCCCGGCGGCGGGCGGGCGGGTCAGCCCGCCGCCGGAGCCTGGGCTCAGAGCGCCGCGCCTCCCGGCTTGGTCATCCCGCGGACCGTCCGCGCGTCGACGAACTCGCCCAGCGCCGTCATCTCCCACTCGCCGGAGTACTGCCGGATGAGCTTGGCCATCAGGACGCCGGTGCGGGGCTCGGCCGAGGTGAGGTCGAAGCGGACCAGCTCCTCGCCGGTCCGGTCGTCGGTGAGGCGGCAGTACGCCTTGGCGACGTCGGTGAACTTCTGGCCGGAGAAGGAGTTCACGGTGAAGACCAGGCCGGTGACCTGCGGCGGGATGCCGCCGAGATGGACGGTGATGGTCTCGTCGTCGCCGGAGCCGTCGCCGGTGAGGTTGTCGCCGGAGTGCTGGATGGCGCCGTTGAGGACGGAGAGCTTGCCGAAGAAGCAGTTGTCGATCTTCTTGCGGTCGGGGCCGTAGGCGATGACCGAGGCGTCCAGGTCGATGGACTTGCCGCGGAACGCGGGCTCCCAGCCCAGCCCCATCCGGACCGAGCTGAGCAGCGGGCGGCCGCCCTTGACCAGCGAGACGGTCTCGTTCTTCCGGAGGCTGACCCGGCCCTTGTCCAGATTGATCTTCCCGGCGGTGGGCGGCGGCGGGGGAGTGACGCCCGGCGGCGGGGCCAGCGGGGCGGGGGCGCCGGTCGGCGGCGCCCACTGACCGGCGGGCGGCGCGGGCGGGGCGGGCGGCGCCGCCGGGGGTGCGGGAGCGGCGGCCGGAGCCGCGGGCGCCGCCGGTTCCTCGACGGTGACGCCGAAGTCGGTGGCGATGCCGGCCAGACCGTTGGCGTACCCCTGGCCGACGGCGCGGACCTTCCAGGCGCCGCCCCGGCGGTAGATCTCGACGACGACCAGCGCGGTCTCCGGGCCGAGCCCGGGCGGGGTGAAGGAGGCGAGGACGGCGCCGGTGTCGGCGTCGCGCACGGTGCCGGTCGGCTCCGTGCCGGCGAAGGTGGCGCCGGGGGCGTCCGGGCTCGCGGTGACGACGATCTTCTCGATCTCCGCGGGGATCGCCGTGGTGTCGACGGTGATGGTGTCGCCGCCACCGGGTGCCCCGGCGCCGTGGGTCACCCCGGGGCCGCCGCTGGGCTGGTTGTAGAAGACGAAGTCGTCGTCGGAACGCACCTTGCCTGCGGCGGTGAGCAACAGGCCCGAGACGTCCAGCCGCACGGGGGCGGTGACGTCCACCGCCACCCGCGCGGCGCCGAGCGGGAGATTCGAGCCAGGAGTCATTGCGGTCATGCCAGCAGTAACGAACGGCTCGCCTTTGCGGTTCCATTACCCGGCCCGTCCGGGGGAGGGCCGGCTCCGCGGGCCCCGCCGGAGTCCGTTCCGGCGGGGCGGCAGGTCAGCGGCGCTCGCGGGAGTTGCCGAAGAACAGCCGGTAGAGGATCAGCAGCACGAGGGAGCCGGCGATGGCCGCGACCCAGGTGGACAGGTCGAAGATGTCCTTGGGTATGGGCCGGTCCAGGATCTTGACGGACAGCCAGCCGCCGACGAACGACCCGACGATGCCGGTGAGCGTGGTGCCCACCAGGCCGCCCGGGTCCCGGCCCGGCAGCAGGATCTTGGCGATGACGCCCGCGATCAGCCCCAGGACGATCCAGCTGACGATACCCATGGTGTGTTTCCTCGTTCCTGCGCGCCGTGGCGCCGGTGTGACGTGCGGTTCTTGTTGTCTGACGTGTCGCCCTCAAGGACGCCGTGGAGGGGGCGCGAGTTCCCTCCGCCGGCGGATCGGACGGCGGCCGCCCGACCGTACGCGGATCCGGCTCAGTGCGGCCAGCGCGGCGGGTCGGTGCAGAACGCGCCGCCCAGGTGCGCATGGGCCGCGTCGTCCGGGTCCAGCTCCCCCTCGGCGGCGATCAGCGCCGCCGCGTACGGCTCGGAGTCGTCCTGCGGGCGGTAGCCCAGGGCGCGGGCGGTCGACAGGTCCCACCACAGGCGGGTGTTGGCGGACGAGGCGTAGGCGACGGTGTGGCCGACGTTCTCCGCGGTGAGGGCGGCGTGCAGCAGCCGGGCGCAGTCCGCCGGACTCAGCCAGATCGACAGCATCCGCACGCTGGTCGGCTCCGGGAAGCAGGAGCCGATGCGCAGCGAGACCGTCTCGATGCCGTGCAGGTCGTGGTAGAGGGAGGCGAGGTCCTCGCCGAACCCCTTGGACAGGCCGTAGAAGGTGTCCGGGCGGCGCGGGGTGTCGATCCCGATGGCGGCCGAACCGTCGGGCGGGCGCGGGGTGAAGCCGACGGCGTGGTTGGAGGAGGCGAAGACGACGCGGCGCACGCCCTCCTCGCGGGCCGCCTCGTAGAGCTGGTGGACGCCCTCGATGTTGGCCCGCAGGATCTGGTCGAACGACGCCTCCAGGGAGATCCCGGCGAAGTGGATGACGGCGTCGCTCCCGCGGACCGCCGCGCGCAGCGCCTCGCGGTCGGCGAGCGGTGCGGTGATCGCGTCGGGCGCGCCCGGCACCGGCCGCTCGTCGAAGAGGCGCAGCCGGTAGCCGTACGGGGGCAGCAGCTCGCGCATCAGGGTGCCGAGACCGCCTGCGGCGCCGGTGAGCAGGACGGTGCGGGGTGCGGGCATGGGCGGATCCTCCGGCGGAACGGCGCGGCCCCGGAACGCCGACGCATACGGATGGCGTTCAGAGGTGTGGACACGATCGTCAGCACCGTAGGGAGCGTGATCGGCGGTGGTCAATACGCCGGTGGCGGCCGCGTGTTCGGGGTGCGCGCGGGCCGGTGCGGTCCTCTTGACCGGGCGCCGGGCGCTGCTCTAGCGTGGCGCCGTTCAGAGATATGGACGCTGGTCAGAGACGTGCACGACGGGGTGGCCGGTCGCCGCGTCCGCGACCGGATCCGCAGTCCGCCGGCGCCGCGGGAGCCCTCGCGCCGCGGTACGCCCCGCACGCCAGGGAGAGCCCGTGACCTCAGCCTCGCCGCTCGCCGACCGCCTCGACGGAGTGCTGTTCTTCCCCGTGACCACCTACGCGCCCGACGGCGAGGTGGATCTGGACGCCTACCGCGCCCATGTCCGGCGCGGCGTCGAGGCCGGGGCGGGCGCCGTCTTCGCCTGCTGCGGCACCGGGGAGTTCCACGCCCTGACGCCCGAGGAGTTCACGGCGTGCGTCGGCGCGGCAGTCGAGGAGACCGCGGGGCGGGTGCCGGTGCTCGCCGCGGCGGGCTACGGCACGGCGCTCGCCGTCCGCTTCGCCCGCCTCGCCCGCGAGTGCGGCGCCGACGGACTGCTCGCCATGCCGCCCTACCTCGTCAACGCGGGTCAGCAGGGGCTGCTGCGCCACTACCGGGCGCTGGCCGCCGCCACCGAGCTGCCGGTCATCGTCTACCAGCGGGACAACGCCGTCTTCACCCCGGAGACCGTCGTCGCGCTCGCCCGCACCCCGGGCGTCATCGGCCTCAAGGACGGGCTGGGCGATCTGGACCTGCTCCAGCGCATCATGAGCGCCGTCCGCACCGAGGCCGCCGGCTCCCGCTTCCTCTACTTCAACGGCCTGCCCACCGCCGAACTCACCGGCCCCGCCTACCTGGGCCTGGGCGTGCGCCTGTACTCCTCCGCCGTCTTCGCCTTCGCCCCCGAGATCGCCCTCGCCTTCCACCGCGCGCTCACCACCGGCGACCGGGCGACCGTCGACCGCCTGACGGACGGCTTCTACCGCCCCCTCGTCGAGCTGCGCAACCAGGGCCACGGCTACGCGGTCTCGCTCATCAAGGCGGGTGTCGGGCTGCGCGGCCCGGACGCGGGCGAGGTCCGGCCGCCGCTCGCCCCGCCCGACCCCCGGCACGTCGAGGAGCTGCGCGCCCTGCTCGACCACGGGCTCACCCTGCTGCCCGACGGCGGCGGTGACGGCTCGGGCGCCCCGGTGGACGGGGACCGCGCCTGATGCGCGCCGCCGCCTTCCTCTACCCCTGGGACGTGGCCGGCGACCCGGAGGCCGCGCCCCGCCTCGCCGGTCTGGGCATCCGTCAGGCCACCCTGGCATCCGCCTACCACTCCACCCGCGCCCTGACCCCGCGCCACCCGCACCACCGCGTCGTCACCGCCCGCCACTCCGCCGTGCTCTACCCGCCCGACCCGCGGCGCTGGGCCGGCCGGGCGCTGCGCCCCGCCGTCCAGGACTGGATGCCGGGCCCCGACCCGTACGGGGAGGCCGCGGCGGCGCTGGCGGACGCCGGGATCGAGGTGCACAGCTGGGTCGTCCTGGCCCACAACTCCCGCCTGGGCGAGGAGCATCCGGACACCTCCGTCCGCAACGCCTACGGCGACCGCTACCCCTGGGCGCCGTGCATCGCCCGTCCGGAGGTCCGCGACCATCTCGTCACCCTCGCCGCCGAGGCCGCCGTACGGCCCGGCGCGCGCGGCACCGAGCTGGAGTCCTGCGGCTGGTACGGCATGGCGCATCTGCACGCCCACGACAAGGTCGGCGGCGTGGCACTGTCCGGGGCCGCGCAGTACCTGATGTCGCTCTGCTTCTGTACGGAGTGCCGCCGCGGCTACGCCGGGCTCGGCCTGGACGCGGAGGAGTTGCGCGGTGCGGTGCGCCGGGCGCTGGAGCCGGTGTGGGCCGGGGCGGCGGCGCCCGCCGCGGCGGACCGGACGGGGGAGTGGGCCGGCGTCGAGGCGCTGCTCGGCGCCGGCCGGGCCGCCGTGGTGCGGGACTGGCGGGCACGGGCGGCCGGGGGGCTGCGGCGCGCCGCCGTCGCCGCCGTCCGGGAGGCCGCCGCCCCCGGCTTCCGGGTGCTGCTCCACGCCGACCCGGCCGCGCACCGCTGCGGCGCCAACGCGGGCACCGACCCCGCCGGGGTGTTCGGGTACGCCGACGGCGTGGTGGTGCCGTGCGGCCCGGACGCGGCTCAGCGGGCCGCTGCGCTGGCGCCGTTCGCCGCGGCGCCGGATGCGGCCGGCGCCGTCCTCGCCGCCAACTTCCCCGTCGTCTCCGGCATGGGCGGCAGCCCCGCCACCCTCGCCGCGGACGCCGCACACGCCGCCGCGCTGGGCGCCGGGGAGCTGCGGCTCTACCACGCGGGCCTGGCGAGCGACCGGGATCTGGCCGCCGTCGGCGCCGCACTGGAGGCGCTGGCCGGGCGCTGACGCAACGGCTGGACCGGGGCGGCTCCCGCGGGCCGCCCCGGCCGTCTGTGGCCCCCCTGGGTGGTGGCTATCCGGTGCCGACGGGCGGGGCGGACATACCGCCGCGCTCCGCGTCCCCGCAGGTCAGCCGGTATATCCCCGGCCGGGCGGCCGGGCCTTGGGGGAAGTCGCCGAGGACGGCGTCCCGTTCCCGGGGCCCGGCCGCGCCGGCGGCGAGGAGCGCGCCGGGGCCGTCCGCGCGGCACACCTCGGCGCTGCCGCGCGGCGGCAGCGCGGCCGGACCGGCCGCGGCGCGCCAGAGGGCGACGGCCGTGCCCGGGCAGCCGGGCGGGACCCCGTCGCGGTACCGGCCCGTCGTTACGGGCCGGTGGGCGGGCAGTGTCCGGAGCGCGTCGCGGGTGTCGTGGCCGGGGCCGGCCGGCGGGCCGGCGGCCTCGGCGGCCGGTATCCGGAAGCGGACCGGCGGGGCGGCGTCCCGGGCCGCGGCGGGCGCCGCCGGGCCGCCGGATCCCTGGGCGGCGGGCGGCCGCTGCGGCGCGGTGGTCCGGGCGCCGACCGCGATCAGCCACCCCCCGGCGCCCACCGCGGCGAGCGCCAGCGCCACCGATCCGTTGCCCGTCCCGCGCCGTCGTCTCCCGGGTGCGGTCCCGGGCGCGCCGGACATCGTCAGACCCGCCCGGCGGCGCGGCGGAGCGGCCCGCGGGCGGCGGGGCGCCCCGGTGCGGCCGTACGGCGCACGGCGTCAAGTGCACGCCCCGGGCCGGCGACGGCCGGGGCGGCGCCTATGTGCGGGCGGCTGGCGTACACGACGAACCTCCGTGAGGTACGGACGCGGCGCCCGTGCGCCGCCGGAACGTCGAGTTCCGTACCTGCTCACTCCGAGATAAACCGCCCGGCGCGTCGCGAGCCTGCTGACGTCTTGTCAGAACGCCCCCGGCCGACCCGCCCACCACCCGCCGCATCCGGAATCTTCGCAGGTCGGACGGTGTGTCAACGGCGTGTCGAGGCCGCCTGGGCGCGCTGCGAAGAACGGGTGAGCCGCCGCGGGGTGCCGACGGCTCGCCCCGCAGGTGGCACGGCGTGGCGCGCCCGGCGGCCGCGCTCAGAGCCGGCGGGTCGCCAGCAGCAGCCGGTCACGGGCGTCGAAGAGGGTGTCCTTGAGCAGCTGCTCGTGATCGGGCGTCAGCCGCGCCACCGGCACCGAGCAGCTGATCGCGTCGCGCGCCGGGGTGCGGTAGGGGATCGCGACGCCGAAGCACCGCAGCCCCAGCGTGTTCTCCTCGCGATCGACCGCGTACCCCTGCTCGCGCACCGTGTGCAGCTCCTCGATCAGCTGCTCGCGGTCGGTGATCGTGTGCTCGGTCAGCGCCGCCAGCTTCGCCGGGAGCAGCTCGCGCACCTGCTCGTCCGAGTGGGTGGCCAGCAGCGCCTTGCCCAGCGAGGTGGAGTGCGCGGGCAGCCGCCGCCCCACCCGGGTGAAGGGCCGCAGATAGTGCTGCGACTGACGGGTCGCGAGGTAGACGACGTTGACGCCGTCCAGCCGCGCGAGGTGGATGGTCTCGGTGGTGTCGTCCGAGAGCCGGTCCAGCGTCGGCCGCGCCGCCGCGACCACGTCGTCGCCGTCGATGTACGACGTGCCGACGAGCAGCGCGCGGACCCCGATGCCGTACCGCGTACCGGTCGCGTCCGTCTCCACCCAGCCCAGCTCGACGAGGGTGCGCAGCAGCATGTAGAGACTGGACTTGGGATAGCCGACGGCTTCCTGGACGGAGGCGAGGGAGTGCATACCGGGGCGGCCCGCGAAGTACTCCAGCAGCTCCACCGTCCGTACCGCGGACTTGACCTGCGCTCCACCCGTCTCCGCAGCTGACATCGCCCTTGACCCCTCAGTTCGGCCCGCCCTAGAGTCCCAGGGATTCAACATCCGGGACGCTGTTCACCATATCGAACGGTGTCCGGCCTGCGGCAAGAGCGCGCTCGGGAGGAATACGTGGTGGCCACAGCGGCGGCAGCACCAGTCTGGAGTGTCGACCCCCGAACCGGGAAGCGGCGCGAACAGGTCGCGGTGGAGGCCACCGCGGCCGAGGTGGACGCGGCGGTCCGCGCCGCCCACACCGCCCGCCCGGCCCTCGCCGACCGCACCGCCCGCGCCGCCCTGCTGCGCCGCGCCGCCGATCTGCTGGACGCCACCGGCGCCCGCGTCATCGAGGCCGCCGACGCCGAGACCGCGCTCGGCCCCGGCCGCCTGACCGGCGAACTGGCCCGCACCACCCACCAGTTGCGGGCCTGCGCCGACGCCGTCGACGAGGGAGCCTTCCTCGACGTACGGATCGACCACGCCGACCCGTCGCTCACCCCGCCCCGCCCCGACCTGCGCCGCCACAAGATCCCGCTGGGGCCCGTCGCCGTCTACGCGGCCAGCAACTTCCCGCTCGCCTTCTCGGTGCCCGGCGGCGACACCGCCAGCGCCCTGGCCGCCGGCTGCCCCGTCGTCGTCAAGGCCCACCCCGACCACCCGGCCACCTCCGAACTGGTCGCCGCCCTGCTGCGCCGCGCCGCCGCCGACACCGGGCTGCCCGAGGGCGTCGTCGGTCTGGTCCACGGCTTCGGTGCCGGGGTGGAGCTGGTCCGCCATCCGCTGATCGCCGCCGCCGGCTTCACCGGCTCGGTCCGCGGCGGCCGCGCCCTCTTCGACGCGGCGGCCGCCCGCCCGCACCCCATCCCCTTCCACGGCGAGCTGGGCAGCCTCAACCCCGTCGTCGTCACCGAGGCCGCGGCCGCCGAACGCGCCGAGGAGATCGGCGCCGGGCTCGCCGCGTCGATGACGCTCGGCACCGGCCAGTTCTGCGTCAAGCCCGGCCTCGTCCTCGTCCCCGAGGGACCGGCCGGCGACCGGCTGCTGACCGCGCTCACCGCCGCCGTCAGCGACACCGAGGCGGGCGTCCTCCTCGACCACCGGATGCGCGACGCGTTCGTCGACGGCGTCCGCGCCCGCGCCCAGCTCCCCGGCGTCCAGGCGCCGGTGACGCCCGGCGCGGGCGGCGAACACACCGTCGCCGCCGGCTTCCTGACCCTGCCCGCCGCCCGCCTCCTCGACGACCCGGACGGCTACGCCCTGCTGCTGGAGGAGTGCTTCGGCCCGGTGACCGTCGTCCTGCGCCACGCCGGTGACGACGCGGCCGGCGCGGTCCTCGCCCACCTGCCCGGCAACCTCACCGCCACCCTCCACCTCTCCGCCGGGGAGAGCGCCGGAGCGGACCCGGCGGGCCGCGGCGCCCGCCTGCTCGCCGAGGCCACCGCGCTCGCCGGACGCGTCGTCGTCAACGGCTGGCCCACCGGCGTCGCGGTCGCCCCCGCCCAGCACCACGGCGGCCCCTACCCGGCCACCACCTCCACCGCCACCTCGGTCGGCGCCACCGCGATCGAACGCTGGCTGCGCCCGGTCGCCTACCAGGACACCCCGCCCGCGCTCCTCCCGCCCGAACTGCGCGAGGAGAACCCGCTCGGGTTGCCCCGCCGGGTGGACGGACGGCCCGAGACGGGCTGAGGCGGCCTCGTGAGCGTCGGGGACGGGACGCTTCCCGGGCCGGCGGGCCCCGCCGGAGCCCGCACCGTGACGATCCGCCCGGGCGGCGCCGCGGACCTGGAGCCCGTCGCCGTGCTGCACGCCCGCGCCCGCGCCGCGTACGACCGGGCCCGCCACCCGGGCGCCGACCCGGACCCGGACACTCACCGGTCCGCGGCCTGCCGCGCCTGGCGCCACGCGCTGGCCGGGCCGGACGCCCGGATGCTCTGCGCCGAGCGGGACGGCACCGTCGTCGGCGCCGCCTGCCACGGCCCGGCCGCCGCGCCCGGCACCGTCACCCTCCTCCAGCTCCACGTCGACCCCGCCCACTGGGGCACCGGCGTCGGCCACGCCCTGCACGCCGCCTGCCTGCGGGCCTGGCACGCGGCCGGACACACCGCCGCCACCCTCGACGTCCTGTGGCACAACCGCCGCGCCCGCGCCTTCTACGCCGCCCGCGGCTGGCACCCCGACCCCGCCCGGGCGCCCGCACCGGACGCCGGCCATCTCACCTTGACGCTGCGGCTCGGGAACGGCGGCTGAGGGATCCACCGCGGAATCGCGCCGTCCGCCCGGACGCCCTTTCGCCGGACGGGACTTCGCGTACCGGACCCCGCCGTCACATCCAAGATCAACCCGTGCAGAATGGCCCGTATGCCGATATCGAACGTGCCGTTGGCGGCCACCCTCGACGATGCCCCGCTGGTCAGCCGGACGCTGGTCCGTGCCTTCGACGACGACCCGATGATGTGCTGGTTCTTCCCCGACGACGCCACCCGTGAGGAGTCGCTGGGCCGGTACTTCACCACGCTCTTCACCCGGCAGTACGCCCACGCCGGACTGTGCGAGCGGACCGGCGCGGCGGTGTCGTTCTGGGTGCCGCCGGAGGCGCAGGACCGGGCCGTGCCCGATGCGGAGACCATCCAGGAGCTGACGGCCATCCTCGGCGACCGGGCGGGCCTGTTCGGCGAGGCCGTCGAGGCCGCGGCCGCGCACACCCCCGCCGAGCCGCACTGGTCCCTGGCGCTCCTCGGCGCCGATCCGGCCGTCCAGGGCAAGGGCCACGGTGCCGCCCTGCTCCGCTCCGGCCTCGCCAAGGCCGACGCGGCCGGTCAGCCCGCCTACCTGGAATCCTCCAAGCCGGCCAACCTCCCCGTCTACGAGCACTTCGGCTTCACCGTCCGCGACGAGTTGAGCCTCCCGGGCGGCGGCCCGACGCTGTGGACGATGTGGCGGGAGCCGGCGACGTAGCGGTCCGAGCCCGCCGGGACCGCCGCCGAACCCCGTTGCGGCTCCCGGACGCGGGATCCTTGCGCCACATCCGCATGCTCCCGCCCGTGCGGCCCCTTTCCGCGAAAGGGGCCGCACGCGTTCCCGCCGCCGTCACCCGTCAGCCGAATCCCCGAGGGGAAAAGCGAATTCCGCACCAGGGCCCGGAGCGCATCGCGCACGGCGGCGCCGGGACTGCTGAATACGGTGGAAAAACGGTGGGAAAAACGGTGGGAAAGCCGCCCACGGTGCGGTGCGGAAACGCCCCCACACCGGTGAATTCACGTATGGCGAGGGCGTCTTGAGGGCGGCCGGGATCCGCGCAATGCGCCGTCGACACAGCAGCGTCGACGCGCAGACGGGGAATCGGAATGCGGAAATTCCAGCGTCCGGATGCGGCCCTCGCCTCAGGGTGGCCGGCATCTCCTTCACCACCGTCGCCCTCTGCCTGACCGGCGCCGCAGGCGCCCGGGCGGCGACCGGCGCTCTCACCGCCAACCGCGAAAAGATGATCGACCCGCACGACGGCGCATGTTTCTCCTGGCCGAAGCGGGGCCTGGACATCGGCAACAAGAGGTGACCCGGCGCCGGGCCCCGCGGCCCGGCGCCTTTCCGTACGCTCCCGCCCGCCCTCGGAATAACCCACCGTTCCTCCCGGTTGTGCCGAGTCCGGTCCCCGTACGAGGAAAGTCACTCCATGCGCGTCGAAATCTGGTCCGACATCGCCTGCCCCTGGTGCTACATCGGCAAGGCCCGCTTCGAGGCGGGGCTCGCCGGGTTCGCGCACCGGGAGGGGGTCGAGGTGGTGCACCGCTCCTTCGAGCTGGATCCGGCGGCGCCGGCGCCCACCGACGTCCCGGTGCTGGAGATGCTGGCCACCAAGTACGGCGTCAGCCGGGAGCAGGCCGAGGCGATGGAGGCGCGGGTCGCCGAGGCGGCGCGCGGCGAGGGCCTCGGGTACCGCTCGGACCGGGTCCACGGCAACACCTTCGACCTCCACCGGCTGCTCCACCTCGCCAAGGCGCACGGTGCGCAGGACGCGCTGCTCGGCGTGTTCTACCGCGCCAACTTCGCCGAGGCGCGCCCGCTCGGCGACCGGGACACCCTGGTGGCCCTCGCCGCCGAGGCAGGCGTGCCCGCCGAGGAGGCCGCCCGGGTGCTGGCCGATCCGGACGCCTACGCCGACGCGGTGCGCGCCGACGAGCGCGAGGCGGCCGAACTGGGCGCCACCGGCGTCCCGTTCTTCGTCATCGACCGCCGCTACGGCATCTCCGGCGGCCAGCCCGCCGAGGTCTTCCGGCAGGCCCTGGAGCGCGCCCACCAGGAGGGCGCGATCCAGCAGCTGCCGGCCGGCGACGCCGGGGTCTGCGGCGACGACGGCTGCGCGGTGCCCTCCGCGTAGCCGCGCCCGGGCCCCCGCCGCAGGGGCCCCGCAGCCCGGAGTCGCCATGGACGCGGCGACCCGGGCGGCGCACAGTGGTGTCATGCAGCGACTCACGTCACTCGGCGGAGCCGAGTTCGCACCCGGGACCCCGTACCTCAACACCGCCTCCGGCGGGCTGCTGCCGGCCCGCTCGCGCGCCGCCGTGTGCGAGGCCGTGGCGGACGCCGCCACCTACGGCACGATGGGACGCGACTACTTCGGCCCGGCGGAGGAGGCCCGGCGGGGCTTCGCCCGCCTGCTGGGGACGGACGCCGAGCGGGTCGCCGTCGGCAGCTCGGTGGCGGTGGCGTCCGCGTTCGTCGCCACCACCCTGGAGCCGGGCGCGGAGGTCCTGGTCCCCGAGGGCGACTTCAGCTCGCTGGTCAACCCGCTCGCCGCCACCCCCGGCATCACCTTCCGCACCGCCCCGCTCGACGCGCTCGCCGAGGCCGTACGGTCCACCACCGCGCTGGTCGCCTGCAGCGCCGTGCAGTCGCTCGACGGGCGGATCGCCGACCTCGACGCGGTCCGCGACGCCGCCCGGGCGCACGGGGCCCGCACCTTCCTCGACGTCACCCAGGCCGCCGGCTGGCTGCCGCTGCGCCCCGCCGGCTTCGACTACGTCACCTGCGGCGCCTTCAAATGGCTGCTCTGCCCGCGCGGCACCACCTTCCTGGCGTTCGGCGAGGACGCCCTCGCCGACGACGGGCCGCGGCCCCGGCACGCCGGGTGGGTCACGGGTCAGGACCCGGGCGCGTCCTGCTACGGCCCGGTCGACCGGCCCGCCGCCACCGCCCGCCGCTACGACGAACCGCACGCCCTGCTTCCCTACGTGGGCGCCGCCGCCTCGCTCACGCTGCTCGACGAGATCGGCGTGGCCGCGGTGCACGCCCACAACACCGCGCTGGCCGACCGTTTCCGTGCCGGCCTGATCGCCCGGGGGCTCGATCCCCGCCCGGCGCCCGGCTCCGCGATCGTCTCCGTCGCGGCCCCGCCCGGCGTCGCGGAGCGGCTGGCCGCCGCGGGCATCCGGGTCGCGGTCCGCAGCGGTCTGCTGCGCGTCTCCTTCCACCTCTACAACGACGCCGACGAGGTCGACCGCGCCCTGGAGGTCATCGGCGGCGCCTGAGCGGACGGGGGGGCCGGACCGCCCGCGCGCGATCCGGCCCCGCATCCGTGGGCGTCGCCCTCACGCCTCCCCGCGCACCATCCGCAACAGCCGGTCCAGCACCGCCCCGTCGCTCACCCGCAGGCCGTCGTGCTCCCACTCGTTGGTCACCCACACCCGCAGGCCGCGGATGCGCTCCGCCGTCGCCAGGGAGTGCGCGGTGTCGACGTACATGTCGTCGAAGTAGACCGCCGCGGCGGCCGGCACGGCATTGGCCGCCAGCGCGCCCGCGTCGTACAGATCCGGCCAGTCACGCCGCTCGGCCAGCTCCTGCGCGGTCTCCTTGAGCGGGCGCAGCGCCGGATCGGTGTCGAAGAGCCACGGGTACATCATCTCGCCGGTGAAGTAGAGCGGCCCGGCGCCGTCCAGCACGGTGTCGACGTCGAACTGCGGATACGCCGTCAGAGCGTCCCGCACCCGCTGCGCCGCCCACGCCGTCGGGCCCGGATCCACCGACCGCTGCCCGTAGATCGCCTCGTGCACCACCGCGAACAGCGGCGCCGCCGCATGCGACAGCTGCGCCCGCACGCCCTCCAGGAACGCATCGCCCAACTCCCGCCCGGCCGGGCCCGTGACCCAGGCGTCGGCGAGCAGATGGTGCAGGACGTGCGAGCCGGTGCCGCTGCCCAGCAGCATGCCCAGCGCCTGGAACGCGCG
The DNA here is from genome assembly GCF_040300365.1 of Streptomyces sp. NPDC000404. Lineage (NCBI taxonomy): Bacteria > Bacillati > Actinomycetota > Actinomycetes > Kitasatosporales > Streptomycetaceae > Streptomyces > Streptomyces sp. NPDC000404. Next base: position 68,398 of record NZ_JBEPDN010000001.1, on the reverse strand, counting down.
CGGCGTCAGCGTCCCGCCGCCCGGCAGCCGTACCTCCTTCTCGCGCAGATACGCCGCGATCTCCCGCGCCGCCGCCACGTCCTGCGGATACCGGGCGTAGTGCGCGGCGTTCTTCCGGGCCACCCGCGGATACGCCGCCCGGTAGACGTCCTCGGCGCTCGCGTCGAGACCGGGCAGCCCGCCGGTCACCAGCGCCTCGCGCAGCCCCTCGGGCGCCCGGGAGAGATAGGCGACGGTGCAGAAGCCGCCGAAGCTCTGCCCCAGCACGCTCCACGGGGTGTCCGGGCCGACCAGCCGGCGGCGGAAGAGTTCGGCGTCCCGCACGATCGCGTCGGCGCGGAAATGTGCCAGGTACCCGGCCTGTTCCCGGGGCCCGCCGCGCAGCGGCAGCGTCTGCCGGTTGGCGGGCGTGGAGCGGCCGGTGCCGCGCTGGTCGAGGAGGAGGACCCGGTAGTCCTCCAGCGCCCGGCCCAGCCACGACTCCCGCCCCAGCGGCCGCGGCGCGGCGTTGCCCGGCCCGCCCTGGAGGAACACCAGCCACGGCAGCGCGGCGCCCTCGCGGCCGGCGGCCACCACCTCCCGGCCGTAGACCTCGATCCGTTCGCCGCCCGGGTCGTCGTGGTCCAGCGGCACGTCCAGCACATGGTCGGTCAGGGTCACCCCGGGCAGCCGGTCGACGTTCATGGACCCGTCCTCACTCCCTGTCAGCGGTGCGCCCGCCGCCACCGACGGGCCCGGACACCCCGGTCAGGCTAAGAGGTGACGGTGCGCCGGGGGAGCCCCGGCCACGCACGGCGCGGCCGCCGCACAGACCAGGCTGTGCGACGGCCGCGCGTGGGTCGCCGGGGAGTCAGCGCACCGGCGTGAACTCCCGCGCCCCGATGTACTCCGGGCGCGGCACCGGCGCCGCGAACGGCTCCACCGCGGCGTTCTCCACGCTGTTGAAGACGATGAAGACATTGCTGCGCGGGTACGGCGTGATGTTGTCACCGCTGCCGTGCATCGCGTTGCAGTCGAACCACGTCGCGGAGCCCGCCTTGCCGGTGAACAGCCGGATGCCGTGGTCGTCCGCCATCTTCGTCAGCGCCCCGTCCGACGGGATGCCGGCGTCCTGCATCTGCAGCGACCGCTTGTAGTTGTCCTTCGGCGTCTCCCCCTCGCACCCCACGAAGTGCCGGTGCGAACCGGGCATGATCATGAGACCGCCGTTGGTGTCGAAGTTCTCGGTGAGCGCGATCGACACCGACACGGTCCGCATGTTCGGCAGCCCGTCCTCGGCGTGCCAGGTCTCGAAGTCCGAGTGCCAGTAGAAACCGGACGCGCCGAAGCCGGGCTTGACGTTGATCCGCGACTGGTGGACGTACACGTCGGAGCCGAGGATCTGACGGGCCCGGCCCACCACACGAGGATCGGAGACCAGCTTCGCGAACACCTCGCTGATCTTGTGCACTTCGAACACGGACCGGATGCTCTGCGACTTCGGCTCGACGATGGAGCGCGGGTTCGCGCGCATCGCCGGGTCGCTCACCAGCCGGTCAAGTTCGGTGCGGTACACCGCGACTTCATCCGCCGTCAGCAGTTCTCCGATGGCGAAGAAACCGTCGCGTTCGAAGTCGCTCAGCTCGGACGGCAGGAACGGGCCCGCCGCGCCGGGCTGCGACCACACCACCGGGTCCTTCCGCGGGGTGATCACCTCGGAGGTGCCGCGGGTCGGGTACAGGTCGGCGGTGCGCTCGGGTGCGATGGTCATGGTGTTGCCTTCCTCTCCTCTCGTACGTGCTCCGTGGATGCCGGGGTCCGTCCGTCAACTACCGGACGCGAGGGCGCCGTTCACGCCTGGGGGGCGTCGGTGCCGTCCTCCGTGAGCAGGGGGTAGACGCCGTTCTCGTCGTGGTCCTCGCGGCCGGTGACCGGCGGGTTGAAGACACAGACGCAGCGGAAGTCCGTCTTGGGCCGCAGGGTGTGCTTCTCGTGGCCGTTGAGCAGGTACATCGTGCCCGGCGCGATCCAGTGCTTCTCGCCGGTCTCGTCGTTGGTCAGCTCGGCCTCGCCCTCCACGCACAGGACCGCCTCGATGTGGTTGGCGTACCACATCGACGTCTCGGTACCCGCGTACAGCGTGGTCTCGTGAAGGGAGAAGCCGACGCGCTCCTTGGCGAGCACGATGCGCTTGCTCTCCCAGGTGCCGGAAGCCGCCTTGACGTGGCGGTCGGTGCCCTCGATGTCCTTGAACGAGCGAACGATCACGGTGAGTCGGTGCCTTTCTGTGGAACGGTGACGAAGGGGTGCCGGACGCGGCGCGCGGTCAGACGCGGTCGCGGACGGCGCGGGCGAGGATCCGCAGACCCTCGTCCAGCTCTTCGGGGGTGGTCGTCAGCGCCGGGAGCAGCTTGACGACCTCGCTCTCCGGCCCGGAGGTCTCGATCAGCAGACCCAGGTCGAAGGCGCGCCGGGCGATCTTGTTGGCGAGGCTCTTGTCGTGGAACTCCATGCCCCACACGAGCCCGCGCCCGCGGTACTCGGCGACGGCGTCCGGGTGCTCCTCGGCGATGGCCTTCAGATGCGACTCGACGATCTCACCGCGGGCCAGCGTCTGCTTCTCCATCTGCCCGTCGGCCCAGTACGTGTCGAGCGTCGCGGCGGCGGTGACGAACGCCGGGTTGTTGCCGCGGAAGGTGCCGTTGTGCTCGCCCGGCTCCCACAGGTCCAGCTCCGGCTTGAAGAGCGTGAGGGCGAGCGGCAGTCCGTAGCCGCTGATGGACTTCGAGACGGTGACGATGTCCGGCACGATGCCCGACTCCTCGAAGGAGAAGAACGCACCGGTGCGGCCGCAGCCCATCTGGATGTCGTCGACGATCAGCAGCATGTCCTGCCGGTCGCACAGGGCGCGCAGTTCGCGCAGCCACTGCGGGCGGGCGACGTTGATGCCGCCCTCGCCCTGCACCGTCTCGACGATGACCGCGGCGGGCTTGTTCAGGCCGGAGCCCGAGTCCTCCAGCAGCCGCTCGAACCAGAGGAAGTCCGGGGTGGCGCCGTCGAGGTAGTGGTCGAACGGCATCGGGGTGCCGTGCACCAGCGGGATGCCGGCGCCCGCCCGCTTGAAGGCGTTGCCGGTCACCGCGAGCGAGCCGAGCGACATGCCGTGGAAGGCGTTGGTGAAGGAGACGATCGACTCGCGGCCCTTGACCTTGCGGGCCAGCTTGAGCGCCGCCTCGACGGCGTTGGTGCCCGTCGGGCCCGGGAACATGACCTTGTACGGCAGGTCACGCGGGCGCAGGATGATGTTCTGGAACGACTCCAGGAACGCCCGCTTGGCGGTCGTCGACATGTCCAGGCCGTGGGTGACGCCGTCGCGCTCGATGTAGTCGATCAGGGCGCGCTTGAGGACGGGGTTGTTGTGGCCGTAGTTGAGCGAGCCGGCGCCGGCGAAGAAGTCCAGGTAGGTGTGGCCGTCCTCGTCGGTCATACGGCTGCCCTGCGCCCGGTCGAACACGGTCGGCCAGCTGCGGCAGTAGCTCCGTACCTCCGACTCGACGGTCTCGAAGACGCTCAGGTCGGGCTGGGTGATGGTCACAGCATGCTCCTGGGAGATGAGTGGCGTGGGGTCTTGCGAAGTCCGGGGTGCGGGCGCCGCCGGGCGATGGCACCGGGTGCCACCGCGGGGCCCGCGGGGTGGTGCGGTCAGAGACAGGGGGCGGGTGCGGCGAACGGGCCTATGAGGTGCAGGACCTCCGGCTCGTGCCCCTGCTCCGGGAAGAGCGCCGCGTCGAAGAGCACTTCGCGGCGGTGGGGGGCGCCGTGGCGCTCGGCGAACGAGGCGAAGAGGCGGTTGGACGCGGCGTTGTCCGCCGTGATCGTCGTCTCCAGGCGGTTCACGCCCAGCTCTCGCGCGATGCGGGTGGTCAGCCCGTCCAGCAGGGCGGCGGCGAGGCCGCGCCCGCGGTGCGCGTCGTCGACGGCCACCTGCCACACGAGCAGGGTGTCCGGACGGTCGGGGCGGATGTAGCCGGTGACGAAGGCGGCCGGCGCTCCCTCGGCGTCGCGGGCGACGACGGAGGTGGCGGCGAAGTCACGGCACCACAGCAGGTAGCTGTAGGAGGAGTTCAGGTCCAGTGTCCGGGAGTCGCGGGCGATTCGCCAGATCGCGGCTCCGTCCTCCACGCGTGGGGCGTCGAGCTTGAAACCCTCCGGCAATTCCCTGATTTCGCTTCGGGCACGTGCATGGTCTGCTTGTGCGGCGGTCATGGAAATTAAATTTACCGAGGGAAAAAGCAAATTGCATCGCGGGCAGGGGTTACGCCGCCAGGGTCTTTTGTGTTATCGCGCGGGGGCGCCCGAGCGCGCGGAAGCTCGAAGAGATGTATGCTTTTGTACCGGATATCTCGGGCGAAGCGGGCGGCATGTGGAGTCGGTCACAGCTCCGTAACGTCCCCGAGATCGCTCCGAATTCTGGCTTGTGGCACTAGCGGAATCTTGGCGTTTGAGGTCGGGAAAAGCGGGAAGGAGAATACGGGAAGCTGGCATCCAAAGAATTGGAAATTTGCCAGCGGAAGGTTCTTCCCAAAGGTGCCTCAGGCATCGCGGGAGAGGCCGCGGGGAAAACATGCGAGGCACTTCCGTTTACAGAAATCCACCGGCGTGCGCCGCTTCGCGCGGGCGCGCGGCGGAGCCGGCGTACGCCTGCGCATAAAGTGCCGTCATGACGTCGAAGAGTGAAGGTGCGGCGCTGCACCTCAAGGGGCGGATCCTGATCGGGCCGGACGACGTGCGCGACGAGATGTGGGTCGTCGGCGGCCGCATCACCTATGAACGCCCGCGCATCACCGGTGAGTTCACCACCGTCGAGGGCTGGGTGCTGCCCGGTCTCGTCGACGCCCACTGCCATGTCGGGCTCGACGCCCACGGCCCGGTCGACGCGGCCACCGCCGAGAAGCAGGCGCTCACCGACCGCGACGGCGGTGCGCTGCTGCTGCGCGACGCCGGCTCCCCGTCCGACACCCGCTGGATCGACGACCGCGCCGACCTGCCCCGGATCATCCGCGCCGGACGCCACATCGCCCGCACCCGCCGCTACATCCGCAACTACGCCCACGAGATCGAACCGGCGGACCTCGTGGCCTATGTGGCGCGCGAGGCGCGGCGCGGCGACGGCTGGGTCAAGCTCGTCGGCGACTGGATCGACCGCGCAACCGGTGACCTGGGGGTCTGCTGGCCGCCGGACGAGGTCGCCGCCGCCATCGCCGAGGCGCACCGGCTCGGCGCCCGCGTCACCGCGCACTGCTTCGCCGAGGAAACCCTCGCGCCGCTGGTCGAGGCGGGTATCGACTGCATCGAGCACGCCACCGGACTGACCGAGGAGACCATCCCGCTCTTCGCCGAACGGGGCGTGGCGATCGTCCCGACCCTCGTCAACATCGCCACCTTCCCGGACCTGGCGGCGGGCGGCGAGAAGAAGTTCCCGCGCTGGGCCGACCACATGCGCCGCCTGCACGCCCGCCGCTACGACACCGTCCGCGCCGCCTACGACGCCGGCGTGCCGGTCTTCGCCGGGACGGACGCGGGCGGCTCGCTGGCGCACGGACTGGTCGCCCAGGAGGTCGCCGAGCTGCGCCGGGCCGGACTGCCGGCGGTGGCCGCGCTCTCCGCCACCACCTGGGGCGCCCGCGACTGGCTGGGCCGCCCCGGACTCACCGAGGGCGCCTCCGCCGACCTGGTCGTCTACCCCGAGGACCCGCGCGCCGACGTCCGGGTGCTGGCGGCGCCGCGCCGGGTGGTGCTGCGCGGGCAGGTCATCGGCTGAGCGGTGGCACCGGGTGCCGCGCGCGAGCGGTGGAGGCAGGGCGCGCGCGGCGCCGGACGGTGCGAGGGGCGGGTCCGTAAGGCCCGTCGTCAAGCCCCGTCGTCCGTCCGGAGGGCGTCGCGCGCCGGGCGGAACCCTGCGGAGGCACGCCCCGGGCGGTGCGGTGCACACCGCCCGGCCTCGCGCGCGGCAGGCCCGGCCGCCCCGTCCCGCCGCTACGCCTGCGCCTCGTCCCGGCGTCCCGTGCGCGCCATCCACGCGGCGACCAGCGCGCCCGAGATGTTGTGCCACACCGAGAACACCGCGGCGGGCAGCGCGGCCGCCGGGCTGAAGTGCGCGGTGGCCAGCGACGCCGCCAGGCCGGAGTTCTGCATGCCGACCTCGAAGGCCATCGCCCGGCTCGCCGGACGGCCCAGCCGGGCCAGCTTGCCGGCGCCGTAGCCGAGCGCCAGGCCCAGCCCGTTGTGCAGCAGCACGGCGACGATCACCAGGAACGCCGCGTCCTTGATCGCGGCGGCGCTGCCGGAGACCACGGCGAGCACGATGGCGGCGATGGTCACGGCGGAGACCCAGGGCAGCGCCCGCAGCACCTTGTCGACGAGGCGCCCGGCGACCAGCCGCACCACGAGCCCGGCCACCACCGGCGCCAGCACCGTCTTCAGGATGTCGGTGACCATCACCCCGGCGTCGACGTTCAGGAACTGCCCGGCGAGCAGCAGCGTCAGCGGCGGGGTGACCAGCGGGGCGAGGACGGTGGAGACGGTGGCGACGGAGACCGACAGCGCCACGTCGCCGCGGGCCAGGAACGTCACGACGTTGGAGGCGGTGCCGCTGGGCGCGCAGCCGACCAGGATCACACCGGCCGCCAGCTGCGGCGGCAGATCCAGCACGGTGGCGATCAGCCAGCCGAGCCCCGGCATGATCACGTAGTGCGCCACCAGGCCCAGGCCCACCGCCCAGGGCCGCTTGGCGACGGCCGTGAAGTCCGGCGGCGTCAGCGTCAGCCCCATCGAGAACATCACCACGCCGAGCAGCCACGGCACCGCGGGCGCCCAGCCGGTGAAGTGCGACGGCCACAGCAGCCCCACCGCACCGGCGGCGATCACCAGCAGCGGGAAGACCGTGACGGCGCGCCGGGCCGCGCGGTCGGACGAGGGCAGATCGCCGTGGACCGGCGCGGAGCCGCCGTCCGGCGACGGGGCGACGGCGTCCGCGGCGGGCCGCCCGCCTGCCTCGCCGGAAGGATCTCTCGGGGGATTCGTCTGCTCGTTCGACACGGCGGCACTGTAGCCGCCGCCTGCGTGTACCGGGCAACGGATCCGGATGGTGGACGGCGGCGGGCCGTGCGCCCGCGGCGCCTGTGCGTGAGGCCTCGCCGGCGGCCGTGACGCGAGGGCCCCTTGCGTCAGGAGATTCGAAGGGGGATCCGAACGTCACTCATAGGAATGAACTCACCATTCGTGGCTGACCGTTCACCCTCCGTGCGTACAGTATGGACGGGTCGAGGTCACCGGCCGTCGCGATGTCCCCCATTGGCGCGGGCGGTGGCTCCATTCCTCTGTGGGGGGTTCCACACACGTGTCCACCAGCTCCATCAGTCCGTCCGGCCTGCCCGCGTCCCTGCGGACCGGACCCGAGTCCCCGGCGCCGTCGCACCGTCCCGCGCGCCGCCTCGCCGCCGCCGCGGCCGCCACCGCGCTCGCCGCCGGCCCCGCGCTCCTCCTCGGCGCCGCCCCGGCGCACGCCGCCGACCACGGCGCCGCCGGCGCCTCCGTGCTCCGCACCGGACTGGACGTCAGCCTGCTCAACAAGGCCGTCACGCTGCCGCTCAACGTCACGCTCAACGACGTGCACGCCCCGGCCGACGCGAAGAAGACGGCGCTCAGCGTCGACCTGGACGGCGTCGACGGCGGCAAGCCCTTCTCGGTGCTGCGCGCCGATGTCGCCACCGCGCGGGCCACCGCCGACGCGGCGAAGGCCGAGGGCTACAGCAACCTCGCGCACGCCAAGGTCAACGTCCCCGGTCTGCCGCTGCTCTCCCTCATCGAGGTCGAGAAGGTCACCTCCCGCGCCGTCTGCACGGCGGGCGAGCGGCCCACCGCCACCTCGAACGTGCTCGGCACCGTCAAGGTCCTCGGCAAGACCGTCACGCTCACCGCGGGCGGCACCACCGAGGTCAAGGTCCCTGGTGTGGGCGAGGTCCGCCTCGATCTCTCCAAGAAGCAGACCACCTCCAAGGCCGCCGCGGCCACCGCGCTCGACCTCCAGGTCTCCGTCAACCCGCTGAAGCTGAACGTCGCCGAGGTCAACGGCCGCGTCCGGCTCGCCGAGGCCAGCTGCACCACCCCCGCCCCGGACCCCGGTCAGGGCAGTGCGGGCGGTTCGACCACCGGCGGCTCGGGCGGCGCCACGGACGGCGGTGCCACCGACGGCGGCGCCGGCACCGGCGGTTCGGGCACCGGTGGCCAGAACGGCGGTGCCACGACGGGCGGCAGCGGCGGGGCCACCGGCGGCTCCGGCGGACACGACGGCGGTGCCTCCGGCTCGGGCGGTGCCTCCGGCTCCGGCGGTCAGGACGGCGGCGCCGCGGGCTCCGGTGGCTCCGGCTCCGGCGGTTCCGACCCGCGGCCCCAGGGCGGCGGCGACGGCAACCTCGCGGAGACGGGCAGCAGTTCCGCCACCCCGTACCTCGCGGGCGGCGCCGCGGTGCTGGTCCTCGCGGGGGCCGGTTCGGTGGTCTACTCCCGCAAGCGCAAGGCCGCGGTGAGCGGCTGATACGACCCCGTGTGCCGGGCCGGTGCCGTGGGGGCGCCGTCCCGGTGTGCGGTCGGGCGCGGTCCGCAACCCCGTGCCCGCCTCGGTCCGTCTCCCGTCTCCCGCCCGCAGCCCGGGCGGGAGACGGAGCGGCCGCCCGGGCGGGACGGACGGCGCCCGGTGCGGGGCCGGCCAGGTGGCGGCCGGCCCCGCACCTTTTTCTTGGCGGCGGGGCGGGCGGCCCGGGCTCCTGGTCGCGTTCGTATTCCTACGAAGGGCCTCCGGCCCCGCTCGCTCCCCGGGGCGGACTTCCGGGCGGCGTTCGCCCCCGGCGGGCTTCCTGCCGCGCCCGCCCCCGCGACGGGCCCCCGGCTCACCCCCCCTCACCCCAGGGCGCGCCCCGCCGCCACCTTCCCCATCGCCTCCACCAGCGCATCCGTGAAGCGGTCCGTCGTCTCCCGGTCGCGGACCGCCAGCCGGAGCCAGTCGGGGCCCAGGCCCGGGAACGTGTCGCCGCGGCGCACCGCGAAGCCGTTCGCCCGCAGCGTCTCCCGTACCGCCGCCGCGTCCGCCAGGCGGATCAGGACGAACGGGCCCTCGGCCGGGCCGGCGACGGTCACGCCCGGGAGGGCGGAGAGCCGCGCCACCAGATGGGCACGGTCCGCCGCGGTTTGCCGGGCGGCGGCCGCCGCCTCCGCCAGCGCCGCAGGCCCCGAGCACGCCCGCGCCGCCGCCAGCGCGGGCGACGACACCGGCCACAGCGGCTGCGCCCGCTCCAGCTCCGCCACCGTCACCGGATCCGCCAGCACATAGCCGATCCGCAGCCCGGCCAGCCCCCACGTCTTCGTCAGGCTGCGCAGCACCACCAGACCGGGCAGATCCGTCCGCCCGGCCAGCGACTCCCGCTCCCCGGGCACCGCGTCCATGAACGCCTCGTCCACGACCAGCGTCCGCCCCGGCCGCGCCAACCGCGCCAGGACGCCCGCCGGGTGCAGCACCGACGTCGGATTGGTCGGATTGCCGACGACGACCAGATCGGCGTCGTCCGGCACCGCCGCGGGATCGAGCCGGAAGCCGTCCCGTTCGGCGAGCACCACCCGCTCCACCGTGTGCCCGGCGTCCCGCAGCGCCGCCTCCGGCTCGGTGAACTGCGGATGCACCACCACCGGACGGCGCGCCCGGACCGCCCGCGCCAGCAGCACGAACGCCTCCGCCGCGCCCGACGTCAGCAACGTCCGCGCCACCGGCAGCCCGTGGCGCGCCGCGACCGCGCGCCGCGCCGCCGTCCCGTCCGGGTACGCGGCGAGCCCGTCCAGCGACGCGACCAGCTCAGCCTTCAGCCAGGCCGGTGGCGTCCCCGTACGGACGTTGACCGCAAGATCCGTCAACGCGGCGGCGTCGCCCCGCACTTCGGCGTCGCCGTGGTGGCGCAGATCGGGTTCAGCGGACGGTGACACGGTGTTCCTCCTCGGCTCGGACCGCTTCCCGGTAGCGCGCCACCACCGCGTCGGCCACCTCCGGGGCGGCGCCGACCGGTTCGGCGCACACCACCGCGGACTCCGGGTGCGCCGCACCCCAGCCCTCGGCCTGCAGCCGCAGCCGCTCCTGCTCGTCACCGGGGAGCGGGAAGCAGGGGAGCACCACGATCCGGCCCGGCGCGTCCGGCCCGGGCACCGCCGCACCCAGCACCCGGCAGCGCTCCAGCCCCGCCGGCACGTCCGGCGCCGCGTACGACAGGAACGCGGTCTCCACCCCGGCCAGGCCCCGGCCCTCCCACAGCAGCCGGGCGGCCCGCGCCACCTCGGCGTTGGCGTACGGATCGCCGGAACCGCCGCCCACCAGCAGCACCGTCGTACGGGCCCGGTCGCGCGGGCGCCGCGCCCCGCCGCCGCCCAGCGCCTCGTCCAACCGCCGCTCCCACGCGCCCAGCAGCAGCGGATGGCCGTCCGGGGCTTGCCCGCGGACGAACGACAGCCCGGCATGGCGCGCGGCGGCGGCCGTCAGCTCGGCGGTCGGTCCGCGCCGCGCCGGGCCCTCGGATATCAGCGGCACCGTGACGATCTCCGTCGCGCCCCGGGCGGCGAGGTCGTCGACCGCCCCGGCGAGCGGCAGCGCCGACGGCGCCCGCCCGGTGAATCCGGCCGCCGCCGGCACCTCGGGGCAGCGCGCGGCGACTTCGGCCAGGAGCGTGCGCAGGGTCTGCGCCCCGCCGTCGTCGCGGTCGCCGTGACCGGCGATGAGCAGGGCGGGAGGGGTGGTCACAGAATCTCCTTGGGGGCCGTGCGTCGGCGGGGCCGGTCCGGGGCCGGGCCGGATGGCGAAGGGACGACGATAACCGAGGGGCGGCCCCGCGCCGCGCCGTGGTGGCCGGTCGCCGCCGCCACCGCGCAGGTGGCCCGCGACGGGCCCTCGGACGGCGCCGACTTCCGCTTCCCGACGAGCAGTTGGGCGCCCGGCCCGGCCGCCAGCAGCGCCGCCGCCTCCGCCACGCTCGGCGTCCCGACGGCGTCCCGCGCCACCGCCGAGCCGCCGCCCGGCACCGGCACCGCGGACAGCTCCCTGGCCGAAAACGTGTGCAGCGCCACGCCCAGCCGCCGGGCCGCGCCGACCAGCCCCGGCTCGGCCGCCTTCGCCTCGGCGGTCGCCAGCGCCGCGACCGTCCCGCCCGCCTCGGCCAGCGCGCCGCGGACCAGCGCCAGCACCTCGTCCGCCGCGACGCCCCGCCGCGCGCCGACGCCCACGTACACCGCGGGCCCTGGGACGCTCATGCGGCTCCCGCCGGGCGCCGCGCGAAGGTGCGGGCGCGGCGGCGCGTCAGCAGGAAGGGGGCGGAGCCGGCGGCGGACCGGCGGGAAGGGGGGCGGTGCCGGCCCTCATCGCGTGCGGGGCGGTCTTGATGACGCTGCTGGGCGGCTGGGTCGCCCAGCGCGTCACCGACCGCCGCCATCTGGTGCCGGGGCTGGCCGGCGGGCTGATGCTCGGCGTCGTCGGGCTCGATCTGCTGCCCGAGGCGCTGGACGCCGCCGGGCGCCCGGTCTTCGGCGTCCCGCTCGCGCTGCTCTGCTTCGTCCTCGGCTTCCTCGCAGCCCACGCCCTCGAACGCCTCCTCGCGGTGCGCCGCGCCGCCCGCGGCAGCGGACCGCCGGGCGCCGCCGGAGCCGTCGCGCCCAACGGCGGCCGCGTCCCGCAGGTGGGGCTGACCGCCGCCACCGCGATGGTGCTCCACAGCGTCATGGACGGCTTCGCCATCGGCCTCGCCCTCCAGGCGGGGCACGGCATGGCCACGGGGGTCGCGATCGCCGTCAGCGCCCACGACTTCGCCGACGGCTTCAACACGTACACGGTCACCAGCCTGTACGGGAACGCCCGGCGCCGGGTGCTGCTGATGCTCGGTGCGGACGCGGTGGCGCCGCCGGCCGGGGCGGCCGCGACGCTGGTGGTCACCCTTCCGGAGCAGTGGCTCGGCGGCTGTCTCGGGTTCTTCGGCGGCGTCCTGCTCCACCTGGCGACCTCCGGCATCCTGCCCGAGGCGCACCATGCCCACCCGGCGCTGCCCACCCTGGCCCGCACGGCCGCGGGGGCGGGCGCCATCCGGCTGGTCGTCGGCCTCGCGGGCTGAGCCGCCCGCCGCCACCGCGCTCATACCGCGACGGCCCCGTGCCCGAGGCGTACCGCCCCGCGCGGGCCCCGCACCACGGCGGTGAGCCCGGCCGGTCCGGCGGTCGCCGGGGCGTCCGGCCAGCCGCCGCCGAGCGCCGTCAGCCGGGCGGTCGCCGCCGCCGGATCGGGGTCGGACGCCGCGAACGCCTCCAGCGTCAGCACGGGCAGCCCCGCGGCCGTCGGATGCGGGGTGGCGCCCCAGTCGAGGAGGAACGGCGTGGCGCAGCCGCCCGCGCACGGCGGCGTCAGCTCCCAGGAGATCCGCCGGCCGTCCGGCGTGCTCCGGCCCATCGCCGCCGCGTCGCCCGGGTCGTATCCGGCCGCCCGCGCCCGCGCCACCTGCGTGGCCAGGCCCTCGGCCCGCAGCGCCCAGGTGACCAGCCGCGGACCGGTCAGCGCGTCGATGCCGAACCAGCGCGGGCCGTCCGGCTCCGGCTGCTCCGGGTCCGGGCCGATCAGCTCCAGATACGCCCCGGCGCCGAGCGGACCGGCCAGCCCCAGCAGGCAGTTGCGGGTGCCCCGGCCCGGATGGCTGCCACCCGCCCGCGCCCGCACCCCGGTCAGCTCCGCCAGCTCCTCGGCGGCGGCCGCCAGGTCCGGCGCCGCGTACACCAGATGGTCGAGGACGACGGCGCTCATCGCGCTCCCGCCGCGGCCCGCACCAGGCGGGTGGCCAGGGACGGCGTCGCCGCCCAGTGGACGTGCAGATACGACGCGTGCACCCCGCCCGCGGTGAAGCCCTCCACCCGGCGCGCCGGGTGGGTGACGCCCCACGCCGGGGACGCGCCCGCGCCCGGCTCCACGGCGGTGCGGTGGAACTCGTGGCCGCGCACCCGGGTGCCCGCCGCGGCCAGCGCGTTGTCGCCCAGCGCGACCGCCTCGCGGTAGCCGAGCGTCAGCCGGTCCGTCATCCGGGCGTCGGCGGGCAGCACCCCGCACATCGGCCGCCCGTCCAGCGAACGCGACAGGTACAGCAGCCCGGCGCACTCCGCCGAGACCGGTGCGCCCGACGCCGCCAGCGCGGCCACCGCCGCCCGCAGCGGCGCGTTCGCCGACAGATCCGGGGCGTGCACCTCCGGGAAGCCGCCGCCGATCACCAGCCCCCGCGCGGCCTGCGGCAACCGCTCGTCGTGCAGCGGATCGAACGGCACGACCTCGGCGCCCGCCGCCCGCAGCAGCTCGGTGTGTTCCGCGTACGAGAAGGTGAACGCGGCGCCGCCGGCCACCGCGACCACCGGCCGGCCGTCGACCGGACCGCCGGCCGCGGCGACCTCCGCGGCCGGGTCCCAGACCTCGTCCGGCAGCTCGCCCGCGCTGCGCGCCAGCGCCAGCAGCGCCTCCAGATCGCAGCCCTCGCGCACCCGCGCCGCCAGCTCCCGTACCGACTCGACCGCCTCGCCGCGGCGTTCGGCGACCGGGATCAGGCCCAGGTGGCGGGAGGGCGCGTGGACCGCGCCGGTGCGGCGCAGCGCGCCCAGCACCGGGACGCCGGACGACTCCATCGCCTCCCGCAGCAGCGCCTCGTGCCGGTCCGAGCCGACCTTGTTGAGGATCACCCCCGCCAGCCGCACCCCGGGATCCCAGGACGCGAAGCCGTGCACCAGCGCGGCCACCGACCGGGACTGCGAGGACGCGTCGACCACCAGCACCACCGGCGCCCGCAGCACCTTCGCGATCTGCGCCGTCGACGCCAGCTCGCCCTGCCCGGACGCGCCGTCGAACAGCCCCATCACGCCCTCGACCACGGCCAGGTCGCAGCCGCGCGCGCCGTGCCGGAACAGCGGCGCGATCCGCTCCGTCCCGCACAGATAGGCGTCGAGGTTGCGGCCCGGGCGGCCGGTGGCCAGCGCGTGGTAGCCGGGGTCGATGTAGTCCGGGCCGACCTTGTGCGGCGAGACCGCGAGGCCCGCCTCGGCGAACGCGGCCATCAGCCCCGTCGCCACGGTCGTCTTGCCCGCGCCGGAGGAGGGCGCGGCGATCACCAGCCGGGGGATCGTCCCGCTCATGCCGCGCTCACCATTCGATGCCCCGCTGGCCCTTCTGGCCGGTGTCCATCGGGTGCTTCACCTTCGACATGTCGGTGACCAGATCCGCGAAGTCCACCAACGCCTGCGGTGCGTTGCGCCCGGTGATCACCACATGCTGGGTGCCGGGCCGCTCCCGCAGCGCCGTGATCACGTCCTCGGTGTCGATCCACCCCCAGTGCAGCGGATAGGCGAACTCGTCCAGCACCAGCAGCTTGTACGTCTCGGCGGCCAGATCCCGCTTGACCTGCTCCCAGCCCTCGCGCGCCGCCTCCTCGCTGGAGGCCAGGTCGCGCTGGACCCAGGACCAGCCCTCGCCCATCTTGTGCCAGGCGACGGTGCCGCCCTCGCCACTCTCGCCGAGCACCTTCAGCGCCCGCTCCTCGCCGACCTTCCACTTCGCCGACTTCACGAACTGGAACACCCCGACCGGCCAGCCCTGGTTCCAGGCCCGCAGCGCGAGCCCGAACGCCGCCGTCGACTTGCCCTTGCCGACGCCGGTGTGGACGAAGACCAGCGGCCGGTTGCGGCGCTGGCGGGTGGTGAGCCCGTCGTTCGGTACGACGGACGGCTGTCCCTGCGGCATTACGCCACCTTCCTGGAGTCCTGGATGTGAGGTGCGGCGGCTGTGCCCCGCCCGCCGCGGAGGTTTCGTACGAGCCCCGAGACGCTGTCCGCGCGCAGCTCGTCGAGGGTGACGGCGGTGCCGCCCAGCTCCCGGGCGAGCGCTCCGGCAAGACCCAGCCGCACCGGACCGCTCTCGCAGTCGACGACGACCGAGGCGACACCTTCGGCGCCCAGCAGCCGCCCGGCGCGCGCCGCCCGCTCCAGCGGCGACGGCGCCCCGGAGCCGGTCGCCCGGCCGTCCGTGACGACCACCAGCAGCGGCCGCCGCGACGCGTCCCGCAGCCGCTCCACCCGCAGCACCTCATGGGCCTTGAGCAGCCCCTCGGCGAGCGGGGTGCGGCCACCGGTCGGCAGCGACGCCAGCCGCGTCGCCCCCGCCTCCACCGACGACGTCGGCGGCAGTGCCAGCTCCGCCTCCCGCCCCCGGAACGTGATCATGCCGATCTTGTCGCGCCGCTGGTACGCGTCGAGCAGCAGCGACAGCACCGCGCCCTTGACCGCGCTCATCCGCTTGCGCGCCGCCATCGACCCGGAGGCGTCCACCACGAACAGCACGAGGTTGCCCTCCCGCCCCTCGCGGACCGCCTCGCGCAGATCGTCGCGGCGCACCACCAGACCCGGGCCGCGCCGGCCGCGCGCCCGCTGGTGCGGCGCGGCCGCCTGGAGCGTCGCCACCAGATGCAGCTTGCCGAGCGCACCGCGCGGCCGCCGCGCCCCGGTCGTCCGGCCGTGCGCGGTCCGCGCCCGCGAGCGGCGGCCGTCCGCGCCCTCGCCCAGACCCGGCACGTCCAGCCGCCGGGTGGCGAACGGCTCGCCCGCAGCGACCGCCGCCTGCTGCGCCGCCGGGGCCCCGGCCGGACGCTCCGCGGGCTCGCCGCCCGGCTCCCCGCCGTCGCCGTCCCGGCCCGGTGCGGGCTCGCTCTCCTGCTCGCGCGGCCCGGGCACGGTCTCCTCCTTCGGCGGCGGCGCACCGCCCCCCTCGGGCCCGCCGCCGTCCGGGCCACCGCCGTCCGGTCCGCCCTCGGGGCCGCCCTCCGGACCCTCGGGACCGCCCTCCGGCCCGCCGTCCTGCGGACCGTCCGGCTCCGGGTCGTCCTCGGGGGCCGACTCCTCCAGGATCCGGTCGAGCTTCTCCTCGTCCAGGCCCGGCGCGTCGAACGGCGCCCGGCGCCTGCGGTGCGGCAGCGCCAGCAGCGCCGCCTGCCGCACGTCCTCGGTGGCCACATCCGTCCGTCCGGCCCAGGCGGCAAGCGCCGTCGCCGTCCGCGCCATGACCAGGTCCGCGCGCATCCCGTCGACCTCGAACCCCGCGCAGACCGAGGCGATCTGCCGCAGCGCCCCGTCGCCGAGCCGCACCGACCCCAGCAGCGCCCGGGCGGCGGCGATCCGCTCCCGCAGCGCCGTCTCCTCCGCCGCCCAGCGCGCCGCGAACGCCGCCGGGTCGTCGTCGAACGCCAGCCGCCGCCGGACCACCTCCACCCGCCGGTCCGGATCCCGGTCCGCGGCGACCTCCACGGTCAGCCCGAACCGGTCGAGCAGCTGCGGCCGCAGCTCGCCCTCCTCCGGGTTCATCGTCCCGACCAGCAGGAACCGCGCCGCATGCCGGACCGACACGCCCTCGCGCTCCACGTACGACGCGCCCATCGCGGCGGCGTCCAGCAGCAGATCGATCAGATGGTCGTGGAGGAGGTTGACCTCGTCGACGTAGAGCAGTCCGCGGTGCGCCCGGGCGAGCAGCCCCGGCTCGAAGGACTTCACGCCCTCGGCCAGCGCCCGCTCGATGTCCAACGCGCCGACCAGCCGGTCCTCGGAGGCGCCCACCGGCAGCTCCACCATGCGGGCGGGCCGGTGCGCCCCCTCGGCCGCACCGTGCGGCCCGTCCGGGCAGCCGGGGTCCGGCGCGGCCGGATCGCAGCTGAACCGGCAGCCGCCGACGACCGCCACCTCGGGCAGCAGATCGGCCAGCGCCCGCACGGCCGTGCTCTTGGCGGTGCCCTTCTCGCCGCGGACGAGGACGCCGCCCACCGCCGGGCTGACGGCGTTCAGCAGCAGCGCCAGCCGCAGGTCGTCCATTCCGACGACGGCGGTGAACGGATAGCGGGCGCTCATGTCGCGATCACTCCTTCGTAACGACCCAGGTCTTGGTTGCGGCCGGCACCGGCCGGCCGGTGGGCGCCGCCGGGCACCCGTGCCGCGCGGCCGCGCGTCCTCACGGCGCCCCCGGCGGGACGAACGGCAGCCCCGGCGGGACGCCCTCCTCGATCAGCCGCAGCAGCGCACCGGTGTCGGCGTGCTCCTCGATCAGATCGCCGAGCCGGTCCAGCTGCTCCTCGCGCAGCGCGCCGAAGCTGGTGTCCGGCGCCGGGACGAACGCCCGCCCCGCATCGGCCGCCACCCGCGCAAGGAACGCCCGCCGGAACGCGTCGCTCTCCAACGAGCCGTGCCAGTGCGTGCCCCACACCGCGCCCGACCGGCAGCCGTCCAGCGGCTGCCCCTCGTCGTCGGTGAAGAACGGCTCGCCGCCGCCCACCTCGGCCACGCCGTGGTGGATCTCGTACCCCTCGGCGGCCGCGCCCAGCGCCGTGCCGACCGGCCTGGCCAGCGTCTTGTCCGCCGCGAACCGCACCCGCAGCGGCAGCAGCCCCAGGCCCGGCACGGTGCCCGCCCGGGACTCCACCTCGTCGTCGATCACCTCGCCGAGCATCTGGTAACCACCACAGATGCCCAGCACCGGACGGCCCTCGGCGGCGCGCCGGGCGATCGCGTCGGCCAGCCCCCGCTCGCGCAGCCAGGCCAGCGCCCGCACCGTGCCGCGGGTGCCCGGCAGCACCACCAGATCCGCGTCGGCCAGCTCCTCGGCGCGGTCCACGAACCGCACCACCACGCCGGGTTCGGCGGCGAGCGCGTCCACGTCCGTGAAGTTCGACATCAGCGGCACCGCCGCGACCGCCACCCGCAGCACATCGGCGCCGTACGGCTGTGCCACCACGCTCTCGCGGACCGCGCCGCGCAGCGACACCCGCAGCCCGTCCTCCTCGTCGATGCCCAGCCCGTGCGCGAACGGCAGCACGCCCAGCGACGGACGCCCCGTCAGATCCCGCAGCATGTCCAGGCCCGGCTCCAGCAGCGCCACATCGCCGCGGAACTTGTTGACGAGATACCCGGCGACCAGCGCCTGGTCCTCCTTCGACAGCAGCGCCGTCGTCCCGAAGAACGAGGCGAACACGCCGCCGCGGTCGATGTCGCCGACCACCACCACCGGCAGCCGGCCGGCCCGCGCGATGCCCATGTTGACGATGTCGGTGCGGCGCAGATTGATCTCCGCCGGGGAGCCCGCGCCCTCGCAGATCACCACGTCGTGGGTGCGCCGCAGCTCCGCCAGACACTCGGTGACGGTGCCCAGCAGCTCCTCGCGGCCACCGGGCCGCGCCCCGCTCCCGGGACGCCCGAAGTACCCCTGCGCGCTCATCTCGCCGACCGGCCTGCCCAGCAGCACCACCTGGCTGCTGCGATCCCCGCCGGGCTTGAGCAGCACCGGGTTCATCAGCGCCGACGGCTCCACCCGGGCGGCCGCCGCCTGCATCGCCTGCGCCCGGCCGATCTCCGCGCCGTCCCGCGTCACGAACGAGTTCAGCGACATGTTCTGCGCTTTGAACGGCGCGACGTCCACGCCCTGCCGCACCAGCCAGCGGCAGATCCCCGCGGTCACCACGCTCTTGCCCGCGTCGGAGGTGGTCCCCGCGATCAGCAGCCCGCCGCCCGTCACCGCATCCTGCCCTTCCGCCGGGCGAGCGCCGGACGCACCGCGCCCGCCAGCAGCCGCCCGGCCACCGTCGTCGTCAACGCCAACGCGCTCACCCGGCGCGAGAGCCGCACCGCCCGCGCGATGTCCTCGGTCGCGACGGGACGGCCCTCGCCGTTCAGCCGCGGCCGGTGCTCGATGCGTCCGCCGTACGCCAGCGTCCCGCCGAGCCGTACGCCGAGCGCGCCCGCGAACGAGGCTTCCACCGGGCCCGCGTTGGGGCTCGGGTGCGCGCCGCCGTCGCGCCGCCAGGCCCGCGCGGCGCCGCGCCGGTCCGGGGCGGCGAGCACGGTGAGCGCGGCGGTCAGCCGGGAGCCGGGCCACCCGGCCACGTCGTCCAGCCGCGCCGACGCCCAGCCGAACCGGCGGTGGCGCGGCGACTTGTGACCCACCATCGCGTCCAGGGTGTTCACCGCCCGGAACGCCACCAGGCCCGGGACGCCGCCGACGGCGCCCCACACCAGCGCGCCCACCACGGCGTCCGAGGTGTTCTCCGCGACCGACTCGACGACCGCCCGCGCCATCTGCGGCCCGTCCAGCGCCTGCGGATCCCGGCCGCACAGATGCGGCAGCCGGCGGCGGGCCCGGTCGAGATCCCCGGCTGCCAGCGCCTCGCCGACGGCCCGCGCCTCGCGGCCCAGCGAGGTGCCGCCCAGCACCGACCAGACGGTCGCGGCGGTCAGCACGGTGGCGGCGGCGGTCCGCGCGGGGGAGGGGACGGGCGCGGCGCCGCGCACCGCGCGCGTCAGCAGCGCGGCGCCGGCGGTCACGCCGCCGGCGCAGAGCAGGGTGTGGACGGCGCCGCGGCCGCGGTGGTCGCGCCAGAGCCGGGCCTCGACGGCCGCCGCACCGCGCCCGAAGGCGGCCACCGGATGGCCGCGCCGCGGGTCGGCGGCGAGCAGATCGCCGAGAAAGCCCAGAGCCGCACCGCACGCGTAGGTGGCGTGTTCGGCACGCATCGGATCAGACCGCCGTCACGCCTCGGCGGAACGGGGAGGGCGCACGGAAGGATCTGAACGGGCGGCCGGGCATGGCGATATGTCCTCACTCAGGGTCCGCGCCCTGGTTCGACGTGACGGCGACAGGAGTCTCCTGGCTCCCGGATCGGCGCTTCCCCCGGCCTTCCGGCCCTGGCGCGCCCGTCGGGCGTGCACGAGGCGGACCGTGACCTTCGTCGGAGGAACGCTCCCCGGTGACAGTGGCGGGACCGCGCCGGATTCACACCGGACTTCCTCTGCTGTCGCCGATTGGCGTGGGAAGTCCACCACGCCCCGCCAACCCCGTCAACTCGCCCGTGACCTGCACCGCCGTGGTATCGCGTGGCGTGTGGCAGAGGCCACAGGGCGGCAACGCAACGGCGCCCGGCCACCGCGGAGCTGCGGTGACCGGGCGCCGGATGCGCTGCGGTACGGGTCAGGCGGCGACGATCAGATAGATGCCGTACGCCACCGCGGCCGCGCAGACCGCGTACGCGGCGAGGCCGCCGATCCGCGCGCCGGTGCTCGGGGCGCCCGCCGTGGCGGCCGCGCCCTCGGTCCGGGTGCGGGCCGTGCCGACGATGCCGACCGTGAACAGGCCCACGATCCCGACCGTCACCACCAGGGTGACGCCGAAGACCTGGCCGAGAGCTGCCCAGTCGATGCTCATGCTGCGGTTCCTCAGGTTCGGGCGGTCAGCCGGCGGCTGTCGCGGTCGTGGCGCGTGCGGCGCTCGCGGCGGGGGCGGCCTCCTCGTCCTCGGCGGGGTTCAGCGAACCGGCCGGGGGAGGGGTGACCGTCTGGAGGGCCGCGGTGACCACACCGGGCGGCTCCGTGGCCTCGATCTCGTTGACGTTGTGGTGGTCGATGGGCTTGCGGCGGGAGGCGGCCCAGATGGCGCCGCAGATGCCGAGCGCGAGGATCGCGACGGCGGTGACGCCCCAGTCGCCCTGGTCGGCCAGGAGCGCGGCACCGGCGGAGACCAGGCCCGCGGCCGGCAGCGTCAGGCACCAGGCGACGACCATCCGCACCGCCGTCGACCAGCGCACCACGCCGCCCTTGCGGCCCAGACCCGAACCCATCACGGAGCCCGAGCAGACCTGGGTGGTGGAGAGCGCGAAGCCGAGGTGGGAGGAGGCCAGGATGGTGGCCGCGGCGCCGGTCTGGGCGGCGAAGCCCTGCGGCGGCTGGATGTCGGTGATGCCCTTGCCCATCGTGCGGATGATCCGCCAGCCGCCCAGGTACGTGCCGAGGGCGATGGCCATACCGGCCGAGGCGATGACCCACAGCGGCGGGTCGGCGTGCGGGGCGACCACACCGCCGGTGATCAGCGCGAGGGTGATCACACCCATCGTCTTCTGGGCGTCGTTGGTGCCGTGCGCCAGCGAGACCAGCGCCGCCGAGGCGATCTGCCCGGCGCGGTACCCCTTGGCCGTCTCCTGCTCGTCGCGGCCCCGGGCCAGCCGGTACGTCAGCCGGGTCGCGGCCATCGACGCGATACCGGCGACCACCGGGGCGGCCACGGCCGGGATGAGGACCTTCATCACGACGGCGTCGCCGTGCACGCCGTTGGTGCCCACGGACACCAGCGTCGCGCCGATCAGACCGCCGAACAGGGCGTGGGAGGAGCTGGAGGGGAGGCCGGCGAGCCAGGTGAGAAGGTTCCAGACGATCGCGCCGACCAGACCGGCGAAGATCACTTCAGGTCTGATGCCGGCGCTTTCGTCGATGATCCCGCCGGAGATGGTCTTGGCGACCTCCACGGACAGGAACGCGCCGACGAGGTTGAGGACCGCCGACATCGCCACCGCGATTTTGGGCCGCAGCGCGCCGGTGGAGATGGTGGTGGCCATGGCGTTGGCCGTGTCGTGGAAGCCGTTCGTAAAGTCGAACACCAAGGCCGTGACGATCACGATCCCGATGAGAAGCGTGATGTGTTCCATTCACCCAGGCAATCAGTTCGATGGTCAGTGACGCCGGAAACGTACGAAGGGTGGGTGAACGGGAGGTGAACGCGGCCGGGCCCGGCAATGACGTGGCCGCAGTGTTCGAGAGGAGGTATCTCACACGTCACTTGCGCCCCATCTGTATGTGGCTCGAATGTGCCGCCGCGCGGCCCGAATCCGGCTTGTTCCCCGCCGCGTGCACGGCATCCGAACCACCCCGTCGCGGTGCGTCACCCCGCTGGTGAACGGCGCGTCCGCCGCCTCGCGCCCGCCCGGACCTGGCGCGATCCCACGGCCGCCGCCCGGTCCGCAACACCTGGCCGGATCCCCCGCACCCGCGCACGCCCCCGAGGTGCCCCGCTGTTCGAGCGCGGCGCACGCCGCACCGCGCCCCGCGCTTCCACACGCCCGCCCCGTACCGCACCGGACCACCGCGCACACGGGCCTCCGCGACGGCCGTGCCGGCCCCCGCGGCGACGAGTCCGCGCACGCACCGGCCGCCCGGCCCGTCCGCACCGCCAGGCCCGTACCGTGACGGCACCTCGACCGTTCGCCCGCCCACGCCCCGGAGGAACCCGTGACCCGAACCGGCGCTCCCGCCCCGCACCCGGACCGGCCCGGCGCCGACGCGCTCGCGGCCGCCTGGGAGGAGGTCGTCGCCACCGCCCGCCGCACCGTCGCCGACGGCCTCGTCGTCGGCACCTCCGGCAACGTCTCGGCCCGCGTCGGCGACACCGTCCTCGTCACCCCCAGCGGCGTCCCCTACGACCGCCTCGGCCCCGGCGACCTCACCGCCGTCGGCCTCGACGGCCGGCAGTGCGCGGGCACCCTCCCGCCCACCAGCGAACTCCCCATGCACCTCGCCGTCTACCGCGCCACCGACGCCACCGCGCTCGTCCACACCCACGCCCCGCACGCCACCGCCGTCTCCGTCCTCGTCGACGAACTCCCGCCCGTCCACTACATGACCGCCGCCCTCGGCGGCCCCGTCCGCGTCGCCCCCTACGCCCCCTACGGCAGCGACGAACTGGCCGCCCACGCCCTCGCGGCGCTGCGCGAGCGCACCGCCTGCCTCCTCGCCCACCACGGCACGCTCGCCCACGGCGCCACCCTCGGCCAGGCCCTGGACCGCACCGCCCAACTGGAGTGGATGTGCCGCGTCTGGCTCCTCGCCTCCGCCGTCCCCGGCCGCACCCCGTCCCTGCTGACCACCGCCGACCTCGCCGAGACCGCCACCCGCCTCCGCGGCTACGGACGCCACCCGCAGGAGTAGCCCGCGGCGGCGGGCCCGGCCGGCCGCGTCACCCGCTCGCCCGGCCCGCTGGCCGCCCCCGCCACCCCGTCCCACACTGAAGGGGTGCGCCTGGCTACTGCGGCGGCTGCGGCCGCCACCACCGTGATCGGTGCCGGGGCGGCCGCGGTGGCGGCCGGCCGGTACGCCGGGGGCGTCGCCCTCCGGCCCTCCCCCCAGGTGCCGTTCCCCGGGGACGCACGCCTGACCGTCCACGCCACCGGCGAGGACACCGTCACCCTGACCCGCAGCCTGGCGTCGCTGCGCCCCGGCACCTACGGCCTCGCCGGCCCCGGCTGCCACGCCATCGTCGGCCCGGTGGTGCCGCACGCCCCGCACCCCGCCGACACCGTCGTCCGCCGCCTGGAGCGGATCACCCACGGCACGCTCCCGCCCGGCACCCGGGTGCGCATCACCCCCCAGGTCCACGCCGGGAACCCCCGCGACGCCCTCGGCCTGACCTGCGCCGACGTCGACGTCCCCGGCGAACTCGGGCCGCTGCCCGCATGGTTCCTGCCGGGCGTGCGCGACACCTGGGTGATCGCCGTGCACGGCATCGGCACCACCCGCGAACACCCGATGGTCGTCATGCCCTTCCTCCACCGCCACCGGCTGCCGGTCCTCTGCCTCGCCTACCGCAACGACGCGGGCGCCCCGCAGACCCCGGACCGGCTCCACCACCTCGGCGACTCCGAATGGCGCGACCTGGACGCCGCGATCCGCTACGCCGTCCGCTACGGCGCCCGCGACGTCGTCCTGCACGGCTGGTCCGCCGGGGCCACCATGGCGCTGCGCGCCGCCGCCCGCTCCGGGATGCGCGACCGCATCCGCGGCCTCGTCCTGGACTCGCCGGTCCTCGACCGGCACGCCACCGTCCGGGCCCTGGCCGCCGCCCGGCACGTCCCGCGCGCCCTGCTGCCGCTCGCGGTCCGCGCCGCCGAGGGCCACACCGGACTCCCCGTCGACCGCCCCGGCGACGCCGTCGACCCGGACACCCTCGCCGTCCCCACCCTCCTCTTCCACGGCCCGGACGACACCCTCGCCCCCTGGTCCGCCTCCCGCGCCCTCGCCGCGCGCCGCCCGGACCTCGTCACCCTCCGCCCCGTGCCGCACGCCCCGCACGCCGCCATGTGGAACGCCGCCCCCGCCGCCTACGAGGAGGCGCTGCGCCGCTTCCTGACCCCGCTGATGTGACCGCCCGCGCCGACACCCCCTTCTGCGCGCGCGTACGAGGAAGCACGACGCGCGGGCGTACGGGGGGACAACTCCCCACAACCGTGATGGGTCGCCTGGATGAACCCCGCTGAGCGGGCCTTTTCCTGTCGTCCGATTGGGTTTTCGGGCCGTCAGCGGCAAGACTGCTCCTGTGACGTCCCGTACTCCGCGCGACTCCCGGCTCCGACTCGTCCCCAGGCAACCGATTGCCGCCGCCCGCCGGGCGGTGAGCACCCGGGCCGCCCGTCCGGCCCCACGCCCGCCCGAGGGCACCCCGCCGCCCGCGGAACTGGCGCGCCAGGCCCGCGCCGCACTCTCCGGTGCGGCCCGGCTGGCCCACTGGGCCGACGGCGCCGGCGACGGACTACGGGCCGGGCGCGACGGCGCCCTCCCGGCGGCCGACGTGGACCGTGCCGCCGAGGCCCTGGGCCTGCCCGCCGCGCAGGTGCGCGCCGACTGGGACCGCGCCCGCCTCGCCGGACTGATCGAGCTGCACGGCGGCCTGGCCCGCGCCGGCTGGCGGCTGCGCGCCTGGGACCGCGACGACACCGCCGCCCTCCGCGGCTGGGTCGCCCTCTTCGACGCCTGGTCGCTGGCGCTGCCGTCCCCGGAGGGCGCCGGCCCCGCCATCGTCGGCGAGGTCGTCGAGGCCGTCCCGCAGCTGCTGTCGCTGCTCCACCTCTCGGCCGGCCCGGTACGGCTCCAGGCGCTGCTGGACATGCTCGAACAGCGCGTCGCCGAGCTGCGCACCGAGCGCTGCGAGGTGCCCTACGGCCCCCGCACCGAGTCCGCGGACGGCGACGCGGAGGAGGCGCAGGCCCCGCTCACCGCGCTGCTGGACTGGGCGCTCGCCGCGCTGACGGCCGTCGGCGCACTGGAGCCCGCCGACGCCCCGGCCCCCGCCCCGGACGGCGGCGGCGACGCCCGCGAGGCGCAGCTGACCCCGCTGGGCCACTGGTCGGTGTGGGTCAAGCTGGAGCAGATCTGCGTCGCGGCGCAGAGCCCGGCGGGCAACATCGAGCAGACCGCCGCCGCCATGCTCCGCGGCTGCGCCCGGCTCACCCCGGGCCCGGCCCGCGCGGAGTACCGCGCCTGGCTCGCGGCCCGCTCGGTCGGCTCGGCCGTCGAGGAGCTGCTGACCGTGGCGCGCGGCGAGGACGCCCTGCTGCGCGGGCTGGCCTTCGAGGCGCTGCGCGCCGTCGGCGCCCCGGCCGAGGCCGCCGTCCGCGGCGCCGCCGACGAGGCGGCGCTGCGCCCGTACGTCCTGCTGTGGCTCTTCGAGCACGAGGGCGGCGACCCGGAGGACGCCGTCGACGTGCTCACCCGCGAGGAGTCGACCTGGCTGTGGGTGGACACCGCCGCGGCCGTCGCCGACCACGGCGAGAGTCAACTGCTCATCCGCCACCTCGACTCGGCGGTCCAGGGCTCCGTCCCGCGCCTGCTCGAAGAGGTACGCGCGGTGGGCCATCCGCGCACCGTCCAGGTCCTGGTGGCGCTCGCCGCGGCGCACCCCGACCCGGCGCTGGCCAAGGCCGTCCGCCGGGCGGCGTTCCAGGTGCACACCGGCGGTGTCTGACCCGGCGGCCGCCGGACCACCACGGCCCGGCGGCCCGCCACCGGCCCGGGCCCGGTGGCCGCCCCTCCCGAAAGCGCACGTCCCGTCCCGCGCGCCGCTCGCGCGGACGTCCGTGAGATCTGCCTCACAGTCCGCCGGGGGCCGCCGGCACCGCCCCCGCGGCGGCCGGGAAAAGCTGTTGCGCGGCACCGTTAGACTGCCCGCATGGCAGTTCTCCTCTGGGTTCATTAGACGGCGTAGACCGCTCTCGGACCGTCCGTCCAATCCGCCGTCACCCCTGCCCTGGAGTTTTTCCGTGATCACCGCTTCCGGCCTTGAGCTGCGCGCCGGCGCCCGCGTTCTCATCGATTCCGCTTCCTTCCGCATCGCCAAGGGCGACCGCGTCGGCCTGGTCGGCCGCAACGGCGCGGGGAAGACCACCCTCACCAAGGTCCTGGCCGGTGAGGGCATCCCCGCCGCCGGTTCCGTCGCCCGCTCCGGCGAGGTCGGCTACCTCCCGCAGGACCCGCGCACCGGCGACATGGACGTCCTCGCCCGCGACCGCATCCTCTCCGCCCGCGAACTGGACACCGTCCTGCGCAAGATGCGCGAGAACGAGGACCGGATGGCGAACGGCAAGGGCGCCACCCGTGAGAAGGCGATGCGCAAGTACGAGCGCCTGGAGACGGAGTTCCTGACCAAGGGCGGGTACGCCGCCGAGGCGGAGGCGGCCACCATCGCCGCCAGCCTGGGCCTGCCCGACCGGATCCTCGCCCAGCCGCTGCACACCCTCTCCGGCGGTCAGCGCCGCCGCGTCGAGCTGGCCCGGATCCTCTTCTCGGACGCCGACACCCTGCTGCTCGACGAGCCGACCAACCACCTCGACGCCGACTCCATCGTCTGGCTGCGCGACTACCTCAAGACGTACCGCGGCGGCTTCATCGTGATCTCCCACGACGTCGACCTCGTCGAGACCGTCGTCAACAAGGTCTTCTACCTCGACGCCAACCGCGCCACCATCGACGTCTACAACATGGGCTGGAAGCTCTACCAGCAGCAGCGCGAGGCCGACGAGAAGCGCCGCCGCCGCGAGCGGCAGAACGCCGAGAAGAAGGCCGCGGCCCTCAACTCGCAGGCCGACAAGATGCGCGCCAAGGCCACCAAGACGGTCGCCGCGCAGAACATGGCCAAGCGCGCCGAGCGCCTGCTGGCCGGGCTTGAGGACGTCCGCGCCGCCGACAAGGTCGCCAAGCTGCGCTTCCCCGACCCCGCGCCGTGCGGCAAGACGCCGCTCACCGCCGAGGGCCTGTCGAAGTCGTACGGCTCGCTGGAGATCTTCACCGACGTCAACCTCGCCATCGACAAGGGCTCCCGCGTCGTCATCCTGGGCCTGAACGGCGCCGGCAAGACCACGCTGCTGCGGCTGCTGGCCGGGGTGGAGACCCCCGACACCGGCGAGGTCCGCCCCGGTCACGGCCTCAAGCTCGGCTACTACGCGCAGGAGCACGAGACGCTCGACCCGGACCGCACGGTCCTGGAGAACATGCGCTCCGCCGCCCCCGACATGGACCTCGTCGCCATCCGCAAGACGCTGGGTTCCTTCCTGTTCTCCGGCGACGACGTCGACAAGCCCGCCGGGGTGCTCTCCGGCGGCGAGAAGACCCGCCTGGCGCTGGCCACGCTGGTCGTCTCGTCCGCCAACGTCCTGCTGCTCGACGAGCCGACGAACAACCTCGACCCGGCCAGCCGCGAGGAGATCCTCGGCGCGCTGCACACCTTCACCGGCGCCGTCGTCCTCGTCTCCCACGACGAGGGCGCGGTGGACGCCCTGGAGCCGGAGCGGATCATCCTGCTGCCGGACGGCGTCGAGGACCTGTGGGGTCAGGAGTACGCGGACCTCGTCGCGCTGGCGTGACCGGTGGCGGGCCACCAGGTCCGCGCATCGATCATTCGGCCGATGGGTGATCCATCATCTGAGTGAGAGCGGCTCGTACACCGGCGAGCCTCCGAGACGGAGCCGGGCCCTTGTGGCCCGGCTTCCGTCATTTCCGCCGCGCCCGCGCTGACCTGCGGTTTCCCCGGCATCGAACAGGAGGGTGCGGTGATTTCGGTAGGTGTCGGAGACCCTCGGCCGGATTGTCCGGACACGGACGGTCTCGGACGCCTCGCCACAGACCTTGCCGAATGGGTGGCCAGGAACGCGAGGAGGGGTGATCATGAGAGTCCAGAGCGCACTTCCCATGAGGAGGCACGGGTGGCCGAGACTCTGAAGAAGGGCAGCCGGGTGACCGGCGCCGCGCGCGAAAAGCTCGCGGCAGACCTGAAGAAGAAGTACGACTCCGGAGCGAGCATCCGGGCGCTGGCCGAAGAGACCGGTCGCTCCTATGGATTCGTCCACCGGATGCTCAGCGAATCCGGTGTGTCCCTGCGCGGTCGGGGCGGAGCAACGAGGGGCAAGAAGGCCACCTCGGCCTGACGACCGCGACTCCGACGGGTAGTCCCCCCGGTCGGTCGGGCAGACGACCGGGAGGTTACCGTTCAGTCACTTACGCACGCTGGTGTGCGACGGCTGACTCGGAGGCATTCTCATGACTCTGCTCGACAAGGACGGTGTGCGGCTCACCGTGGACGACACGCTCGCCACGGTGACCCTCACGGGCGCGGCCAAGCGCAACGCCCAGTCGCCCGCCATGTGGCGGGCGCTGGCCGAGGCCGGCGCGCTGCTCCCGGGGAGCGTCCGCGTCGTGGTGCTGCGGGGCGAGGGCAAGTCCTTCTCCGCGGGCCTCGACCGGCAGGCCTTCACGCCCGAGGGATTCGACGGCGAGCCGTCGTTCCTCGACATGGCGCGCGGCCCGGAGCACGAGATGGACGCGCTCATCGCCTCGTACCAGGAGGCTTTCACCTGGTGGCGGCGGAACGACCTGGTGTCGATCGCCGCCGTCCAGGGCCATGCGATAGGCGCCGGCTTCCAGCTGGCGCTCGCCTGTGACCTGCGGGTCTGTGCCGAGGACGCACAGTTCGCGATGCGCGAGACCAGCCTGGGGCTGGTGCCGGATCTGACGGGCACCCATCCGCTGGTCCAGCTCGTCGGCTACGGCCGGGCGCTGGAGATCTGCGCCACCGGGCGCTTCGTCCACGGCGACGAGGCGGGCCGGATCGGCCTGGCCAACCTCGTCGTTCCCGGCGAGGAGCTGGACGCCGCGGTCGCCGACCTGGTCACCGCGCTGCTGGCGCCGCCGCGCGACGCCGTCATCGAGACCAAGGCGCTGCTCGCCGGTGCCGCCGGCCGTGATCTGGACGAGCAGCGCGCCGCCGAGCGCGCCGCCCAGGGCCGTCGCCTGCGGGATCTGGCGGGCCTCGGCGAGTGACCCCGCGGGCCGCCCGCGACGCCGCGGCGGATACCGGACGGCGTCGCGGGCGATCCCGTTTCATCCCTCGTCCACGGCCGTGACCAGCACCGCCACCGGGGTACCGGCCGCGCCCGCCGCCGCGCGAGCCGCCCGGGCGACCTCCGACGCCCGGTGCCCCGGGCCGGTCATCAGCTGAACCAGCAGCCCGCCCGGCACCTGCCGCACCGGCCGGGACGTCCCGCCGAGCGTGGCGGCGAGCCGCACCACGCCGGGCACCGCCAGCACCGCACCGGCCACCGGGTCGGGCACTCCCGCCTCCTGCGGGCTGAGCCCGATGCCCGGCCCCGGCGGCGCGGGGCGCTCCCGGGCCGCCGTCCCGGCCGCGTCGAGTACGCCGGTGACCTGGAGGTCCACCGCCGCCACCGGCAGTCCGAGCGCCCGGTCGGCGGTCTCCAGCAGGGCCGTGCGCAGCTCCTCGGCGGCCCGCGGGAGCGGGCGGTCCGGGGCTGCCGCGAGGTCCGCGGTGATCCGCAGCGGGCCCGGCGGCAGCGCGCTCGGCGGCGCCGGTGCGGACGGCCGCGGCCCGTGGTGGTCCGCGAGGCCGATGCGCAGCGCGCCGAGACGCAGTCCGGGCAGGGCGGCGGCGCGGGCCCGCAGCACCCGCGCCGCCGCCTCCTCGGTGATCCAGCAGCCGTCCGCCGGTCCGCCCAGCGGCAGCACCCGGCCGCACCCCAGCTCCCGGCGCACCCTGTGCGCCCACTCCGTCGCGGCCACCGCACCGCCCCCAAGGCTCTGTCGTCCGGCTGTCCCTTCAGCCTGCCGCAGCCGGGGCCGTACGGCAGCGCGGTGCGGCCGGGGGCGCGGTGGCGCAACCCGGGTGCCGCAGCAGGCCGGGCGGGCCCGGGCCGGCGCCCCTAGCGTGGGTGGGAGCGGTCACGTCTCCCCCGGAAAGGGACGATCGGCGATGTCGGACGAACAGCGGAACCGGACCGAACCCGCCACGAGCGGGGCAACGGAGGCCAGGGCCCCGGGCGGCAAACGCGGCGGGGGCGATCCCGCGTCCCGCGGGCGCACCACCATCGCCGACGGCGTGGTGGAGAAGATCGCCGGGCTCGCCGCCCGGGACGTGGTGGGCGTCCACGCCATGGGCAGCGGCTTGGCCCGCACCCTCGGCGCGGTCCGCGACCGGGTGCCGGGCGGTTCCCGCTCCGCGCCCGTCGCCCGCGGCGTGAAGGCCGAGGTCGGCGAGGTGCAGACCGCGCTCGACCTGGAGATCGTGGTGGAGTACGGCGTCGCCATCGCCGAGGTGGCCCGCGACGTACGGGAAAACGTGATCTCCGCCGTGGAGCGGATGACCGGTCTGGAGGTCGTCGAGGTCAACATCGCGGTCAGCGACGTCAAGCTGCCCGACGAGGAGGACGAGGACGAGGAGTCGGAGACCCGGCTCCAGTAGACGGACGTGACCGGCGGCGGCTTCGGCCGGAGCGGGCAGCGAAGGAGCGCACGATGAGCATGGCCGTGGTCGGTCTTCTGGCCGGTATGGCGCTGGGATTCGCCGGGTACTTCGGCGGCTTCGGGGCCTTCGTCCTGGTGGCGGCGCTGGGCGCGATCGGATTCGTCGTCGGACGGTTCCTCGACGGGGACCTGGAGGCCGGGGACTTCTTCCGGCCCCGGGCCCGCGACGACCGGCGGCGGTGAGCGTGGCGACGGCAGCGACGGCGCCCGGCGCGGCGGCCGTCGCCGAGGTGGAGCCGGGGGAGCGGGGTGCCACCCGCGTCGCGGACCGGGTGGTCGCGAAGATCGCCGCGGCGGCGGCCCGCGAGGCGCTGCGCGCCGCGGCCGACGGCGCCCGCACCGGCGCCCATGCGACCGTCACGGTCCGGCGGCGGGACGGGCGGCTGCCGTTCGGCGAGGCGCATGTGCAGGTCACCGTCGAGCTGGGCTACCCCACCGCGATCGGCGCGCGGTGCGGCGAGGTGCGCCGTCAGGTCACCGCACGGGTGCGGGAGCTGGCCGGCATGACGGTGTCCGAGGTGGCGGTCGAGGTGGAGCGGCTGCACTCACCGCTCCAACGCGACCGGGAACGCGTGCGATGAGCGCCGGCGAACCCGCCGACGCGCGGACGGTGACCCTGGAGAAGGCACCGGCGCCCGCGCCCGCCGCCCGCGGCAGGGCGCGCCGCTTCTGGTCCACCCGCCGCCTCCCGGCCGCCGTGGTGGCGCTGCTCGCGCTGGCCGGGGCGGGGCTGCTGCTCTACGACGTGGCGGCGGTGCGCGCCGACCGGCCCGCGATGGCCTGGCGCCGCCGCCTCGCCGGCGAACTGGCCACCCGTCCGCTCGACGACCCCTGGGTGCTGGGCGGCGCCGCGGCGGCGATGGCGATCGGCCTGTGGCTGCTGGTGCTGGCGCTCACGCCCGGGCTGCGCACGGTGTTGCCGATGCGCCGCACCACCCCGGACGTCCGGGCGGGTCTCGACCGGGCGGCCGCCGCGCTCGTGCTGCGGGACCGGGCGATGGAGGTGTCCGGCGTCCAGTCCGTCAAGGTGTTGGCCGGGCGCCGCAAGGTGAAGGTGGCGGCCGTTTCGCACTTCCGGGAGCCGGAGCGGGTGCGGGCGGATCTCGACGTGGTGATCGGCGAGGGGATGCACGGGCTGGGGCTGGCCCGGCCGTTGCGGCGTTCCGTCCGCGTGCGCCGCCCGAGGAAGAGGTGAGCGAGGATGCGCAGGGTCCGGCGCGGCGTCAACCGCGTACTGCTGGGGCTGACCGGCGCGGCGTTGCTGGGCGGCGGCGCCGCGGTGCTCATCGCCGGTCTCGGGTTGCCGTCGGCGTGGCACTTCGCGCTGCCCGACGGCTGGCCCTGGACGCGCCGCGACGCGGTGCTGCTGCCGGCGGCGGACCGCACCCGCTTCACGGACCGCGGCTGGTGGTGGCCGGTCGTCATCGCCGCGCTCGCCGTCGTGGTGCTGCTGCTCCTGTGGTGGCTGCTGGCGCAGCTGCGGCGGCGCCGGCTGCGGCAGCTGCTCGTCGACAGCGGGGACGGCGAGGGCGCGACGGTCCGCGGCCGGGCGCTGGAGGACGCGGTGGCGGTGGAGGCGGGGGCGCTGGACGGGGTGGAGCGCGCGGACGCGCTGCTCTGCGGCCGCCGGACCGCGCCCCGGCTGCGCGCCGTGGTGGCGCTCGCCCCGCACGCCGACCCCGGCGCCGTCCTGCTGCGCCTGTCGGACGGGGCGGTGACGGACGCCCGCACCGCCACCGGGCTGCCCCGGCTGCCCGCCGAGATCCGGCTGCGGGCGGTGCGGCACCGGGCGGAGCGGGTGAGCTGAGGGCGGGCGGTCCGGGCGGACGGGGCGGGAGCCGTGCGGCCCGCCGCCCCGTCCCGCCGTCAGAAGCCCCGCATGGCCCCGCCGTCCACCGGCACCATCACACCGGTGACGTACGACGCGGCGGGCGACAGCAGGAACGCCGCGGTGCGGCCGAACTCGTCGGGCTCGCCGTAGCGGCCGAGCGGGATCGTCGCGCAGTTACGGGCGCGGTTGGCCTCGGGGTCGCCGAAGGCCGCGTCGAGCTGGGCCATCCGGTCGGTGGCGATCTGTCCGGGCAGCACCCCGACGACGCGGATGCCGCGCGGCCCGACCTCGTCGGCGAGCGACTTGGCGAACCCGGCGAGCCCGGGGCGCAGCCCGTTGGAGATGGTCAGCCCGCCGATCGGCTCGTACACCGAGCGGGAGAGCACGAAGCCGATGACGCCGCCCTCGCCCAGCTCGGCGGCGACCGTGCGGGCCAGCCGGACCGCGCCGAGGAAGACGGTCTCGAAGCTGTCGCGCCACTGGTCGTCGGTGAGGTCGGCGGCGGCGCCGGGCGGCGGGCCGCCGACGCTGATGAGGACGCCGTCGAGGCGGCCGAAGTGCTCGCGGGCGGTGGCGATCAGCCGCTGCGGGGTCCGGGGGTCGGCGTTGTCGGCGGCGACGCCCACGGCCCGTTCGCCCAGTTCGGCGGCGGCCGCGGTGGCGCTCTGCGCGGTGCGGCCGGTCAGCACGACGCGTGCGCCGTCGGCGGTCAGCGCCCGGGCGCTGGCGAAGCCGAGTCCGCGGGTGGCTCCGGTGACGAGGTACGTCCGGTCGGTGAGTCCAAGGTCCATGGGCCCTAGTCTGCCCTCGGCCCGCCGAAGAGTGTGAAGGCGGTTCCGACCAGGCCGATGTGGCTGAACGCCTGCGGGAAGTTGCCGAGTTGCCGGCAGGCCGCCGGGTCGTACTCCTCGGCGAGCAGCCCGACGTCGTTGCGGAGCGCGAGGAGGCGGGAGAACAGATCGCGGGCCTCGCGCCGGCGGCCCGTCAGATGGAGCGCCTCGGCCAGCCAGAAGGAGCAGGCGAGGAACGCGCCCTCGTCGCCGGGGAGGCCGTCGACCGCACTGTCGCCGGTGGCGTAGCGGCGCACCAGCCCGTCCTGGGTGAGCGAGGCGCGGACCGCGTCGACGGTGCCGATGACGCGGGGGTCGTCGCCGGGCAGGAAGCCGAGGCGGGGGATGAGCAGGGTCGCGGCGTCCAGCGCGGTGGAGCCGTAGAACTGGGTGAAGGTGGACCGCGTGGCGTCGTAGCCGCGCTCGCAGACCTCGCGGTGGATGGTGTCCCGCAGCTCCCGCCAGCGCCGCAGGTCGCCGCGGGCCCCGGGCACGGCTTCGAGGGTGCGGACCGCGCGGTCGACCGCGACCCAGGCCATGACCTTGGAGTGGACGAAGTGGCGGCGCGGGCCGCGGATCTCCCACAGGCCCTCGTCCGGTTCGCGCCAGGTGGTGGCGAGGTACTCCACCAGCGCGCGCTGGATGTTCCAGGCGTGCGGCTGGGACGGCAGCCCGGCGACGCGGGCGCCGTGGAAGGCGTCCAGCACCTCGCCGTAGACGTCGAGCTGCCGCTGGTCGACGGCGGCGTTGCCGAGCCGGACGGGCGCGGAGGCGGCGAAACCGGACAGCCAGGGCAGCTCGGCCTCCGGCAGCCGCCGCTCGCCCGCCACGCCGTACATGATCTGCAGGTCCTCGGGGGCGCCGGCCACCGCGCGCAGCAGCCAGTCCCGCCAGGCGGCCGCCTCGTCGAGATAGCCCGCGCCGATCAGCGAGGTGAGGGTCAGCGAGGCGTCGCGCAGCCAGCAGTAGCGGTAGTCCCAGTTGCGGACCGAGCCGAGCGCCTCGGGCAGCGAGGTGGTGGGCGCGGCGACGATGCCGCCGGTGGGGCCGTACGTCAGCGCCTTGAGGGTGATCAGCGACCGCAGGACGGCGTCGCGGTGCGGTCCGGTGTAGCGGCACCGCGCCGACCAGGCGTGCCAGTCGTCGAGGGTGCAGTCGAGGGCGTCGTACGGGTCGATGATCCGCGGGCGCGGATGGTGCGAGGGGTGCCAGGTCAGGACGGAGGCGTACCGCTCGCCGGGCGCGACGGTGAACTCCGAGCGGGTGCTGAAGTCCTTGCCGTACGTGGTGACCTGGGGATCGGTGCGCAGCCAGACGGCGTCCGGACCGGCGACGGCGGAGCGGCAGCCCTCGGCCCGGCGCATCCACGGCACCACCCGGCCGTAGTCGAACCGCAGCCGCAGCACCCCGCGCATCGGGACGCGGCCGGTCAGTCCCTCGACGATGCGGACGACGTCGGGGGCGCGGTCGCGTTGCGGCATGAAGTCGGTGACCTTGACGCTGCCGTCCGGGGTGTCCCAGAAGGTGTCGAGGACGAGGGAGTCGCCGCGGTAGGAGCGGGTGGCGCGGGCCTCGGGGTGGACGGGCGCCATCCGCCAGTGGCCGTTGTCCCGGTCGCCGAGGAGGGCGGCGAAGCAGGCGCCGGAGTCGAAGCGCGGCAGGCAGAGCCAGTCGATCGATCCGTCGCGGCCGACGAGCGCGGCGGTCTGCAGATCGCCGATGAGCGCGTAGTCCTCGATGCGTGGGGGCACCCAGCGGGCTTTCCCGCCGGGCGGCGGCGCTATTCGGGGGCTGCGGCCGTCCGGGCTACAGGGGCGTCCGCCGGACCGTCGTCCGCCGGGTTCACGTCCGCCGGGTCGGTGTCCGCCGGGGCCGCCCCCGTCCCGGGGGCCGCCGCGTCCGTCCCGGCTGCCGCCGCGGCCGCCTGGTCCCGGCGCTCCCGGCGGGCGAGGACGACCCAGCCGACCGGCACCGCCGCGGCGAACAGCCACCACTGCACGGCGTACGCCATGTGCGGGCCGATGCTGCTGTAGTCCGGGTCCGGAACCAGCTCGGGGGTGTTGTGCGGGGTCTTCGGCGCGGTCTGCTCGATGTACCCGGCGAGGACCGGGCGGTGCAGCGCCTTCGCCTGCTGCGCGCTGTTGATCAGCATGACCTGGCGGTCGGGCAGGCCCTGCCGGTCCTTGATCCCGCTGCCCTCGGTGGTCTCGTCGGCCATCATCCGGCCGGTCACGGTGACCGTGCCGCGGGGCGCGGCGGGCACGTCGGGGAACTTGGTGAGGTCGCCGCCGGCCGGGATCCAGCCGCGGTTGACCAGCACCGTCCGGCCGCCGTCGAGGTCGAGCGGGGTGAGGACGTAGTAGCCGATGGTCGACTCGTCGGCGGCGGTGCGCTGGCGGACGACGACCTCGTGGGCGGCGTCGTAGGTGCCGGTGGCGGTGACCGTGCGCCACATGTCGGCGCGGGGCAGCGGGCGTCCGGGGGAGGTCAGCTCGGTGACCGGTACCGCCTTCGCGTGGAGGCTGCGGTCGATCAGCTGGTTCTGCGCGACCCGGTGCTCATGGCGATGGAACTGCCAGAAGCCCAGCTTGATCATGACCGGGATCAGGACGAGGCCCACGAGGGTGAGGATCACCCACTGCCGGGACAACAGGAAGCGGTACACGGCTTCGACGGTACCTGGCGGGCGCACGCCCCCGAGCGGCGGGGCCGCCCGGGGCGGCGGCGATGCTCACACCCGGTCGACGATGCCCTGCTTCCCCGCGGCGCGGGCGCAGTGGGCGCCGCAGAACCACTGCCCCTCGGCCTCGACGCCCTGCCCGATGATCTGGACCCGGCAGTGATCGCAGATCGGCGCCATGCGGTGGATGGCGCAGGCGAAGGAGTCGAACGTGTGCCGCGCGCCGTCTTTGGTCTCCACATGGAAGGCCAGGTCGTAGTCGTTTCCGCAAACCTCGCAACGAGTCATGCGCCGCATCGTGCGGACCGCGGCGGGGCGGGGCAAGGCCATCGGCGCCGGGTCGGGGCAGCGGCACCCGACCGGCGCACGGCCGGCCGGCGGCCGCGTCACCCGGAGGCGGGCCGGACGTCCTGGAGGAGCTGCATGAAGGCCGCCTCGTCGATGACGGTGGTGCCGAAGGTGCGGGCCTTGGCGGTCTTGGCGGTCTGCGCGTCCGGGTCGTTGGTCACCAGCAGGCTGGTCAGGCGCGACAGGCTCGTCGCGACGTGCAGCCCGGCCTCGATCGCGCGGTCCTCCAGCAGCTCCCGGTCGACGGAGGTGTCGCCGGAGAACGCCACCCGCATCCCCTGCACCAGCTTGCCCCCGGCCTCGTACCGCCCCGGGTTGGGATACGGGCAGGCCGGGCGCTTGCGGGCGGGCCGCCAGGAGGTGGGGCGGTACGAGGAGGCGCCCGGGTACTGCCGGGGCGCCGGGGTGTCGGACCACTCGGTGAGCGGCTGGCAGGCGAGCAGCGGGAGCCGCAGGTTCTCCCGGGCGGCGCGGCGCAGGCTGGGCCGGAACGTCTCGGCCAGCACCCGGGCGTCGTCCAGCGCGTGGTGGGCCTGCTCCTGGACCACGCCGTAGTGGGCGGCGAGGGTCTCCAGCTTGTGGTTGGCGAGCGGCAGGCCCAGCTCCTTGGAGAGGGCGATGGTGCACAGTCGCCGGCTCACCGGGGCGACCGCCGTGGCGCGGGCGTACTCGCGGGCGATCATCGACCAGTCGAACATGGCGTTGTGGGCGACCAGGACGCGGCCCTCAAGGCGCCGGGACAGCTCGGGCACGATCTCCGGGAAGAGTGGTGCGTCGGCCAGCACCTCGCTGGTCAGGCCGTGGATCCACACCGGCCCGGGGTCGCGCTCGGGGTTGACGAGGGTGTACCAGCGGTCCTGGAACTCGCCCCGGGCGTCGAGCTGGTAGACGGCGGCGGAGATGATCCGGTCGTCACGGGCGAGGCCGGTGGTCTCGACGTCGACCACGGCGTACCCCTCGGGGTAGGCGTCCGGCCAGGGGACCGGCGGGGTCTGCGGGCCCGGCTGCTGCCCGATCCTCGGCGCGATCGGGTCGGCTGCTGTGTGGTCTTCGAGCATGGTCCCTGAGGATACGGGCCGCCACTGACAGCCACCGCACCGCCGTCGCCCCGGTGGCCGGACTTTGCCCGTCGGCGCGGACGGCGGACCAACGGCCGCCACTGCGAAGGGAAACGGGCAAATGCGCATCAAGAGGGATGTTTTCCCGACGGTTCGTTACCGGCGGTATCCCCGAAGCGGAAACTGACACCCCGTCTCACATACTTATCGGTAACCACCTCTAGCCGCACCCCCGGCGCCGCGCCTATCGTGCCGGACATGCCGCACCTTCCCGATGTCGTGCTGTGGTCCGTCCCCGCCTTCGCCCTGCTCACCGCCGTCGAGGTGGTGAGCTACCGGCTGCGCCCCGACGAGGGCGCCGCGGGCTACGAGGCCAAGGACGCGGCCACCAGCGTCGGCATGGGCCTGGGCAGCCTCGTCTTCGACGCGCTGTGGAAGATCCCGATCGTGGCGATCTACTCCGCCGTCTACGCGCTGACCCCGCTGCGGGTCCCGGTGCTGTGGTGGACGCTGCCGCTGATGCTCCTGGCGCAGGACTTCTTCTACTACTGGTCGCACCGCGGGCACCACGTCATCCGCGTCCTGTGGGCGTGCCACGTCGTCCACCACTCCAGCCGGAAGTTCAACCTCACCACCGCGCTGCGGCAGCCCTGGACCAGCTGGACGGTCTGGCCGTTCTACCTGCCGATGATCGTGCTCGGCGTCCACCCCGCGGCCGTCGCCTTCTGCTCCGGCGTCAGCCTCGTCTACCAGTTCTGGGTGCACACCGAACGGATAGGCACGCTGCCCCGGCCGCTGGAGTTCGTCCTGAACACGCCCTCCCACCACCGGGTGCACCACGCCTCGCAGGGCGGCTACCTGGACCGCAACTTCGGCGGCATCCTCATCGTCTGGGACCGGATGTTCGGCTCCTTCGTCCCGGAGACCGAACGGCCCGTCTACGGCCTCACCAAGAACATCGCCACCTACAACCCGCTGCGCGTCGCCACCCACGAGTACGCCGCCATCGCCCGCGACGTCCGCGCCGCCGCCGGCTGGGGCGAGCGCGCGGGCCGCATCTTCCGCGGCCCGGGCTGGCAGCCCGCGGCCCGCCGGGCGGCCGCTTCGGACGCGGCCGCTCCCGGGAACGGCGCGACATCCACCGGCGGCGCCACATCCACCGGTGGCGCCGCACCCACCGGTGGCGCGGCGCCCCGGCCCGCCGACCGCCCGGCCCCCGACCCGTCCGCCCCCGCCGCGCCCACCGTCGAGAGAGGTGCCGCGTGAACCCGACGCAGCCCCGGCCCCGCGCCGCCCGCGCACTGCTCCTCGCGTTCGCCGCGTTGGCCGCCGTCCATCTCGTCGCGCTGCTCGTCCGTACCGCCACCGGATCCGGCGGCGGCGCCCATGCCGTCGCCGATGCCGCGGTGCTGGCCACCAAACCGGCCCTGATGCCGGTCCTCGCCGGGTACGCCCTCACCCGGGGCGGGCCGCCGCTGATGGCCGGTGCGCTGCTCCTCGGCTGCTGCGGCGACACCCTGCTGCAGATCGGCGGCGACCTCCCCTTCCTGCTGGGCATGGCCGCGTTCGCCGCCGGACACGTCTGCTACCTCGTCCTCTTCGCCCGGCGCGGCACCGCGCCCACCCGCGCCCGCACCGCCTCCGCGGCCGGGGCGTACGCCGTGGCCTGGGCCGTCCTCGTCGCCCTGCTGTGGCCCGGCCTCCCGGCGGACCTGCGCGGTCCGGTCGCCGGGTACAGCCTGCTGCTGACCGGCATGGCCTTCGGGTCCCTGCGGGCCGGGCCGCTCGCCGCCGCGGGCGGGCTGCTCTTCCTGCTCTCCGACACCCTCATCGCCACCGGCATCGCCGACTGGCCCCAGGCCCCCGCCCCGCAGTTCTGGGTCATGCTCACCTACATCGCCGGCCAAGCCGCCCTGACCGCGGGCCTGTTGCGGACCACCGGCCACCCGGCACAGGCCGCCACCACCGGGCCGCAGCCGGTCCGCGTCTGACCACACCGGCACCGACCGCCGACCTCGCACCGGGCGGGCCGCACCGGCACCGGCCCCGTACCGGTCGGGCCGCACCGGCACCGACCGCGCGCCCACCCGGCACGCCGCCCGCCCGGGGCGTGCCCCCTCGCCGTCAACGCCCCCTGCGCGGCGCCCTGATGCCCGGCGCCCTGATACCCGGCGCCGGCAGCGGGGCCCGGGGCCGCAGCACCGGCCGGGGCTCACGCCCGCCCCGAGTCGGCGCCCGCCGCGCCCCGAGCGCCCCCTATCCGTGCGAATTTCAACGAACAACCCCTGTCGCCGCGCCCGCACCCCCTCTACGATGCGTGATCCACATCACTTACCTCCCCTTTACCAACGGGTCCGCCGTCGGACCACGCGTCAGGAGCATCCGTGAGCAGCGCACCGCCCACCGGCCCCGGGCCACAGGAACCCCCCGGCCCCCCGGCCGCCACCGCACCACCCGCCGGCGACGCGGCCCCGGCCCGCGCCCCGCACCCGTACGCCGAGGTCCAGCGGAGCGCGGAATTCGGCGAACTGCGCCGCGGCCACCGCGCGTTCGCCTTCCCCCTCACCCTCGCCTTCGTCCTCTGGTACCTCGTCTACGTCCTGCTGTCGAGCTACGCGGGCGGCTTCATGGCGGTCAAGCTCGCCGGGAACGTCAACGTCGCCCTCGTCCTGGGCGTCGCACAGTTCCTGACGACGTTCCTCATCGCCTGGTGGTACTCCCGCCACGCCGCGAGGCGCCTCGACCCGAAGGCCGAAGCCATCAAGAACCGCCTGGAGGGCGACGCATGACCGCCGCGCACCCGCTCGCCCTGCCGCTCGCCGCCGGCGGCGCGGGCGAGCACCGCACCCTGATCATCAGCCTCTTCGCCCTCTTCGTCGTCGCCACCTTGGCCATCACCCTGTGGGCCGGCCGGCAGACCCGCGGCGCCGACGACTTCTACGCCGGGGGACGCCAGTTCAGCGGCTTCCAGAACGGCCTCGCCATCTCCGGCGACTACATGTCCGCCGCGTCCTTCCTCGGCATCGCCGGAGCCATCGCCCTCTCCGGCTACGACGGCTTCCTCTACTCCATCGGCTTCCTCGTCGCCTGGCTCGTCGCCCTGCTCCTGGTCGCCGAACCGCTGCGCAACTCCGGCCGCTACACCATGGGCGACGTCCTCGCCTACCGGATGCGCCAGCGCCCGGTCCGCACCGCCGCCGGGACCTCCACCATCGTCGTCTCGATCTTCTACCTGCTCGCCCAGATGGCCGGCGCCGGCGCCCTCGTCACCCTGCTCCTCGGCATCACCAGCGAGACGGGCAAGATCCTCGTCGTCGTCCTCGTCGGCATCGTGATGATCCTCTACGTCACCATCGGCGGGATGAAGGGCACCACCTGGGTGCAGATGGTCAAGGCGGTCCTGCTGATCGCCGGGACGCTGCTCATCACGTTCCTCGTCATGCTGAAGTTCCACTTCAACATCTCCGCGCTGCTCGGCGCCGCCGCCGAGAACAGCGGCAAGGGCGCCGCCTTCCTGGAGCCGGGCCTCAAATACGGCGTCACCGCCACCTCGAAGATCGACTTCATCTCGCTCGGCCTCGCCCTGGTCCTCGGCACCGCCGGACTGCCGCACATCCTCATCCGCTTCTACACCGTCCCCACCGCCAAGGCCGCCCGGAAGTCGGTGAACTGGGCGATCGGCATCATCGGCGTCTTCTACCTGATGACCATCGCCCTCGGCTTCGGCGCCGCGGCCCTCATCAAGCCCGCGGAGATCACCGCCGCCAACAAGGCGGGCAACACAGCCGCCCCGCAGCTCGCCGAGGTCATCGGCGGCGGCGCCGGCTCCACCGGCGGCGCGATCCTCCTCGCCGTCATCTCCGCCGTCGCCTTCGCCACCATCCTCGCCGTCGTCGCCGGCCTCACCCTCGCCTCGTCCTCCTCGTTCGCCCACGACATCTACGTCAACGTGATCCGCAAGGGGAACGCCACCGAGAAGGAGGAGGTCGGCGCGGCCCGGTGGGCGACCGTCGGCATCGGCGCCGTCGCCATCGTCCTCGGCGTCTTCGCCCGCGGCCTCAACGTCGCCGGGCTCGTCGCCCTCGCCTTCGCCGTCGCCGCCTCCGCCAACCTCCCCACCCTCCTCTACAGCCTCTTCTGGAAGCGGTTCACCACCCAGGGCGCCCTCTGGTCCATCTACGGCGGACTGACCGCCTCCGTGCTCCTGGTCCTCTTCTCACCCGTCGTCTCCGGCAAGGAGACCTCGATGTTCCCCGCCGCCGACTTCGCCTTCTTCCCCCTGGAGAACCCCGGCCTGATCTCCATCCCGCTGGGCTTCCTCCTCGGCTGGCTGGGCTCCCTGCTCTCCACCGAGAAGCCGGACGCCGACAAGTACGCCGAACTGGAGGTCCGCTCCCTGACCGGCACCGGAGCACACTGACCAGCCGCGGGGGCGGCGGCATCGTAGATCCCTACGACACCGCCGCCCCCGCCTCGTGCGCCTCGCGGCTGCTCGCTGTCACCCCCATCGCGTAGGCTCGACGGAGCGACGAACACCACAGGACCGCACCCGGGGAGGGGGTCTCGTGCTCATCGACACCTTCGGACGTGTCGCCACCGACCTGCGCGTTTCCGTGACGGATCGCTGCAATCTGCGGTGCACGTACTGCATGCCCGAAGAGGGCCTGCAGTGGCTCGCCAAGCCCGATCTGCTCACCGACGACGAGATCGTCCGCCTGATCACCCTCGCCGTCGACCGCCTCGGCATCGACGAGGTCCGCTTCACCGGCGGCGAGCCCCTGCTGCGCCCCG
Organism: Streptomyces sp. NPDC000404; assembly: GCF_040300365.1. Taxonomy (NCBI): domain Bacteria; kingdom Bacillati; phylum Actinomycetota; class Actinomycetes; order Kitasatosporales; family Streptomycetaceae; genus Streptomyces; species Streptomyces sp. NPDC000404. The sequence goes on along the minus strand of NZ_JBEPDN010000001.1, from coordinate 26,344 downwards.
GGCTGACCGGCATCATCGACCGCGTCGCCCGCCTGGCCAACCGCCCCCGGATGTCCCTGACGACCAACGGCATCGGCCTGGAGCGCACCGCCGAGGCCCTCCGCGACGCCGGGCTCGACCGCGTCAACGTCTCCCTGGACACCCTCCGCCCGGACGTCTTCCAGGCGATGACCCGCCGCAAGCGCCACGCCGACGTGCTGCGCGGTCTGGCCGCCGCGCACGCCGCCGGGCTCACCCCCGTCAAGATCAACGCCGTGCTGATGCCCGGCCGCAACGACGACGAGGCCCCCGACCTCCTCGCCTGGGCCGTCGAGCACGACTACGAGCTGCGCTTCATCGAGCAGATGCCGCTCGACGCCCAGCACGGCTGGCAGCGGGACGGCATGATCACCGCCGGGGACATCCTCGCCTCGCTGCGCACCCGCTTCACCCTCACCCCCGAGGCCGCGGAGGAGCGCGGCGCGGCCCCCGCCGAGCGCTGGATCGTGGACGGCGGTCCGCACCGCGTCGGCGTCATCGCCTCCGTCACCCGCCCGTTCTGCCAGGCCTGCGACCGCACCCGCCTCACCGCCGACGGCCAGATACGCACCTGCCTGTTCGCCACCGAGGAGACCGATCTGCGCGCCGCCCTGCGCGCGGGCGCCTCGGACGACGACCTCGCGCGGATCTGGGCGCACGCCATGTGGGGCAAGAAGGCCGGGTCGGGGCTGGACGATCCGGCCTTCCTCCAGCCGGACCGCCCCATGTCCGCGATCGGCGGCTGACCCGCGCGGCCGCCCGCCGGGCCGCGCGGCGCACTCAGCCGTCGCGGTCCGCGGACTCCCAATCCTCCAACGTCACCACGTCCTTGAGGAATCCGCGGACGCCGAGGAACTGCGACAGATGCTCCCGGTGCTCCTCGCAGGCGAGCCAGGTCTTACGGCGCTCGGGCGTGTGCAGCTTCGGGTTGTTCCAGGCCAGCACCCACACGGCGGGCGCACGGCAGCCCTTCGCGGAGCAGATGACGGCGCTGTCGCCGGAGTCCGGCACGTTCGGGGAGTTCACGCTTCTCACCCTACGTTCCGAGGGCGGCGGCGGTGGCGGCGCACCGGGCGGGAGGCGCCGGAGGGCGTCAACTCCCGTGCCACGGCGGCGAATACAGGACGACGCCGGGCAGCCACGGGGGGAGCCGCCCGGCGTCGGTCCATCGCTCCGACGGGGGATGCGGAGCGCGTACGCAGTATGTCACGCGCCGGTCGCCGAGGTGCCCCGGAACGGATGAATTGATCTGAGGTTTTCTTGAGCTTGCCCGCGGCGCAACGGCGCCGTCCCGGCTCCCTCGCAGGTCAGCCGGTAGAGGCATCCCGGCCGGCGGTGTCCGACGGCGGCGCGGCGTCGCCCGGATCGGCCGCCGGCGCACCGCTGCCACCGGCCGCGAGCGCCGGCCGGGACGGCGCGGCGACGAACGTCGACGGCAGCGAGGTCACGTTCTCCCGGCCCGCGTTGGCGACGACCACCGCGACGTAGGGGAGCGCGAAGCCCAGGATCAGCGTGGCGACGGCCACCGGCCGCTCGACGTTCCACAGCACGACGGTGAGGACCACGGCCAGCGTCCGCACGGACATCGAGATCACATAGCGCCGCTGCCGCCCGCGCACATCCTCGGACAGCCCCCGCCGGGCACCCGTGATCCGGAAGGTCTCACCGCTGCTCTGCTTCCGCATCCCGCTCCACCATCTGCTCCGGCCAGTGTCCGTGTGTCCCGTCGGACGCCGTGGCGCCGCGGGGCGGGCGGGGCGGTGCGGACGCGACCGGGCTCCCGCCGGATTCTCCCCGATTCCGGACACTGATACGTTACGCCGCCCCCGCGCCGCCGACGAGACCGGGGCCGCCACCGGAGTCCGGTCCGCGCCGCCCGGGCCCGGGCTCCGCGTGCGGCGCGGCGGGGGCGGCGTGACACTGGCGGGGCACGGTCCGCTCCCGCGCCGAACCAGGAGGCGACATGAATTGGTTGTGGGCCCTTATCGTCGGTCTGATCCTGGGGCTGATCGCCAAGGCCATCCTCCCCGGCAAGCAGCAGATCCCGCTCTGGCTGACGGTGATCTGCGGTCTGATCGGCAGCGTCCTGGGCAACTGGGCCGCCACCGGCCTCGGCGTCAACGAGACCCGGGGCATCGACTGGATCCGCCACCTCCTCCAGCTGATCGGCGCGATCATCGTCGTCGCCATCGGTGACCGCGTCTGGGTCGCCGTACGCGGCAAGCGCAGCCACCGCACCTGACCGGCCCGCCCGGCCCCGCGGGCCCCCGGAACGCGCGAACGGCCGGTACGCGCACTGCGTACCGGCCGTCCGGAGCGGCGGGGGGGGGGGGAGAGGCCCGTCAGACGCCGTCGACCTTGGCGAGCTTGCGGCCGGCCTTGAGGTACACGCCCGCACCGGCCGGAGCCTCGGCCACCACCTCGGCGAGCGGACGCACCGCATCCGCCTCGGCGATCACCACCGTCTGCTGTCCGTCGGCACCCTCGACGACCAGCTTCAGCGCGTTCTGCTTCGCCAGCCGCCGGGCCGCCGAGGCGCTCGGCGTGAACTCCAGGACCTTCGTCAGCACCGCCGCGACGGTCTCCGCGCCGTGCGCCGCGAGGTCCACCGACGGCAGCGAACCGACGTCCGTGAACGACTTCTTGGAGAACTGCGCGGTGAAACCGGCGCGCGCGGCCATCGCCGCCTCCAGGCCGTAGAGCGCGGTCACGACCTCACCCGCGAGGATCTTCTTCAGATCCATCGGGTGCAGCGACCGCTCCTCGACCCGCTTCAGGGCGAGGGTGATCTCGTCGTCGGTCCACTCCGTCCACGCCTTGAGGTACGGCTCCATGAGCCGGTCCGGCACCGACATGATCTTGCCGAAGACGTCGTCGGCGGGGGAGCTGAGGCCGACGTAGTTCCCCTTCGACTTCGACATCTTGGCGCCGGTGCCGTCCGTGCCCTCGATCAGCGGCATCGTGACGACCAGCTGCGGCTGCTGCCCGCGCAGCTCCATCAGCTTGCGGCCCATCTGCAGGTTGAGCAGCTGGTCCGAGCCGCCCAGCTCGACGTCGCACTCCAGCGCCACCGAGTCCAGGCCCTGCGCGATCGGGTACAGCAGCTCCGTCATCGTCAGACCGGAACCGGCCGCCAGCCGGTTGCGGAAGTCCTCGCGCTGCAGCAGCTGCGACGCCGGGACCTGCGAGAGCAGCGCCAGCAGCTCCGGGAAGGTGTACGGCGCCAGCCACTCGCTGTTCTGCCGGAAGCTGACGTGCTCGAAGTCGAAGAACGGGCGGACCTGTTCGCGGTAGGTGGCGAGGTTGGCCGCGATGTCCTCGTCGGTCAGCGGCGGCCGCTCGGCGGTCCGGCCCGACGGGTCACCGATCTTCGCGGTGAAGTCGCCGATGATCAGCGTGACGGAGTGGCCCAGCCGCTGGAACCGGCTCAGCACGATCAGCGGCACCGCGTGCCCCAGGTGCACATCGGTCGCCGTCGGGTCGATACCCAGCTTGATGTGGAGACCGCGGCCCGCGGCCCGGCGCTCCTCGATCCGCTCCGCCAGCTTCTCCACGCCCGGCAGCACCTCGACCGCGCGCCCGGCGATCAGCGCCGCCTGCTCCTTCGGCGGCAGGTCCGTCAGGTCGAGATAGCGCCGCGCGCCCGTCTCGCGGAGCAACTCCTGGACGGTGGCGTCCGTGGAGAGGTCGGCGGAGAGCAGGGTCGTGGCGCGGGCGACGGATTCGCCGAGGCGTGTCATGGCGTTCCTGATCGGTTGTGGTTCCCGTACGGGAGGACGAGGCGACAGTCTATTCGCTGCCCGTCCACCGCCCTCGCCTGCCCGGACCGGCCTCCCCGCGGGCCCGGGACCGGCGCCGCCGCCCGCCCCGCGGCGGGGCCCGCCCGGCGGCGCGCCCCGTCGTTCGTACGCCCGCCGGGTGACGATTGGAGGGATCCACCACACGGCCGTCCGCACGGGGCGCCGGAGGGGCGGCGCGACGGTTGCCGCAGGCGGTGCGGACGGCCGTTTCTGTAGGGATCCGACAGGGACGGCGCACCGCCCCTGTGCGGCCTCGATTCTCCGTACGGGCCCGGTGACCGATAGTTTCGTACCGAACGCAGGACGGATCAGGAAACGAAAGGGTGATCTCGTGAGCCGCTCGGTTCTGGTCACCGGAGGCAACCGCGGCATCGGCCTCGCCATTGCCCGCGCCTTCGCCGAGGCCGGCGACAAGGTCGCCATCACCTACCGATCTGGCGAGCCCCCCGAGGGGTTCTTGGCCGTGAAGTGCGACATCACGGACGCCGAACAGGTGGAGCAGGCGTACAAGGAGATCGAGGAGAAGCACGGCACGGTCGAGGTGCTGGTGGCCAACGCCGGCGTCACCCGCGACCAGCTGCTGATGCGGATGTCCGAGGAGGACTTCACCTCCGTCCTCGACACCAACCTCACCGGCGCCTTCCGGGTGGTCAAGCGCGCCAACCGCGGCATGCTGCGGGCCCGTAAGGGACGCGTCGTGCTGATCTCGTCCGTGGTCGGCCTGCTCGGCGGCGCGGGCCAGGCGAACTACGCCGCCTCCAAGGCGGGCCTGGTGGGCTTCGCCCGTTCGCTCGCCCGGGAGCTGGGCAGCCGTAACATCACCGTCAACGTCGTCGCCCCCGGGTTCGTCGACACCGACATGACCCGTGCGCTCACCGACGAGCAGCGGGAGGGCATCGTGAAGCAGGTGCCGCTGGCGCGCTACGCCCAGCCCGAGGAGATCGCCGCCTCGGTTCGCTTCCTGGCCTCCGACGAGGCCGCGTACATCACCGGAGCCGTCATTCCCGTGGACGGCGGATTGGGCATGGGTCACTGATCAGCATGAGTGGAATCCTCGCAGGCAAGCGCATTCTGGTCACCGGCGTGCTGACCGAGTCGTCGATCGCGTTCCAGGCCGCCAAGGTCGCCCAGAACGAGGGCGCCGAGGTCATCCTCACCGGCTTCGGCCGTCTCTCCCTCGTCGAGCGGATCGCCAAGCGGCTCCCCAAGGAGGCGCCGGTCATCGAGCTGGACGTCACCAACCAGGAGCACCTGGACGGCCTCGCCGACAGGATCCGCGAGCACCAGGGCGAGGACGCCCGCCTCGACGGCATCGTCCACTCCATCGCCTTCGGCCCCCAGGGCGCCTTCAACTTCCTGGAGGCGAGCTGGGAGGACGTCAGCACCGCCGTCCATGTCTCCGCGTACTCCTACAAGGCGCTGGCCATGGCCTGTCTGCCGCTGATGGAGAAGGGCGGCGCGCTCGTCGGCCTCACCTTCGACGCGCAGATCGCCTGGCCGAAGTACGACTGGATGGGCGTGGCCAAGGCGGCGCTGGAGGGCACCAACCGCTACCTGGCGCGCGACCTCGGCCCCAAGGGCATCCGCTGCAACCTGGTCTCGGCCGGTCCGATCAAGTCGATGGCCGCGAAGTCCATCCCCGGCTTCGAGGAGCTGGCGGACGTGTGGAACCACCGCGCCCCGATCGGCTGGGAGCTGACCGACCCGGAGCCCGCCGGCCGCGGCGTCGTCGGCCTGCTGTCCGACTTCTTCCCCCGCACCACCGGCGAGATCGTGCACGTCGACGGCGGCGTCCACATGATGGGTGCCTGACACACCCGCCCGCGCCACCCGGCGCCCGGACGGGCCCTGACCACGCGTCAGCCGTCGGTGCGCGCCGAGCCTCCTGCCCGTTCCGGTCCGCCGGGGCGGGCAGGCGGCGTTCACGGGGCGGTTTCGGCCGGTGCCCCGCACGCCGCCCGGCAGCCGAACGGCAGGGCGCTCGCCTCGGCGGCGGCCCGCTCGGCGTCGCCCGCCCGGATCGCCGCGACCAGCCGCGCATGGTCCATGCGGGACTCGGGGCGCAGCTCCGCACCGACGTCCGCACGCAGGAAGTCGCGCAGCACACCGCCGAGGTCGGCGTAGATCTCGGCCAGTACGTCGTTGTGCGAGGCGGCCACCACCGCCATGTGCAGCGTCGCGTCCGCCTCGACGAACGCGTCCGCCGCCCCCGACTCCCAGGCCCGCTCCCGGCGTTCCAGCAGCGCATCGAGCTGCCGCAGATCGTGCGCGGTGCGATGGCGGGCGGCCAGCCGCGCCGCCGACGCCTCCAGCGCGCTGCGCACCTCGGCGACGTGCCCGGGGTCGGCGTCGGCGAACCGGCGATTCATCACCCCGGCCAGCTCACTGGTGGCCACCACGAACGTGCCGGAACCCTGCCGGATGTCCAGCAGCCCGTTGTGCGCCAGCGCCCGTACGGCCTCCCGCACGGTGTTGCGGGCCACCCCGAGCTGCTCGACCAGCTCCGGTTCGGTGGGGATGCGTGCGCCGACGGGCCATTCGCCCGAGGTGATCTGGGCACGCAACTGCGCGATCACCTGATCCGCCAGCGCGGAGCGGCGGGGGGAGGTCAGGGGCATGGCTGCGCTCCGGGGTGCGAGGAGGGGACGGCGGCGGGCGGCGCCACCGGGGCCGTGCCGGGCGGGATGCCCGGGGAGGGGCGACTGCCGGCGACTGGACAGGCAATCATCCTATGATTCTATGATGTGGCCATGGCAGACGACGACCTGGCGACACTCCGCGCCGCCACCCGCCCCGCCCCGGACGGCGCCCCCGCACCGGCCCCCGCCCCCACCACCGACGACGACCGCCCCGCACCGGCCGCCGCACCCCGCTGGCTCAACGGCGTCGTCATCGCCGGACTCGTCCTCGCCGCCCTCAACCTCCGCCCCGCCATCACCAGCCTCGGCGCCCTCATGGAAGAGGTCCGCGCAGGCCTCGGCATGAGCGGCACCGTCGCCGGACTCCTCACCTCCGTCCCCGCGCTCTGCTTCGCCGCCTTCGGCATCGCCGCCCCCCGCCTGGCCAGGCGACTGGGCCCCGGCGCCGTCGTCTGCGCCGGCATGGCCGCCATCGCCGTCGGCGTCGCCGTACGTCCCTTCACCGGCACCACCGCCGGCTTCCTCACCGCCAGCGCCCTCGCCCTCGCCGGCATCGCGGTCAGCAACGTCCTCCTGCCCGTCGTCATCAAGAGCTGGTTCCCCGACCGCGTCGGCCCGATGACCGGCATCTACTCCATGGCCCTGGCCCTCGGCACCTCCCTCGCCGCCGCCACGGCCGTCCCCCTGACCGCCGCGGTCGGCGGCTGGCGACCCGGCCTCGCCGTCTGGGCCGCACTCGCCGTCGCCGCGGTGGTGCCGTGGGCCCTGGTCCTGCGCCGCCGCGCCACCACCCCCGCACCCGGCGACGCCACCCGCACCGAGGACCGGCCGATCCGCATCGCCGCCTCCCCGACCGCCTGGTCCCTGGCCGTCTTCTTCGGCCTCCAGGCCACCGCCGCCTACATCACCATGGGCTGGATGCCGCAGATCTTCCGCGACGCCGGGGTCTCCGCCGGCACCGCGGGCCTGCTGCTCGCCGTCACCATGGCCCTCGGCGTGCCGCTCTCCTTCGTCCTGCCGCGCCTCGCCACCCGGATGCGCCACCAGGGACCGCTCGCCGCGGGCCTCGGCCTCTGCGGACTCGCCGGATACACCGGCCTCTGGCTCGCCCCCGCCTCCGGCGCCTGGCTCTGGGCCCTCCTCATGGGCATCTCCAACTGCGCCTTCCCGCTGGCCCTCACCATGATCGGGATGCGCGCCACCAGCGCCGCCGGCGTCGTCAAGCTCTCCGCCTTCGCCCAGTGCGTCGGCTACCTCATCTCCATCCCCGGCCCCCTCCTCGTCGGCGCCCTCTACCAGCACAGCGGCGGCTGGGGCCTCCCGATCGCGCTGATGGCCGGCCTGATGGTGCCGCAGATCGCGGTCGGCGTGCTCGCCGGACGGGACCGCCGCATCGAGGACGAGACCTGAGTGCGACACTGACCCCATGCCTGTACTCGAACCCAATCCCCAGGGCGGCCAGAAGAAGCTGCTCACCGTCCTCGGCGTGATGCTCGCCGTGACCGCCGTCATCGCCATCGTGGCCAGCATCGCCGCCAACTGACGGAACGGGCGCGGCCCGCGGATGTGCCTTGGCGTGCGGTCGGGCCGGGCCTGCGGGTGTGCCTGAGTGTGCGTGCGGGCCGGTGCCTGCGCGGATGCCGGGCCGCGGTTTTCTGCTCGCGTCGTGCTGCTCGCGCCGCTGTGTTCGGGGCCGGGCTTGGACACGGTGGCGGGGCGTGGCGGGGCGTGCGGCTCGGCGTGGCGGGTGTGTGGCTCGCTCACCCGAACGCCGGTGGACGAGTCCCGGCCCTGGCCTCGGCTTGTCCGGTCCGGTCCATCCGGTCCGGATCGGTCGGTGCCCGTCCGCGGACGAGGAGCCGGCCCGCCGGAGAACGAGATCCCCTAGGGGATCATCCTCAGGGATCAGTGGGGGCTTTCCCGGATAGGAACGCCCGCCCGTCCCCCCGTACCTTCGAAGAACACCGCACCCCGCGGTCACGCACCGCCACCCGCGGCGCGCTTCGATCCGTCACGGAGGCGACCATGTCCACCGCGTCCCGCCGCACCGCCGGCCCCGTGTCCCGGCACGACGCCGTCCGGCCCGCGCCGCGCACCGGGGCCGTGCGCAGACAGCTGCCGTGGTGGGCGCTGGTACTCCCCGTCGCCACCTTCGTGTCCCTGCTCGCCCTGCCGGCGACCTCCGCCGCACCGGCACCCACCGCGGTGACGCGCCTGCTGGAGATAGCGGCCCGCGCCCTCTCCGCCTGACCCGCTGCGGACCGCCGTCACACCCCGGAGGGAGCCTCCCAACACCCCGCGCCCCGCGCCGCCTTTCATGCGAAGCTGGGACGCATGAGCGCCGATACACCTCGCCGGATCGTCCTCCTCCGACACGCAAAAGCCGAATGGACACAAGAGAGCGACCATGAGCGCCCGCTCGCCGACCGTGGCCGGAAGGACGCCCCGGCAGCCGGACGACGGCTGGCCGGAGCCGGTATCACCCCCGACCTCACTCTCTGCTCAACCGCCGCCCGCACCCGTGAGACCTGGAAGCTCTTCGTCGGCGAGCTGCCCCAACGCCCCAAGACCGTGTACGACGAGCGGCTCTACGAGGCATCGCTCGGCGAACTGATCGCGGTGCTCAACGAGACCTCCGACGAGGTGGCCGACTTGCTCGTGGTCGGCCACAACCCGGGAGTGCACGCCCTCGCCGATGCGCTGGCGGGCGAGGCGGAAGGAGACCTGCTGGCGCGCATGAACCGCGGCGGGTTCCCGACGTCGGCGATGGCCGTCATCGAGTTCAACGGTTCCTGGAAGTCCGTCGAGCACGGCGTGGGACGCCTCACCGCGTACTGGCCGCCCCACGAGTGACCTCCGCGGGGCCCTGACCTGCGGGAGCCAGGCCTTGCCGCTGGGGGAGCAACGGGTGCTGAGCCGCTGCGGGAGCAACCGTTGCTGAGCCCCTACGGGTGCGGCACGGTCACTGGGCCTGGCGGGTGCAACCGCGCCAGAGCTTCCGCGGGAGTGGCGGGGCAGAGCTTCCACGGGAGTGGTGCCTGAGAGAAGTACGGGCTGCGCGCCCGAGAAGCGCATATGGCCAGGTCGTCGGCCCTACGTACCACCGGCGCCGACGACCTGACCCACTTGGGGGGAGGGAGGGGAGGGCGGGGGGAGGGGGAGGCCCCCCAAGCGGCAAGCGGGCGAGAAAGCCCCCCAGCAGCCTCCAAGTGGAAAGCAGCACGGGCCCCAAGCAGCCCCAGCGCAGAGCGGGCGGGCCCCAAACGGCCCCCAAGCGGCAAGCGGCCCCCGAGCGGGAGCAGCCCCCGAGCGGGAGCAGCCCCCAAGCAGACAACCGGAAAGCCCCTAAGCCCCTAAAGCCCCTAAAGCCCCTCAAGCTCTGAAGCCCCAAGCCCCGCCCTACCCCTCACTCCACATGCGTCTCCGCCGCCTCCACCTCTTCGCGGGTGATCCCCAGCAGGTAGAGCACGGTGTCGAGGAACGGCACGTTCACGGCCGTGTGGGCCGCCTCGCGGACGACCGGCTTGGCGTTGAAGGCGACGCCGAGGCCCGCCGTGTTGAGCATGTCCAGGTCATTGGCGCCGTCACCGATGGCGACGGTCTGCGCCAGCGGTACCCCGGCCTGCTGCGCGAAGCTGCGCAGCAGCCGTGCCTTCCCGGCCCGGTCCACGATCTCGCCGGTCACCTTGCCGGTGAACTTCCCGTCCGCGATCTCCAGGGTGTTGGCGGCGGCGAAGTCCAGCCCCAGCTCCTCCTGGAGCGCGTCGGTGACCTGCGTGAATCCGCCGGAGACGACGCCGACCTGGTAGCCGAGCCGCTTGAGGGTGCGCACGAGGGTGCGGGCGCCCGGCGTGAGCCGGACCTCCTTGCGTACCGCCTCCACGACGGACGCGTCGAGGCCGGCCAGCAGTGCGACGCGGGCGTGCAGCGACTGCTCGAAGTCCAGCTCGCCGCGCATCGCCTGCGCGGTGACCTCGGCGACCTCCGCCTCGCATCCGGCGTGCGCCGCGAACAGCTCGATGACCTCGTCCTGGATCAGCGTCGAGTCGACGTCCATGACGACCAGCCGCTGCGCCCGGCGCTGGAGCCCCGCCGACACCACGGCGACATCGACGCCGAGGAGGGCCGCCTCCGGCGCCAGCACGGAGCGCAGGGCGTCCGTGGCGGCGCCGGACACCGCGAACTCCACGGCCGTCACCGGGTACTTGGCGAGCCGGAAGATCCGGTCGATGTTGCCGCCGCAGGACGTTATGGCGGCGGTGATCGCGGCGGTGCACTCGGCGGTCAGCGGATGGCCCAGCACGGTGATGTGGGAGCGGCCGGTGCCGCGCGGACGGTTGTCGCCCCGGCCGGAGATGATCTCGGCCTGGAGGTTCAGCGAATCGGCCCAGCTGTGGACGGTGGCCCGCAGGCCGCCCTCGGAGGCCCCTTCGGCCCCGGTGGCGGGCGCCGTGATCAGTGCGCACAGCACTATGCGGCCACGGGTCACGACCTGTTCGATGTCGACGACGTCGACGGAGTAGGCGGCGAGGGTGTCGAAGAGACCTGCGGTGATGCCGGGCCGGTCCTTCCCGAAGATCTTCACGAGGAGGGTCGGTACGTCATCGCCCGGTACGGCGGTGGCAGGCGGGGTCTGCGATGCGCTCATGGTGCCTTTACGGTAACCGCCCGGCGCGTTCGCCCGTACACCTGTCCGTGGTGCGGACCGCCGTGCCCGGCGCCCCGTTCACGCTCCCGGCCCCGCGGCGACCAGCCGTTCAACCGGCTCCCCGACCCCGTCCGGACGGCCCCGGAACCGCCCCGCGGATGATCGTTATGGACTCGTGTCCGCACCCCTGTCCGGCTCGTTCCGGACCCTCCGGGCGGCTGGAACAGGGCGCTCCGAGGCCGGTTGCGGTGCACGGTTTCGCCGCTCCCGTGTGGTTTGACGGGTGCCGTCCGGGCGCTCGTACGGAGATCGCGTACGCGGTCCGTGCCGGCCCCGCGTCCCGGTTTCCGGTAGGCGGGCCGAGCCTGAAATAGTTCCCCACGATGTTCGCCATCCCTGGATTCCCATACAGGGCGTCACTCGGGGGACTATGTAATGGGGCGTGGAGTGCCTGAACTCGTACTGGAATTGAACGGTAGGACCTGGACCCTCGATCCGTCCCGGTCCTACACCGTGGGCCGTGATCCGCAGGGCGACATGGTGCTCGACGACGCCAGGGTCTCCTGGCGTCACGCCGTCGTGCGGTGGGCCGGACACAGCTGGGTCATCGAAGACCAGGGCAGCACCAACGGCACCTATGTCCAGGGTCAGCGGATCCAGCAGACGGAGATAGGTGCCGGTTCGGCCGTCCACCTGGGCAATGCCACCGACGGCCCGCGGATCACCCTGTCGGGCGCCGCCGCACCCGCCGCCGCCCAGGGCGCCGGCGGCTACGCCGCGCCCGCCGCGGCGCCGCAGCAGGCCGCCGCGCAGGGCTGGCAGCAGCCGCCCGCCGCCCAGCAGCAGCCGCCCGCTGCGCAGGGCCACCAGCCGCCCGCCGGCGCCGGCGGCGCCTACGTCCCGCCGCAGCAGGACCGGCAGCCGCCGCAGCGGCCCGCCCCGCAGGCGGGCGCCGCCCGTCAGCAGTCGCAGGGCGACCGCAACCCCACCACGTTCCACCGCCTGGAACTCGACCGGGTGATGCGCATCGGCCGTGCGCTGGAGAACGAGCTGGTCGTCTCGGACCTCCAGGTCTCCCGCCACCACGCGGAATTCCACGCCACCCCCGACGGCCGCTTCGAGATCCGTGACCTCGGCAGCCACAACGGCACCTACGTCAACGGTCAGCCGGTCCCCAAGTCGGGCACCGCCAGCATCGGCCCGAACGACATCATCGGCGTCGGCCACTCCACGTTCCGCCTGGTCGGCGACCGGCTGGAGGAGTTCGTCGACACCGGCGACGTCTCCTTCTCGGCCCGCCACCTCACGGTCACCGTCGACGGCGGCAAGCAGATCCTCAAGGACGTCTCGTTCGGCGTCCCGGAGAAGTCGCTGATCGCCGTCATCGGCCCGTCCGGCTCCGGCAAGTCGACGCTCCTCAAGGCGCTCACCGGCTACCGCCCCGCCAACGAGGGCGACGTCCTCTACGACAACCGGAACCTCTACAAGCAGTTCGCCGAGCTGCGCCAGCGCATCGGTCTGGTCCCGCAGGACGACATCCTCCACAAGGAGCTGACCGTCCAGAAGGCGCTGCGCTACGCCGCCAAGCTCCGCTTCCCCGGTGACACCGCGGAGGCCGAGCGCGAGGCGCGGATCGACGAGGTGCTGCACGAGCTGAAGCTCCATGTGCACCGGGACAAGAAGGTCACCTCGCTCTCCGGTGGTCAGCGCAAGCGCGTCTCGGTCGCCCTGGAGCTGCTGACCAAGCCGTCGCTGATCTTCCTCGACGAGCCGACCTCCGGCCTCGACCCGGGCATGGACCGCGACGTCATGCAGCTGCTGCGCGGCCTCGCCGACGACGGCCGTACCGTCCTGGTCGTCACGCACTCCGTCGCCGAGCTGGGCATCTGCGACAAGCTGCTGGTCATGGCGCCGGGCGGCGGCGTCGCCTACTTCGGCCCGCCCGAGGAGGCGCTGAACTTCTTCCAGTACGACACCTGGGCCGACGTCTTCTCGGCGTTCGAGAACTACCGCGACTACGACTGGATGGGCCGCTGGCGCGGTTCCCCGCACTACCAGATGTACGCGGCGGACATCGATGCGGTCGCCCCGCAGTCGGTGCAGATCCAGTCGCCGCCCGCCCGGATGCAGAAGTCGCAGAGCTGGGGCTCCCAGCTGTGGACGCTGATGCGCCGCTATGTCTCGGTGCTCGCCTCCGACCGCGGCTTCCTGGTCCTGATGCTGGCGCTGCCCGCGGTCCTCGGCATCGTCTCGATGCTGATCCCCAGCGACTACGGCTTCGGGTACGGGCCGGAGAACCGGCACGGCGCGAACCGCGACGCCTCCACGATCATGCTGATCCTCGCGGTCGGCATGTGCTTCTCCGGCGCCGCCAACTCCGTACGTGAGCTGATCAAGGAGCGGGTCATCTACGAGCGCGAACGGGCCACCGGCCTGTCGCGGTCGGCGTATCTGATGTCCAAGGTGATCGTCCTGGGCGTGGCCACCGCCTTCCAGGGCGTGATCATCTCGGCGATCGGCTTCTCCACGCGGACGATGCCCGCCGAGGGCGTGATCTTCCGCAACATGCCGGGCGTCGAGATGACGCTGGCGATCATCGCGCTCGGCTTCACCTCGATGATGTTCGGCCTGATCATCTCCGCGCTGGTCAAGACCGCCGAGAAGACCATGCCGCTGCTGGTCATGTTCGCCATCGTCCAGGTCGTCTTCACCGGCGTGCTCTTCCAGCTGTTCGACACGATCGGCGTCGCGCAGTTCTCCTGGCTGATGCCGTCGCGCTGGGCCGTCGCCGCGATGGGCGCGACCGCCGACATGAACCGCCTGCTGCCGTGGGAGCCCGCCAACCTGGCCAAGGGGACGCCCGCCAACCCCGATCCGCTGTGGCAGCACCAGGCGAGCGTCTACACGATGGACATGATCATCCTGATCACGCTCGGCGTCGCCCTCGCCTTCGTCGTGGCCCGCCTGCTGCGCCGCCACGAGCCGGAGGTCATGCGCAAGTGACCCGGCGCCCGTAGCGCACACCGCCGAGGGGCGGCACCCGTGATCGGGTGCCGCCCCTCGGCGTTCGGACGCGGTCCGCTCAGTAGGCGGAGTTGACGTTGTCCATCGAGCCGTACTTGTCGGCCGCGTAGTTGCAGGCGGCGGTGATGTTGGCGACCGGGTCGTAGATGTCCCAGGAGGTGCCGTCGACGTGGTACGCCTGGAAGGTCGGGGCGATCACCTGGAGCAGGCCCTTGGAGGGCACGCCGTTGATGGCGTTGATGTCCCAGTTGTTGATGGCCATCGGGTTGCCCGCGGACTCCCGGATGATGTTGCGGTGGATGCCGTCGTACGAGCCGGGGATGCCCTTGGCGGCCATGATGTCGAGCGACTGGCGGATCCAGCCGTCGAGGTTGTCCGCGTAGGTCTTGACCGGGGTCTTCGCGGCGACGGGCAGCGCGGCGCGGTCGGTGGACCGGCTGGCGGTCTGCTGCGCGGCGCGCTCCTTGGCGGCCTTCGCCTTCGCGGCGGCCTCGGCCTTCGCCTTCGCGGCAGCCTTCGCCTTGGCGGCGGCCTCGGCCTTGCCGGCCTTGGCGGAGGCGTCCGCCTGCTTGGCGATGGTGGCCTGCTGGGTCTGCGCCGCGGTGCCGACGGTGCTGCTGAAGGCGACCGGCTGGACGTGGGCGGCCGTGGCCTGTCCGGTGCTCTGCCCGGCCTCCGCGCCCGGTACGACGGTGAAGGCGAGGGCGGCGGCGCCGGCCGCGGCGATGCCGGCGGCAGAGAGCTTGTGGGTCCGCGTCAGGCGGTCAAGGCCGAAAAGGGCGTGCTTGGGCATGGCGAAGTAGACCTTCCGAAAAGGGGGACGTCGCAGGGAGCCGTTGGTGGCGGAGAACGCCGGGTGGGGACCGCGGCGCCGAGCGACGGGAGCCATTCTTAGCGGCCGTAAATTCGCCGGGCAACGAGGTGACATACGACCGGGAATAGTGGAACCGGGGTGCCGACTCCTGCGTCCCCCGGGAAAGAACCCCAGCTCATGAAGGTCTGTCGGGCGACTAAAGCCGGTCGTAGGTGACCTGTGCCCTATGGGTGGCGTCACACCCGGACAAGGTTTGCCTCGCCGGGTGTGATCGCAGTTGCACAGAACGTATGAGGCGAATGTGCCTCAGACCTCGACCAGGACCTGGTCAAGGGACTTTCGGATCAAATCCGGCACTTCGCACTTATCGGCGGGGTAGCCCACGGGGATCACGGCGAACGCCTTCTCGTTGGCCGGCCGCCCCAGAACCTCCTGCAGGAACCGCATCGGGCTCGGCGTGTGCACCAGCGCCGCCAGCCCCGACAGATGCAGCGCGGACAGCAGCATCCCGACCGCGATCCCCACCGACTCGTCGACGTAGTAGTGCTTGCGCTTGCTGCCGTCCTCGCCCAGCCAGTGCCGCTGCTGGAACACCACGATCAGATACGGCGCATCGGTCAGATGGGGCTTGACCTCGTCCGTCCCCAGCGGGCGCAGCGCGGCCAGCCACTCCTCGCCCAGCCGCCCGCCGTACGAGACGCGCTCCTCCTCTTCCGCGGCCGCCCGGATCCGCCGCCGCACCTCGGCGTCCTTGACCAGCACGAACGTCCACGGCTGCTGATGCGCCCCGGACGGCGCGGTCGCCGCGCAGGCGATGGCGTCCCGTACGACCTGCTCGGGCACCGGGTCGGTGGAGAACTGCCGCACGGTCCGCCTGCCGTCCATCCGCTCCCGCAGCTCCGCCGCGCGGGCGAGCGACTCCGCCGCCGGTATCCGCGCGGGGCGGTAGGGAACGCCTCGGTAGGGGTCGCCGTGGGTCGGGGTCCAGGTCCTCGTCGCTTCTGTCATGCGCCGAGTCTGGAACCCGGCGCGTCCCACCGGGGCGCGGACCGCCGAATCCGCCGACTTCGGCGCGATCCGCACCTCGGGGGAGAGGTGTTGGAGGGGGTGTGCACACAGTGCCCCTATATAGGGGACTAGAAGCTATTTGCCTCGAGTGCGAAAAATGACCGTTACGCCGGAAATGGTGATGGCTCGTCCTAGGTCCGCAGACCGAGGACCGGCGCGGCGGCGGACCGATACACCCCTCGCCGGGCGCCGGTACGGTGAAACGTATGACCAACGGACCGGGAGCCGGAATCCCCGCGGTGAGCAGCGCGATCCTCGCGATGAGCCGGCATCTGGAGGTGCGGGACGTCCTCAAGACGATCGTCGCCTCGGCCCGGGAACTGCTCGACGCCGAATACGCCGCCCTCGGCGTGCCCGACGATCACGGCGGCTTCGCGCAGTTCGTGGTCGACGGCGTCAGCGAGGAGCAGTGGAAGGCCATCGGCCCGCTGCCCCGCCAGCACGGCATCCTCGCCGCGATGCTCCACCACGCCACCCCCGAGCGCCTCGCCGACGTCCGCCAGGACCCCCGCTTCGGCGGCTGGCCCGCCGCCCACCCCGACATGTCCGACTTCCTGGGCCTGCCGGTCGCCGACGGCGACGAGATCCTCGGCGCACTCTTCCTCGCCAACAAGCGCTGCCCCAAACCGGCCGGCGGCTGCGGTTTCACCGCCGAGGACGAACGCCTCCTGGGCATCCTCGCCCAGCACGCCGCCATCGCCCTCACCAACGCCCGCCTCTACGAACGCAGCCGCGAGCTGACCATCGCGGGGGAGCGCGCCCGCCTCGCCCACGAACTGCACGACGCCGTCGCCCAGAAGCTCTTCTCGCTCCGGCTCACCGCCCAGGCGGCCACCGCGCTCGTCGACCGCGACCCGGACCGGGCCAAGTGCGAGCTGCACCAGGTCGCCGCGCTGGCCGCCGAGGCGGCCGACGAGCTGCGCGCCGCCGTGGTCGAGCTGCGGCCCGCCGCCCTCGACGAGGACGGCCTGGTCGCCACCCTCCGCTCACAGGCCCAGGTCCTCGACCGCGCCCACAGCGCCCGCGTCACCTTCGACGCCCAGGGCGTCCGCGCCCTGCCCTCCTCCCAGGAGGAGGCGCTGCTGCGCGTCGCCCAGGAGGCGCTGCACAACGCGCTGCGGCACAGTGGCGCCGGGCACGTCGAGGTCACCCTCACCCGGCACGGGCAGGGCGCACTGCTCCGCGTCGCCGACGACGGCTGCGGCTTCGACCCCGGCGCGGTCCGGACGGCCGGCCGTCACCTGGGCCTGGTGTCGATGCGCGACCGCGCCAACGGCGTCGGCGGCATGCTCACCGTGAAATCGGAGCCCGGCCAGGGCACCGCTGTAGAGATGGAGGTGCCCGGTGGCTGAGAACGCCGGAACCGGCAACCGAGACGAGCGGGCCGACGGCCGCGCGCCGCGCAGCGTCCCCCCGGGCGGCGCCCCCGCGCCCGCCGCCGAGGCCGCCACGGACCCCGCGGGCGGCACCGGCACCATCCGGGTGCTGCTGGTCGACGACCACCAGGTGGTCCGCCGCGGTCTGCGGACGTTCCTGGAGATCCAGGACGACATCGAGGTCGTGGGCGAGGCAGCCGACGGCACCGAAGGCATCGCCGCCGCCGAACGGCTGCGCCCCGACGTCGTGCTGATGGACGTCAAAATGCCCGGCACGGACGGCATCGAGGCGCTGCGCACCCTGCGCGAACTGGCCAACCCCGCCCGGGTGCTGATCGTCACCAGCTTCACCGAACAGCGCACCGTCGTCCCCGCCCTGCGCGCCGGGGCCGCCGGCTATGTCTACAAGGACATCGACCCGGAGGCGCTGGCCGGCGCCATCCGCTCCGTCCACGCCGGGCACGTGCTGCTCCAGCCGGAGGTGGCCGGCGCCCTCCTCACCCAGGACGAGGGGGGCGGCGGGCAGGGACGCGGCACCACGCTCACCGAGCGGGAGAGCGAGGTGCTCGGCCTGATCGCCGACGGCCGCTCCAACCGCGAGATCGCCCGCGCACTCGTCCTGTCCGAGAAGACCGTCAAGACCCATGTCTCCAACATCCTCATGAAGCTGGACCTCGCCGACCGCACCCAGGCCGCCCTCTGGGCCGTCCGCCACGGCATCGGCGCCTGACTCGCCCGCGGCGGCCGGCCCGGTACGGGGGACCGGTCCGGTACGCGGATCCTGTCCGGGCCGGGGCCACCGCGCACCCCGGCCCGGACCGGCCCTCACCCCCGCCGCTCCCGCTCCTCCACCGCCGCGTTGTACGCCGCGACCTGCGCCCGCCGGGCCGTACGCTCCACCGGACGCAGCGCCTCCGTGCGGGCCGCGATCTCCGAGGAGCTGACCGCGCCGCCGTGCTCCCGGCCGTCCCCGCCCGCGCCCCGCGCGATGGCGAGCAGCGCCCCCACCCGCTGCGCCAGCTCCAGCACCCGCACCGCACGCGGCGGATAACCGGGCGCCAGCACCTGCCGTCCGGCCTCGGCCCGCGCCCGGTACGCCGCCAGCGCGGCCTGCGCCACCGGCCCGGAACCGGCCACGTCCAGCCGCGTCAGCGCCTCGGTCGCCTCCCGCAGCGCCTCCGCCAGCTCCCGCTCCGCCTCGCCCAGCGACGGCACGTCGGCCGGCGGCGCCTCCCGTACCGGCAGGCACTCCCACACCACCTCGACATGCACATCCGGCCCGGAGCCGCCGTCCGGCCCCGCCCGGTGTATCTCCGGGATCAGCCCGACCCCGGCACCCGTGGCCAGCACCGCCTCCCCGGCGTCCAGCGCCCGGGCGTTGAACTCGGGCGGCCCGCTCAGCCCCAGGGGATGCCCCGGCGCGGGCAGCGCGACCCGCAGCCCCACCGCGCCCATCGCCCGCAGGCGGCCGAGCGCCAGCGTCAGCCCCACCGGCGCGGCCTCGCCCGGCAGGCCCCGCACCCGGTGCACGGCGTCGTCGTCCGCGATCCGCTCCGCGGCATCATCAAGCGAGACAAGTCCGGCCAAAAGGGCATTTCCCCATGCCGCCAGCCGTCCCGAACGAGGTTCATCGAGCATGGCCCCCAGCCTAGGGAACGGCACTGACATCGAGTGGCGTAGGTTTGCACGGGGGAGGCGCCCACAGGCGCACGTGACGACCGAGAAGCAATGGGAGACAGGGCACTCATGAGCGATGTGCTGGAGCTGGTGGACGTATCCGTGGTCCGCGAAGGGCGGGCTCTGGTGGACCAGGTCTCCTGGTCGGTGAAGGAGGGTGAGCGCTGGGTCATCCTCGGCCCCAACGGCGCCGGCAAGACCACCCTGCTCAACCTCGCCTCCAGCTACCTCTTCCCCACCCAGGGCAGCGCCACCATCCTCGGCGAACGCCTCGGCAAGGTCGACGTCTTCGACCTCCGCCCGCGCATCGGCATCGCCGGTATCGCCCTCGCCGAGAAGCTCCCCCGCAGCCAGACCGTCCTGCAGACCGTTCTCACCGCCGCCTACGGCATGACCGCCCACTGGCAGGAGAACTACGAGGACATCGACGAGCAGCGCGCCCGCGCCTTCCTCGACCGCCTCGGCATGACCGAGTACCTCGACCGGAAGTTCGGCACCCTCTCCGAGGGCGAGCGCAAGCGCACCCTCATCGCGCGCGCCATGATGACCGACCCCGAGCTGCTCCTCCTCGACGAGCCCGCCGCCGGCCTCGACCTCGGTGGCCGCGAGGACCTCGTCCGCCGCCTGGGCCGCCTCGCCCGCGACCCGTACGCCCCCTCGATGGTGATGGTCACCCACCACGTCGAGGAGATCGCCCCCGGCTTCACCCACGTCCTGATGATCCGTCAGGGCAAGGTCCTCGCCGCCGGCCCCCTCGACCTCGAACTCACCTCCGCCAACCTCTCCCGCTGCTTCGGTCTCCCCTTGATCGTCGAGCGGAACGGCAGCGACCGCTGGACCGCCCAGGGACTGCCCCTTTCCTGACGCTTTACGCCCTGTTCCCGCGCAGCGCCCCCGCCCTACCATGAAGCGGTGGACGCATGGGTGTGGTGGCTGATCGCCGCCGTGGGGCTGGGAATTCCGCTCGTCGTGACCGCGATGCCCGAGTTCGGGATGTTCGCGGTCGGCGCCGTCGCAAGTGCCGTCACCGCAGCGCTCGGTGGCGGCACCGTCATACAGTTCCTCGTCTTCGCCGCGGTCTCCGTCGCGCTCGTCGCGGTCGTCCGCCCCCTCGCCAACCGCCACCGCACCCAGCGGCCCGTCCTCGCCTCCGGCATCGACGCCCTCAAGGGAAAGAGCGCCACCGTCCTGGAACGCGTCGACGGCGCCGGCGGCCGCATCAAGCTCGGCGGCGAGATCTGGTCGGCCCGCGCCCTCGACGGCGACCGTGCCTACGAACCGGGATCCCAGGTCGACGTCGTGGAGATCGAAGGCGCCACCGCCGTGGTGATCTGACCGGAAAGCGTTGTGGTCATCTGACCGGAACGCGCTGACGACGCACCACGAGTCTGAAAGACTCGATCAACACCCAAGCCGGCCACGGCCGGAGGACCAGACGAAGGGCACGGGAGTCGCAGTGGCACCGATCATCATCGTCCTGATCATCCTGGTGGTGCTCGTGTTCATCGCACTCATCAAGACGATCCAGGTCATTCCCCAGGCGAGCGCCGCCATCGTCGAGCGCTTCGGCCGCTACACCCGCACCCTCAACGCGGGCCTCAACATCGTCGTCCCGTTCATCGACTCGATCCGCAACCGCATCGACCTCCGCGAACAGGTCGTGCCGTTCCCGCCGCAGCCGGTGATCACCCAGGACAACCTCGTCGTCAACATCGACACCGTCATCTACTACCAGGTCACCGACGCCCGCGCCGCGACCTACGAAGTCGCCAGCTACATCCAGGCGATCGAGCAGCTCACCGTCACCACGCTCCGCAACATCATCGGCGGCATGGACCTGGAGCGCACCCTCACCTCCCGTGAGGAGATCAACGCGGCGCTGCGCGGCGTCCTCGACGAGGCCACCGGCAAGTGGGGCATCCGTGTCAACCGCGTCGAACTGAAGGCCATCGAGCCGCCGACCTCCATCCAGGACTCGATGGAGAAGCAGATGCGCGCCGACCGTGACAAGCGCGCGGCCATCCTCCAGGCCGAGGGCACCCGCCAGTCCCAGATCCTCACCGCCGAGGGCGAGAAGCAGTCCGCCATCCTCCGTGCCGAGGGTGAGGCCAAGGCCGCCGCGCTCCGCGCCGAGGGCGAGGCCCAGGCGATCCGTACGGTCTTCGAGTCCATCCACGCCGGCGACCCGGACCAGAAGCTGCTGTCGTACCAGTACCTCCAGATGCTCCCGAAGATCGCCGAAGGCGACGCCAACAAGCTCTGGATCGTGCCCAGCGAGATCGGCGACGCCCTCAAGGGCCTCGGCGGCGCCCTCGGCAACTTCACCCCCGGCGGCGGCAAGGACCCGCTCGTCAAGACCCCCACGCCCCGCCAGGCACCGCCCATCGACTGACGCCTCTGCCCTCAGGGGGTGTCCCGCCGGTCACACCGACCGGCGAGGCACCCCCTGTTGCATGATCGGACGCATCCGCACCGGACGACCACGGGGGATCGCGTGACCACCTGGGAAGCACTCGCCGTCCTCGCCGCGGGCCTCGGCGCCGGGACCATCAACACCGTCGTCGGCTCCGGCACCCTCATCACCTTCCCGGTGCTGCTGGCCGTCGGACTCCCGCCCGTCACCGCGAACGTCTCCAACTCCCTCGGCCTGGTGCCCGGTTCGCTCAGCGGCGCCATCGGCTACCGCCGCGAACTGACCGGCCAGCGCCCCCGCCTCCTCCTCTTCGGCACCGCCGCCCTCCTCGGCGGCGCCACCGGCGCGGCCCTGCTCGTCGCCCTGCCGTCCGACGCCTTCGACGCGATCGTCCCCGTCCTCGTCGGCGTCGCGCTCGTCCTCGTCGTCATCCAGCCCCGCCTCGCCCGGGCCCTTCGCGCCCGCCGGTCCCGCAACGGCACCGCACCCCGCCGCCACGGCGGCCCCGTCCTCTTCACCGGACTGCTGCTGGCGAGCGCCTACGGCGGCTACTTCGGCGCCGCCCAAGGCGTCCTCTACCTTTCCATGACGGGCCTGGCGCTCGACGAGAGCCTGCAGCGGCTCAACGCCCTCAAGAACGTCCTCACGCTGCTCGTCAACGCCGTCGCCGCGGTGCTCTTCCTCTTCATCGCCCGCTTCGACTGGACGGCAGTCGCCCTCCTCGCCACCGGCGCGGCCCTCGGCGGCCGCATCGGCGCGACCATCGGCCGCCGGCTGCCGCCCGCCGTCCTGCGCGCCGTCATTGTCCTCGTCGGCGTGGCGGCCATCGTCCAACTCGTCCGCTGAGGCAGCCGTCCCGCGGAAGAGCCGGACGATGCCCACCCCCGCCCGGACGTCACGCCGCAGGCGACGCCCATCCCGGCAACTCCTCCCGGACGGACACCCCGAGCGCCGACAGCATCGCCTCCGCGGGCGTCGGCTCGAACGGCCGCCGCAACAGCCGCATCCCGGCCTGCTCCGGCGTACGGTCCGCCTTCCGGTGGTTGTCCTCGGCACAGGAAGCGACGGTATTCAGCCACGTGTCGCCACCCCCGTGCGACCGCGGTACGACGTGATCGACGGTCGTCGCCCGCCGCCCGCAGTACGCGCACCGGTGCTGATCCCGCACCAGCACGCCCCGCCGCGACCACGGCGCCCATCTTCGGAACGGCACCCGTACGTACCGGCTGAGCCGGATCACCTGCGGCACCGGCATCTCCACCGAAGCCGCCCGGATCCGCAGCCCCGGATGCGCGTGCTCGACGACGGCCTTCTCCTGCATCACCAGCACCACGGCCCGACGCGACGTCACCGTCGACAGCGGCTCGAAGCTCGCGTTGAGCACCAGCGTCTCGCGCATCCCGCCCACCTCCCGGACCGTTCGCCCCCGCGGCGAAGTGGCTCCACTGTGCAGGGGAAGCATTTCCCGCCACAACGCAATTTCCCCATGCCACAAGGGAAATGACGGGTAATCGGCGAGGGAAGGGAAGGCGACCCGCCCGGGTGCGCGAAAGGCCCGGAACACCACGGGCGACCAGGACGTACGACATCCCGGAAACGGCCCCGGCACAGGGCCCGCAAGGAGAGCGAAGGGAAAAGGGGGAGTGCGCCCCGGATCCCACCCCCGTGTACCACCCGGATCCGGAGCGTACGGCGACCGGCGAGGCGACCGGGCGCACCACGCGCCCGGCCCCCGGCGAGCGGGGGCGACACACCTGCGCCCCGGTGCTCCCGCGTGGCGGTACCGGCTGCCCGGCGGCCCGAACGAGCCGCCGACCGAAACCACCCTGCGTGCGAGGAACACCGGGGCGCAACGCAATTACGGGCTCAGCCCTCCGCGGGCACCTCGTACTCGGCCACCAACTGGGCCCGCCCGAGCGTGTGGAACCGCAGATTGAAACCGACCACCGCGGGCGACGCATCGCCGTCGGGACCGAGCTTCTCCTGGTCGACGGCGTACACCGTGAAGACGTACCGGTGCGGACCGTCCCCGGGCGGCGGCGCGGCACCGCCGAAGTCCCGCGTCCCGTAGTCGTTACGGACGTGGACCGCGCCCTCGGGCAGCCCCGGCATCGCCCCGGACCCGGCACCCGCCGGCAGCTCCGTCACCGACGCCGGGATGTCGAACACCGACCAGTGCCAGAAACCGCTGCCGGTCGGCGCATCCGGATCGAAGCAGGTGACGGCGTAACTCTTCGTCCCCGCGGGCGCACCCTCCCACCGCAGCTGCGGCGAGCGGTTGCCCTCGGCGTACACCTGCGCGGAACCCAGCGTCCCGCCCGGCGCCACCTCGTCGCTCGCCACCGTGAACTCCGGTACCTGCGGGTGGAAATCGTGCGGGAGCGGCCGCCGCTTCAGCTCGGACACCTCGACACCTCCTGGTCGCTTGCTGACACCTGTCGGGCCAGGTTAGAGCCAGTTCCGCTTCCCGCCGACCTCGGCCAGCCAGTGGTTCAGATACCCCGCCCAATCGGTCTGCTGGAAGTCGTGCAGCCCCACCGTGAACGACCGGTACGTGTCCGACCCGTCGCTGATCAGCCCGCCCTTCTTGTCCATCTCCAGCACCACGTCCATCTCCCGGTCGTCGGCGACGAACGACAGCTCGACCTCGTTGAGCCCGCGGTACTGCTGCGGCGCGGAGAACTCGATCTCCTGATAGAAGGGCAGCTGCTGCCGCGTCCCCCGGATGTGCCCCTGCTCCAGATCCGCCGCCTTGAAGCGGAAACCGAGCTGCCCGAACGCGTCCAGGATCGCCTGCTGCGCCGGAATCGGGTGCACGTTCACCGGATCGAGGTCCCCGGAGTCCACCGCCCGCGCGATGGCCAGCTCCGTCGTCACCCCCACGCTCATCCCGCGCAGATGCTGCCCGAGGAACGTGGTGATCGGCGTCTCCCAGGGAATCTCCAGCCCGAACGGAACGGTGTGCGCCGCACCCGCCTGCACCTGGAACGCCCCGCCGAGCTGCACCGAAGTGAACTGGACGTTGCGCTTGACCTCCTCCTCGCCGCTCTCCACCTCGACGCGCGCCTGCAATCCGACCGACAGCCCCTGGATGTCCTGGGCCACCGACCCGCCCTGGATCCGCACCTCACCCTGAACGACGCCACCGGGCACGACGTTCTCCTCGAAGAGAACCGTCTCCACCGACGCGCCTCCGGCCCCCAAGCTCGCCAGCAGCTTCTTGAACCCCATGTCCGTCCTCCCCAGGCCGACGCCTGACCTCACTCCGGCAGCCGCGATCACGGCTCGCCTGCTGTCAACGGAAACCGGCGGCAGCCGGTTCCCCCGCCCTAGCCTCCCAAGGGCGCCCATCCGCACCGCGCCGACCCCCTCCCCACTGCACTACTCTCGGCGCACATGACCGACGTACCGGAACGTATGCCGCTCACGCATGCCTTCTTCGACCGTCCCGTCCTGGAGGTCGCCCCCGATCTCCTCGGCCGCACCCTCGTGCGCACCACCCCGGACGGCCCGATCGAACTGCGCCTCACCGAGGTGGAGGCATACGCCGGCGAACGCGACCCCGGCTCCCACGCGTACCGCGGCCGCACCCCGCGCAACGCCTCGATGTTCGGCCCGCCCGGCCATGCCTACGTCTATTTCATCTACGGCATGTGGTTCAGCCTGAATTTCGTCTGCGGCCCCGAGGACCACGCGAGCGGAGTCCTGGTACGCGCCGGCGAGATCCTCACCGGCACCGAGCTGGCCCGAGCCCGCCGCCCCAAGGCCCGCCGTCCCCACGAACTGGCCCAGGGCCCGGCCCGCCTCGCCACCGCCCTCGACATCGACCGCACCCTCGACGGCACCGACCTCTGCACCGGCCCCGGCGCCCCCCTCTCCGTCCTCCACGGCCGTCCGCCCGCCCCCGAGCTGGTACGGAGCGGCCCCCGCACCGGGGTAGGAGGTGACGGCGCGGCCCATCCGTGGCGCTACTGGATCGAGGGCGAGCCGACGGTCAGCCGCTACCGCCCGCACGTACCGCGCCGCCGCCCCGCCAGGGCTACGTGACGCACACCGCAGCTCCTTGACTCGGGGCACCGGAACGTCTAACGTGGCCCGAGCCGCTGGAGATGGGCAGCGCTATCTGCGCAGCCGGACGGCGGCACCACCACTACTCAGGCTGGATTCTCCCTAACGGGGCCACTTTCGCATTGCCGAAATTCGACCGCGTTGCTCAATTATGAGTCAACCGGGAATTCCGCTAAAGTAGCGACTCGCCAAGGCGCCGCAAACGAAAGTAAGCAGCCCGAGGCAAACCCCTCCGACGGGTAATCGGAAGCGAATTCGGGCCGGAAACGGCGAGAATCGGATCTGATAGAGTCGGAAAAGCCGGAAAGCGAAAGCCAGACGGCAAACCCCGCTCCAACAGGGGGCCGGAAACGCCCAGCGGATCTGGTAAGGTTGGAACCGCGGAAAAGCCGAAAGGCCGGACCGCGCCGGCGAAAATCAGAACCGAAAGGATCTGATAGAGTCGGAAACGCAAGACCGAAGGGAAGCGCCCGGAGAGCCTGGTGAAACAGGCACAAAGGAAGCGTCCGTTCCTTGAGAACTCAACAGCGTGCCAAAAGTCAACGCCAGATATGTTGATACCCCGTCTCCAGCATCACGCTGGGACGAGGTTCCTTTGAAAGCCCACCGCACCCACGGGTGACGGTGGCACACACAGCGAGGACGCTGTGAACCGAGGGACTATTCCTCTCTCGGTTCCGCTCCCGTGTGTGTTGACCCGGAGTACCGGGAAACATTCACGGAGAGTTTGATCCTGGCTCAGGACGAACGCTGGCGGCGTGCTTAACACATGCAAGTCGAACGATGAAGCCGCTTCGGT